>JAGAMG010000009.1 GCA_017624835.1 Lachnospiraceae bacterium
CCCTCACATTCGTATCCTTTGAATGCCATTCATCAACTGCTCTGCAAAGTACATCAACAAACTTCGTATCATCAATCGGCTTCACTATATAGTTAAATGCACCTACATCAAACGCCTGAAATACATATTCCTCCACAGCAGTCACAAAAATAAGTATCACTCTTTTGTCCTTCTTACGAAGTTCTCTGGCTGTTTCCATTCCGTTTCTACCGGACATCTGAATATCCAAAAACAGAATATCTATGCGCTTATCTGATAAAAGCAGTTCTTCTCCGGACGAAAAGAAAACAATGTCTGCTTCCGGGTACTGCTTCGCAACCTTATTCCCCATTAACTCCCGAATATTCTTTTCATCATCGCATATCGCTATTCGCACAAACTCACTTCCTTTGCAATTCTTATACTCGCAAACTTGTGCTAATGCACTTTATTGTCTGCTTCGCAGACCGTTTGCTCGTTCTCGCGTAGAGAATCAAATTCCAGCTTCGCTGTCGCTTGATTCTCTTTTCGCGTATATTATATCGGAACTTGTACCCTGTTTCGATACTAAGATGTTGCGAACCGTTGCTTTTATGTTGTGAAATAAATATGAGCCGAAAGGAATTAACCCATCGGCTCTGCACATTTTTATACTATATTTACCTCTTATTTAATTTAAATTATAGGTTGGATCTAATTGCATTTTTTCTTCTTCTGAAAGACTATTCCAATCCGCTGAATTATTTGCAACACCTTCAACTTCATATAACCAATATATTTCATTGATCTTAATTACAACATTATCCCCGTACTGATACACTTCTGAACCAACAATAGGTGTGTTTGCCTGCAAATTTTCTTTCGGAACTCCATCAGTAGAAGTCTGGCTACTTGTAATGTCACTTTCAATCTTTCCTACAAAAACAAATTCCTCTAATAATTCCTCATAATAAACTTCTTCCAAAGATTTTTTATATAGCGTGTCATTTACATATACCATAGGTGCTACATCAACATTAGTAGAAGCAACAATATTGCTTTCCTCTCCGGTATTGTTCTCTGCCTCAGGAGTTTTGTTGCCACCTATAAAAAACACTCCTATTCCCAATGCCACAACAAAACAGGCGGATAAACTACCCATTTTCAATATTTTGCGAGATATTTCTCTTCTTCATAGCACCTTCTTCATTTTCGCTTCTTCTTAATATATCATCATTTAATGCCTCAAAACCTTCATACAAATCTTCTTTTTTCATACAAAATATCCCTCCTTTTCTAACCTGACCTTTAACTTGTTTCTTGTCCTATTTAGCATTACTCTTACATTATTCTCCGACAGGTCATACCTTTTAGAAATATCCTTAATTGAATCCGAATAGAAATATCTTCTGACAAAAACATTACATTCTCTTTCAGGTAGCGAACATACAAACATATCTAATGTACTTTGTAATTCTTTTGTCATGTAAAAATCTTCAACATCATTTTTTCCAGCTATACATTCTTCTAACTCATCTAAAATCAAAGCAATTTCTCCGTTACCTCTCTTATCAGTGTATTTTGCCTTATATTTGTTAAAAGACAAATTGCGAACAATTCTAGCCAGAAAAAATCTAAAGCATTGCGGTTTAGTGGGCGGTATTGAATCCCATGTTTTTAACCAAGTATCATTTACACATTCTTCAGAGTCTTCTCGACAATTCAAATATTGTTAGATATCTGAAAGCAATACGCACCATACTTTCTATCCGTTTCCTCTATTGCCACCTCGTTTCTTACAAAATATAATTCTATTATTTTTTCATCTGTCATAACCCCACTCCCATCCTTACTCGCGAATTTAAGATTCCTTCACCTTATATGACAACTTTTTTTGCATTATATTACATATTTTTTCCACAAATTATAACACATCTATTATAATTGAAAAAACCGACTGGATTTCTCCAGCCGGCTACAAGCTTTTCCATCTATGCACTTCGTAAAACTGAATTTGTAAAACACACAATTCTTCCTCTGAGATAATATAATCAGCTCCCATTTTCCATAACCAACTCTTTATACAGAAAAATCGAATTTGGCTCCAACTTTTTCACCGGACACTTTATTCCAATTCACATTTTTCATTTTTTCTATCAATTCTTCCTCTGATGAAGCCTCTACAACTACTTTCTTTACAGAAGATGCCTCGTCCTTCTTATAAGGATTTACCTTCTTTTCTTCTAATTTCTCTGATGTTTTCTTCTCTTCAGCTCGTTTTTCCCGAATTTTCTCTATGTAATCTTTATGCTTTTCGGACATCTTTTCTAATTCTGCAAAAATTGACATACTGCCATCATCATTGATAGAGACAGCCAGCTTATTTATGATTGTATCATTCTCGCTGCCCTTTCCCCATGCTCTTTCATATCCGAACTGCTTACAGATTCTGTCTGTCATATCCACTATTGTATTAACTCGACGCATCTTTTCACTTGCATATTTTTCATCCGTAGCCATTCTCTCTAACTCAGCGCTTGAAAAAATAACAGAGAATTCCTTATCACTCTTATCAAGCAACGCCCTTCTGTCATCTCCGGCATCTGCAATAATAAAATCATAATCTCCATAAGTTTTCCTGAGATTATCCAAGTAATTTTTAGCCTTGCTCGACAATTTATCCTCGCTGGACTTTATTGCCTGCTCGAAAGCTGTATTATTTTTTGCCTTAACTGTACTGTCCTTTTTCTGCTGAACCGTATTCTCATAATAACCAGCTGCTGATGTTATACCATGTGTTGTAACCATAATCGCTCCTCCTTGAATTGTATATTTGAAATCCGTTTCATTTTATCTATGTATTACCCATACATACTTATTGGATATATCGGCAAATTCACTTCATTTCAATAGTCTGTTGTGTGAATCGTAAAAAATGCCGACTTAAACCTTTCGAGTTAAAGCCGACATTTTATATATTACAATATATTAATTTCCTTATACAATTCCCTGTGCTGTCATAGCTTCTGCATAAGGTTGCTGTAAATAAGCCACTTATATAATATTATCTGCTATAACTTCATCTTTATATTTTATTTCCCCATCCCATTTTTGATATAATTCCAATATTCTAAATTGTAATTTCTTTTTCTCGTGAATATAATTTAAAACTTCACTAAAAGCTAATAGTACTGCACTTCCCCAAATACCTATAAATCGTATCTTTTGATTTTTTCATTTTTCATTCACTCCTTATAAATTAAAACTTATTTTCAAGACAAAATATACGCCCCTACTAACTTCCTTATCTTCCTCTCCTTCTCCTAAGTCCCGCAATAACCTTATCAATCCTTTCTTCTTTTACGACTCCCTGATATTTTTCATTTACATCAATCAACTCTTGCTTTGTCTGCTTCTCCCTTTGTGTCAATATATCATATTCTTTCTTTAACTCTGGAACTGACCATTTTGTATACTCTTTTACTTTATCGTAAACCTCTTCTTTTATAACATTCTCTCGTTTCCCATATAAAAAATCTATTGCATGCTCTATCCTGTCCATGGAAAAATCTTCCGATTCATTTTTCATATATATAAGAATTCCAACTACATCTGATATATCATTTCTATATTCTCTTGCCGAAACCATCTTCATTGCAATCAAATATTCTCCATTCACAGTTCTGAATTCCAAACTTCCATTATTAAAAGAACAAAAATGTTTTGAAACTTCTCGTAACTTGTCAGAGTAAGATGCTGTACGCATAAATTCTGTATTCAGCCAATTATCCGGTAAATTATATAAATCTGCAATTCTATAGGAAACATTTTTAATTAGTCCCAAAGATTGCACCATAATATCAAAGTCCTGTGTAGCCTCTCTAAAACCATAATTTAAAAGAATACTACCACCACCTACAATTACCAATTCTACCGGTACACTGGTTCCGTTCTGTTTCTTATATTCTTTTGCAAATGCTTTTAAAATTGGATACGCATTTTCTTTTGTAATTAAGGTTTTATCACTACTAAACTGCGTCATATAAATCTCCTTCATATATATTATGTTTTACAAACTCCTGAATATAGTTTTTACATTTCTGATTATTCAGTCTATCGCCTACATAATATGGTTCTTTTAAAGACATCTTTCTAATATGCGCATATTCCTGACATAGCGGCACTTGATTTTTAAGGGACAAATAATCCAATAGACTAATCAAATACATTGCTTTCAATAAATCTTCATGAAGCATATAATAATCAATTCTACGATTTTCTAAAATATATAATAATGTTTCAATTTCTCCATTATTCTTTAAATCATGATGTATCTTATTGCGAAATGTTTGAAAATCTTCCTTCTCATATACTAAATCTTCTATACTTACCTTTAGAAAAACAGCAATTTTCCTTAAAGTTTTATACTGACACTTTTCTAAATTTACTTTATTATTTACAATATCATTCAAGGTAGAATACGGAATAGAAGTAATTACTGACATTTCTCTTACGGAAATTTTTTGTTTTTTCAAATATACCTTTATATTCATAATCTAATCCTCCTTGTTTTGCGAAGTAAAATGCGACTGTCCTTGCAGGAGCAGAGGATTTCCCTTCTTATATTATATATTATTACCGCTCAACCGTTAATTGTCAACAATATTTATTATACCCGTTTTCACGCAAAAAATGCTCCGTAAATCTCTTTACGAAGCACTTTTTTCATTCAATATATACAATTTTTATATTGCCATTTTGTAACTTTTTACCTTACACAATACCCTGTGCAGTCATAGCCTCAGCCACCTTCAAGAAGCCTGCAATATTAGCACCTGCAACATAGTTGCCTTCCATACCATACTTCTTTGCAGCAGCATCCAGATTGTGGAAGATATTAACCATAATGGTCTGGAGCTTAGCATCAACCTCTTCAAAGGTCCAGGAAAGTCTTTCACTGTTCTGGCTCATTTCCAGAGCGGAAGTAGCAACACCACCTGCATTTGCAGCCTTACCGGGGCAGAACATTACGCCGTTTGCCTGGAAGTACTCGGTAGCTTCCATGGTAGTAGGCATGTTAGCACCCTCTGCAACAGCCATTACACCGTTTGCAACAAGAGCCTTCGCATCATCCAGATTTAATTCGTTCTGAGTTGCACAAGGAAGAGCAATATCAACCTTTACAGACCACTGATTGGTTCCCTCGGTTGCCTTGTCATGATACTGTGCACTGGGTCTTGCAGCTGCATACTCAGTTAATCTTGCACGCTTCACTTCCTTTACTTCCTTCAAAAGTGCTACATCGATTCCTTCGGGATCATAAATCCATCCGGTAGAATCGGAACAGGTTACAGGCTTACCGCCAAGCTGCTGTGCCTTCTCAATCGCATAGATTGCTACATTACCGGAACCGGATACAGCAATGGTCTTGCCCTCAATTGTATTATTGTTGCATTTTAACATTTCTGCAGTTAAGTATAACAGACCATAGCCTGTTGCCTGAGTTCTTGCCAGGGAACCACCATAGGAAAGTCCCTTACCGGTCAGAACACCTTCATATAATCCGGTCAGTCTCTTGTACTGTCCATACATATAACCGATTTCTCTTGCACCGGTACCGATATCACCTGCAGGAACATCGGTATCTGCGCCAATATATTTGTAAAGCTCAGTGATAAAGCTCTGGCAGAACGCCATAACCTCTCTGTCTGATTTGCCCTTAGGATCAAAGTCAGAACCACCTTTACCACCGCCGATAGGAAGACCGGTTAATGAGTTTTTGAAAATCTGCTCAAAGCCCAGGAATTTGATAATACCAAGGTTTACGGAAGGATGTAATCTCAAACCTCCCTTGTAAGGTCCGATAGCAGAATTATACTGTACACGATATCCGGTATTTACCTGAACCTGTCCCTTATCATCCACCCAGGGAACACGGAACATAATCTGTCTCTCAGGATTTACTAATCTTTCCAGCAAAGCATCTCTACGATATGCTTCCTCATTTGCCTCGATTACTACTCGAAGAGATTCCAAAACTTCTTTCACTGCCTGATGGAACTCCGGCTGAGCGGGATTTTTTGCTACGACCATCTCAAATACTTCATCAACGTATGACATCTTCATGTCCTCCTTCATTTTGAGTCTATGCAAATTATAATTGGATAATGGTATACAATCCCTCATCCATGGTCTATTATAATGCCTTTTCCAATTTTTCACAACATACTTTATCCCACTAAATTATAAAAGTTTTTGAATTATTTTTATACAAATTGCACAATAAATTATACGTGTATACAATCTTCAATCAGATTTAAAGAAATTTTATCAGTCTCTCCACGTTTTTTTCTTCAAATTCAATCAGTTCTCTTGCCAAATCAACAGATCTCTGTCCTGCCTGTTCATTATGATTCAATATTTTCTCCATCTCAAGGACTCCCATATTACTTCCCTTTACCATTATTTCTGCAATATGTCCCGTACTGGTATTTAAGAAAGTATTATAATGAATGCCCGCTTTTAACATCATGTCTGAAAGGTAATTACTTCGATAGGTATCCGCCTTTGCTGCTACCAACTGCTTCATTGCCTGATTATGAATTTCTGAGTATTTAATAGATTGTCTTGCAATCTGCATAGCCAATTGGTCATCATATACCTTATCAGAAATCGTATCGATTGCCTTCATCGCCATTTCCGTATTTCTTTGAATCTCCCTATAAACTGCAATATCCTGTGATTTCATTTTCTACTCCTTCCTTTAACACACTAAAAAAGCTTTCTGCCTATCATTAAGCAGAAAGCTTTTCCCTACACACTTTTCTATATTTTACTATATCCAATTCAAACATGTATCATTCATAAATACCAAACAAGTTATCTTTATTGTACATATTCAGCCTTTACATAGGCAATCTGACCGTTAAACTTAATTTTACACCAGCCATTTTCGGTAGAAATCAATTCCGCAGAATCACCACCCAATAAAGTACCAATCTTTTCAGCAGTTTCACTTGCTTTTGCACGTACATTTATATTGGTGGTAGCAGTTACCTTACCGCTGGATGCTACTCCTTCTGCACTTTCTGTACTCTCGCCAACCTGTAAATACTCGGACTTAATAAAGCCCTCTTTGCTTTCATACAAAACCTTTGACCAGCCATTTAAGCGCTGCTCCAGCACTTGTATCTTCTCGCCGCCGGCAACCTTACCAAGCTTATCCGCCTGCTCGCTATCTGAACTACGAACATTTACTGTTGTGGTGGCTGTAGCAAACTGAGTCACATTTCCGGTAGAACCTTCTGTCTGACTTTCTCCGGTACCCTGCTGAGTATTTTCAGTTCCTTCAGTCTGTTGTTCACTTTCAGCCTGCTGCGCAAGATTTGCCAAGCCCTCACCTACCGCAGTGCTTACCTGGGAGTCAAGCTGCTGCAAATATACCAAAAGCTCCGGTTTCTGCTCAATCAACTCATTATACTCTACATTAATGCGATTATTAAATTCCACCACATCATTCTGAGAGCTTACTCTCTTAACATATTCGTTTACTTCTTCCTTATTTTCGCCACGCTTAAAATAAAGCTCTCCCTGGTCATTAGTACAGATATAATGCGCCTGATATCCGGGGAATTCATCCTCATAGCCCTCAAACACAGCCTTATAGTATACATATGCTATTGTGGTGCCACTTTCCAGACCCGGCTTGGTATATACCTCCAATGTGGTATATGCTTTCGTGTACTTGGCAGTCTCTACATAACGAAGCATATCCTTATCTGTAATCTCATCACAGATACCTCTAAGAGTTTCTTCATCTCCCTCTGCCATTGCATTATAATAGGTTTCGATTAATGCAGCAATTGCCGCATCTTCATTCTTTACCAAAGGAACCTCTGTGTTTACAGGCTCAGCCACTTGCTCACTGGACTCCACTGCAACCGTACTCTCTTCTTCCGGAAGCTCTCCCTTTGCATTTCCTGCCTTCAGTGCTGCACAAACAGTTATAGCAACTACTGCAATTACAATAAACGGAAATACAAACTTACTATTTCGTACTATAAAATCACGTGCTGAAAGCACTTTCTCTTTCCACATAAAATATCCTTTCTATAATCAAGGTGATGTAAAATGCATCCGACAGGAATCGAACCTGCATTAAAGGCGTCGGAGGCCTCCGTTCTATCCATTAGACTACGGATGCAAATTATTACAATTTTGTTACATCACCTTGAATATATTAACACAAAACTTCTTATGTGTCTACCTGCTTTTTTTGGAAATTTTAGACGATTTTTATCCTATTTTCTTTTCTATCGAAATAATAGAGACTGTCAGACAACACTTCCTCAGGTTCAACCTGGGTTTTATTCACCTCCCGAATCATCTCCTGTAGCCGGGAAGGGCTTTCCGTACCGTTATCTGTCAAAAGAATGACTTCATGTATGGAGCTGGGTATAATATAAAAATTACTTTGAAAATTCTCTGCAAGCTTAGCAAACACGGCCGGATAAATCATACATGCGGCTCCGTGAAGTTTTTGTCTGTTACTTACAATATACATGGGAAGGTCATCAAATAATTGCTTTTCTTCCTCCTCTTCCAGTATCCGTAAACTCTTCGAATCACCACGTTCTTCCATCAGATTACGAATCACCAGTTCCATGGAATTACATTCCCAGGGAAATAGCCTTGGCGTATTATTCTGAGCATAATAAAGCAATTCCGACAAATTGGTTTTCCACATTTCCATATGAGTATTATAAATCAGAATACTGCCGTTTCCCAATGTTTTTCCTTCATACGCATAATAAAAACAAATGGCTAAATCCAGAAACGGAATGTGGGGAATCTTTTCCAATAAGCTCTCATTCTTTTTTGCATGAATCAGCCGATAACAAATTCTGTCCTTTACTTTTTCAAACTCTCTAAAAAAAGCCATGTCTACATTTCTCTTGGGAGTATCTTCATTATAAATTTGTAAAATACGGTATATTACTTCTGCAAAAGTGACACCCTCCTCATAGGCTTCCCAAAAAGCCTGTAAATAAATCGTAGGTGACACATTCCGACGTTCTCTTAAAATAACCAGCCCTGTTAAAAATACGCCGTTATTCTTTTGCACCTCCTGTAGTTTTACCTCATATTTTGCCCCCAAAATCTCTTGTACTGTCTTCTGTACCTTTATTGCAAATTCTTTCATTTCCATAAAAAATATCCTTCTTTCTGCACTGCTGTTATCTTTTCATGCAGCCCTACAGTGCTGTGAAGCTGCATGCAAGCATGGCATATGCAGTTCTATGGTACATAAGTAGGGATGTCTTTTGCGGTTCCCGCAAACCTGAAAAATACGCTTCGCGCATTTTCCAGGCTTTCGCGGTGCTCGTCGAATGCTCATGCAAGCATGGCATTCTCCTCGCTACTCGCGAAAAAAAGACAATGACACACTCTTCCAAGGTATCATTGTCTTACAAGCTTTTTATTTCAGATAACTATTTGCAGATTATACTCTGGACAGGTACTCACCTGTTCTGGTATCAATCTTAATCTTGTCTCCCTGCTCTACGAACAAAGGAACTGCAACGTTTGCACCAGTCTCTACAGTAGCGGGCTTGGTAGCACCGGTAGCGGTATCACCTTTAAAGCCGGGCTCTGTCTCGGTAATCTCAAGCTCTACAAATAAAGGAGGCTCTACAGAGAATACACTGCCATTGTGGGAACAAACCTTACACATTTCGTTCTCCTTCACAAACTTCAAAGCATCTCCTACAGTCTCTGCATTCAGAGCAATCTGATCATAGGTCTCAGTATCCATGAAGTAGTATAAATCTCCATCTTCATATAAATACTGCATGTCCTTTCTATCAATACGTGCCTGAGGGCATTTCTCGGTAGGTCTGAAGGTTTTTTCTACCACACCGCCACTCTTGATATTTTTCAGCTTGGTTCTAACGAAAGCTGCGCCCTTTCCAGGCTTAACATGCTGGAATTCAATAATCTGGTAAACGTTGTTATCTAACTCAATAGTAATACCATTTCTGAAATCGCCTGCAGAAATCATAATATATTCCTCCTAAAATTTTCACGTTATAATTCTTTAACAGTTTAATATAAAAACAAGTATATTTCAACTCTTTTTGAAAAAAATCTTCAAAAAAATCATCTTTTTCCAAGGATAAAATCGATTGCCTGCAAATATCCGTCAAGCCCCTGCCCGTAAATCTGCTTATCACAAACCGGTGCTGTCACGGAAACACGACGAAATTCCTCTCTCTTAGTGATATCGGAAATATGAATCTCTACCTTGGGAACCACAATACTTGCAAGAGCATCCCGGATGGCATAGCTGTAATGGGTATATGCTCCGGGATTAATTACAATCCCCTCCGTACCATCAAAATACGCCTCCTGAATGCGGTCAATAATCCCTCCCTCATGGTTACTCTGAAAAACAGTAATCTCATTACCTGTTTCCTCTGCCTTCTTTGCAATCATATCCAAAAGATACTGATAATCCTGATTTCCATAGACACTTTTTTCTCTAATTCCTAAAAAGTTTAAATTCGGTCCGTTAATTACCAACAGCTTCATTCTAATTTCCTCCCTCGATTACCTATTAAGCCTGTCTGCCAAAATGTTTATTATCTGATCCGTATTACATTCATCCACATCTATTACAATGTCCGCGCACTCCTCATAGGCATCCTTACGAGCCTCCAACAAGGTCTTGATTTTGTTTAAGGGATCCTCACACTGCAAAAGAGGTCTGGTAGTATCATTTTTCAATCGTTCATAAACCGTTTCCGGTCGCACTCTCAAATATACCACAGTACCACACTGCTTCAACAATTCACGATTTTGGGGACGCACCGGCGTACCTCCTCCTACCGATATAATTCTGGCGTAGGTTCGCTCCTTAATTTCTTTTAGTAGTGCTGTTTCTGCCTCCCGGAAATATTCTTCACCCTCTCTCGCAAAAATTTCACTAATAGTTCTACCTTCTCTCTGTTCAATCAACTTATCCGTATCCTCCACAGGAGTCTGCAACCGATAAGAAAGCTTTAAACCAACGGAAGTTTTTCCACTTCCCATAAAACCAATTAAAATAAGATTTTTCAATAATTTCATTTTACTTATCCTTCGTCATTATCTACTTCTATTTGCTTTCATTTTCCCTGCATACCATCCAGCATCTTTTCAAAAATCACTGCTGCCTGATTTTCACTGATTTCACAGCCGGTCCACAGTTCATAAGCAATTACTCCTTGATACAACAGCATCTTTAAACCATTAAATGCTTCTCCGCCACAGTTCTTTACCAGCTTCATAAACTTTGTTTCCAGAGGATTAAATATCAAGTCATAACCGGTATGTACTCTTTTATAAAAGGCTTCCTCCTCAATCACAGCATCTTCTACATTAGGATGCATCCCTACGCTGGTTGCTTGAATGACCAAATATGTTTCATCTGCCGGCAAGGTATCATAAGCCTCCAAAGCCAAAACTGACACCAAATCCTTGCCGGCAATTTCATTTACCTCTTTTGCAATTTTCCATGCCCGTTCTACTGTTCGGTTTAACAGAATAATTTGTGCTACCTCCTGCTTTGCCATCAGCATAGCAACCGCTCTTGCCACGCCGCCTGCTCCCAGAATCAACACCTTTTCTCCTACCAGATTCACACCGTCCGAACACATGGCACGGTAAAGCCCCGGCATATCCGTATTATAGCCTTTGTAGCCTCCTTCTGTGCGCACCAAAGTATTTACCGCCCCTATCTGCTCTGCCAAAGGGTCAATTTCCTTCAAAAAGGGAATTACATCACTTTTATAAGGAACAGTTACGTTCATTCCCAATAAATTTAATGCATAAGCCCCTTTTACCGCATCACCTACATACCCCTCCGGCACATGAAAAGGAACATATACCAGATTGTTTCCTGTCATATCTGCCAAATTATTATGAATCACCGGGGACATGGTATGCTCCACAGGATTCCCTATTAATCCACAGGTTCTTGTATGTCCATTCACTATTGCCATATCATTTTCCTCCAGACTTTTTCCTATGATAAAAATAGAGTACAATTCTTTCTAAGTATCGCTTCAATACAATCTGAATTTCTTCCTTAGGATGAATGGGTTTTACCAAAAAAGTCTCAATTCCTACTCTTTTTGCTCCCCATACATCCGTAAAAAGCTGGTCGCCCACAAAAATGGTATTCTCTTTAACCGTGTTCATCCTCTGCATTGCCTGTAGATATCCGGCTTTTCCCGGTTTCCCCGCCTTATGCAGATAGGAAACCTTTACACTGTCATTAAACATTTTTACTCGGGGCTCTTTATTATTGGATAAGAGCATAATTTGGAAGCCAAGCCCTTTCAACCGCTTAAATAAAGCCACCGCCCTCTCATCCGCAGGCGCTCCGTGAGGAACAAGGGTATTATCAATATCAAAAATAATTCCTCTCATGCCTTTTTCATATAATTCTTCATAATTGATTTCATATGCAGAGTTTACCTCATTATCAGGATAAAAAGTATCCAGTATCATATTCTACTCCTTTGTAATCTATCAGCTTTTTAAAACCACATCCGCATTTTCTTGAATAGAAAAAGCCTCAAAATATGCTTCCTCCATGGGAATCCATCTGTTTTGAAATTCCTTTGCCTTTTCCTCCCCATTCCGTGCAATAATCCGCTCCATTTGACTCTTGCTGTCAATGTCCAAAAAAATCTTTAATCCCATATAATCACCCAATATAGGATGACAGCTATAGGCACCTTCCACAATGGTAATAGGCGCAGCACCTAAATGAATATGCTCTCCAAGTGCCATTGTTCCACAGTCAAATCTCACATAGGAAAAGGCTTGTTCCTTTTGAATAAATGGCAATACCTCTTCCTGCAAACGCTCATAATGCACATTTCCTCCCGGCATTTCCAAGCGTTCCTTTGTTCTAAGCTCCATTGGCAGAAAAAAATCATCCATATGCACTACTCTGGCACCTAATTGCTTTCCCAATAAGTTAGCAAGGGTAGTCTTCCCGGAAGCACTTCTTCCATCAATGGCAATAACCAGGATTTCTCCCTGCGTTTTATCAATATATTCTTGAAGATACCTTAAAGTTTCCTCCGTAGTTTTCTCCCACATGGTACCACCACCAAAATTCTTTCTTAAAATAGTAAACTTATCTTTCATAATATCATGTTTTTATTTCCTTGACAAACAAAATCCTCTTCTATAAAATGAATTACAATTATTACCTATATAAATAAAAAATCTCTCACTTTAAAGGATAAATTATGAACAAAAAGATAACTCTCAAAAAACTTATCATTACCTCCGTGTGCATCGCACTCTGCATTGTACTCCCCATAGCACTCCATGCAATCCCCAATGCAGGTGTTATGCTCTCTCCCATGCATATTCCTGTACTGCTTTGCGGTATTGTATGTGGCTGGCAATATGGGTTTTTATGCGGATTAACGGGACCTTTGCTTTCCAGCCTGATTACCTCCATGCCGGCAATGGCAAATCTTCCCTTTATGATGGTGGAATTGGCTATTTATGGTCTGGTGTCCGGTTTGATAATGAGGTATCTGCATCTGGGCAAAACCATCTATACTCTGTATTCTTCCCTTTTGGCAGCCATGCTTTCCGGGCGAATTGTTGCAGGAATTTTGAAAGCACTTTTCTTTGCAGGCGGAAGCTACTCCTGGTCTGCTTGGGCAACCGGATATTTTGTATCCTGTCTGCCGGGAATTATTGTTCAACTGATACTGATACCAATTTTATATTTTGCACTAAAAAAGGCGGGATTGCTCCCGCCTCTTTCATTGGATAACCACTAAACCATTAAGTCATTATCAAAATATTTTTCTACAAACGCATTCATTGTGATAGGCTTGGAAAAATGATAGCCCTGATAGCTGTACACCGCATATCTCTTTACAAAATCTATCATCTGTCTGTCTTCCAGCCCTTCCAGACAAACATGTACATCCAAGTCACTGGCACAGCCTGTTACTGCTTTTACAATTGCCTGATTTGCATAATTGGTCTGAATATCAAACACAAATCCTCTGTCAATTTTCAAGGTATCCACAGGAAGCTCGCTTAATAGATTTAACGAAGAAAAACCGGTACCAAAATCATCAATTGCAATCTTAATTCCCATATTCTTCAGGTTGCCAACAACATTTTGCAGGAACTCCGTATCAAGCTGCCTGCAACGCTCCGTTAATTCAAAGCACAGATTCTCAGGCGGAAATCCTGTTTCTTCCAATATATGCTTTACCTTTTCCTCAAATCCCACATGGGAAAGCTGGGGATATGCCAAATTAACATTCAGCACAAACTCGGGATGCTTCTCTACTATCTTTATGCTTTCTGTTAAAGCCTTTTTGATAATCCAATTTCCCAAATCCCAGAAACAAGGGTCATTTTCCAACCATTGAATAAAGATTCCGGGGGGAACCTCCCCATAGGGTTCCTTATTCCAACGAAGTAATGCTTCCGCACCAATTAATTTTTCCTCTGAAGCATTTACAATGGGCTGATAACACAGATAAAAGCCCTCACTCCGATTCATGGCACACTGTCTAATGGTATTCATCAACTCCATGTTCTTACTGTTATCATGCAAATATCCATAATTAAAGAACACCAGCTCACCATGTTGATTGTACTTCGACTGCTCCAGCGCATACATTGCACTTGTTATTACCGTAGTTTCATCATATTTTTCATCATAGAGAACAGCACCACCGGAAATACTTACTGCAATTCGGATTCCATCAATGTATATCCTATGTCTTGCCTGATACTGCATCTTTTTATAGAGTTCCGTAAGTTCTTCCTTGCTGAGATTATTAAAACAGCAGGCAAAACGAACCCCATCCATACGGAATATCAAACCATTATCCTTTATCAGTTCCCGCATTTTACTGCCAAATTCACGCAGCACCTTATTTCCTACCACATATCCATAGGTATTATTTATCTGAGAAAACATATTGATTCCCAATAGTAATACCACAATGGGAGTATCGGACTCCTTCATTTCCTTCATGTACTGATTAAATTCATAAATATTATACAGGTGGGTAATGGCGTCTACGTTATCCATAATACCATGATTTTCTATGGTACCCATAAACAAATCCACTTCTTCATCCTGTCCCTTTATGACATGTCCGCTACAGGTACAGATAACATACTCACCATTTTTATTCAATACCCGATAATCCATCTTATGAGTATCTTTTTCTCCGGCAAAGACAGCTCGAATATCTTCCATATAAGCATCTCTATCTTCCGGATGAATATGCTTTGCCCATATTAATCCTGCATCCTTCATATATTCGCCCGGTAATCCAAAATCCTCCACCGCATTGGCAGACCATCTGGACACAGAAGTTTTCATATTGCAGATATACATATAACGTCTTCTGGATGTATCTGCAAATCCTTCAAATAACCTGCTGTCCAATTCTGACAAATCTAAATTCTTTTTGTTGTGGTCACCTTTGTCCATAAATACCTCATATGATTTCTTTTGTAAGACTATACTACTATTTACATAACTTCCGACACTGTAATACTTTAATTTATCATATCATATTATTGTTATTAAGTGAACACTTATTTCGCCAAAATTTAGGACTTTTTTCCTATCCTTATTTGTCAAATATGACACCTGCACCCAAAAGACCTTTCCCTAAATAAGTACTTAATGCGGCTCCGATTGTGGTATCCAGACAATCAACCGCATCCGGAAAGCGCACAACAAGCTCCTCCTTTAATTTTTCAAATTTCTCCGGCGCACCGCCATGGGCACATATCAAGTAGTATTTTTGCCCCTTATGCAGCTCCAGCTGCTTCTCCACCAATTGCAATAGCATTCCCGGAACTGCTTTGGCACCTCTAACCTTTGCAGGCACAAAGATTTCTCCCTGCTCCTTATCAAACGCCAAAATAGGCTTGATTTTTAATAAGCCTCCCACAAAGGCTGTGGCCTTTCCGATTCTGCCGCCTCTTTCCAGATGCTCCAGGGTATCAATGGAAAAGAATGGAAAACTGTTTTCCAGCAAAAATTTTCCCTTTGCAAGTAAATCACCAAAAGATAAGCCTGCATCACGAAATCGGGCAAGAATGGTAACCACCGCACCATAACCGATACTACCGCTTTTGCTGTCCAACACCTCTGTCTGTAACCCTTCCTCTTCCATTGCCAATAAACGCAGGGAATTAAAGGTTCCTGATAAACCGCTGGACAACGCCACAATAATGGCATGGGTATATCCTTTTTCCTTCACCTTTCTAAAGGTATTAAGCACATCTTCTCCGGCAGGCGATGCGGTCTTTAACACCGCTGTTTTTTGCTGTTCATACACATCCTGTGCCGTAATGGTTACTCCATCCTTATATTCCTTTTCTCCGTTTAGCACAATCATGGGTAACACAAAAATATCATGTTTTGCTCTATCTTCTACAGTTACATCCGCACAGGAATCTGTAATAATTGCAATCTTTTCCATTTTATTTTCCTTTCCCTATTTTTTCATATACAAAATGAATACCACCGGCTGCTACCGGAATCAAAAATACCACATAGGGGTACACGTACTGACTACTGGTTTCCCAAATTAGATGGAACAAAAATCCACCCATAAAAAACAAAACTCCAAACAGCTCCAATATTGTAAATTCTTTCTTTTTTACTATCATCGCAAGAATAAATAGCAATGAAAATCCAAAGAGAATGGCATTTACAACATTCATTCCAAGGGCAAGCCATTCATACGCGGTTCCTCCCACATACAAACTTTGCAACAAGCCCATATCGGTTTCACAGCCTGCTGAAATAATGGGTCCCGACCAAATTGACATAAAGGTGGGCTCGCACCAGGTAGTAATCAGCTTCTCCTTAAAAAACTCCACCCCATAGCCGGGATTTTTCATAAAAGTATCCACTCTCTCCTGAATAGACTGTACCGCCGCCTCGCCGGATGCCTCCACATCACATCCAAGTGCAAGATAGGTTTCATGATTAAAACCGTTAAACCACCCCGGAGCTCTCCATCCTTCCGGATTTTCCTGAATTCCCATCGCCACATACATGGAAAAAGGAATCCCCTTGTTAAGCTCCGTATCTCCTGCATTTTCGTAATATTTTTTTAAAATCCCCCCGGGCAACGTAACAACTGCCAATAAAAGAGCTACGCACAGAAGTCTCTTTGCAGGATTTTCTTTTAATGCCTTTAAAATATAAATAATCATAAGTGCAATTGCACCTATCAGATAGTTATTGCGAATCAGACATGCAAACATCATAAAAAGCATACTGATTCCCATACTTATTTTACAATTTTTATAAAATGCTCTGACCGTAAAATAAAAGGCTACTGCCAGACAACCGATTCCGGGTACCTGCCCATAGGAATAAAAGAAATAGAAAAAATGGGGTAAAAAAGCAAAGGAAAAGAAAATAATCAGCTTTCTCACCATCGTTTTTTCCTGATACACCAGTACTGATGCCTGCCACAAACACAGATTTACAACTATAATCCATAAAAGATTTACAAAGTATACCCACTCTTCCTTCCTGCTAAACAATCGCAGGAAACGATGATAGCTTGTAAGTCCAAGCTGATGGGGACACATATAAAAATATTCTCCGAATTGCAGTTTTTGATAATCTCCCACCTCAAATGCCGCAGCACTGCTATAGCATATTTCAGCATCTGCACGCATTATCATTTGAATATGGGTTAACAAAAAAATGCCGGCTATCATATAGCACAAAGTAAACCCTATAAACAACCACTTCTCCGGAATCCCTTTCAGCAGCCTATACAGAAAAAACATTGCTATCACAGAAATCACAAATACCATGTAAAATTTCAAACCATTACTTGTGATTATGCTTGTCTCATAATCATCCAATGAAACCCGATTTGCATATCGTACTGTCCAAAAGGTAATCAGCGTCAGCGGAATGAGTGCAAAAAACTTGATACAATATTCTAAAACGCTATATATTCTATTTCTCATCCTGTAATACGCTCCTTTTTCCGCGCTTATATGATTCAAATTTTAACACATTACCATTACAAATTCTACCCTTCTATTTTTTCTGTTTTTTTATTTTAGTTTTCTATAAAATAATTGCTTTTTTTCTATATAATTGTTATAATATTCATGAAATTAAATTAAAAATATTTCATTGTTTTATAAATTAATAAAATATGAGGAAAATACTATGCTACACATTAAAACATTGGATGAAGGACTCGAAATTTTTAAAGCATTAGGCTCCAATATCCGTATTGATATTATTAAAATCTTACGGGAAAATAACGGCATGAATATGAACGACCTGGCTTCCCGCTTAAACATTACCAACGGAGCCCTTACCGGACATATCAAAAAATTAGAAGATTGCGGACTTATCTCCATAACCTCCGAATCCTCCGGACATGGTAATCAAAAAATCTGTTCCGTTCATTTAGATAAGATCTTAATAGATTTGGATGTTCCTGAGGATGAGGTAAATGTATATCAAACGGAATTAAAGGTTGGTCACTACTCCAACTATGAAGTATATCCTACCTGTGGTCTATCCTCCCCTTCTGCTGTAATCGGTGAAGTGGATGACATTCGCTATTTCGCCCATCCTGACAGATACAATGCTGATATTCTTTGGTTTACAAAGGGATTTGTAGAATATATTATTCCCAATTTCATCCCTTTTTCCCAGAAAATAGATAAGATTACCATTTCAGCAGAATTAAGCTCCGAAGCTCCCAGTGTCAACGATGTATGGCCTTCCGATATTTCTTTTTACATCAATGACACTTATCTGGGCTCTTGGACCAGCCCCGGTGATTTTGGAGATGTAAAGGGCATTTTCACTCCCGATTGGTGGTTTCCTAATTGGAATCAATATGGCATGCTTAAGCTCCTCGTAATTAACAAAAGAGGGACTTTTATTGATGGTTTACAAATTTCAGATGTTACCATCAACGATTTAAACCTTACCGATAAAAGCATTCTCCGCTTAAAGCTTGCCGTTAATGACGACTCCAATCATGTGGGCGGTTTAACTATTTACGGAAAAAATTTCGGAAACTACAATCAGGATATTAATGTACGGATTAATTACAGCCCCATTACCCCTGCTGAATAGTTTCATGTTTAGTATTTTCTAAAATAGATACAAAATAATATAACCAAAAAGAAATCCCAAATTATTTCAATTGGGATTTCTTTTTGGTTACGTCACTTTCAATTTACATTTTTAAACTTTAAATTTCTCCATGGAACGGGATAATTCTTCCGCTTCCTTATTTAAACTTTCTGCATTGGATACCAGCATATCCACCTGCTGCATCTTATCATTTACTACCTCTGATACTGTATTAACGCTTCTTACAATTTCCTCTGCAATATTAGAAATACTCTGCATAACCATTACTACATCTTCCTTGTTTGCTACCATTCCGGACATATTTCCCTGTATATCTCTGATAGCAGTCACAAGACCTGATACCTGATTACTAATAGTGCCGAACATCTCTATGGTTTCATTCAATGCGGTAGTCTGTTCTCTCAGGAACATTTCTGTTTTCTTGGCAGATTCTCCGGTTTTATTGGTAATATCCTTAATATCAGTGACAATTCCTCTAACCCTTACACCTGCATCCATGGACTGTTCTGCCAATTTACGAATTTCCTCTGCAACAACGGAAAAGCCTCTTCCGCTCTCACCGGCTCTGGCAGCCTCAATATATGCATTCAAGGAAAGTAAATTGGTCTGTCCTGCAATTTCCTCAATGGTCTTCATGATTACTTCAATATTACGGGATTGTTCTTCCACCTGAGCAATATCTTCAATCAGCACACTGGTAACTGCTGCGGTATCCTCTGATTTCTCATACAGATTTCCTACAATGTCTTTTCCTTTTTCTACCGTATTTAAGGTTTCTTCCGTCTTAGATACCATACTCTCGGATTCCCCGTAAATACTGTTAATTTTATCGGAAAACTCATTAATGCGAGTCATACCCTGCTCTGTCTGTCCTGCCTGATTGTCAACCTCTCGGGTTACCATATTCATGGATTCTACTACCTGTTTCATAGAATCCCCTATTTCCATAGAAGAACCCACCACATCATTGGACAGATTTACTACCCGCTGACCAAATTTCTGGTTATCGGACAATAGCCCTCTTATACCATCCAACATTTTATTCATGGCACCATTCAGCTTACCAAATTCGTCCCTTCGCTTACTGGTAATCTTCTGGGACAAATCTCCTTCTGCCGCTCCTGCCAAAGCCTCACAGGCCTGATTCAACGCAGAACTGATACTCTTTGTGAGATACATTCCTGCCAAAAAAGCCACTGCACATGCCAGCAATACAATTAACACAGTAACAATTCGAATGGCGGACAAAGCGCTGACAATGGTGGATTCCGGCACTAAAGTACATATCAAAATATCTCCTTTTCCTACCGGCTCATAAACATATAAATATTTCTTACCATTTACTTTAACGTAATCACTGCCACCCTCTTTTGCATCCTTGGTTTCTTCATAAAAAGAATTTCCTACAAAGAGGTTATCACCTGCATAACGTTGTAATACAGCATTTTTAGTTTCCTGTAATAAAAACTCTCTGCCGTCACTGGTTACATAGCCGGCATAGCTTCCTTTTCCAAACTGCATAATCTGAAGAAGCTCTTCCATGTAATTCACACTTACATCCGCTATCAGATAGCCCTGATTCTTGTTTAACACATAATGCATTACAAAGGTTAAAGCATAATCATCATTTCCCTTACCAAGTTTTTGGTCAATCAATTCATGACTTCCCATCCATGTGTTCTTGGTTCGCTTGGCAATCAGAGCTCCTGCCCCTTCCGTAGCAGCGAATTCCTTATACATGCCTTCCGGAAGTCCCTTTACATTGGTACAAATATTCTTTCCCTTTTCCGGAATCACATAATAGGTTTCCAAATAATTCATATTAGCCTTGATATCAATCAAACGCTCCGATACATCCGACGCAAGGGTTGCAGCCTCTGCTGCATCCGCATCAAACTTATCATTATAATAGGTATTAAATTCATCCCCCAGATATAATTCTATCATTTTAGAGGACACAGAATCACACAAAAGCTCCATGGTCACCTGCATGGACTGACTTGCACTTTTTACCGCATTTTCATATCTGGTTCGTACCGCATTGGACGCCATGGAATAACAGGTAATACCTAAAATAATGATTAATGCTATCGAAATACTAAAAAATTGCATCAAGGATGTGGCTATCTTTTTTTCTTTATTCGGATTGCGTATAAACTTCTTCATCCTTTGCACCTCCTATGGATTAAAAATGAAATACGGGTTCTCCTTCATCATTCCATTCAAATTTCATAAGCATGGCGTGTCTGTTTGGATTATACAGAGGATTTCCTACAATCTCAGTCTCTGTACGGGCATGGAATACTAAAATATCATTGCCCTCATTATCCTTGGTAAAGGAATTATGACCGGGACCATAAATGCCCACACTATCATCCGAAGCCAATACCGGATAACGCTTTTTTGACCACTGTGCCGGATCCAGCATATCTCCGTTTTCATCAATGGAAAGCATACCCATACAGTAATTTACTCCGGTATCGCTTGCAGAAAATGTCACAAATACTTTCCCATTTCTCTTAAGCACAGCAGGCCCCTCATTTACCCAAAAGCCCTTTCTCTCCCAGTCATAATCAGGCGTAGTCAAAAGCACCTGCACTGTTTTCAGCTTATATGCAGATTCCATTTCTGCAATATACAGATTGGATATCTGTCTTCCTACTCCAACCTTTTCAGCCCAAATATAGTAATATTTTCCCTTATTTTCAAAAATGGTAGCATCCAGCGAAAATGCTCTAAATGAAAATTCATCCACATCCGCGCACTGCATTTTTCCCATTTCTACCCATTCATCCTCCATGGGATTTTCTCCCTGGCACTCCAGGACATAGGGTCTGATATTCCAAATTGCATCCTTCTCTCCGGCTGCAAAATAGAGATACCACTTTCCAAATAAATAATGCAGCTCCGGTGCCCATATATGAAAGCTCATGGGACCTGATTCATGCTTTTCCCAAACCATTTTTTCTTCTGCATCGGGAAGCTCCTCCAAGGAATTTGCACATCTTAATGCAATCCCGTTATAATCCGGTAAGCTAGCCGTAAAATAATACTTTCCATCCCCACTTCGATATACATATGGGTCGGCTCTTTGCGCTATCCATACCTCGTTATATTTTAATGTCTTTGTACCTTGTTCCACTTTTTTCACCTTACCTTATTCATTTTCGAAAAAATCATCATATTTTTCATCAATATGATTCATCATTACTTTATATATGAAAAAGGACTTCATATATGCCAGCAATGCAAAACCGATAAAAACCGAAATAGCATTCATACCCAGGGATACATAATTTGCGTATAAAAAGCCTCCGGTAAATAAAATGAGAACAATTGTATTTGGGAAATACCCCACCGCAAATGCTGCTGCATTTTTTATAGTAGTCTTAATATTTCCCTCCAGCTTTGCCAATACCGGAAAAATATACAATCCCACAATAAATATCACAAAAGCAACAATTGCACTTAACACAAACATAATCTTTGAAAATCCTGTTCCCATCTGATACCAAAAGAACAAATCAAAGCCCATGACAATGGTTATTACAAGCAGGAGCAACCATATGATTGTAGCCTCTTTGAAATTCTTTCTAAAGCTATCCCAAAACCGACGTATCACATAGCCATCCCCCTGCCTGATGGAAATAATGCAGACATAATACATGGCTGTGGTGGCTGCCCCTATTGTAACAATGGGTAAACAACATACAATATAAATCAGATTCAATAAAATCAAATCCGTCATTTTATTTAAAAATGCTATTACAGGTGAGTTGGACATAACTGCTCTCCATTTTTATTTAATACCGCTGATTGCAACAGATTCAATAATTACCCTCTGGAAACAGAAGAATAAAGTAATTGTAGGAAGCATTGCTATTACTGATGCCGCCATAATAAGCGCATAGTCACTTTGGATTGCATAATATGCATTAAAGGAACGAATAACTACCTGCAAGGTCCAATTAGTTTCACTTCTCAGGAAAATTGTAGGAGCAAGATAATCATTCCAAATCCCCATAAACCATAATGTAAGCTGTGTACCTACCGCCCCCTTCATCAAAGGGAAGAAAATCTGTGCAAAGGTTCTGAAATATCCACAACCATCCAGCTTTGCAGCATCCATCAAATCATTGGGAATACTGCTTAAATTCTGTCTTAAGAAGAATATCATACTTACATTTCCAAAACAAGCGGGAATAATCAGAGGGAACAGACTATCCGTCCATTTCAATCTGGTAAACATTACATACTGAGGAATCATGATAACCGCAAAAGGAATCATAATGGTAGCAAGAAGTCCCATAAAAATTGCTCCTTTTGCACGGAAACGCATCTTCGCAAAACCAAATGCTGCCAGAGAGGAAGTAAAACCACCAATCAGTAATACAGGCACTTCCACCTTTACAGTATTAAAGATGCCGGATATAAAATTTGCTTTCTGTAATACTTCACTATACTTTCCCCATACCCAGGGGTCAGGAATAATACTGAGCTGACCGGATAAAATCTGATTCTTAGTCATAAAAGATGTCATTACCATGTAAATCAAAGGAAATACCATAATAACAGCTCCTAATGACAATCCTATGAACACCAGAATATTAATCATACGTTCTTTTTTAGTAACTACTGCTGAATTTGCATTGTCTTTGTCAATTTTTGCCATGGTATCACCTCCTAATCAATTGTCTTAACCCATTTATCCTGCATCTTAAAGTTCAATAACGTAATAATAAAGATAATAATTGCAAGGAAAATTGCAATGGTACTTGCATAACCTAACTGGAAGCTTTCAAATGCTTTTTCATACAGATAGTATACAATAGTAGCTGCGCTGTAACCGATACCACCATTTGTAGTCATAACCTGAACCTCTACAAACACCTGGAAACCACCGATTAATGAAGTAATCATTATGTAAAAAGTAACCGGAGAAAGCAACGGAATCGTTATATTTTTAAACTGTTGCCAGCCATTTGCACCATCCACCATTGCCGCCTCGTAATAACTGCGAGGTATATTTTGAAGACCTGCCAGATACAGAATAATGGAAGTACCAAGTCCTTTCCATACCATAAATATAATCATGGATACCTTAATCAGCGCCTCATCGCCCAACCAATTAGGTCCATGCATACCTGTCAAAGCCTTAATAATCACATTTAGCAAACCATAATCATAATTATAAACCCATGCCCACAATATGGACACTGCTACCAAAGAAGAGATAACCGGTACATAATACATAGTACGAAGTACTCTGACACCGGGAATTTTACGATTCATTCCCATGGCAAGAACAAGTCCCAAAATCATACCGATGGGAATACCAATCAGATAAATAATTGTTGTAACAACTGTTTTCCAAAACTTTTCATCCTGTAATAACTTTATATAATTGTCAAAACCACAGAAGCGGTTTATCATTCCTTCAAATCCCTTCGCTCCATTCCAAGTGGTTAAACTTGTAAGGAATGCAAAGATAATTGGCCATGCCATAAAGAGCAGAAAACCGATTGCAGGAGCCGCAACAAACAATAATGCCCAACGTTCCTCTCTTTTAGCCATAGCTGACAGTTTTACCTTTACTTTGCCATTCACACGACCCATAATATCTTCCTTTCTTTCAAACCTTCCGCTTCTCATTTTCAAAAATTACCCTGCAACAGTTGCCTGCCACAGGGTAATTTATAATTAGCCTTTTGGTTTAGTTAGCTGCTGCCGCTTTCATTTCATTAGCTGCATCTAATGCTTCCTGCATTGCAGGCTGAACCTCTGCACAGTACTCAGCTGCTGTCTTCTCACCATTTAATACATACTCATAACCACCGCTTAAGAATGCCGTCCACCAATCAGCATTATAAGTATAGGTAGTTTCTACGAAGATACCTTCATACTTGTCAGTTCCCTCGAAGTAGTTGTAAATAACATCAATGTTCTCGCCATAAGGGATGGTTCCGTCTGCTACCTTAGCCTTGTAATCACCCTTAGCATAGTCCATAATGTTAGGAATCTGCAAGGAAACACCTGTGGTTTCACCGGAAAGTACTCTCTGTCCTTCCAAATCAGTAGAGAACAGGGTAATCAGAGCTGCTGCTGCCTCAGGAGACTCAGTATCAGCAGATACTGCAAAACCTACGGAACCATTACGTGTCATGGAAACGCCGGTCTTACCGGTAGGCCATGCACAAAGCCCCCACTCATAAGGGAAGGTATTCTTATCCATGAAAGCACCTACGTCCCAAGTACCACATGCATAGAAACCAATCTGACCATCCAACCATCTCTGGTATCCGCCAAGAGCGGTATCCTGCTCAACGGTAGGAGTTACGCCGTGCTTGCAGGTTAAATCTGCAAAATACTGGAATGCATCGATAAATTCCTGCTGTCCGTCAATTACAACCTGTGTATAATCTTCATTTAAGAAATGTCCGCCATTGGTGTAAATAAATGCATCAAGTGCCCACTGAAGTGCATTTGCGGTACCCCACTGATCTACTTCACCGTCACCATCGGTATCCTTGGTTAACTGCTTACAAACCTCTAAGAATTCATCCCATGTGTAAGGATTCTCAGGATCGGGATATGCAAGTCCTGCTGCATCAAACAAATCCTTGTTGTAAGCAAATGCGAAGGTGGAGAAATCCTTAGGTAAGCAGTAAAGGGAACCTTCACCGGTACCTGCGGTAACACCATCATATCTGTAAGCGCTTCCTACAGCACCCCAGAGATTGTTAACAACTTCTGCATCCACATATTCATCAAGAGGTAATAAATATCCGTCATCCACATTGCTTGCTACTGCTTCAGGTCCAACATAGAAGATGTCGGGCATATCGTCTGCTGCCTTGTAAGCAAGAATCTTCTGACCATACTCATCGGAAGTGGTAACCTCAAAGGTAACCTTTGCTCCGGTTGTCTCGGTAAACTTATCAATCAGGGACTGATATACAGTTTTCTCATGCTCCTGTGCATAAATGAAAACGGTTAAATCCGCATCTGAGTAATCACCTTCAACCTTTACATCGGTAAGTGCCTCTTCCTTCACCTCGATGGAAGCACCAACTGCCTCAGAAGAACTTGCCACAGAAGCTTCTGCGTTTGCATCCGCTCCACCAGCATCACTGCCGCCACATCCGGCTAACATGCTCACTGCCATTGCTGTAGTAAGTAATACACTTAAAACTTTCTTTTTCATAGTAACCTCCTTGAAATTTTAACAACATTTTCGATTGTAAAATAATTTTGATTTGTATACATTTCACCATACCAGTTTAGCAATATTGATTATGTAATTGTATAGTTTGAATACATTTTTTAAAATTATTTCCCTTTCGTTATGCTTATTGTATATCTATATATTTTAGATGTCAATGTTTATTTTAGCTTTTTTTAAAATATTTTATCCTTTCTATGTTCTTACTAAAATATCACCTCGTTTTTTGTTAAAATTTACTATTGTCAAAAATATTTTAAAGCGTTCAAAACATTTGGTACTTTTCTCCCAAACATTTCAAACGCTTTATCTTACTTAATTTTTATAGAAAACAGCCCAGATACTTTCATTATTATTACCCGCTGCTGTAATACATCTTACTTCATTACCGGCTTCATCCTGCTGTTCTATTACCACACCCTTATAAATCACCTCACCAATGGTTATTGCTATCTTATTGGAATCCTTTGTTAACGTACAGGTTCCTTCTGTTCCATCAGCCAATACCACCGTTCCGTTCTTTTTTATCTCCAGCTTTTCATATTCACTGATATCGGAGGTGATTGCCGTTCCATGATTTACATAATAATAGCTTCCTGCAATATCTGCCAATGCCTTATAGGAAGGCTCCACTGCCCTTTCTGCTGTAACAGCAAAGGGTGATGCCACCATCCAGCCATCCTCATTTACAAACATCTGATGCACTCTGGGCTCATGATATTCACTGCCATTATCAAAACGCTGATGATATACCAGATAGTACTTTCCGTCCTCATCCTTTAAAGCAGAATTGTGTCCCGGAGCCATGTATGCCATTTTCAGGCTGGGAAGACTATAATTTCCCATCATTTTCAGGCCATAGGTATTATGCTTTGCCACATATCCAAAGTTTTCACCGGTAGTATCCACATAAGGACCGGTTACATTTTCAGAACGGAACTGCCTGATTTGATAGCCACCTTCACGGGTCAGACCGCCATAGGATACAAACAGATAGTAATATCCGCTTGCTTCATCATACAATATGTAAGGACCCTCACAGGAATTATGTAAACCACCCAAAATATGCTTTCCGTAATAGGTGTCCACTTCATTTTCTTCGTCAGCCTCCGGATGAATGGGTAGCCCTGTACTTTCGTCTATTTCCAGAAGCCATACACCGCCGGACCAGGAACCATACACCATCCAGAGTTTCCCTTCCTCATCATAAAACAAAGTGGGGTCGATACAATTGGGATATTTCAGATTGTTATAGGCGCCGCCGCTCATATAATCCATTGCCTTGGCATCCGCTCCCAAAATATCATAAAAATTAGTCTCTTCCACATTGGTAAGTGAATAACCGGAGTAAATCAAACTTTCCTGATAGGAATAAGGTCCTTCTATCTGGTCCGCCGTAGCCATACATATCACGGAAGTGCGATAATCATGACTGGTAGAAAAATACATTACCCATTTCTCCATTACCGGATTATACATAACATCCGGAGCCCATACAGCATAGTAGCCATCCACATGCTTATCTGTAAAAGCAAAAGCCTCCATCTCTCCGGTCAGCAAATTATCAAACAAGGGATTTTGAGCATTCACTCCATCCGCAAAGGTTTTAAAGCCGGTTAAATCCTCAGATACGGCAGCCGCCATATGGGAACCGAAAATATAATACTTTCCATCACTCTTTACAATGGATGGGTCATGCACGGAAACACCCATTACCTGATTTCCCACTTCGATTTCCTCAAGACTCTTTCCATTATCCGTTGCTCCGCAGCCAGTCAGCATCTGCGCCATCAAAACCGCTGCAAGCATCCCCGCAACACGCGTCTTCTTCATACATCTACCTCCAAAATAATTATATAATTTTATATTTTTCTAAAATGTTTTAGTTTTATCTTGATTATAGATAGATTACTAAAGAATTTCAATAGAACTTTTGTTTAAAAAAACCTTAGTGAATCTGTTACAATTCACTAAGGTTTTTCATTTTATTTCTTAAGTTTGGACAGGGAGCACACTACTTCTGTATTAGCGGTCCAAGGGAATTGATCCACTGCTACTGCCTTCTCCACCACATATCCATTCTCTAAAAACACCTCCAAATCCCGTACCAGACTGGTAGGTTTACAGGATATGCAGACAATATGCTCTACACCATATGCAATAATCTTTGGCAATGCCTTGGGGTGGATGCCGTCTCTGGGGGGATCCAATATAATCATATCCGGTTTTTCTTCCACCTCATCCAATACCTTAAGCACATCTCCGGCAATAAACTCACAGTTGGAAAGACCATTATCCGCCGCATTGCGTTTGGCAGCCTCCACCGCTTCTTCTACGATTTCCACACCAATCACCTTGCCTGCCGCCGGTGCCATTAATTGGGCAATGGTTCCCGTTCCACTGTACAAATCAAAAACCGTCTTATCCTTTCCGCCCAAATCACCCACATATTCTCTGGCTGTTTCATAGAGTACAGCCGCACTGTAGGAATTGGTCTGGAAAAAGGAAAAGGTGGATATCTTAAATTTCAAGCCTAATAATTCTTCATAAAAGAAATCCTGACCATACAGAATATCCGTCCTGTCACTCTTTACCACATCTGCCAGAGAATCATTTACAATATGTAATATTCCGGCAAATTTTCCTTGTAAAGCGCCACTTTCCTGCAAATCCAACAAAGTTGCAAGCCAACCGGTAAGCAAAGCCTCTTCTGAAATGCTGCCCTTTTCCTCTCCTCTGGGTTTTTGGGAGGTAGTTACCAACGCCACAAGGATTTCTCCTGTGCCGGATGCCTTTCTTACAAGCAAATGCCTTAAATATCCCTCGTGTCGCAGCCTGTGGAAAAAGGTTACTTCCTGCCCTGCAAAATATTCCTGTACAGTTTTCAAAATCAACCGATAGTCCGCATCTACAATCTTGCAGTTTTCCACAGAAACAATGTCATAAAAGCTGCCCCTCTTATGCATACCAAGTGCTAAAGGACCACCCATATATTCATCCCCAAAAGAAAACTCCATTTTATTACGATATTCATATTCTCTGGGACTACCTTTAATACCTTCCCATACATACCCTTGCTCCTGACGGTTTAGTATATTATCTAACAGCCTTTTAACCTGAGCTTCCTTCACTGCCAATTGCTCCTCATAGGGCATGGACAGATATAAACATCCCCCACACAAACCAAAATGGGAACACGGATGACCTGTTTCAAGAGGTGATTTTTCAATCACCTCCAATAAACGGCCTTCCGCCTTCCCTTTTCTTACTTTGTTTACGGAGAGCTTAACCTTCTGTCCGGGCAGGCTGTTCTTTACGATAACGGTCTCTTCTCCCACACGCACGACTCCTTTGTTGGGAAAATCCACCCTCTCAACGATACCTTCATATACCTGTCCTTTTTTCATCTGCTTAGTTCGCTCCTTCGTCCTCGAAGAAATCATCTTCCTCATCAATTACATCAAATTCATCCTCGAAATCGTCTTCAAAATCCTCCAGATAGTCAGGAGTAAAATAACGATATACTGCATAAGCAATGGCTGCAACAGCAGCAACAACGCCGATGATTGCCAATACCCATAACAGGACATTACATTTCTTCTTTTCTTCTTCCTTCTTACCCAGAAGCTCGTTCAATTTTGCCATTTCCATTAAGTTTTCTAATTTGTTCATAAAATATCCCGCCTTTCATTTAGCCATTCTTACTCTATTAGAATACCACATCTTACAAAAAATTACTACACTCTTTTCAATTTTGCAAAGGATGCATACATAATTTTTTGACCTGCCTTATCAAAATTCACCGTAACCTTATAATCTCTGGGTTCCCGGTCAATTGCAAGGACACTTCCTTCCCCATATTTTATGTGTTTTACCCTGTCACCCACACCATATTCCAAATCCGCCGGTGCCTGATAAGCCATTCCCTTTTGAAGTCCTGCCAATTGATTCAGACTGCTCATTCCCTTGGCTATAAAAGGCTTATCCGCCTTGGCAGTAGCTTTCGGACGGGCTACAGCCTTGGGTCTGAAATCGTAGCTACCGGATGCCCCGACCTCAAATCCACCATAAATATCCTCCGCTCTGCGTCTTGGTGCCGGCGGCTTATTATCCATGAGATTTTCCGGAATCTCCCGGACAAAACGACTGACCGGATTATATTGGGTTTCTCCCCGAATCATACGCATCTGGGCACAGGTAATGGTCAAATCCTCCATGGCTCTGGTAATGCCCACATAGGCAAGACGTCGCTCCTCCTCGATTTCTGCGGTATCATCAGACACAATGGTCATATAACTGGGGAACAGACCATCCTCCATTCCTGCCAGATACACATGGGGAAATTCCAATCCCTTTGCACTGTGAAGAGTCATTAACAGCACCCTGTTATCCCCATCCTCCACATTATCTATATCCGCTACCAGCGCAATTTCTTCCAAAAATTCCGACAAACTGGGCTCGTCATGACTTTGGTGATATACCACTGCTTTGGTAATCAATTCATCCAAATTGGACAGACGGTCTTCTGCCTGCTGCTCATCATCACTTTCATTACGGATATATTCCTCATAGCCGGTTCGCTCAATTACCGCCTGAATCAAATCCGGAATAGGATAGCTGTCCAATCCGCTTCTAAATACCTGAATCATATTCACAAAGCCACGGATTTTCTGCTCTGCTTTCCCCAGACTGCTTATTTGGTCTGACTCACACATTGCCTCATAGAGGCTGATATCCCTGATTTCTGCATAATCCGCCACCTTTTCCACTGTGGTGGCACCAATGGCACGCTTGGGCACATTCACAATACGGCGCAGTGCCACATCATCCCTGCCATTATCAATGGTTTTCAGATATGCCAGAATATCCTTGATTTCCTGTCTGGAATAGAAGTTAATTCCTCCTACCACCTTGTAGGGAATCCCCTCCACTACCATCCGTTCCTCCAAAAGTCTGGCCTGGGCATTGGTGCGGTAAAGTACTGCAAAATCCTTGTACTCCGCCCCTTCCTTCTTTACCTTTCTTACAATATCATCAGCAATATATTCCGCCTCTTCATATGCCGTATCCATGGGTCTGAAATGAATCCGGTTACCGGCTCCTTTTTGGGTCCAAAGAGCCTTATCCTTTCTGCTGGTATTATTGCTGATTACTGCATTTGCAGCATCTAAAATATTCTGGGTAGAACGATAATTTTGCTCCAGCTTAATCACCTTTGCCTCAGGATACACCTTTTCATAATCCAATATATTTCTGATATTGGCACCGCGAAACTTGTAAATAGACTGGTCATCATCACCTACCACACAGAGATTGCGGTAACCATCCGCAAGCAGCCGCACCAGTTCAAACTGAGCGGTATTGGTATCCTGGTACTCATCCACACAGATATAACGAAATCTCTCCTGATACTGATGCAGCACCTCCGGGCAGCTTTTCAAAAGCTCCACAGTCTTTACAATAATATCATCAAAATCCAAGGCATTATTCTTTTTCAAGGTTTCCTGATATTCCCGATATACCTTGGCAATTATCTGCTTATTATATTCTCCCCTGGATTTTATCTCATACTCACGGACGTCCACCAATTCATCCTTTGCCGAAGAAATAGCATTCATCAGTGTTCTTTCTTTATGAGTCTTGGTATCAATATCCAGTCTTTTACATACGCCCTTGATTACGGTCTTTTGGTCATCCGCATCATAAATGGTAAAATTAGTATCATAACCAATTCTGTCAATATGTCTGCGCAGAATTCTCACACAGGTAGAATGAAAGGTTGCCACCCACACCTGATCTGCACCAAAACCGGCAATATTATCTACACGCTCCCTCATTTCCTGAGCTGCCTTATTGGTAAAGGTTATGGCAAGGATATTCCAGGGATTCACTCCCATTTCATCAATCAAATAGGCAATTCTGTGAGTTAACACCCTGGTTTTTCCACTGCCCGCTCCTGCCAACAGAAGAAGCGGTCCTTCTGTGTGCAGCACCGCTTCCTTCTGTTCTCTATTTAAGGTATCATAAATACTCATACATCCTCCTGATTAAACTTCTTTAAAAATTCCCGGAATTCAGGAATGGGCATGGGCTTTGCAAAATAATATCCCTGTACCACATCACAGTCGGCATTCTTCAGCATCTTTACCTGCTCCTCTGTTTCTACGCCCTCTGCCAATACCTTAAATCCAAGTCTCTTTAGCATTCTAATCAAATATTTGATAATCGTCAATGCATTTTCACCCTTTGCAGTATTCAGGGTGTCCTGTAAAAATTGTCTATCCAGCTTGATAGTATCCACAGTCACTCTGCTTAACAGATTCAAGGAAGAATAACCACTTCCAAAATCATCCACAGAGACCTGAATTCCTCTGTCCCGCAGTGCCTGTGCATTGGAACTTAAACGGCTCATATCGGACATAAATACTGACTCCGTCAGCTCTGCCTCCAAAAGACAGCTTGGAACATTAAAATTATCCAATCGTTTTACGATGCTGGGCACAAAATTACTGAATTCATTATGCCTTCTGGAAAAATTAACGGATATGGGAACTACCTCTTCTCCCAAATCAATTGCTTCCTTCAAGTATTCCATTACATGATCCAATACAGCAAAATCAATCTTTGTAACAAAACCATTCCGCTCAGATACATCGATAAACTGACTGGGCATAATAATGGTTCCGTCCGGCTTAATCCATCTTACCAAAGCCTCCGCTCCCACAATTTTACCGCTCTTTAAAGAAACCTTTGGCTGAAGGTAGGCGTGAAACTCCTGATTATTATAGGCACTTACAATGTTTGCCACAATAGTTTTAGTTGCTTCTACCTCCTGCTTTACTTCCTCCGTATATGCCACTACCGCAGTGGCCACACGCTGTTCCTTACACTTCTTTCTTGCCTCATTAGCATTATCCATGATAACTGCCACATTAAAATCGTCTTCTTTTACTTCATACATACCGGAGGCAATTACCAAATTACACTGATTAAACTGCTGATTTATCTTTTCCGTATAATTCCAGGTAAAATCTAAATAACTCTGCCATGCATCCTCCAGATTTTCTCCCTTTATCATTCCCAAGAAATGGTCGGAGGTTACCCTGCAAAAGCAAACATTCCTGTCATATTCATTCTGTAAGGCTTTGCCATAATCCTGCAACACCCCATCACCGGCACCATATCCATATACCTCATTCAGATATTGAAAATTGGAAAAATCCGTATAAACGCAGTACAGCCCCTTTTTACCATGCTCTGCCATATACTCTTCCATTAATGCCACAAAATGATTATATACAGGCAAACCGGTTAATGCATCATAATTCAGTTTTCTGTCCAATTCTTCCCGTTTCCGTTCTTCCTCCCGAAGCTGACGCATATAGGTAAATATATGATTTGAAATACGATTGAGAGTTTCTCTTTCCCGCTCCCAGTCCCTGTCATTTCTACGATCCGCATAGATAATACTTCCCCGATATCCGCTTACTTCCTTGGAAAAATTCAAAATCAGAGACTTTGCTCCTTCCGTATTTACACGTCTGGTATCTTCCTCCCTGTATACAAGAATGCCCTTATCATCACACCTGCCAAAAAGCTTGTCCCATTCATAAACACCTTCCTGATACAGCCTCCTGGTATATTCATTCTTTTCCGTTCTGTTCCACTGATACAGAACTTCCTTTCCCTGCTCCTGATGCTCCACACAAACCATATCATCCAAATCAAAAAAACGACAGGTTCTGTCACAAATTAACCTAAGGGCACTTGTGGTATTGGTTACATTTTCCAAAAGCTCCACACATAAAAGAATCAGCTCTTCATCATTTTTGATAAGCGTATCCTTTCTGATATAGCTTTCCCGATTCCGTTCACTATTTAAATAACTGGTTCTTTGGCTCTCTTCACTTGCCCGAGAGTCCACAATCAGGCAGAAGCCCTTTCCCGCATCTTTCACTGTATAAAGAGCATTATCCGCCAATTGAAACAGCGCATTGTAATCTTTTATGGTGCCGTCAATTTCCACCGCGCCGATACTACAGGAAATATGCAATCCGTTTTTTTCATCGTTATAACGGTCGGATAACAGAATATTTAATTCCTGCATCTGCTTTTCTACTACTTCCCGCGTAGTATTTTCCACATATATCAGAAATTCATCGCCACCAATACGACCCCTGACAGCCTCCGGCAAAAGCCGGGACATTTCATCCGCAAAGGAACAAATAACCGCATCTCCAAACATATGCCCGTTAGTATCATTCAGCTTCTTAAAATTATCAATATCGCAGACAAGCAAATAAGAAACCTCCCCGGGTTTCATATCAGCAATCCTCTTCGCCGCCATATTCTTGGCAGTCATATGATTATACAATCCGGTCAAAGAATCCTTTTGAGATTTCTCCTGCAGCTCCTTTTCCTTTTCCTTCTGCGCATCAATATTACGAATTTTTCCAAGCACACGTTCAGGAGTACCATCCTTTGCATATAAAGTCTTTCCGGTTACGGATACCCAATGATATTCTCCATCTGTTCCTTTCCTTCTCAGCTCAATTACAAAATTTTCCCTTCCGCTTCGCAAAGTTTCTGCCAATTGATAACCAACCTCAGCATCCTCTTCCTTAATGATATCCGAAAGACTTTTGGTATAATTCTGAGTAATCTGTCTGGAAAAAAGGATCCCATCACCGGTATTGGTATAGGTCATATGATCCGCTGCAATATCATACTCAAACATCATATCCCCGGACATTTTTATCACTGCTTTCAGCTTTTCCCGTTCCTTTTCCAACTCCTGCTGGGTATATTTCATGCTTGTAATATCCGAAATCACACATTGCAGCACAGCACTTTTTTCATGCTTCTCCAACACATATGCCTGCATGGCACGCCATTCATACTGTTCTCCCTTATGAATTATCCTATACTCACCCCGAACAGTTTCTTCCTTCTCAATGGCAGCTTCAATATTTCTTTTTAAATTTTCCCAATCCGCATCCAATATGATTTTCTCGTAATGATTCTCATATCGTTCTAAAAATTCCTCCCTGCTCATTTCCATCAAATCAAACAGAGGGTCGTTTGCATATTCCACAATCAGACCATTTTCATATCGCATTCTGGTCACAACACCGGGAATATTATTAATTAATTTTTCCAGCCCTTCCATCATATGCCGACTACCTTCTCCCTTTTATCTGCATCCTTATTTCGTTTCTTCCACCTTTGTGAAATTCCATATACGCAAATTAAATTCCACAACCGGAGTATCACAATAGGCACATTTTTTTGCACCCACTCCAGGAAGCGGCGCCCCGCAATTCGGACAATTAAGTCCCAAACCTGCATCCCCCAGGTTTTCCACCATTTCCTGATCCTGAATATAGGAAACTTCCACATTATACTTGGTCTGCTTCTGCAAATCCTTGCGTCCCCTTAAAATTTTTCCATCCTTTTCCACATAGTTAATATATTCTACGGCGGACTGCAATACTACACTGCGCCGCCCTTTTGTTTTCCGATATTGATTGATTTCTGTTCTATGTATTTTAATATTCTCAAAATGCTCCCACTGCTCCTGATTTTGAAGCATTTGGATACGCATTTCCAATTCTTCCTCCAACTCATTGGTTCCTTCTGTTAAAAGAGAACTATTCTGTGCATCAATGCTACGCAGATAAGAGGTCAGAACATTTTCTACTCTGGTTTTCATTTCGTCATAATGAAATTCCGGAAAATCCTTCATAATAGCGGGTAGATATAAATTGGTAGCAGAAGAAACCGACTTAGGTGTTATTGCCTCTTCTGTCTCAAGATTCTGAAATCCCTTTACCAAGGAATCTGTTCCAAACATCACATTGGAAAGATTTCTTACTTTATTCCTAATTTTAACATATGCACCATAAATGACTCCTGCCAATATCAGCAGTAACACCAATATAATGATAATTGCAACTAAATTCCCATTCACTTTCTCTTCGTAACCTTTCCCTTAAAATGTAACAAAGCGCAGCAAACATCCGCCCTATTACAGGCAGATGCCGGCTGCGTATTTTTTTACATCTAATTACTTTTTGTCGTTATCGTCAAAGATATCTCCGCACTCAGGACAGAATTTCGGAGGATTTGCAGGGTCTTCCGGTTCCCATCCACATTTATCGCACTTGTACAAGGGCGCTCCCTCAGGCTTCTTACTTCCACAGTTCTGACAGAACTTACCCTGATTTACCGTTCCGCAGCTACAGGTCCAGCCTGCCTCTGAGGGCTTGGGTGAACCACAGTTTGTACAGAATTTACCTCTGTTGTCTCCCTGACCACAACTACAGCTCCAGCCAAGAACGGGTGCCTGTGAAGCAGCCGCTTGAGCGCCGCCATTTGCAGATTGGTTCATTCCACCCATGGGTGCTGCATTCATTTGCTGATTCTGCATCATTTGCTGTTGCTGCATCATTGCCTGATTCTGTGCATCCATCTGGAAAAGCTGGTTTGCATTCATACCGCCTACCATATTTGCCATATTCATATTTGCAAAAGCCATCATGGGACCGGTTGCCGTATTGGATGCTGCCATCTTCATTGCCTCAGCCTGAGCAGTGGAAAGATTTGCCGCTGCCATTCCTGCATTACGGAATACCGCAGTCTTCTGCAAATCCTTAATCATTTTCTCGTCTTCTTCTGAAGCCTTTACGGAATTAATATTCAAGGTAACAATCTCAATACCTCTCAATTCACTCCAAAGGGAAGACAATTCCTCATTTACTGCTCTTGCAAGCTCCAAGCTATGTGCGGGAATTTCACTGTAACGAACTCCCATTGCAGAAATCTTTGCAAAAGCAGGCTGCAATGCAGTCATCAGCTCCGACTTCATTTGGCTTGCCATCTGAGAACGCTTATAGCTGTCTGTTACATTTCCACATACATTTTTGTAGAACAACAAGGGATCCACTAATCGGAAGGAATATTCACCATTACAACGGATTGCAATATCCACATCCAAACCAATATTCCTGTCAACCACACGGAACGGAATGGGATTCGCTGTTCCGAAAAGGTTGCTCATAATTTCCTTGATATTAAAATAATAAACTCTCTGATCCTTAGCTGTATTGCCACCAAAGGAAATACGTCTACCCATTCCAAGGAAGGTATTCTTTATATTCTCGCCAAGATTACCATACAAAAGGCTGGGCTCCGTGGATGCGTCATATACAAATTCTCCTGCATCCGCACAAAACTCCACAATACCGCCCTGATCTACGATAATCATACACTGTCCTTCATTTACAGCAATAATAGAACCGTTTGATATAATATTGTTCGTCCCATTTGTGTTGTTATTGCGACCTTCTGTAACTCTTTTTTGTCCCTTCACTACCAACACATCATTGGAAAGAGAATCACAATAAAAATATTCTCTCCACTGGTCTGCCATCATGCCGCTGATGGCGTCTTTTGCAGCTTTTATTAAACCCATTAACTCATCCTCCAATTTTTATATTCAGATGTATAACCCGTTACATTCTATTTTAACAAATTTTATGTATTCTCTCAACCGCTTTTGAGAAATATTCTTTACAAAAACGTATTTTTATGCGAGTATATACATTACAGGAAATACATCCTACTAAACTATACCAAAGAAGGAATTAAAAATATATGGGCAAAAAAGCAACAAAAGCTGCCGATAACATGTATTATCTTGCACGTTGTGAAGCAGAAAACAATAATCCCGATTTTAGCAGCCGGGAAAAATCCGCGGAAATCATCGGCATTGACCGCACCAGACTTGCCAGAATCGAGCTGGATACCATTGTGCCCTACCCGGAAGAGGTCAAGGCAATGGCAGAGGCATACAATACTCCCGAGCTATGCAACTCCTATTGTGCCAGAGAATGCCCTCTGGGACGAGACAGTGTCAAGGAAGTCACTATTGACGACTTCGACCGCCTCGCCCTAAAGGTTTTAGGTTCTCTAAAGGATATTGATGATTTACGCGCCTCTCTGATTGCCATTTCTGAAGATGGTGTAATCGAAGCAAAGGAAGAGGCTGCTTTTCAGGATATTTTAGACTCCCTGGAAAAAATCAGCAACAATGCCAAGGCATTACAGCTTTGGGCAATGAAAAACATTCGCTTAAAAAAACATATCTGATTCATCACCACATAACCTCATTACACAGTGAAGTTATGTGGTTATTTTTTTGCACTTTCTGCAAATTCAGTAGTCACAAGCACTTCATAGGGAACCGTTTTTTCCAACACACCGGCGCCATCCAGAATATTCTGTAACAGGGCAAATGCATCCTCTTCAAAAATCAGATTATCCTTCCAGGTATCCTGCTCATGATATCTGGTGATAATTGCGGTAAGTGTCTCCATATCGGTTTCTGCAAACTGCGGTGCAATAACTGCTGCAATCTCCTCCGGGCTGTGAGACTGTACATAATCCATACCCTTCTGTAGGGCATTGGTAAATGCCTGAACAGTATCCGGATGCTCCTCCAAAAAGCTTTTCTTAGCAGAAAAGGAGGTGTAGGGCACATAGCCGGAATCCTCTCCCAAAGATGCCACTACATAACCATCCCCTTTTTGCTCCAACAGAGTGGCGTGGGGCTCAAATTCCACAGTAAATTCCCCCTGTCCACCGGAAAAGGCAGCCGCAGTGGAACCAAAATCAATACTTTGGTCAATGATAACCTCTGTAACCGGATCCACATTATTCTTTTCCAAAATGTACTCAAACACCATCTGAGGCATACCACCGGCTCTGCCACCTAAAACATTTTTCCCCTTCAGCATATCCCAGGTAAAATTCTCAATGGGTTCTCTGGAAACCAGAAAGTTTCCTGCCCTTTGGGTTAATTGGGCAAAGTTCACCACATAATCCTCGGTTCCCCCTGCATAAGTATAAATGGTACTCTCGCTTCCCATAAAGCCGATATCCGCTTCTCCGGTAAGCACTGCCGTCATGGTCTTATCTGCTCCAAATCCGGTAACCAAAGTCAGGTCAAGTCCCTCTTCCGTAAAATATCCCTCTTCAATTGCTACATACATGGGTGCATAAAAAGGTGAATGGGCTACCTCATTCAATACCACCTTGGTCTTGCCGCTCTGGTCTGTAGCACCCTTGTCACTGCTGCAGCCTGTCAACGCAAGCAGCATCGTTAACAGACTTAACAAACTTACACCCAGCTTTTTCAAAGATTTCTTCTTCATAATCTTCCCCTTTCAATTTCGTATGCTCTATCCTATGCCACCTTCCGCTGAAAGGTTCCTTTTTACCTTTACTTTTCCACATCAAAAAGACTCTGTAAACCCAAAACAGCTTTGGGTCACAGAGTCTTTTTCAAGGCATCTTGTATTTTTATAAATTTGCTTTAATTTTTTCAATCATATCCTGATATTCTTCATCCGTCAGATAGGTCTTCCCGGGATTCATTTGGAAGGTGCCGCCCCATTCATCTCCATCCTTATATTTAGGAACCAGATGCATATGAAGATGGCAACCGGTATCACCATAAGCACCATAATTAAGCTTGTCAGGATGGAAAGCTGCATGAATTGCCTTCGCAGCTTTGGTTACATCCGCCATAAAAGCATTACGCTCCTCCTCACTGATATTAACAATTTCACTGACATGATCCTTATAAGCCACAATACATCTGCCGGGCTTGCTCTGCTCCTTGAACAAAATCAGACTGCTGACCTCCAGTTCGCAGATAAAAATGCCAAATTTCTCCAGCAATTCCCCTCTCATACAATATCCGCAATTTACATCCTTCATACCATTTTCCTCCGTTTTTTGTTTTCTTTTATGACTCAATCATAACATTTTTATTTATAATTTTATATTTACAAGCCCATGTATATTTTCCGGCTCATAATTTAGTATCAGTGCCCTGGGAAACTGCACACTCTCAATAATTTCCATAACAGCATCATACTTACCGATTGTATAAGAAATATGACTATCCGTTCCAAGCAAAACAGATGCCTGATACTTCATGCAGTACGAAAGCAATGTTTCTATATTTTCTTTTGCCCCCATTCTAGGTGCCATGGGATGCAGGGAAGAATTATTTACCTCTAAAGCTACCCCTTCTTCCTTTGCCGCCCTTACCAGTTCATCATAATCCAAAGGGTATCTGGCATCATCGGGATGTCCCAAAATTTTTACCATGGGGTTCTGCATTGCCTTAATAGAAGCCCTTGTATTGTACTCCCTGCCACCGGGAGTTACACAGGGCGGATGCATACTTGCAATCACATAATCCATTCGCTCCAATAGATGCTCCGGCAAATCTAAACCACCTTTATCATCCGTAATGTTGGCTTCTATTCCACACAAAAGTCTTAAGTTTCCATATTGCCTGGGAATACATTTATAATTGCTGAAAAAATATTCATGAGGTCCACCCGGCATGGCCGGTCCATGTTCACTTAACCCCAAAAACTGCAATCCCATTCTCTGAGCTTCCATTATATTTTCCTGCAATGTACTATACCCATGACCACTTGCAATGGTATGGGTATGCAAATCCATGATACTTTTCATTCCTCTATTCCTTGTCACCATTCTTTTTGTGAGAAGGCTTGACAGCCTGTTTTTTTCCACAATCTGCCAAATCATCCACTAACTTTTCAATAATCATTTTTTTCACATAGACATCAAAGCTAAGTAAGCAAATAAAAGCAAACTTCTGCAAAAAATCCCTATCTTCCTCCGGTGCCTGTCCAAAGGTCTCCTCCGCCTGCTTATATTTAGCTATGACATCCTCCTTCATTCTCTCTACCTGAGATTTTTCCATACTGAAAACCTCCTGATAGATGTCCTCTAAATCAAAATCCTTCTCATTTTGAAAATATTTTTCTGTAATCGGATGAAGCAGGGTCTGGATATCGTTAATAGATAATATTCCCTTGTAATAATAAATAAAAATAAGTAAAAGTACATGCTCCTTGGAATACTTCTTTTTGATAGGCGGAGGCAGTAAATCATTTTTTGCATAATTATTAATCATGGTCTTAGTTAATATCTTATCCTCCCCCGGATAACGCGCAGATGCACGCAGCTTACTATCCATAAAGGTAGTAACCTGATCCATATATAAATCAATATTAGGAATATCCTCCGGCTTGATATACTCAATCCTTTCCAGACTCTCCAATAAACTATTCAACAAATCCTCTGTATTTATTGTCATATGCACTTCCCCCTTCTGTCCGTAGCATACTTTTTTCTTTGCGCTTCTTCTATTATATAGTAATAAAAACTACATGACAACAGTTTATTTGTACAAAAAATTAATTTTATTTTTATAGTTTCTTTGATTTCATTACTTTACTTTATGACTTTAATATGATAAAATGTCTTCTGATGAGACTGTAAAGCGTTACAACGTAAAAGTAAAACGGAGAGGTGTTTCCCATATGAATAAGAAAATCAAAACGGAAGCTGTGGATTCCCTGTTTGATGCAATTTTGAGTCTTGAAAATCGCGATGAGTGTTATAGTTTTTTTGAGGATTTATGCACTGTAAATGAATTATTATCCTTATCCCAGCGTTTTGAAGTAGCTGCTATGCTTAAGGATCACAAGACTTATTTGGAGATTGCAGAAAAAACCGGTGCTTCTACCGCAACAATCAGTAGAGTAAATCGTTCCTTAAATTATGGGAATGATGGATATGATTTAGTATTTAAGCGAATCAACAAATAACCAAAGAGGCTGGACAAACCAGCCTCTTTCTTTTATTTCTTTCTTCTGTTCTTTCTATTACCCTTTCGTTGGGTTGCCTGCTGTAAATCTGTCTGCGGGATTTCTTCTGCTGCTTTGGTTTCCTCTGCTGCTTCAGAGTTCTCTGCCTCCACGGTTTCCTCTACGGCTTCAGTTTCCTCTGCCTCCATGTTCTCCGCTACTGTTTCGTTTTCCTCCACCTGCATAGCTTCTTCTACGTTTTCGGCTGTCTCTACTTCCTCTGCCTGCAAAGCTTCTTCTGCAGTCTCGGCTGTTTCTGCTTCCTCTGCCTGCAAAGTTTCCTCCGCAGTCTCGGCTGTTTCTGCTTCCTCTGTCTGCAAAGCTTCCCCCAGCATTTGGTCGTTTTCTTCTATCGCTTCTTCTTGTTCTTCATACTTAACAGGATTACTTACTATCGTTTTTTCCTGTATTTGCTCCATGTCTTTCAAGGCTCCCGTCACAGCAGCTTTCGCGCTCCTTCGCTGATAACGAATTGCTTTTTCAACATTTTTTCTGTCCTGTCTGTCAGGTTCCTGCTGAATCATATCACATTTCCCCTGAAAAACCGCACGCTCATCTATTACAATCACCGCTGTTACAATATCACCATATACTTTGGCAGTTGCAGTCAATTCAGTCTTCCCCGGTGCTTCAATATTTCCCATTACCTCTCCACCGATTAACGCAGAATCAGCAATAACCTCTCCGTTTATGGCAGCACCTGCTCCAAGAATCAATTTCCCTTCCACAGTTACATTTCCATCCACAATACCATCAATTCTGGCTGAACCTTTTACAGAAAAATCTCCCTGTATTTCTGAGCCAACTCCCACTATCGTAGTAATTGGAAGCTCCTTCTTACGCTTTGCCATCCTTTGTATCTCCTTCCTTATCCATTAATCATCAACATATCCATGGGATTAATGTACTCACCGTCTTTTTTCATTTGGTACACCAGCTTCAAATCCTTATCATCCACTACAAACAGAGTGCTTCCCTGTACCACACTGTCCCCTTCAAATACAGTTACTTCTCCCTCATTTTTGTATATAATAATATAACCATTTCCATGGTCAACCCATATACTGTGTCCATATTCTACATCTTCATTTACTGCTGTTACGGTTCCCTGTGCAGTAGCCACCACGGTTGTTCCTTCTGCGGTACTGAATACACACATTTCATCATCATCAGACTCTTCCATAGTTGCCAACCCTCGTAGCGGAAATTCATCAGGATAGCTTTGGCTTTCCAATTCTGCCATCAACTCACTTTCCGATTGAGTCTTTTCCGATACGGTTTCATTTAATTCTTCTATTTGTGCGCCAAGGTCTGCAATCTGCGCCTCTGCCTGCTGCTTTTGCGATGTAAGAATCTCATTTTTTTCCTTCAACGTATCTACAGAATTCTGCAAGGAAATATTATGTCGACTAATTACATCCCAAGCTTGCTGCTCGTAATTCAAGTAACCGATTAATGCTCCGACAATAATACACAATGCCATTATAACAGTCTGCAATATCCAGGGTCTGAACCGATATTGCTTTACACTGGCATCTGCTGCATCGGATGTAACGATTACCACATGATTCATCTTGCGCTTATGTTTTTTTATTCGCATAAAAGTCACCTCCGGTAAACTACATCATTTTACCACAGGTGACTTTATCCATCAACGTTTCCTTAATATTTTTGTAACATTTTTCCAATTAATATTTTTATTTTGCACAATTATATTCAAAAATAACATTTGTTTTTTGTACACTTCCTACAATTGTTTGCTTTTTTTTACACATCCAATGCCATATCGCCTTGTGCAATAATACCCTTCTTACGCATAAGCTCAGACACCGCAAGGGTTACCAAAGCAGGTAACACAAAATGCATAACCACTATTAATATAAGTGCCATCACACCACTCATACCACCCTCGGTCATGGATGCATACGCTGCAAACTGCCCTACCAGACCTGCGGAACCCATTCCGGAGCCTACCGGAGTACTTGTCATCCCTAACACACCGGAAGCAATAGGACCAAGAATTGCACTGGAAATAATTGCCGGCAGCCAAATTACAGGCTTTTTCACAATATTGGGCACCTGCAACATGGAAGTACCTAATCCCTGAGCTACCAAACCGCCCATTTTATTTTCTCTATAGCTTGCCACTGCAAAACCTACCATATTGCAACAGCAGCCTATTGTTGCTGCTCCTGCCGCCAGCCCACTGATACTCATGGATACACCAATTGCAGCTGAGCTAATCGGAAGTGTGAGAATCATACCCATTAATACAGATACCACCACACCACCAATGAAAGGATGCATTTCTACATTAAAGTTTACCAATTCTCCTAACCATGCCATAAATGCAGTAATAGGCGGTCCTGCTACAAAACCTACAATTGCACCTGTTACAATAGACACAAAGGGTGTAACAATAATATCAACCTTTGTCTTTCCGGCTACCAATTGTCCGATTTTAATAGCTACAATGGCAGCGATAAATGCCCCCAGAGGCTCTCCCGGCTTTCCTAACGCAAATGCTTCCATAGCATTTACTGTGGGAAACGCACCTATCATTCCCGCAACTGCCGCAGATACTGTAACCAAAGGACCCTGCTTAAATTTACAAGCAACACCTACACCAATACCGGCACCGGTAATTGTCTTTGCTACATTACTGATTGCTACCAGATATGTACCCACTGTACCGCCAATTAAGCTTCCAAGCTGTGCAATAATGGTTCCGATAATCAACGTAGAAAATAATCCCAACGCCATACCACTTAAACCATCAATAAAAATTTCATTGAGCCATTTTTTCATTTTTTCTTTCATTATAATAACCATACCTTTCCTTCGCCTGCTTTTTATATTTTGTTTTGGCATTTTTTCACTATTTTTTTCACAGGCATATCACATGTATATCCAACTGTCTTGTCAGACAATCATTAACTTATCACATAACCAACCAGAAATCAAGAGGGTAATTTTTCTGACAACACTTTACTTTTTTAAAGCGTTGTGCTAAACTAAACATGTTGTGAAAATACAACACATATTATTGTTATTGATTTTCGGAGGTATCTAAAATGAGCAAAGGTACAGTAAAGTGGTTCAACAACCAAAAAGGTTATGGTTTCATCTCTGACGAAGCAGGAAACGATGTTTTCGTTCACTTCAGCGGACTGAATATGGAAGGCTTCAAAACCATTGAAGAAGGCGCTGCCGTAGAATACGAAGTAGTAAACGGCGAAAAAGGTCCCCAGGCTGTAAACGTAACCAAGTTATAAATATATATCAGCTCAGAACCAAGCAGAAATGTGTAAAACAAAAAACAGGCTTGCGAATGCTTGCATTCATAAGCCTGTTTTTTATTTTACTTTTTTCTATTTGGCGAGAGCCATTTAACGAGGAAATGCGAAGCATTTTCGAGTCTACAAAATTCACCGCATTTTCGAGTCTACTTTACGCATTTTCGAATTTATTGTTTCTTTCTTACACACTCTTCTCCCCACACATCTTCACAATCTTCTTCCATTCCAAATTGCCACCAAACAAATCCAGAGCACTTCCGATTGTCACATTCAACCGTCCCTTTCCCAATTCCTTCAACAGCTGCACATCCTCATAGCTATGCACTCCACCGGCATATGTAATAGGAATACCATTCCACTCTCCCAATGCCTTTGCCAGTCTTTCTTCAATACCATCCGCCTTTCCTTCCACATCTACTGCATGAATCAGAAATTCATCACAGTATTCAGAAAGACGCGTCAGTAATTCCACATCAAGCTTTTCCTCCGTCATTTTCTGCCAGCGGTCTGTTACCACATAGTAATCATCGCCTACACACTTGCAACTTACATCCAGCACCAGATGCTCACGCCCCACTGTCTGCACCAGCTTATCCAATCTTTCATAATGAATCCTGCCATCCTTAAACACATAGGAGGTGACAATTACATGGGATGCCCCTGCCTCCAGATATTCTCCTGCATTTTCCGGAGTAATACCGCCTCCCACCTGCAAACCTCCGGGATATGCCCGCAGTGCTGCAAATGCCTGCTGCCTGGTAGCTTCATAATACTCACTATCCACTGCATTTAACAGAATAATATGACCACCCTTGATTCCGGCATCCCGATACAATTTCGCATAATAGCCTGCATCCTGCTTTGATACAAAATTTTCCTGCGCCTGATTATTCTGATCCTTAAGACTTCCTCCCACAATTTGTTTTACTTTTCCATTATGAATATCTATACAAGGTCTAAATTCCATACTCTTCTCCTTCCGTCTCTCAGCTATCTTCCCAACTCAATCAGCTTTTGACTCTTTTCGTTGGGGTATTCTCGCAAAATCATCCCAACTTAATCAGCTTTTTAATACTTTTTGTTGGGTTTCTCTCGCTAATCCTTTCCAACTTAATCCGCTTTTAGCTCTTTTCGTTGGGGTATTCTCGCAAAATCATCCCAACTTAATCCACTTTTTAATACTTTTTGTTGGGTTTCTCTCGCAAAATCATCCCAACTTAATCAGCTTTTTGCTCTTTTTATTGGGATTCTCTCGCTAATTCATCCCCATCTAATCAGCTTTTTGCTCTTTTTATTGGGATTCTTAAATTTTTCTTGACTAGTAGTCTCTGTCATTACATTTTTTACATTAATTTATACTAACACAAGCATACGCATTTGAAAAGGAAGTAAGAGGAATTAAAATTTTAAAGACAAGCAGGTATATTTCCCCAAATTCCGCATATAATTTAAATAAGTCCTGAAAAGACAGGCTTCAAAATCTATGTTCCAAATGAAATGGAGGAAATTATGAAAACAAAGAAATTCAAAGGGACAAAAAAACTTTTGGTATTAGGTCTTGTTGTTGTGTACATGTGCATGGCAGTTGCATGTACCCGTAACAATGACAGTGAAAATTCTTCCGGCGATATGGCCGGAAGCACTACTCAGACCGAAACCGGTACTGCAAATGAAAACACTACAAATACAGATACCAATGCGGGTACAGGTGCAACTGACAATACCGGTGCAACTACCGGTAACACTACAGACACCACAAGCCCCATGGACAACAATACCATGAATAACACTACCGACAGTGACGGTTCCCTGTTAGACGATGCCGGAAATGCTGTAGGCGGTATTGTGGAAGATGCTGCTGATGGCGTAGCAGACATGACCAATGACCTGGTTGGTAATGGTGAAAACAACAATGCTACTACTGCTACTGATGCGACCTCTGCAACTACTGCAACTGACGCAACCACCAGCACTAACGCTCAGTAAATTTATCACCTACCTATCAATCAAAAGAAGCTCCTATGCCAAGCATAAGAGCTTCTTTTTTAGCATCAAGCACTCTATTTGCGCCTTTTACTATAATTGTTCCATAATAGTACCATCTTTATAAGCATCTAACAACTGTTCCAAATAATAAATATTTTCCTTAATTTCACGTCCTGTATCCGTATCATAAACTCTCTTTCGAATCGGAAAGGTTTCCACAATAATGGAATCCGAAAAAATATCTGATTCATTTTTAATGGCTGCCTCTGTAGACTCAAAAGGCTCATGCGCTACCAAACGCATACCTCTGGAATTACATACCAGAGTATAGCCTGCAATACCTGTTTTTTTCTGATATGCCTTGGAAAATCCTCCATCAATAACCAACAGCTTTCCTCCACATTTAATAGGGGATTCTCCATGAATCTGTTCCACAGGCACATGTCCGTTTACAATATGAGCATCCTTGCTGTCCAGTCCAAATTCCTTCAAAATACTCTCAATAACCTCTTCCTTTTCCAGCAAGCTGTAATAACTATTCTTCGCCTCTTCATGAGTCTCGGAATCTGCAATAAAATATCTTTCAAAGGTGGACATTTTTGCTTTCCCGAATACCGGTGAGCCGGGACCTGACCAGATGTACCATATCATATCCTGACCAAGGGCACGTTCACTTGCATCCTTTGCATAATAACCGCGTTTCGCATAATGCTCCAAAATATCGTACAAGGCTTTTCCACTATACTGCTTACCACAGATATCCACCTTCATCAGACTTCCATCAGGATTTAGGGGTACACAGCCATGATACAGCAAATTACCGTTGTAAATCTTATACATACCTCCCTTGGAATACAGAAATCTTACGTGACGTTGCAGCTTCTCACAACGCATAAATGCCTGCTGAAGTCTCAGCATCACCTTTCTCTCCTCTTCCGTTAATTCATAGGGATGTTCTTTGTCAACTGTGGGGAAATCAATGTCCTTCATGGCATATTCCTTGCCATCCACCATAACAGTCTGTTTCTCATAATCAATCTGATGGAGCAGCATCCTGTTTTCCATATGAAATTCCGGATGGCGCATAATTAACTGCCCCTCCAGCTTAAATTGAATAATTGCCATTGCCTTATGCATCTTAATATCCAGACTCAAATCCTTGGTATTGTAGTCCGTGTTAAATTTAATTTTAAAGGCATCACAATTGGTATCCGCATAGGTTTCCAATGCAAAGGTAGCAAGAGGAAGCAGATTGATACCGTAGCCATCCTCCAGAGTGGATAAATTACCATAGCTTGCGGATAAGCGAAGCACATTTGCAATACAGACCAGACTTCCGCTGGCAGCTCCCATCCACACAATATCATGGTTCCCCCACTGTACATCCACAGAATGATAATCACATAGGGTATCCATAATAATATGAGGTCCCGGCCCCCTGTCATAAATATCTCCCACAATATGAAGATGGTCGATAACAAGGCGCTGAATTAAATGACTTAATGCAATAATAAACTGCGGAGCCCTTCCGATACGGATAATGGTATGAATAATTTCATTGTAATAGGCTTCTTTATCCTGAATCTCTTCCTTCTCCGTAATTAACTCCTCAATTACATAGGCAAAATCCTTTGGCAGCGCCTTACGCACCTTGGAACGAGTATACTTGGAGGAAACACGCTTGGTAATCTGCACCAGACGATGCAGGGAAATCTTATACCAATCCTCCAGATATTCCTCTTCCTTTTCTACAATCTGCAGCTTACTTTCCGGATAATAAATCAGAGTGGCAAGACTCTTTTTATCCCGATTGCTGATAGTATTTCCAAATTCTTCATCAATTTTACGACGTACGGAACCGGATCCGTTCTTCAATACATGGTTAAACTGTTCATACTCTCCATGGATATCTGTCAGGAAATGCTCCGTACCCTTGGGAAGATTCAATATGGACTGCAAATTGATAATCTCCGCAGATGCCGCCGCAACATTCTTGTATTGATGGGACAAGGTTTTCAGTATTTTGAATTCCATTTCCTCCATAATATAGCACCCCCCATTTTCTCTTACATACTGGCATCAATTACATCACCCATGTTGTACATGCCCGCAGATTTTCCCGCCAGAAACTTGGCTGCCTGAACCGCCCCTTTTCCGAATACCGCTTTGGAATAAGCAGTATGAGAAAAAGTTATGACTTCATCAGCACCTGCAAAAATCACATCATGGTCGCCTACAATGGTACCACCACGCACTGCACTGATACCTATTTCCTTCTCAGGTCTCTTTTCCCTTCTTGCGCTTCTGTCATAAACATATTCATATTCATTATTAAATTCTTCATTAATAGAATCTGCCAACGCAAGAGCAGTTCCACTGGGAGCATCCACCTTCAGATTATGATGCTTTTCTACAATCTCCATATCAAAGCCCGCAGGAGCTAACACACCGGCTGCTTCCTTCAGCATTTTCAACAAAAGATTTATACCCAGGGACATATTGGCAGATTTCAAAATCGCAGTGCTCTTAGCAGCCTCTGTAACCTTTACAAGCTGTGCCTCACTTAAGCCTGTAGTGCACAATACGCAAGGCAGCTTTTTCTCCACACAGTAATCCAACAGCTTGTCCACTGCCACTGCCGCGGAAAAATCAATGATACAATCCGCCTCCACATTACATTCCATAATATCTGTAAATACAGGATAGGAATTGTGACCGTCATCTCTGGCATCAATTCCTGCAACCATTTCCACTTCCGGGTCTGCTGCAATCAATCCACTGATTACCTGTCCCATTTTTCCGTTACAACCATGCATAATTACTCTAATCATAATTTGATACACCTCTCCGTTTCTTATTCTTACAGTATAACACAAAATCCTGCTTATGAAAACCATTCACAAGCAGGATTCTTCTCTCTCTTATAAAATGCCGTAAGCCTTCATTGCCTTTTCTAATTTCAAAGCATTGGCATCTTCCATTTCTGTCAAAGGCATACGCAAGGGACCTGCCTCCATACCCATCAGGTTTACTGCTTTCTTTACAGGGATGGGATTTACTTCACAGAATAGCGCATTGCATAACTCCAATGCCTCTAACTGCATCTTGCGGCTGCCTGCCACATCACCATCCAAAAACTTCTGGCAGATTTCATGGGTCTGCTTCGGTGCCACATTGGATAATACAGAAATAACACCGATACCACCCAGAGACATGATAGGTACTATCTGATCATCGTTTCCGGAATAAATATCCACACAACCATCTGCGATAGCAGCTAAATGGGCAATCTGGCTGATATTACCGCTTGCTTCCTTAACACCTACGATATTTTCTACATCCTTACAGAGTCTTACAATGGTCTCAGGCAGGATATTGCAGCCGGTACGGCTGGGAACATTATACAGAATCACAGGAACCTTTACAGCATCCGCGATTGCTTTAAAATGTGCATACAGACCATTCTGAGTTGCCTTATTATAATAAGGACTTACTAACAACAGACCATCCACACCATACTTTTCAGCCTCGGTGGAAAGATAAATTGCGGTTTCAGTACTGTTGGAACCGGTACCTGCTACTACAGGGACACGTCCTGCTACCACCTCAACACAATATTTAATTACCTCCAGATGCTCCTCATGGGATAATGTAGATGCCTCACCTGTAGTACCACAGACAATAATTGCATCCGTACCATTTGCAATCTGAAATTCAATCAGCTTTGCAAACTGTTCATAATTAACTGCTCCGTCTTCTTTCATAGGTGTTACAATTGCAACACCGGCTCCTGTAAAAATTGCCATACTTTTTTCCTCCCGGTCTTTATTCCTTTTTCTGGATAGGCAAAACCAACACATCACTTGTTTATTCGTGAAAAAACGCCAGCGCAAAATATATGGCGCTGGCGAAGATACACTAAGGTTATCTTATTGCTTTGTTGATAGCGCCCCATCTAATCCTAGATGACAGTCATACGGCTCTTAACCGTATGCCCAAGACTTGACATGCAGGATATCTCCTCTTTCGGCGTCTTCCCCTTTCTCCCTTCCTCTCCTGCGCCTGCCGCATCAGAAAGAATACTTATGAAACACGCAACCTCTATCGTCTAAATTATAAACGTATGATAGCACTTTCTACTATCCATGTCAACGGCTTTATTCCCAAACCTTGAATTTTACCCGTTCAATTTTGGACACCTCATCTGCAAGTACACAGATTTCATCCTTCAGAACATTTCCCGTCAGAATAATATCCGTGTCTCCACGATACTCAAGCAGGGTCTTCAACTCCTCAACCGTAAGAATATTATTTTCCACAAGCCCCAGCACCTCATCCAATATGAGCAAATCACATTCTCCTGTGGTCAGTACCTTCTTGGCAAAATTAATACCATTCTTAATATTTACGATTTCGTCACGCTTCTTTTCCTGAGACAATTCTGCAAAATTCTCTTCAGATTTTTCAAAGCGGAACAGCTTGATTTCCGGTTCCAATCTGCGCAGAAAATCAGACTCTTCCAAGCCCTTTCCTTTTAAAAACTGGATAATTACAACACTTTTTCCTGTAATGGCAGTCTGGACAGCTCTGCCAATAGCAGCAGGGGATTTGCCCCGTCCTTCTCCGGTATAAATAAATATCGTTCCTTCTCCCATGCAACACCTCTTACCTTTAAGCACTGTATAGAAATATATTGGTAAATATATCATATTTCTTTGCTTTTGGCAACTTTTACATGTGCATCAAGTTTTCAGGTTACTCTTCCATATCAGAATCCATCAGCTCCAACTTGCTGACAGATACTTCAAAAGCAACTCTGCGCTCCACATTTTCTTCATCCAATTTCTTCATATATTCACGGCTTTGGATTCTACCCCAAATAGCACAACGTTCACCTACTTTAAAATTATTGGCATATCTTGCATTTCTTCCCCAGCAAATGCAAGGTATGTAATCTGATTTTCCGTAAGGACGATTTACAGCCAATAAAAGGTCTGCAATTTCTCTGCCCAAAGGAGTTTTTCGATAAATTGGCTCCTTGCAGATATAGCCATCCAGATAAATCTGATTAGTTTTTGAGCTTTCTTCCATTTCTTCAATAAATTCTACTTCCCTTGCAAATACGGATAACACCAGTCTGTTTTTCCGTTCCTCATGTCTGTTGTAGGAACGAAACTGACCATTCACACAAATCAGCATCCCCTCATAATTTTGAGATACATCCAGTAATCTCTCGGAAACCATAACAGGAATCACATCATAGCTCTCACTGAGTCTCTGACATCTGACATCCACCATATAGAATCCTTCTCCGAAGATTTCATGACTATAGGAAAATTCACTTACGATTTCTCCCATAACCGTTACCTGATTGTTTTCAATTACCTTATCTGTCATTTTTTTGTTCTCCCTTCTTACACCTTAAGAATTTTTTCGGAATATATCCTGTAACACATTTCTATTTATACTATATTTCCATCAAAAATAACACTAAAATCCATCGCATAATTCTGCCAAATATCGCGTAACCTGTATACTTATTTTCAAATCTTTACCCACGGAATCCTTTTTTCTTGCGTCTCTCACAAAATAGTGCTATACTGTAACAGTTTTGAATACGCATAAATTTATTCTGCAACAGAAAGAAGGATTTATTTATATGAAGCAAAAAAGAGAAGATGTAAGAAATGTTGCTATTATTGCCCATGTTGACCACGGCAAAACCACTCTGGTGGATGAGCTTTTAAAGCAAAGTGGCGTCTTCCGCGAAAATCAGGAAGTAGCGGAACGCGTTATGGATTCCAATGATATTGAGCGTGAACGCGGTATTACCATTCTTTCCAAGAATACTGCTGTCATGTATAAGAATACCAAAATCAACATCATCGATACCCCCGGCCATGCTGACTTTGGCGGAGAAGTAGAGCGTGTCCTGAAAATGGTAAACGGCGTTATTCTGGTAGTAGATGCCTTTGAAGGTGCTATGCCCCAGACTAAATTTGTTCTCCGCAAGGCATTGGAGTTAAAGCTTCCCGTTATTGTCTGCATCAACAAAATTGACCGTCCCGAAGCAAGACCCGACGAGGTTGTGGATGAGGTTCTGGAATTGTTCCTGGAATTAGATGCTGACGATTCCCAGCTTGACTGCCCTTTTGTATATGCTTCTGCCAAGGCAGGTATCGCTTCTTTGGAAGCAGGACAGCCCGGTACCAATATGGAGCCTCTTTTTGAAACCATATTAGATTATATTCCGGCTCCCGAAGGTGACCCTGAGGCAGGAACACAGGTGTTAATCAGCACCATCGACTATAACGAATATGTAGGTCGTATCGGTGTGGGCAAAGTGGACAATGGTGTTATCAAGGTAAATCAGGATGTAGTTATCTGTAACCACCATGAACCGGACAAGCAAATCAAGGTTAAAGTAAGTAAACTTTACGAATTTGATGGTTTAAATAAAGTAGAAGTTAAGGAAGCCGGAATCGGATCCATCGTAGCAATTTCCGGTATTTCCGATATACACATTGGTGATACCCTTTGTGCATTGGATAATGTAGAACCCATTCCCTTCCAAAAAATCAGTGAGCCTACTATTGCAATGCAATTTATGGTAAATGATTCCCCGTTAGCAGGTCAGGAAGGTAAATTTGTTACCAGTCGTCATATCCGTGACAGATTGTTCCGTGAGTTAAACACCGACGTTTCTCTTCGCGTGGAAGAAACGGATGCTGCCGACTGCTTTAAGGTATCCGGTCGTGGCGAATTGCATTTATCCGTATTAATCGAAAATATGCGCCGTGAAGGCTTTGAATTTGCTGTAAGTAAAGCAGAGGTACTCTACCACACTGACGAAAATGGTAAAAAATTAGAGCCCATGGAATTAGCTTATATTGACGTGCCAAATGAATTTGCCGGTGCAGTTATTGAAAAATTAGGACAACGTAAGGGCGAGCTTCGCAACATGGGAACCATCTCCGGCGGAACCTATACCCGTCTGGAGTTCTCCATTCCTGCAAGAGGCTTAATCGGATACAGAGGTGAATTTATGACCGATACCAAGGGTAATGGTATCTTAAACACTGTATTTGATGGCTATGGTCCCTATAAGGGAGACATTCAGTACCGTAAGCTGGGCTCCCTGATTGCATTTGAGGCAGGAGAAGCCATTACCTATGGTCTGTACAATGCTCAGGAACGCGGTACCCTCTTCATCGGTCCCGGTGAAAAGGTATACTCCGGTATGGTTGTAGGTCAGACAGGTCGTAGCGAGGACATTGAGATCAATGTCTGCAAAAAGAAGCAGTTAACCAATACCCGTTCCTCCAGCGCAGATGAAGCTTTACGCCTCACTCCTCCCAAGATTCTTTCCTTGGAGCAGGCATTGGATTTCATTGATACGGATGAATTGTTAGAGGTTACCCCTACAAATCTTCGTATTCGCAAGAAAATTTTGGATCCTACCATGCGTAAGAGAGCTGCTATTAAGAAATAGGATGTAACTATACCAAAAGCCCTACAAAAGTTTGTAACATCAACACACTCAAACTTTTGCAGGGCTTTTAAATATTAGAGCATTAAAACTCACTCTCATGCCTCTTAAAGAACTCATAATAAGCCCGCACATTTGCAAGCTCGGTCCATCGTTTCACATCCACCGGGTCTTCATCCATATCGTATATCTTCGCCCCTCTCATTGCCAACAGAAATGGAGAATGAGTGGCAATCACAAACTGACAACCAAAGAACCTTGCGGAATCCTCCAAAAAATTTAACAGCTCCTGCTGCTTTTCCGGGGACAGGCTGTTTTCCGGCTCATCCAGCAGATACAAACCTTTTTCACTAATCTTCTCAGAAAAATAAAGAAAAGCACTTTCCCCATTGGAATGCTCCCTTACATTGTCCATCAGATTGCTTCGGATAAATTTTGACTGGGTCTTGGTTTTGGCAGAATATGCCTTTTTCAACTGTTCATAATCATCCAGGGACTTCATTTGAAATGGAGTATACTTAGCTTCTAAATATTCCTCCATCAAATCTTCTCTTTTACGGTTTACACCCTCGTTAATACTGCGCAAGTTCAGCATAAAATCAAACACATCATCACTGGTAATGATTCTGCTGCCTCTGGGAATATTATTCTCCACTTCAAAATCACACATGGCAGTGTAATCTTCAAAGAAATTGCTTCGGTTGTAAAGGGTGTCCCTTATCAGTCCCAGCTTTTCTGCAATAATATTCAACACAGTGGTCTTACCGGAGCCGTTTCCTCCATACAGAATCGTAACAGGCTCAAAATCCATACATACAAGCCCATGCTTGGAAATGGTCTGAAAGGGATAATAGGTGTCATAGCAGGTATGCTTCTGCCCCATAAGGAAGCTGTATTCCCGCTCAATATGAGGGAAATCAAAATGTGATAAATAAATCATTTCTTACCCTTTTTCTCCAGAAATCTCCTCTGGTACTTCATTTTTGCATATTCCGTAATTTTCTGCATATATACTACATCTACAGCACCACCGATAGCTCCAACTACGGGAATCCCCTGCACAAATTTCATATACAATAATTCCTTGGAAAGTACTCCGGCAGTTTCCTCTATCTGCTTCACTCTCTGATAATCCAAAGGTAATTTTTCTTCTTTGATATATTCATTTACCTTTTTATCGATTTCCAAGAGAGTATCCCCATAGGATACTGCTCCCTGAATCAACAACAAAATAAAATACCGTTCCTTTGTGGAGTCATACTCGTATCCATAGTGTAATGCAATTTCATAGATATTTTTCAAAATCATACCGGTAAAGACAGGAATATCCGGTAACCCAATTCCTAAAAGTCCCATTCCCACTCCGGCAACTCCTGAAATCAGCAGATTTTTATTTCCTGCATTTCCGGCTTCTTTGGAAAACTTTTTGATGGATTTACGATTTTGCAGGGTTTCATCCGCAAATGCATTGATTTTGTGTTTTTTCTCAATGTCATCCCTGCGATAGGTCTTTTCAATAATAGAAGTTCCCTTTTCAAAAATAACGGTAAATGCCTTAAAGAATGCTCCATCCAAGGTAGACTGCAACTTCTCAGGTACCTTTTCTGCCAGCTTTTGATTCAAAAAGCTATCCTTCTTCTCCTGACGTCTTTTCAAAAAATCCTGTTCTTTTTTGATTAGAATCTCCCATTCCTTCTCCAAGGGAGATTTTCTCGCTGAAAAACCTATCACTTTGAATTCCCCTTTCCACTGAAATTCATTTCCTAACAATCACTTCTGCGCAAATATTTCATGAAATACTTTCCTACAGCCAATACCAACTGTTGCACTTTTGAAACCAAAAAATCAAAAATCACTGCCGCAATAGTAATCACTATCAAATATACTGCTAAATACAGTATTTTCTCTCCAAATTCCGTTGGAATTTCCACTGCTAACCCAAAAATATACTGACAAATTCCGTAATGCACCACATAAATACTAAAGGTCAAATCTGAAAAATAACGCATAACACGAGAACCTAAAATCTTATTTTCCGAAGGCAAAAAAGCAATTGCAGTGGTTACGGCAAGAACTATCACAAATAAAAAGTCCATTTCCGAGCGTCCGAATTTAAAAGAACCTACAATGACAAACAAAAAGCCAAGGGTTCCCAACAAGCGTACCAAAAAGGTATCCATTTTTTCCTTTACCAGAAAACGATTTAACTGCACTGCAAAAATACCCAGACACATACCGGAAAGTGCTCGCATTAAAGCTCGATTGATAAATAAACCATCCGTTTCCGCAACCGCATTCATATGCCCTACATTCCTGAAAAAGTAGGAAAAGGTAATCATTACAATAATGGGCGCTATCAATTGTACAAAGGTATCCTTCCACTTTAGGAGGCACTGAAAAATAATAAAGCCTGCTATCAACATAACAGAAAGATACCACATGGAATTATTTACATAAACCCAGCCCTGATTTAAGCCGATTCCCTGCATACAAAACAACTCAAAAACATGGGTAACCAACACATCTATGGGACGCTCCTCATAGGCCCACACATACAGAATAAAGCACAAAATAAATCCCCCCAAATAGGCTGGATATACCTTCTTATATCTCATTACAAAGTAATCAAAACCATTCTTACATTTTGTCGATAGCTTCTCAAAATTGGCAAACATCAGGTAACCGGACATAATAAAGAAAAAGTCCACCACCACATGTACACCATTTCTGACTCCCAAATCATTAAAAATATAATAACAATCATCAAAATGAGCTATCGCTACCATATATGTTGCTATAATTCTCCATAAAACTATGGCGTTGCTTTTCTTTTGCATTTTACTTCTCCATTTCACAAAAATATTATCTCTCTTATTCTATCAAAGTCAGTACATCATTTCAAGGATAGCATTTTTAAGTTGATGATAGTACTATAAGATTATATAATATCTTTATTAATAATATAAAATATTACAACAAATTACGAAAAGAGGTACTTATGAGGGACAACAAAATAGACGGTATCAGACGGTTTGATTTCCAAAAAAAACCAATCAAACCCTGTTTTCTTATGTCTGTTGCAAAATACATTATCAGCTTTCCTGATTTAAAAAAGCGCAAGTTTACATTAAAGAAAATAAATATGGAGGATGTAAAATCCCCCTATCTTTTATTGGTAACCCACTCTTCCATGGTGGATTTTAATATTATGCTGAAGGCTACCCACCCGGAACCGGTCAACAATGTTATGACCTTGGAGGGCTTTAATACCTATACCGAGCCACTAATGCGCTCTTTGGGAGTATTAGGCACCCGGAAGTTTATCAGCGACCTCCATTTAATTAAAAATATAAAATATTGCATTACCAAGCTGAAAACTATTTTTGTATTATTTCCGGAGGCACGCTACTCCTTAGACGGCTGTACCTCTTATCTTCCGGAATCCACCGGGAAGCTGGTAAAGCTATTAGGTGTGCCCGTGGTAGTACTGCGTATCCACGGTAATTTTATTACCTGCCCTCAATGGAACAAAATCAACAAAAAAACCTATGTGGAAGCAGAGATGGAACGCATCTTAACCCCGGAACAAATTAAGGGATTAAAGCCTGCCCAAATCAATGAAATCATCCGTGAAAATTTCCAATACGATGATTTCCGCTGGCAGGCAGAAAATAAAATTACCATTACCCATCCCAAACGTGCCAAGGGCTTACACGCCCTGCTCTACAAGTGCCCTGCATGTATGAGTGAATCCCAGACCGATTCCGAAGGCACAAAGCTTTGGTGCAATGCCTGCGGAAAAGAATGGGAAATGGATGAATATGGTGCACTTCATGCTGTAAATGGGGAGACTGAATTTTCCCATATTCCTGATTGGAGTAATTGGGAAAGAGAATGTGTCCGCAAGGAAATTGAAGAGGGAACCTACTATTTTGAGGACGATGTTCGAGTGGAAACCCTCCCCTCTTCTCTAAAATTCTATAAGCAGGGAATGGGACGATTGATTCAGACTCCCACCGAAACCCGAATAGAATGCACCTGCTATGGAAAACCCTTTACCTTAGTCCGCAGTGCCATGAATCTGGAAAGCATGCACATTGAATATGACTATCTGGGTCGGGGTGACTGCGTGGACATCTCCATACCGGATGACAGCTTTTGGTGCTACTTAAGTAAAAGAGATGCCATTACCAAGATTTCCTTTGCCACGGAAGAAATGCACAAGCTGGCGTTAAAAAAAGGTTCATCATAATGAACCTTTTTATTTGCCTTGTTCTCTTTTCATTAACAGCTTATCCTGATACATTGCCTTATCTGCATCTGCACAGACAGCATCCATGTCTCTACGCCCGTTTACCATTGCCATACCGATGGCACAGGAATACTTTGTTTCTTCCATCCTCTTTTTGATATTGAGAATTACCTTTTCCAGTTCTTTCCGCTCTCTTTTCGCACACAGAATTACAAATTCATCACCGCCCACGCGATAAAGCAGGCAATCTCTTGGCAAGCATTCATCCACACATTTTGCCACCGTACAGATAGCTTCATCCCCTGCGCTATGTCCCTTGGTATCATTTATCTGCTTTAAATTATTTAAATCCACGGAAATTATGGCAGTAATAAAGTCCCTCTTTTTTTCCAAATCCATATAAAAGTATCTTCTGTTCAATGCCCTGGTTAAATGGTCTCTCTTTACCGTTTGTGTATGGAAGAACATATAATAAAATGTAACGGAAACCACAATAGTTGCATTTACCATTCCCTCAAAATCAAATGCCACCTCTAATATCAAAGCAAGAACCGCTGCTGCCACAATCGCAAAAACAATCAGACTTTCATAATAATTTTTCTTTTTCAAATACATTGCGGACACAATAACCAATTCCAATAAATATAATCCACACACGAGATATGCCGTAAACCCTAAAGGTCCTCGTACAAATTCATTGTCCGCTGAATAAGAAAACGCCACATTTGAAAACAGTGCCGAGAAAGCAACAACTGCATTTATTAATGCCGGAAGCTCCAACAGCCACTGTTTCCTTTTCCTGTCACGCACATAAATTTCTAAAACACATAAAATACACAAAGGACGAAGTGTATAGCCTATTGCAGACATCCATACTCGCAGATCCGTAGGATAGCTCAGGGAAGCTGTCCAGCTTTCTATAGAATCCACTATAATCAGTATTATTGTAAACAAAATCGGCCACATAAAAAGCTTGGTAACCTTCCGTTCAAAGGTGGTATTGGTACACAAAAATACTATCATAAATAGGATTGTAAGACAGGTCACATAGTTGGCATATATAAATTGCTGAAACACTTTTACTTCCTCCAATCCTGTGTTATTTAAAAACTAATCATATCATAACACTTTTTTGAAGTTTTGAAAACAAAAAATAGCTCAAAAAATCGACCCATCCGGCATTGTACTTTCTCCAATCAGACAGGTCGATACATTATATTCCTCTTCTATTTATTGGTCTTCCCCAAATTCTGCAACATAGGCTTCAATCAGTTTCTCAGGCCAATCAGAAACAGGCTCCAATCTACCGGTAAAGAAACGTAAGGTTTTAGGCTCATGCACAAACTTAAGACCGCCGATTAAATGTCTATGGTCGTATAACCACTTCACTCTATCAATTACATATTCTGTCTGGGACAGGGTAAATACTCTACGAGGGAATGCAAGACGTACCATTTCCACAGATGCAATATGCTCTGTACCATCAGGATTACGCTCCTCGGACAGGGTTCCTCTCTCCATACCTCTGATACCACCGCACAGATACATTGCAGCTACCAGAGAGCCTGCAGGATATTCCTCGGAAGGAATATGGCTTACAAATTCTCGAGCATCAATATGAGCACCTAAGCCACCACCGGGAGTAATGGTAGGAATACCGTACTTATCCAATTCCTTTACACAATGATTGATAAACTGAGGTCCCTGAGAAATAATGTCAAAATCCATGGTTTCATCAAAACCTACAATCATAGCTTCCATTTCCTTAACAGACATACCGCCATAGGTTAAAAAGCCTTCAAACATGGTAATATAATCTTCCATTTCATGGAACAGCTTCTCATCACGCACCAGAATTCCGCCGCCACGTCCAAATCCAAACTTACGTCCGGAAAAGTAAATCATATCAAACAAGTCAGCAATCATTCTGGTAATTTCTCGGATGGACTTATCCTTCATGGATTCCTCACGAACCTTGATAAAATACAGGTTATCCTGCAATAAGGATGCATCCAAAAGAGTCATAATACCATAGGATTTTGCCAATTCTGTGGCAGCCTTCATATTCTCATAAGAAATAGGCTGACCACCAATCAAGTTGGTACCTGCTTCCAATCTCATGTAAGCAATGTTTTCAGCACCCTCTTTTTCAATACATGCCTTTACCTTGTCCAGGTCAATATTTCCCTTGAAGGGCAAATTACTCTTTGCAATCAATCCCTCATCCTTTACAAGCTCCTCTACACGTCCACCAAGACGAGTCACATGAGCCTTGGATGTGGTAAAGTGATAATTCATAATTACACAGCTTCCGGGCTTTACAAAATGCTGGGCAATGATATGCTCACAGGCACGTCCCTGATGAGTGGGAAGCAAATATTTGATACCAAAAATCTCCTCCAGCTTGTCCCGCATACGGTAGAAGGTTTCACTTCCTGCATAAGCATCATCCGCACGAAGCATTGCAGACTGCATATTATCACTCATGGCGTTTACACCGGAATCGGTTAGCATGTCCATGAAAATATCTCCATTATGTAACATGAAGGTATTAAATCCCGCATCCTTCATTTTAGTTAATCTCTCTCTTGCAGGTAACAGATTCAGCTTCTGTACAATCTTTACCTTGTGCATTTCCATAGGAATCGGTTCACGGTTATAAAACTTTATTTCTGGCATTACATAATCCTCCCAAAACTTGTCATATTCTGTTTTATAGTATATAATAATGCCTACGATTAATAAAGCTAATGATTTAGATGTGTACCATCTATATTTTCGATGTTCGATATCAATTTTACTAGGGAGAATTGTCATGGAAATTCGTAATTTAATTACATTCGTACAGGTAGCAGAATCCAACAGCTTTACCAAGGCTGCTAAAATACTTGGTTACTCCCAATCCACCATTTCCTTTCAGATTAAACAGTTGGAAACAGAACTTGACTGTATGCTTTTTGAGCGGATTAACCATACCATCAGTCTCACGGAAAAAGGACGGGAGCTGCTTATTTATGCCCAGAAAATCAAGCATCTTACCGATGAATTTAAAGAAAACCTGAGTAATTCCCAGGAGCTGTCCGGCTATGTACACATCGTAACACCGGATTCCATCTGTGAAATGATGCTTACTCAGAATTATGAGGATTTTTACCGGCACTACCCTCATATTGCCCTGAAATTTTCCACTGCTGATACGGACGATATGTTCCGTATTTTAAATCATAACGAAGCCGATATTATTTTCACCTTGGACAGTCATGTGTATCAGCAGGACTACATTATTGCAAAGGAAGAGCGTATCAGTACTCATTTTGTAACCAGTGCCCACTCCCCACTTACTAACAGAGCTAAGCTTTCTATTAAAGATATTTTAGACCAGCCCTTTATCCTTACGGAAAAAAAGATGGGGTATCGTCGTGTCTTTGATGAAACATTGGCGCAGATGTCTCTGGAAATCCATCCCGTATTGGAAATCGGACGAACAGACCTTATTACCAGTGCATTGGAAAAGGGCGTAGGTATTTCCTTTTTACCGGATTTTGTAACAGAAAAAAAGGTGATAGAAGGCAAGCTCGCTTACCTGGATATTTGTGATTTTGAAATTGATATCTGGAAACAGCTTATTTATCATCGTAACAAATGGATTTCCAAGCCCTTTGAAGCCTTTATTAATTATGTTTGTGAGAATGAGTTTACCAATTAAAATACCGAGTTCTCCTGTCAAGAGAACTCGGCATATATCCTAACAAAGTTTTAAATAATCTTAATTTTTCTTTCTTTTAAAAGTATAAGCGGTTCCGGCAACGCATACACACATTGCTATCACCAAAAGGACAGGGAAACTTTCTCCTGTTTTTGGAACATTATCCTTTAAAGGAGTAGCTTCTGCTGTTGCATTTTTTTCAGCATCCTTTTTCTCAGATTTTTCTACCTCGTCTTCCGCATCTTCCTCGCTATCTTCCTTTTCAATTTTAAATTCAGCCATAGCTATCTTGCCATCTGAATACAATGCTTCCAATTTGTGGGTTCCCTCTTCCAAGGTATCTAAATAAGTCGGAAGTAATGTAATGATAGTACTGCCTTCTGCTAAGGTATAATTTGTTGCTTCCAAAACTGCCCCGTCAATTTTCAGAACCTGAAACAAAGCAAGTTCACCTTCTATTTCAAAAATCAAAGCATCGGATTCATTCCTCGTATAAATCTCTGCATTACCATCAGTTACCATATAATAACGCTTGTAATTACAAATATTGCAAAAAGCATCATTACTATCATCATATTCATGAATGCCTTCACTTACTTTTACACCGCAGGCACAGATACGAACATGCTTTTGTACATCCGCATTCCATGTTCCTTCTGTAACATGATTTTCAGCATTCTTAGGCACAGTAATATCTGTAAGCTCTATCTGACAATCTACATCACTATAATACTTCCCACTACACTTTGCACTGGAACAAGTCCAATATTCCTTTGTTCCCTCCTTCATGCAAGTTGCTGGTATCGCATCTACATGTTGAATACCAATATGTACATGATCAAGTTTAGGTATCTCTGTACCCTCACTCTGCTTCCAACCACATGCACATTCCTCATGCTTCAGTCCGGTTGCATCCTCGGTTGCTTTTTTATCCACCACCCAATTAAAAGTATGCTTTTCCGTGCTAAATTTACTCTTACAGTCTTCACATACTTTCCAATGATTATCCTTGTCATAGTTCCATTTATCCACAGGCTCATGATTATTAGCATCTACAGGCACAATAATATTGGCAAGTTCTGTCTGACAAGCTTTATCTCCATAATATTTTCCGGCACATTTCGCACTGGAACAAGTCCAATATTCTTTGGTTCCTGTTTTCACACAGGTAGCCTTTACCGCTGCAACATACTGAATACCGGTGTGAACATGGTCAAGTTTTGGGATTTCAGTCCCCTCACTTTGCTTAATGCCACATGCGCATTCCTCATGTTTCAATCCGGTTGCATCCTCGGTAGCAGCCTTATCCACTACCCAGCTAAAGCTGTGATTTGCTTTTTCAAGCTTAGTGTCACAGTTTTCACATTCTTTCCAATGCTCATTTGCATCTTTTTCCCAATTATTTACCGGCTTATGTCCATTGGCTTTTACCACTGTATCAGTTACCTTTGTAGTACCTGCTTCATCGGCAAATTTTGTAGAACATTTTCCACAAGTGTAATATGCAATATTACCATCCTTGGTACAGGTAGGTGCTACAGCTTCCGTCTTGGTCATAGAATGTGCACAAGTAACCGTAACCATACATTCTGCTGTTTTGTTTCCATCTACAGTAGTAACCATAATCTTTGCAGTACCGGGACTTACCGCAGTTACAATACCGTTTGTAACAGAAGCCACTGCCCCATTATTACTACTCCAAGTTAAACTTTTATTATCTGCATCATTAGGCATAACCGTTGCTGTCAAGGTTGCTGTTTCACCGGTTTTTAAAGAAAGTGTACTATTATCCAAAGTAACCCCTGTTACAGAAACCTTTGCCTTTTCTACCGTAACCTTTGCTTCATTAACATTCGTACTAAAATCATTCAAATCCGTTGAATTGTCAAAACAGGTATCCACTATAAGTGTGACGCTCTTTTCCTCAAAGCTGGCACTCTCGTCAACACTAGCAGAGAAAGTAAGAATAACCAATTCTCCACTTCCTGTATAACCGGTGCTTTGTGCACTATAGGACCACTTAAATCCGTTTACTTTCGTGGGTTTCACAATGTCACCATCAGAATCCAATGTGACAGCCACTCCTTCAGGTATCACTACAGACTCTTCCGAAATTGTAATTCCATCCTGAGCATCTACTTGAAACTCTAAACCACCCAAATTCTGAACCGCTCCAATTGACACCGAAAAATTCACAGTATCTCCCGGATTTGCAACGCTTTTGTCCGCCTTTACCGTCAATGTAACCGTTTCAGCAGCCTGCACCGTCTGCGGTACCATAAAAAATAACAGCAGTGTTGCAAACATCATACTTAATATTCGTTTCATAGAAAACTTCCTTTCTTTTGTTTTTATTCTAAATCTTTTTCAGAATAGCACAGTTTTATTCCAAAGTCAATTCTATGGAATTAATTATTTTATTCTATAGAATCAGTTGGTAGCAAAAAAATTTTTGCTATATGGTTGTAGAGTAGCTTTTTGTCCTTTGCATTGATTTTTCCATCTCTACTTACATCTGCTACTGATACACCATAATCACTCAATTCCGTAATCTTAGCAATGTGATTGTAAAGCAATTTCTTATCCTTTGCATTAATTTTTCCATCACCACTAATGTCTCCTGTCAGATTTATTTCTACATTCTGTGTCAGAGTATCTTTGTCCACTGTTACTGTATACATTCTTGCAACATGATTAGGAGCACTTACCTGCAGGGTATAAGTTCCGGATATGACATCTTCAAATGTATATTGGGAACTATTTCCCGTAACGCTTGTTTCGGACACTACTGCTCCCGTACTATCCAATAGCTGCAGTGTAATGCTATCAGTTTCCTTCCCATTGAATATAATCTTTCCATTAATTGTACCGGGATTTGTACTAGGATTTTCTTCTGATAGGACTACTGTTATATAATCATCATTCTCCCTATTAGGTGTTGTAGCAATGTTCAATCGCGCAGTACCATCCCCATAGACCATGGCACCGTATATATATCCCTCTCCGCCTTCATATGTATACACAATACTTGGAGTACTATCCGTCAAACTCATTTCATAGAGATTCAGTTTATCATTAAAATAAAGAGAATCACTCTGTTTAGACAAATAGGCATAGGAACCACTCCAATATCCTCCACCACTCCACACATTCCAAACAGCGTTATTTACATATTTTACCGTTTCGATATCTCCATCCTTTTCTGTCAACTGAAAACCGCTGTCCAGTTCTTCAATGTAATAGTGCTTCTCTCCCAACACAATCTGCGAATCTATCTGACTCCACCAATAATCTTCCCCGTCATATTTTGTGGAAGTACATTCTGCTATACTTTCCCAATCATAATGTTTTCGATTGTTTATTTCCTCATCACTCAGCAAAAAATATATATGCTGCACTTTTCCCTCTGTATTCCACACCGGGTCATCCCAAGTAACATCCACATGATACCATTCCCCATTGTTATTCGTAACTTTACCCACTCCCAATTACCCGAAAATTCTTCAAATTAAAAGAAGGTACAGCATAATTCATTCTGATGAATATTACATCAGATTGTTTTATCCTGTGCCTTCTGTTATCATATCAAAGTCACTGTC
>JAGAMG010000010.1 GCA_017624835.1 Lachnospiraceae bacterium
AGATGAAAGAAATTCAAAAAAATAGCAAAGGGAGATAAATTACTACATTGTAAAACGAAACCCAAAATCGCTACAGACCTTGAATTTAAAGGCTTGTAGCGATTATTTTGTCTATCAAACTGTCAAAGACGGGATTATACACCTTAACTTTCATTTGAGCAATATTTTTATTACACATGAATACTATATTGTCTTTTAGCCAAACATTAGAATAATACATACAGAGGAGGTGCTTATGATAGATACTATAGCCAAAATTGATACCCTTATGCATGAACGCGGTTGGAGCGATTATCGTCTTTCTATTGAATCTGGCTTATCCACCTCCACAATTGCTAACATCCGAAGGCGAAACACCGTGCCATCCATACCTACTCTAGAAGCAATTTGCAATGCATTTGGCATAACTTTGTCCCAATTTTTCCAAGAGGATACAGCTTTTGTAGAACTTACTGATGAACAAAAAGAGTTTTTTGCAAAATGGCTCACGCTTACTAATACGCAAAAGCAAATTTTTTATGACTTAATTAATGAAATGAAATAAAAAGATGTTGCATGAAAAACGGACTCCAAATTAAATTTGAAGTCCGTCTCATGCAACATCTCTTAAATTTATATCTTTACTATCTCACTATATTATTTTAAATTCTTCGTATAGCTTATTACGATATTCCTCATTTTCTGCTGCCATTGTTAAATCTGCAACGCGATTCATCCCTAAAAGCATTTGAATTAATTGCGCCATTTTATTTTCCCCTCTTTTCTCATACTTATCTAACAATTCACACATAGTAACTCCTCCTTTTTCTTTTTCCTCTATCTGTAATTTAGGAAGAATATCCTCATATCGCTCATCCCTAGTCAGAACTTTCAGCATTTGTAATACTGCTTCCAAATGAATAATTTTCTGCTCAGTTGGTTCATAATTCTTTTTCTCTGCAAGATAATCCACAATAATACGCATATCGCTATGAAATCTGTTGCGCACGTCTTTGGGCAAATGCGTCATCTCATAAATATGTAATTGTATATTATCAATATATTTTTTATTTTGCTCCCATACTTCACTTTGTCCCCAAAGTTGTTCCAAGCTTTTGGGTGCTTTCCATGGGCGTTTTCCCCAATATAACAGAACACTGATAAAAGGAAAAATATTTCCACCATCATATTGTTCTCTATAAACTGCCCCTTCGTAACCAGCCTTCCGTAAAACTGTTTTACTTTTTATGGAAGTTTCATTTTCTAATGTATATTGAACCTTAATTTTTCCATCCTGCATATCATATTTACTCACATCATGGAATTGATTTCTAAGGTTACCGCTCTTACTTTTATATAATGTTTCCGTAGGTGCTGCCTGCAAATTCTCAGCACAAACTATCTGTTCCCCCTGATACAATAAAGCATTTATTATATCAGCAAATACATCCGGAAAAAATTCCAGACTCTTCTCTGATAAATCACTTTGTCCCATCTACTCTTCCTCTCTTTTGTTTGTATTCAGGAAGAGTCATTCTCTCCCTGCGTTAAATAGGGTAATAAGCAAGGATTTGAATTATTCTGACAGGTCTGACGCCCTATGATTTAAGATAATAGAACCAGAAATTCATTGCTCAACTTGATACTAACACAAAATAAAAAGAAAAGCAAGACGGAATTTAGTCCATTTTGCTTTTCCTTATGTTACTTAAATAATGTCTTAAAAAGTCCTCTCTTCAACACCTGCATACCTGTATTAATCAATTGGCGTTCAATTTGGGCTTGGCGGCGTTCTGCTGCTTTTTCCTTTTTCTTTGCTGCAGCCGCTTCCTCTTTTTCCTTCTTCTTGCGGGCTGCCTCTTCTTCTCGTTCCTGTTTCTTGCGAAGGGCTTCCTCTTCCCGTTCTCTCTGAGCAGATTCGGTAGCTTCTGCCTTGGCACGTTGCTGTGCTTCCCATTCTCTCTGGCGGCGCTTTACAGGGGATTCGTCACTGTAGTCCTGTTCTGAAGCTACATTACTACCATACTTGGCATTCACAGCATTCCATTGGTCATATTCAGAAGCCTGCTGCCCATATTCCATGTCTGCTTGCTCCTCGCCACCTACTTCCTCCGGCTCAAGCCCCATCAAGTCCTCATAAGCAGAGTAATTATCCACAGATTTATCATATTTTGCCATGCCATCACGAGTCATCAAGAGTCTACGGGTATCTTCATCCGTAGGAGCCATAAGACTTTGGGGGCAAATAATGGAAGTTCTCTGCGCCATAGTGGGCACACCGTTTTCATCCAAGAAGGAGGTTAATGCTTCTCCCACTCCCAGCTCCATAATCACATCCTCAGTCTCAAACTTAGGATTGGGACGCATGGACTGTGCTGCCGCTCTTACAGCCTTCTGTTCCGAAGGGGTATAAGCACGCAGAGCATGCTGTACACGGTTGCTAAGCTGTGCTAAAACTCCATCGGGAATATCTCCGGGGCTTTGGGTTACAAAATAAATACCAACGCCCTTAGAACGAATGAGCTTTACCACCTGTTCAATTTTTTGCACCAACACTTTTGGAGCATCTGCAAAAAGCATATGTGCTTCGTCAAAGAAAAATACCAGTTTGGGCTTCTCCAAATCTCCTGCCTCGGGGAGACGTTCAAACAATTCCGACATCATCCACAGCAGGAAGCTGGCATATAGGGTGGGATTCTGCACCAGCTTTACACTGTGCAAAATATTTACCATACCCTTGCCATAGACATCAGTACGCATCCAATCAAAAATATCAAGTACAGGCTCTCCAAAGAATAAATCGCCGCCCTGAGCCTCCAAGGGTAAAAGAGCTCTGATAATGCCCCCTGCGGACTGCTTGGAAACATTACCGTAGGTGGTTACATATTCATCCTTATGCTCTGTTACATAATTCACTACTGCCCGCAAATCCTTTAAGTCAACAAGTATCAAGCCCTTGTCATCGGCAATGCGGAATACAATATTTAAAACACCCTCTTGAGCAGGAGTGAGCCCCAAAATACGGGACAAAATTTCCGGTCCCATATCCGATACTGTGGCACGGACAGGATGTCCGCTTTCCTGATAAATATCCCAGAAACACACGGGATATTGTTTGTAGGTAAAGCTATCCCGGATGCCGAATTTATCAATTCGTTTTTCCATACCTGCAGAAGCCACGCCGGGAGATGCAAGTCCTGATACATCACCCTTTACATCGCACATGAATACCGGCACACCGGCATCTGAAAAGGATTCTGCCATAGCCTTCATGGTAATGGTCTTACCGGTACCGCTGGCACCTGCTATCAAACCATGGCGGTTACTCATGTTAGGCTGCATAAATACCCTTTCTCCATCAGCAAGGCCCATGTAGATTTTACCATCTATATACATAATATATTTCCTCTCTTATGCCTCTTCGTAAAGCTTCAAAATAAAGTTCTTTGCCTGCTGGTTGTTTCCGGGATTAGTGTCCTCCAGGGTTGCATGGATAAAGGGCTTTCTTTCCTTCATAAATTTAATAATAGAAGTATAATCCATCTGCCCGAAGCCACAGCCTACAGAAACTAACTTATCTCCCTCTACCACATAATCCTTTAAATGTACCATTGCCACATCGGGACCTAACAGCTCAATCGCTTCATCCACAATAGCAACCTGATCCTGATAATTACAAATATCCAAAAGATTTACAGGGTCTAAAATAATCTGAAGGTTGGGAGAATTAATCTCATCCAATACTCTTCTGGCACGCTTAGGATTGCATACGATATGCTTCCAAACAGGCTCAATTGCGATTACCACACCCATTTGCTCCGCATACTTTACAATAGGGCGAAGATTGGTAATGAAGGTCTGTAATGCCTCCTCGCCATGGCACTCAGGCACATGGGTATAGGTTTCATTGGGCGCACCTGTCTCAGTTCCGATTACGCCACAGCCCAGCCAGGATGCAAAGCGAATATGTGCCATATAGCGATGAACGGTAGCTGCCAGCTGCTCCTTATTGGGATTTGCCAGATTCAGATAGCAGCCAAGCACTGCGATGTCTACGTTATTCTTAGCAAATACATTCTTAATGTACATAGCAAGTCCGGGGGTTAATGCCTCATCGGTGGTGGGGAACTCCTCAATCACCTTTGCCAATGCCAGATGTCCACACTTGAAGCCCAACTGCGCTACATCCTCAATTCTTTCCTCAAAAGGTAATTTCTTTGTATCATGTAATCTGATTCCTAATTGCATAATGATTTCTCCTTTATAATTTTTATTTCTGTTCTAACTCATCCACACCGATAAACTCATAAGCTTCGCCATCCTGACCTTCAATATGTACATTTTCCATAGTCAATTTTGCAACATTTCTTGCAAAAAGTCCTCTCTTTGTACTTGGCTCCACTCCATCTGACATGGCAGGTACATCACATTTGGGATTCTCCGCATAGCTGATGGAAATATTTTTCATTATGATTTCCTCTATTTTCTGCTCAGGAAGACCATCAAAGAAGGCTGCTGCCACATGGCAGTTGGTACATTCCATATTTTCAAACACCATCTTCTTAATTGACGGAGTTCTGTCATCCACCGGATAAACCTCCCTGGACTGTACATATTCTGTTCTTCCGTCAGGGTCACAGAAGTAGAATGCATTTACAACCAAGGGTGTCATTACATGGTCAAGGGTCAGATTACGGAAGGTAATATTACTTAAAATAGCATCCTTACCTCTTCCTCGTCTGGTCTTAATGCGCAAGCCTCTGTCCGTGTGACGGAAAATACAATCTTCTACAGTGAGATTAACCACACCACCTGCCATCTCACTACCTAAGGTTACTGCACCATGTCCATTCTCCATAAGACACTGACGAATGTTAATATTTTCGGAAGGTCTCTTGTGCTTTCTTCCCATGTAAATCTTACCGCTTTTTACTGCAATACAGTCATCACCCAAGGAAAAACGCACACCTAAGATATCCACATTCTTGCAGGATTCCGGGTCTAAACCATCTGTATTAGGGGAATCCGCAGGATTCTCAACGGTTACATTTATAAATCTCAAATTATCGCTAAAATAAGGATGCAAAGTCCATGAAGGAGAATTACAGAACTTCACTCCCTGCAAGGTTACATTTTTACAACCACTGATAAAGAATAATCTGGGGCGGAATGCAATATTCATTACTTTGGGATTATTCCACCAATCTTCCTTGGATGCATTGCCGTTAATGGTTCCTTCGCCATAGATTACAACATCCTCTGCATCGATACCGCAGATAACGCCGGAAAACATGGGCAGAGGATTGCCCTCCCATGTTCCCAAATTGTACTCATCCTCCTCGTCATAGCTCTGGAAGGTGGCAGGGAAAATAGGGAATTTGGTTCTGTCGGTAAATGCCTTAATCTCCGCTCCCTTTGCTAATTCGATACGGATATGGCTCTTTAAGAACAAGCTGGTAATGCGGTAAGTACCTGCCGGAAAATAAATGCGGCTATTCTTGGGGCAAGCCATAATAGCTGCCTGTATGTAATGGGTATCATCCTGCTCACCGTCACCCTTTGCACCAAATCTGGTTACATCCAGAGAAACAAACTCATAATCAGTCTGGAAGGAAACCTCGCCAACCTTTTCCTCTCCTGCAAAAACCTCTGCCAGATATTTGGTGTCCGGCTTCAACCCAAACAAAGAAGTAATGGTTTTTTCCGTAGTGGTAAATTCCTTGCCGTTTAATTTGATTGTATAAGGACACTTGGTAAAATATTTGCCCCCGTCTTTGATTTCTATGGTTGCACTTCTTGCAGTGTGCATTATATTTATAATTTCCATAATCGTTTTCTTTCCTTTCGCATTCCTTTATGCTTATGCTTCACCTTAAAAGCACATCCGGTATTTCTCTGCCAACAATAGGTAGGATTCACAAGCTTTTTTTACAGTCACACAAAATACTACAAGAGCCGCCGTTTTCTTCACCTCAGGTACAAAGCTCTCTGTCTCTACCTCATAATATTCTGCCAGCACCTTCTTTACCGTTAGCCGGAACATATCTACCAATTCCTTATAATTTTCATATATCTCAGGACTAACATTCTCAATGGTTCCATACAACATTGCAATATAGTTTGCTGCATTTTCAAAGGTAAATTCCTCATTTACCTGTTTGTTCCAAAGTCGCATCTGCGCCATAATATCAGGATACCCGGCCTTGCCATTCTCCTTTGTCTCATAGGCTGCGTAAACAGGATATACATCGCAAGCATTCTTGTAGGGATTGCTTCCCATACTGCTCAAATCAAATATTCCTTCTTCTGTACGCGGCAGTGCCTTAATCTGCTCCACTGTCATTTGTTCTGTCCTCCGTTTATTTATATTTTCAAATCCAATTTCTTTCTATTTCATTTTTCAAATCCACAAACATTTGATAATATCGTTCTTTTGTCTGCCTGACAATATCGATTGCAATCACCTGATTATATGCATGGGTTACATTATTTCTGCTTACCAGGGCATCTAACCATAAATCTTCATCGGTTATCATTTTCATTTGATACGCAGTTTTCAAAATCTGCCGCGGCGAACCTGTTTGCCCCTCCGGTACTCCATTTATTTCTAATATTTCCTTCATTGCCTTCCATGACTGTTCAAAACAAATTTCATACAAGCCTACCAAACCTGTAAGCACAACATTTCCATAAGGTTCCCCAAAATCATATATTTCCTTCAGATTGACAAGTGCCGCACAAAAATTTTCAAACTTCTTCATAGATAACCACCCCCTCTTCTTTAATTGATTGGCGAAGCTGTTCTTGCACCATTCCATCCAGATTAACAATATCAAACTTTAAAAGCGTGGATGTCTGCTCCTCAACTGCCAATGCAAACCGCGTATGATTTCCTCCCCTTGTTGCTAAATCAATATCGCTGGTCTGTTTATAATCTCCTCTCGCCCTGGAACCAAATAAAATTACTTGCTTGATTTCATATTTTTTAGCCAATTCAAATATTTCTTCCAGCACTTGATTTTTGATTCCAAAATGTCCCATTATCTGCTCCATTTTTATTGCTCACATTTTTACTCAAAGTCATATATCACTTACCTTTTATAATACTACATTTAGTGGTTAATCAGCAACACTTCTTGGCAATATCTAATGTTTTTTGTAATTTACCATTCCAAAGCTTATATACATCACCACAAAAGGTAATTTCCTTTTCTTTTACAACGATTATGGCATCATCACCCAATCCGTATATCACATATTTTTGCGATAATTCCAACAATTCTTCTGAAACCTTTTCAGGAATAAAATGCGGCTCCACAGAAATGTCCACACAGCCAATTCCCCGGTAAATTTGTTGCCTTACATGTCCACAGGATAACGTGCAAATAGAAAGCTCTGCCATATTAATGGAGCCGGCACTCATACCAATAATTACACCTTGGTGCTCCTTCAATATAGTATCCAAGCCATACTCCTGCAAATAACCATACTGCACAGGCGTATCACCACCGGACAACCACACTACATCAGCTTTGGAAACAGCCGCCTGCGCTTCTTCCTTTGCCATCCTGCCATCCACAACATAAGCGTTTTCAAAAACAATATTTATTTCCGAAAACATATTTAAGAAAAAAGTAAAATATTTATCTGTCTTTTCATGCCGTTTGTTAAACTCAGATGCTACAAAAGCAAAATTACCTCTTTGGGTAATTGTTTTTTGCAGTTGTTCTGCTACCTCTTGGTTAAAACCATTGGGAAACATGCTTGTTAAGATATAGGTTGCCATCTATTACTCCTTGCTTTCTATCATACCTTTCTTTGGAAATTCCTTTTTAAATATCAAAGCTTTCTGTCTTTAAGTCACAATAATATCTTCCGCTTGTTGCAGTAAATTTCAAAATACAATAATCAGGGTCAGTTATTCCCTTTTTATAAAAGATTGTATCTCCTCTTTTCCACATCGCATTCTTTATCTCTTGGTCAGTCAGTACTTCCATTTTCCCTACCAACATAACCCCAACATACTTAAACAAACCCTTGTGATAAAAATATATACTTGCATTGGGATTGCTCCTAAATTGCTTTACCCTCATTGAGGAGGGCATCCCCTGATTTTCTGCGTAATACTAAATCTAATTTTTTTGCCTTTGCAGTATTCAATTCATTTCCTTTTAGCAATGTCATCGGCTTTGCTTTTCCCGCAACAACAAATCCTAAAGTTGTACTTGCATTTCCTGCCGCCAATGCACACCTGATTCTATTCTTTTCAAAATCTTCTTCAACTAAAGTTCCCACAGTAAACATATTCATAATAGCTGGCAATGAATTAATTTTTCTTCTAACAGAACCTTTAACCTCACTCTCATTCTGCCCGCTTTTACAAAAATCAAATTCGGATTCTTCGAGTGTGCCTTTATAACATTTTTCAAAGAAGGTTGCTGCATCCAGACTTGTATGTAATCCTGTAAGATGTAAATAATTATCTTCATACGCTGAAATTATATAATATTTATTCTTAACAAACGCATCCGAACAGATTAAATACTCAGCTTCCTCCCAAAAGTAAAATAGAAGGACGGCTTTTCAACCATCCTTCTACTAATTTTTCACAGTTTATTCTGCAATGGGAATGGGTTTTCGGTCTCCATCCCGACCGCTGGAACAGGTTTAAGGTCTCTGCTCCGACCGCTGGAACAGGTTTAAGGTCTCTGCTCCGACCGTATTTAGTATCTCTTTTTGTATCTTCATTATACACTACTATATGCCAATAGTCAAAATGAATTTACACTTTTTAACACTATCTATTTCCCATTAAACCATCCTAAGCGGTAAACACTATTGCATAATTATCTACTCCTTATAAATCACCTTTCGCATTCCCGAACCACAGTGCTCATGGGGCATTCTTTTAAAACCCTGCTGCTCATAAAATACTTCTTTCCCTTTTTCTGCAATCAGCTGAACACTGGCTCTTCCACCCACGGGGACATTCTCATCAATGTATGCCAATAATCGTTTCATCATAGTGGTTCCAATGCCTTTCCCCTGATATTCCGGTACTACTATGACATCTGCTATGATAAAGTAAATTCCATCACCGATAATTCTCGCCATACCTATAGCTTCATTCTGATGAAGCACCACTATACTGTAATAGCTATGCTGCAGGGCATTTCGTGCCTGCTGCTCTGAAAAGTTCCTCCAGCCTACACTATCGCGAAGTTTGTAATATATTTCATAAGATAAATCATTTTCTATGTATTCCAAATTTTCTAGCATAACCTCTCCAAGTTCGAATACTTCTCCCTAAAAGCTTCATAATCTGCTTTCGCAATTTTATATTGCTCTCCTACCCGCTCCTCATTCTTGGAATACGCTGATTCCTGTACTTCGCCTTGCAATGCATCTGAAATAATCCGCCTTAAGTACTCTTTCTGGTCGTAATTAGCCATAACTAGTGAGTCTCTTACATACATTGGGTTATTCCTAATCAATGCCACCTGAAAATCCACACCTTTGCCTTTTAAATAATGCCATAAAAATGTGATACAGGTTCTGGTATTTCCTTCTCTGAAGGGGTGGATACTCCATAATGCTAACAGGAAATCAGAAACCTCATCTCCCTTTTTGGCAGTCTTTCTCCAATCAATGTTTGCATATTCATGCAGCAACTTCTCTAATCTTTTCTCAATCTCATGGTAGTCTGCATATTCTGCTGAACCACCGGACAAAACACGCTCACTCTTATATAGATTCTCTTTTCGAAATGTTCCCGCCCATTCATAAATATCCCCAAATAAATACTTATGAATGCTTACCATGTGCTCTACATCATAAGTATAGGCAATCCTCATGGGCTTCACATCCAACCCTAACAACTTTGCAAACACTTTTTGTATTTCAAATTTCTCCAAAAGCTCCTTATCACGAATGTTATATTTATTAATAAGAACATCACTTTCCGGGTAACAATTCTTTCCACCACTCATGTATTACACTCCCAAATACTCAAATCTGTCAATTCTGACTTCCAGCTCTTCCAACGATATTTTTCCAAAAATATAGGAATCCAACACCTCTAAAAACAATTCGTCCGGACCAATTGTAGCGCTTAACATAATAGCCATAGCATTTTCCACGCTCTTTCTTCTCGCTTCACATGCTTCCACATAACTTGGGCTGATAAGCATTCCCTTATATTCTAAAATAGTTCTCATCATATTAACAACATATGCCGGAGGGGTTCTTCTTTCCTGTTCCCAATCCTTCAAAGTAGCAACCGGGATATCAAACATTTTGGCAAATTTATTCTGACTTAATCCCGTTTGTAAACGTAATTCTCTCACTTCCACGCTAATTACCTCCACTTATTTCTCCCTATATATTATACGGCATTGCCTACCATCATTCAAGTATTTGGCAATTGCTTAAGCATATTTATCGTCCTATATATTTCACCACACTCCGGGCATTTCCAATCACAATCATTTTTCTTCGCTTTTTTATGTCCTACCACTCTTAATCCGACATTTCCGTAAAAACAATCTTCTCTCCATCAGACATGCCGCCATATAGTCTATCCGAATATCTTCCTACCTCTAAATAATGCTCCATAGCAAATTTAGCAGAAAATGGCATTTCCAGATTCTTTAATTCCTCCAGAGGAAACCACTGCAAAACTCCTTCATTGGAAGTAAGTTCCATTTCAACATCTGTTTTCAAATTTGCAAAGAAATAGTAATTTTGCCGTATCTCTCCCTTTACACATCGCAATGCAATATATTTCAAATGCAGATTTTCCAGCATGTCCTCTGTTACAGACAACTCCTCCCGCAGCTCACGCAAAACACAGGCACGGGCATCGTTCAATTCACTTTCCTCAAAATGTCCTCCGGCTGCCCCTATCCACATATCATTAACCACTTTGGAGCCTTGACGATAGAGCAAAAGTATCTTACTATTTTGCAGCAAATAAACTGCCGTCATATTTCTAAGCTTTCCTTGCATATATGGTTTTTCTTTCATTGTAGCAGTTCCTCCCATCCCCATTGGCTCCTAATCAAAAACGTTTCTCTCGCATGAATCTATCATACCAAAAGAACGCTTTTTACTCAATCAAATATACACTCTTTTTTCCATACCGGGACGCCAACGCAGAATTTTTCCAATCATACTTATCCGTGGTAATATCCTCAAAATAGAGTAGGTACGGTCTTATCGTATATGGCTGTAATTCTATTACTTCCTTATCACTTTCTAACAACGACACTCTCTCCATATACTCTTCATAGAAGTTTTTCGCTTCTCCTGTCTTCAAGGACACATAGGCTGCATAGGATGTATAATCTGTCAAAACATCCTCACATAAATAAAAATGGCAAAATAAGAGCAATGCTACCACAACAAAATAACCTGTATGATATGAAATATAATTCACATTAAAGCTTCTAAATTTCCTGCGCACCCAACCAATCCAATAGATAAAATTTCCTAATACCAACAATTGAAACCACATTTTTGCAATGTTAGTTTGCCTGTCCACGCCTGCTCCTCCCATGGCATAGAACAAAGGTGTAAACATGCAAGCTAAGGAACCAAAGGAAAGAACGTTCACCACTCCCGGCATTGGGAAATGGTATTCCCTCTCAATTGTGATACGCTCTGTCATATTCCGGACAACAGGCAATATCAGAAGTAAAATTATACATGATTGCCAATCAAACCATTCCCCTATAAATTCAATGCTAATCTCAAAGGAGCTCCATACAGATTCCAAAATTCCCTGACCTTTAAAATGCTCCTGCCGCATCCAATTGCCCGGCGCAGTAATATTTACATAAAATCCTATTCCATAGCTTAATAAGGGAAAAAGTACCCAATAGTTCCATTGTTTCTGATACCATTGAAACACAACAACCATTCCCAACAAACACAATATTCCCAGCAAGGCAGTGGAATAATTAGAACCACTGCAAATAACACTTGCAATTGCAGCAAGCACAGTAATCAGTAGCTTTGCCCTCCATTCTTTCACACAGAACAAAAGACAAATCAATGCAATCGTCACCAGCATAACACCATGCATAAAGGTATAATGAACCGAACCATTATACCAATAAAGAGCATTAACCGGTGAATGAATTGTCTGTAATAACCAAAAGGCAAAAACACAGCTAATATACCACCACTGTAATTTCCGAACTCTCAGCCCTTTTACCAGCACCACATACAATAGAAAAAAATGTGGAATTACAATACTACTCAACATGATAACAGGAGTCAAAGCGTACATTTCTTCTCCCCAGATTACGGGACACAAACACATCAAAAAGGCGGACGCAAAGGTTCCCTGCCATGTATTGTAGGTTTCCTTTACCTTCTGAAATGCCGCTTCCAACACCACACCTATGGAATGACTGTTTTGCCAAGTGGTGTTGGTATAAGCACAATAGCTGTAATCATCCGCCCATGGATGGGCATATCTTCCTACCATTATAAGAGGAATCAGTGCTATCAGCAAAAGGATTGTTGCTGATAATGTTAGGAGTCCTTCGGTTATCTTATTGCATTTTGTTATGGGAAAGCTCATAATAACCTCATTTTAGCATTCTTAATCATTTTGCTAATAGCATTCCCTTTTCCTACTAAAGACATCCATTTATACTCCAATAAAAAAATCCTGTAAGCTCGGTTCACAAAGCCTACAGGATTTTATTCTTTTAATTTTTCTCGCCCTTCTTACAGGGTAACACCCTGTTTAAAGATCGCAAAATCATGGAAACCGGCTTCCTCGCTGCATACCTTCTTACCGGAAGCAACCTCAACTACATAATTAAAGAACTTCTCAGTCTCCTCATTCCAATTGTTGCCCTCTACCAACACACCTGCATTGAAGTCAATCCAATTGGATTTCTTATTTGCAAGTCTGGAGTTGGTGGAAATCTTCATGGTAGGTACGGGGGATGCAAATGGTGTACCACGTCCTGTCGTAAACAGTACAATATGTGCACCTGCTGCCGCCAAAGCAGTTGCTGCAACCAAGTCATTACCGGGTGCGCTAAGCAGGTTCAAGCCGGGAGTCTTAACCGTCTCGCCGTATGCCAAAACGCCCTTAACCAATGCACTACCGGACTTCTGGGTACATCCCAGAGATTTATCCTCCAGAGTGGAAATACCACCCTTTTTGTTTCCGGGAGAAGGATTCTCATAAATAGTCTGATTATGACTCTTGAAGTAATTCTTGAAATCATTAATCAAATCTACAGTCTTGTTAAAGAGCTCCTCATTTGCACAACGATTCATCAGAATGGTTTCTGCACCAAACATCTCGGGAACCTCGGTGAGAATGGTAGTACCACCCTTGGAAATCAACAAATCGGAGAAACGTCCAACCAAAGGATTTGCAGTGATACCGGAAAGTCCGTCACTACCACCGCACTTCATACCGATTACCAGCTTGCTTACGCTGACGGGCTCTCTTTCAAAGCCTGCTGCATAATCAATCAGTTCCTTGATAGCTTCCACAGACTCTGCGATTTCATCCTCACATTCCTGGGAAACAATGAATTTTACACGCTTCTCATCATAATCACCGATGTAAGGCTTTAACACATCAATATTGCTGTTCTCACAGCCAAGTCCCAACACCAACACACCGCCTGCATTGGGATGGTTAATCAGGTCTGCCAGAATCTTTCTGGTATTTTCCTGGTCATCACCCATTTGGGAACAGCCGTAAGGATGGGGAAATGCAATAACCTCATCCACACTACCCTTCACAAATGCATTTGCCTGTTTTGCAATAGCAGTTGCTACATTATTTACACAACCAACGGTAGGGATAACCCAGATTTCATTACGAACACCAACCTTGCCGTCAGGACGATTGAAGCCCATAAAGGTTGCATCCTCTGTAGTCTTTTCCTCTACGGTAACGGGCTCATAGGTATACTCCAACAAATCACCTAAGCCGGTTTTTACATTGTGAGTATGAATCCATGCACCTTCCTTGATAGCTTCTTTTGCATTACCAATGCTGTAACCATATTTGATTACTGCGCCGCCTTCTGCAATATCAGTCAGTGCCATTTTATGTCCTGCGGGAATCTCCTCCAGAGCAGTGACGGTTTTTACACCGTCCTGACTCTCTACAGAAATACTCTCCCCGGCAGGGATTGTATTCAATGCTACTACTACATTATCATTGTCATTAATTTTTAAGAAATTTTGCATAATGCTGCCCTCATACCATTTGCCTTAATATCATCCAGATATGCAACTACTGCGTCTGTGAGACCCTCTACCTTGTTCAAATCCTGACCGAAGAAATCCTCGGAACCAAGGAATGCAGTTACAAAGCTTACAGTATCCTTCTCACAATTGTCACGGAAGAACTCAAGTACATTCATGTCATCCATAATATTGTATTCCTGGCCGTCTCTATGTCCAATCAGAGCCTTACCGCGGATTTCAGTACCGGTGTAGAATGCCATCAATGCTGCCAGAGAGAAGGTCAGGTGTGCAGGAAGCTTACCGAATTTCTCTACATAGCCTAAGAAGCTGGGCATACATCTTGCTCTCCACTTGGATACAGAGTTCAAGGAGATAGCAAGCAATGCATGGTCAACATAAGGATTGTTGAAACGATTTACAACCTCGCCTGCAAATGCCTTTAATTCCTCTTCAGGAAGGGTCAGGGTAGGAATTACTTCATCATAAATGGTCTTTAACATGAAATCTCTGATATCGTCATCCTGCATGGAATCTCTTACGATATCCTTACCTGCTAAGTAAGCAGCAAGTACAAAGGAGGTATGCGCACCATTTAAGATACGAACCTTTCTCTGCTTGTAAGGATGATGATCGTTGGTAAATACAACAGGAAGACCTGCGCCGGGCAAATCAAACTCCTTGCTGATATCCTTGTCGGACTCAATAACCCAAAGTGCAAAAGGCTCGCCGGTTACCATGATGTGATCCTCGTAACCTAACTTCTCCCACTCTTCTGCCTCAGTAGCACGGGGGTAACCGGTGATAATACGGTCAACCAAGGTAGCGGTAAAGATACAAGCATCATTTACCCAGGTCTTAAATTCATCGCTTAAGCCCCAAAGTTCAATTAACTGCATTACGCACTTCTTTAACATAATACCATTATCATCAATGAGCTCAACAGGAAGCATTACAAGACCCTTGCTCATGTCACCCTTGAAGGTTTCAAATCTATGATATAAGAATTTGGTCAGTTTACCGGGGAAGGACTTAGGAGGCTCCATCTCAAACTTATCGGAATCATCAAATACAATTCCCGCCTCAGTTGTATTGGAAACAACAAAACGTAGGGTATCAATTTCAGCCAGTCCCATATACTTGTCATACTGATTATAGGTATCTACAGCATCTGCAACACTGGTAACAACTCTGTTAAGAATCTTTGCTTCGCCATCCACATTACCACGAAGGGAAACAGTGTACTGGCAATCCTGATTGTGGAACATTTCCAAATTACCAAACTCAATGGGCTTAATCAAAACGATATCACCATCAAACTTACCCTGCTCGTTAGCAATATCAATCATATAATCAACAAATCCGCGAAGGAAATTACCCTCACCAAACTGTACTACTTTAATAGGTCTTTCTTTTTTACCGGACATAGCCTTGTTTAAGATTTCCATTTTATCCTCCATTCCACGCGCTTCTCGCATGCATTTTTATGTAAGTACTTTCATAAATAATTTTACTTCTAAAAAGGACTTTAGTCAATAACCAAAAACAGAAAGTTTTCTAATTGCTAAAACATTGATTTTTGTGGATTTTTACCACATTGATAATTTTTTGGCATTAATTTATATGAAAAAGTATCTTGAAAAAACATTCCCTATTAGATATAATTCAAATGTAGGTTTTTTTGAAACTACTTACATATTTCTTTCATAAAAATGTAACAAGCATGAGGAGTTTATCACATGACCATATATGATATTTCTGAGAAAGCCGGCGTTTCTATCGCTACCGTTTCCCGAGTTTTAAACGGAAGCAGCAATGTAAGTGAAAAAACCAAGAAAAAAGTGTTGGATGTTATCAACCAATATGAGTATACCCCCAATGCCTTTGCAAGAGGCTTGGGACTCAACACGATGAAAACCATCGGTATTATGTGTGCCGACAGTTCCGATTTGTACCTTGCCAAGGCAATTTACTACATCGAGCAAAAGCTCCGTGCCAACGGCTATGACAGCATTCTTTGCTGTACCGGTTATGAGCTGGAAACTAAAATGAGCTCCATGAACCTGTTAATTACCAAAAAAGTGGACGGCATTATATTGGTAGGTTCCAATTTCATTTATGAAAAGGAATCCGATAATAAATACATCTGTGATGCTGCCACTCAGGTTCCTCTTATGCTGTTAAATGCGGCATTGGATGCTCCTAACGTTTACTGTGTGGTATCCGATGATTTCACTTCCATGTATGATGCTACCATGGAAATGATAAATGCAGGATTAACAGACATTCTCTACTATTATAATTCCTATTCCTACAGCGGCAAACGTAAATTAGCCGGTTTTAAAGCTGCTATGGAGGAAAAGGGCTTGTTAAAAAATCACAGTCTGCAATATTATGGCGGTTCCCATGAGGATATTCCTGCCATGACTGAGCATCTGAAAAAATTACGGCAAAAGGGAGTTCCTTTTAAAGGAATTATTGCAGCGGACGATACCCTTGCTCTTGCAAGTATCAAATATGCCAAGGAAATGAAATTAAAAGTACCGGAAGACCTTTCTATTATCGGTTACAATAATTCCATGCTTGCCCATTGTTGTGACCCTGAGTTAACTTCTATTGACAATAAGCTGGAAACCCTTTGCCAGCATCTGATTACCACTCTGATGGGTATCCTTGGGGGTAATGAAATGCCCAAAAAAACTATTTTCTCAGGCGAACTGATTAAGCGTGACACTACGCTATAGAAAATAGTAAATATTTAGCTTTTTTATTTTATATACAGGAAATATTTAGCTTTTTCCGCTTAAAATCTTGCTGGAACAAGCTGTATTTATTATAATTTAACATATCAACATCACACAATATGGAGGAATCAACATGAAAGCATTTATGGACAAAGATTTCCTGCTGGAAACCGAAACAGCGAAAAAGCTGTACCACGATTATGCAGAAAAGACCCCGATACTTGACTATCACTGTCATATCAATCCCAAGGAAATTGCAGAAGACCGTCAGTTTGAAAACATTACCCAGGTATGGCTGGGCGGTGACCACTACAAATGGCGTTTTATGCGTTCCTGCGGTGTAGACGAGAAATATATTACCGGTGACGCTTCTGATTATGAGAAGTTCTGTACCTGGGCTGAGTGCCTTGGCAAAGCAATCGGTAACCCTCTTTTCCATTGGAGTCATTTAGAGCTTCAGAGATATTTTGGTTACACCGGCGTTCTGAACAAAAAGACCGCTGATGAAGTATGGAATTTGTGCAATGAAAAATTACAGCAGCCTTCCATGAGCGTTCGTAACCTGATTAAGCAGAGCAATGTAACTCTTATCTGTACCACCGATGACCCCATCGATTCCTTAGAGTGGCATAAGAAGATTACAGAGGATGCAAGCTTTGATGTTAAGGTTCTTCCCGCTTGGAGACCTGACAAGGCTATGAATATTGAAAAGCCTGAGTATTTAGACTATCTGAAGGCATTGGCAGAGGCTGCCGGCGTAGCAAAGATTACCACTTTTGCTGCTTTAAAGAAAGCTTTACAGATTCGTATGGAGTTCTTTGCATCCATGGGATGTAATGTATCCGACCATGCACTTGAGTATGTAATGTACTATCCTGCTTCTGATGATGAAATCGAAGAAATCTTCTTAAAGAGATTAAACAAGATGATTCTTACCAAGGACGAGGAATTAAAGTTCAAGACTGCATTCATGCTCTTTGTAGGTAAGGAATATCACAAATTAGATTGGGCTATGCAGCTTCACTATGGCTGTAAGCGTGACAACAACACCTTAAGATATCAGCAGATGGGACCTGATACCGGTTATGACTGTATCAACAACTATGCTCCTTCTGCACAGATGGCAGATTTCCTGAACGCTCTCATTACTACAGACGAGCTTCCCAGAACTATCATCTACAGCTTGAACCCTAATGACAATCAGGCAATCGGCACCATCCTTGGATGCTTCCAGGATTCCACTGCAGTTGGCAAGATTCAGCAGGGTAGCGCATGGTGGTTCAATGATCACAAGGTAGGTATGCAGGATCAGATGATTTCCTTGGCAAATCTTGGAAATCTGTCCGGTTTTGTAGGAATGCTGACTGACTCCAGAAGCTTCTTATCCTACACCAGACATGAATATTTCAGAAGAATCCTTTGCAACCTTATCGGTAATTGGGTGGAAAATGGTGAGTTCCCTGAGGATTACGATATTCTTGGTGAAATTGTTACCAATATCTCCTACAATAACGCAAAGAAGTATTTTAATTTTCCGTTGTAAAAGATACAATGAATCGTAACGATTCCTAAAATGAAATCAATTAGAAAAGCGGGCTGTGCAATTCCAACAGTCCGCTTTTTTAATCTTCTCTTAATCCTTGTACAAAAAAACAAACTCCTCGATATTTACCTATCAAGAAGCCTGTTTGTATGAGAGAAAAGTATTAAAAGAGGTTGTTCACTTTCTGTAATTATATTACAACAAATTTCCTAGTAATTCTAATGATTTTATGTGTTGTTTCTTTGAAAAATACTGTTTTTTTGCTGTACACAGAGTATTCAAATATGCTATACTGTTTTTATCCTGAAAATTTTGAAAAAACAACAGAAAGAGCTTCCTTATGAGTGAACAATTATCCATAAAGCCTAAAAAACCAAAAGATATTGACCATATTACCATATTAAAGGGCAAACGTGGCAGCTTTTCACCACTACAGCATGACCATTATCACAATTTCTATGAAATTTTTTATATTTATTCCGGAGAATGTTTTTTTCTATTAAAGGATTGTGTTTATCATTTGAAGAAGGGGGACTTAGTCTTTATCTCTCCCGGGGAACTGCACCATGCCCAATACGAAAGAGCCGGCTCCTGTGAAATGGTAAATATTCTCTTCAAGAAAGAATACCTCCCCCCTGATTCCTGTGCGGATTTTCATTCCTTTATGGGTAGTGTCCCGGCACTTTATCAGGAGGATTTTCATGCATTAATCAACAAAATGCTTTCTGAAAATACCACTATTGATGAATATTCCAATGCTTTCTTAAGCAATTATCTGCAATTATTGTTGCTGATGTTAATGCGTAATTCCGTTATGAATGAGGACGAGCCGGATTTATTAAATTCCAGAGATGCTGAAATTCTTATGGCAACCAAATACATTTACAAGAATTTCCAGAAACCCTTAACCTTGGACGAGGTATCCGCAGTTGCCTCCTTGAGTCCCACTTATTTCAGTAAGAAATTTAAGGCGACAACAGGCATGGGCTTTAAAGAATACTTAAACTTCGTACGATTAAAGCATGCCCAGACTGCACTGCTGACTACCAATAATACCATTACCGATATTGCTCTGGAATACGGCTTCAATGACAGCAATTATTTCAAGGACTTATTTAAAAAGGTTTATGGAAAGTCCCCCAGGGAATTCCGCAAAAATCCGGAATAACGCTTCTTTTCTTTCCATTAAAAAGGAGGTATGGGATGCTTCTCATACCTCCTGATATTTTAGGTTATCTTCTGAATGTCCTCCATAGTTCCCATTACCATTACACTTTCATCCTCTTCAAACACATGGGTGGGATGAGGCAACGGAAAGATTTTATCCTGCTTTTTTATAGCCATAACGCTAACATGGTACTTGGTACGAATGGACAAATCCACCATACTCTTATTCAGCCATTTATCCGGCACAGCAATCTCATAGATACCGATTTCCGGTGTTAATTCCACGTAATCAAAAATATTATCTGCACCAAACTTAATCGCCAGACGCTCTGCCACCTCACGTTCTGCATAAACCACATAATCAGCACCATTACGAAGCAACAGCTTTTTATGTACATCTCTGGTAGCTCTGGCAATAATATATTTGCAGCCTAAATCCTTTAACAACACCGTTATTTCCAATACCGTCTGGAAATTTTCTCCCACAGCGCAGACTGCCAAGTCAAAATTACGCACACCGATGCTTTCCATAAAGCGTTCTTCGGTGGCATCACCTATGAGAATCTGCTGAATAATTCCTACCGCGTCATCAGCTCTGTCCTCACTGATATCAATGGCCATAACCTCGTGACCATTTTCAATAAACTTCTGTGCCATATGACGTCCAAAACGTCCCAAGCCAATAATAAGTGCTGATTTCATTTTATCCTCCAATCTATTTTCTTATCCTACCTGTACCTGTTCTAAAGGTAATCTGGAATTGGTAACTCTCTTTTCAGAAGAAAATGCCAATAACATGGTTACGGAACCCACTCTTCCGCAAAGCATCAAAAACGCCAGCAAAAGCTTGGATACCATTCCCAAAGAAGGGGTAACTCCCACCGTTAAACCAACCGTTGCCATTGCAGAAACAGATTCAAACAAGGCAGTAACCAATGGCAAATCTTCAATGGCTGATATTATTACCGCCACACTACAGGTTCCAAATAAATAAATCATAAAGATACAGGAAGCAGTCCGCGTAATATTCTCTTCCATCCTGCGTCCAAAGGCCTCTACATTTTTCTTTCGAAAGAAGGTGGTAAAAACACTGATACACAAAACCCAGAAGGTTGTGGTTTTCATACCACCTGCAGTAGAGCCGGGCGAACCGCCTATCATCATCAAACAGGTCATCACAAAAATTCCGGCGTCTGTCATGGATGCAAAATCTATGGTATTAAACCCTGCAGTTCGACAAGTCATGGATTGAAATAAACTAGCCAAGATTCGTTTATTCATAGGCATTTCCGAAAAATATGTCTGCCCATTCTCTATCAGGAAAATTACCAGCGCTCCCAAGAATAATAATGCTGTAGTAACACTTAATACCATTTTACTTTGCAGATTCAGCTTTTTAAAACGAAACTTATTTCTTAATAAATCATGCCATACAAAAAAACCTAATCCACTCACATAAATTAATAGGATAATCACAAGGTTCACATACCAGTTATCTGCCCAACCGGTAAGAGAAGAAAACTTTCCTGTGGTTCCACCCATCAAGTCAAATCCTGCATTACAAAATGCAGATATGGAATGAAATATGGAAAAATAAATTCCCTTTTTTATACCAAACTTTGGTATGAATGCAAAACTAAGCAGGATTGCTCCTATCAACTCTACTACAGCAGTACCCAGCGCAATAAATTTTGTCATTCGGACAATACCACCAAGCTGTGGCGCAGACACAGAGTTTTGCATCAAAGCACGTTGGCTGAGGCTAATTTTTTTCTTAGTAGCCACCATAATCAGTATGGCAACTGTCATAAATCCTACGCCGCCTATTTGTATCATACTTAAAATTACCAATTGTCCAAACGTAGTCCAATGTGTGTATGTATCATACCGTATCAAGCCTGTTACACAGGTCGCCGAAGTTGCCGTAAAAAAGCAATCCGATATGGGCGTCCACTGCCCGTTTCTGGCTGCTATGGGTAAAGTAAGCAGTATGGTTCCTACCAGAATTATAAGACTATATCCATATAATATTAACTTCATTGGCGAAATACGATACCAAATACTATGCTTTGCTTTCATTACAGACCTCACATTTTTAATCATTTCATACATCCATTCTAATACGACAAAAAACCGCACAGTAACATTTTATTACAGCGCGGTTCTTTTGTACATATCGTTTTTGTTAAACTTTCTTAATATTTCATAGCCTCTTCTTCGCCATTCAGCACGCGCATAGCTCCCTGTGCCAATGCCAGAAGCTCATCCTCACCGGGATATACAGTGAAAGGAGCAATCCATTCTGCTCTTTCCTTTAAGGCAGCAACCACATCTGCGCCGTAAGCAATACCGCCGGTTACAATAATCTGATCAACCTTGCCATTCAGTACACAAGCCATGGAACCGATATCCTTAGCCACCTGAAGAAGGAATGCCTGCTTTGCTTCCGCAGCCTTTTCATCCCCTTCATTAGCTCTCTTGGTAACCTCACGCATATCATTGGTGCCTAGGTATGCATTAAAGCCACCCTTACCTACGATTTTGCTGTATACTTCCTTCTCCGTATATTTACCGGAGAAACACATCTTAATCAAAGCACCGCTGGGTACTGCACCTGCACGCTCGGGAGAAAATGCACCATCACCATCCAATGCATTAAACACATCAATGATTCTGCCGTTTTCATGTGCACCAACGGACACACCACCGCCCATATGCACCACAACTAAGCGAAGGGATTCATAGGGCTTGCCGATTTCCTTGGCATATCTCTTAGCAACAGCCTTTTGGTTCAAAGCATGGAACACGCTGGTACGAGGAAGCTCAGGTACACCGGAATATCTGGCAATGGGCATCAGTTCATCCACTACAACGGGATCTACAATAAAAGAAGGAACTCCGATGGAATCTGCAATTTCCCTTGCAAGAATACCACCCAGATTGGAAGCATGCTGTCCCTGTACGCCTACCTTTAAATCAGCAAGCAGCTCGTCAGTTACCGCATAGGTACCGCCGGGAATGGGCTTTAACATACCGCCACGACCTACTACTACGTTTAAGCTCTTTAAGTCAAACTCCTTCTTATCTAATAAGTCAGTAATAATTTTCTTACGAAAATCCTTCTGGTCAACAATGCTTGCATACTGACTGATTTCCTCTGTGGAATGACGTAAGGTTTCTTCAAATAACAGGTTCTCATCCTCAAATACACCGATTTTGGTGGAGGTGGAGCCGGGATTGATAATTAAGCTTTTGATAGACATATCTTTCTTCCTCCTGTTTAAAAAATATTTATGCGTTCTTTTTCATTTCTTCTGCTACAACCGCTGCAAGAGCAATGGAATTTACCTTCGTTTCAAAGGTGTCGGAACGGCTGGTCAAAATAACGGGAACCTTAGTACCGGTCAAAATACATCCATTCTTTACCTCTACCATATGTACAATTGCTTTATATACCAGATTACCTGCATGAATATCGGGGAACAGAAGTACATCTGCATCACCCTGAATCTTTCGGTCTGTAGCACCCTTATGAAGTGCTGCTTCGGGCTCGATAGCAAGGTCTAAGGATAAAGGTCCGTCTACGATACAGTCCTTAATAATTCCTTCCTCACACATACGGGTAAGCTCTGCTGCTTCCACAGTGACAGGCATCTTGGGATTTACTACCTCCACTGCTGCCAAGGGAGCCACCTTAGGCATATCCACTCCACATGCCTTACATACAGGAATGGTATTTTTAATAATACTTACCTTTTCCTCAAGGGTGGGGTAAGTCATAAATGCAACATCAGTTAAGAACAGCAGATGGTCAATTCCGGGAATATCAAACACACATACATGGGAAAGAGGACCACCTGTACGCAAGCCTACCTCTTTATCCAATACACTCTTTAAGAAGTTTTTGGAATCAATGACACCCTTCATATACATATCAGCCTTGCCGTCATGTGCAAGCTTTACCGCTGTAAGAGATGCCTGAATCATATCAGGCTCATTGATAATTTCAAATTCGGATAAATCCATATTTAAGTTTGCAGCAAGCTCACGAATCTTTGCTTCGTCACCTACCAGAATCGCATCTGCAATCCCCTGCTCTTTGGCAGCTCTTACCGCTTCCAAAACCGCGTCATCCTGTGCAGCAGCTACTGCAACTGTTTTTTTACCGCATTCTTTTACCTTTGCAATAATGTCATCAAATTTCATGTCCCTTAATCCTTTCTATTCTTTACTTATGTATTATAGTGACTATTCCATCTCAGAATAGTTTTAATTCCTTGCATTTTACAGCATCGTTAAAATAATAACACACTCTAATACAAAAATCAAGAGACTGCACGTCGCACAATGGCATTTACTTTCTTCACCAGCCACTGAATCACCATTTCAAAGACAAACGCACTGCCTGTTACCACAAGCAGGTATAATAACAGATACACCAATTTCATGCCCAGGCTTTTGGGAATCCCCAGATAAACCGGGAAAATAAAGGTTCTAAAGGCATCATGCACAAAATACATACTCATAGTAACTGCGGACCATTTATGAATAAATTTGTGACTAAAAATTTTATTCTCAGAGGGAAGGAAGGCAATGGCAACTGATACTGTTAAAATCATTACATACAAGAAATCAGTGGTTGAATTGCCAAATTTAAGAGAGCATAAAATTACAAACACAAAGCCCATTACACCTCCAAGGCGTATCCACTTGGTATTTTTACAATTTTCTCTGATGTACCCATTCAATCTGGCAGCCATAATACCCAGACACATATCTGCCAGACCACGCATTAACGCCTGATTATTGTATAAACCTGAAATCTGCACTACCGCTCCGATACCATGCATATTTCTGTAAAGATACGAAAAAGAAACCATGATAATCAGCGGTGCCACAAAATTGCAGAAATTATGCTTCCATTTTAACAGACAGTGGAAAATAATAAATCCACTGATAAACATAATGGAAATAAACCAGCTGGTATTGTTAATGTAAGTCCAGCCATCATCCAGACCGATTCCGTGAAGAGCAAATACTTCAAAAAAGTCGTTGGATAACACCTTAACCATATCCATAATGCCCACACCGTCTTTGGTCAAAAAATAAAAGATAAAGCTAAATATAAAAGCCCCCAGGTAATAGGGGTAAATCGTTTTGTAGCGATACAGAAAGTAATCCCAGCCCGAATGACACTTCTGAGCCAGCTTATCCATTCCGGTATAAAGCAAATAACCGGAAACAATAAAGAAAAACTCCACTCCGATATACCAGCCAATTTCTACATCAAAGCCTGTAGTAATGCAATATTTGTTATCAAAGTGAAAAATCAGAATCAAATAAGTAAATATTATTCTCCATATAGTAATGGAATTATTTTTGGTATTCATCTTTTGTTTGTCCTTTCCCAAAACGATATGATTCATTTTACTATATCCTCTGCGAAATTTCAATTCACCCAAGAAGAATCATAATTTCAGTAGTATTTTTTTGTCTTTTTTGGTAGAATAAAGTTATATTGGAAACGTTACCTATCATATTTAGAAACGGAGGGATATCCATTGGAAAGGAAAATACAAAAGCAAACTCAGGTAAAGCCCAAAGTACCGCGGGAAACAAACAAGAATAAGCTTCCTCTTTGGCGGCGTATCAGTGTTAAGCTGATTGCTTCTTTTCTGATTCCTATTATATTTATTATTATCTTAGGTGCTGTATCCTATCAAAAAGCCAATACTCAGATTATTGCTACCTACGAAGAATCCGTAGAACAGACCATGAGTATGATGAATCAATATCTGAATCTGGCATTTGATACTGTACAGTCTAAGTATAAGGATTATGTGAACAATGAAGATTTACAGAAATACTATAACGGACTTTTTGACAAGGATTCTACTGCCCAGCATAACACAGTGACAGGCTATGAGGATACCTTTATTGAAGCTGTAACAAAGGATTCCCTGATTGCCAATATTTATGTTCTGGCTGATGAAAAAAATTCCATTACCACCAGTAAATCAACGGAGCAAAACCTTCTGTCAGCTTATCTGGCAACCCCTCAGGGTGAAATGGTTGCTGCTGATAAATTTAAATACTATTTATTTGGTAATCAGTCCGCTGCCGACAGTCAGTTAAATACCGATTCCGGCAAATACAGTGCTCGTCTGGTTCGCTATTTCAGCAATGCACCCGCCCTTTTGGTAATTGACTTTAAGCACGATATTATTGACAATACCCTTTCTTCCCTGGATGGCGGTGAAGGCAGTATTACAGGCTTTGTAACCTGCGACGACACTGAATTTTTATCCTCAATCTCCACCCCGGTGGAAGGAAATGCCTTTTCCGGTAAGGATTATGTAACAGCAGCCTTTAACAGCGAAGAAGAAAGCGGACATTCCTACGTTGAAAATGGAAGTTACCTCTTCCTTTATTCTAAAGTGAGCAGCCGCAAGGCTATGATATGTTCCCTGATTCCTACGGAAAATATTACAGGTCAGACTGAAGACATCAAAAACATCTGTCTGATTCTCGTTATTATTGCCAGCATTGCAGCAATTCTAATCGGCTCCCTTCTGGCAAAACAGTTCAGTGGCGCTATTTACAGCATTTTGGGCAATCTCAAAAAGGTATCCGAGGGTGACCTTACCATAGAAGTGAAATCAAAACGCAAGGATGAATTCCGACTATTGGCGGATGGAATTGCCGACATGCTCTCTGGTATGAAGACTTTGGTTGGCGGAATCAAGAGTGTAAACAGTGAGCTTGGGGAAGCAACCACCGGTATGACTGCTGCCTCAGACCACTTCCTGCAAACCTCTCAAAACATTCAGGAACAGATTTCCGAAATGCAGCAGGGCATTGATAAGCTGGATGATGAATCCGAAGACTGTCTGAACAAAATGGATTCCTTATCCGGTGCCATCGGAGAAGTAACAGAATACTCCGGACAGATTAATGAATTGGCAAAGAGTACCGAGGAGGTTATCAGCACCGGAATGAGCAGTGTTGAACAGCTAAAGGAAAGTGCTACCTCCACCATTAAGGTTACCTCTACCATTATAGAAACCATCGACAAGCTCACGGAAAAATCCAAGGCAATTGGCACCATTACCGCTGCCATTAACGAAATTGCCGAACAGACCAATCTTCTTTCCTTAAACGCTTCCATTGAAGCAGCAAGAGCCGGTGCTGCCGGAAGAGGCTTTGCAGTGGTAGCTCAGGAAATTCAGAAGCTGGCTGACGAATCCATAAAAGCTGCAAACCAGATTGCTCATATTATTGAGGAAATCGAATCCAACACCACGGAAGCAGCACGCGTTGCCAAGGAAGCGGAAGAAATCGTAAATACCCAGGGTGAATCCGTTTCCCTGACTGCAGATTCCTTTACCAAAATCGGCAATCAGGTATCCGAATTGCTTGTTTCCTTACAGCAGATTAATAAGAGTATCGCAGGAATGGAACAGGATCGCTCCAGCACCCTCTCCGCTATTTCTGCCATTTCCGCTGTATCTGCCGAAACAGCCGCAGGTTCCTCCAGTGTACATACCGCTGCAAGTGAACAGCTTGGTTCCATTCAGGAATTGGATAAGGCAGCGGATGCTTTGCAGGTTAGAGCGGAGGAGTTAGCTCAGTTGTTAAAGGCATTCCGAGTATAATTGTTTTCTTTACTAACACAAATCATTATGAAACGAAAAGGCTGTCAGAGTAGCAAACAGTAAAACCTGTAGTCACTATTCTGACAGCCTTTCCATCTTCTTAACATTTATTTTGATATCTTCCACATCGTCTACTACCGATACAATTTCCCTTTCACCCAATGATACACTCCCGAAAACACCTTACTCTCTGCCAAAACTCTACGCAAAGGAGCCAGTGTTCCCAGCATAATCAGCTGATACTTAAGCAGTTCCCCCTTACTCATATACGCAGCAGTTATGAGTTTATGCTCCTCTTTATCCCGCTTGCGGTTTTCCTTACTCTCAGAATAGCCACCACCCTCGTAGGAGGCAACTGTCAGCTTCATGTTAACCATTTTTGCCTTTGCCACATAATAGCACCACAGAAAATGGTCATAATCCGCACGAATCCGATACTGTAACTCATAGGGCTTTTCCTTGCAAAGTCTTGCTGCATAAAAGCATGCCTGATGACAAGGGATATTCCGGTAACAGGTAAAGCCTGTGATTTCCGGCGGTGCGGTAATATGCACATCATTCTTCTCCCCATAGGTATCGCCATAAAATATCATATTGCCTGTATTCATTCCCTCTCCGGAACATTTTTCAATCAATGCTGCCGTCTTTTCCAATACATCCTCACGGTAAAAGAAATCCCCACAATTCATAAACAGAAGGAATTCTCCCCTTGCATGGGAAACTGCCTGATTCATGGCATCATAAATGCTCTTGTCAGCCTCCTCATAGAGAGCAATTCTTGCATCCTGATGCATTCCCTGTATGGAGCCGTCCTTACTGCCTCCATCCTTTACCACAATCTCATAATCAGTATAGGACTGCTTTAAAATGCTGTCCAAGGTCTGATTCAGCTTTTCTCCGGGATTTAAACACACCACTACAATACTAAATTTCATTAAAATACCGCCTTCTGCTTATCAAGCTTATTGAGAGCAAATAGAGTAATTGCACAAAATGCAATACATACCGGCCAGCTTACAAAACCACTGACAGCAATACTGGTATAGGACAGGCAATAGGCTATCACATTAGAAATTACATGCATCATCACCGGGATAATAAAGCTTCCAAAATATTCATAACCATAAATAATCAGACATCCCATAAAGAATGCATAAGCTCCCTGTACCGTATTCATGTGATATGCGCCAAACAAAAATGCTGCCAAAATTACTGCAACCTTCAGCTTCATAAAACGTTTTAAATAATTATAAATAATTCCTCTAAACAACAATTCTTCCGCTATCGGAGTCACCAGACCATAGCAAAGTATTCCCACCAAAAAGGATGCCGAATATTGGTCTGCCACTACCTGCTGATAAGCATCGGACTTGGCTGTAATCTGTAATAATTCAAATAAAAGATTCAAAGCAATAACTGCCCCGACCGTTGCTGCACCTAAGAACAGATAATTCTTTGCCGGCTCCGGCTTTAAGTGGGACAGCTTGGCTTCTTCTGCTGTTTTCTTTATCAAAATCTTTGCGGTGGACAGATTGGGAATGATACCGGCGATAAAGCCTATGGCACTCATAATGGTGGAGGCATTTCCGGTAAAACCAATAAGCATTCCCGCCTCATCCTTAATCAAAAGTGCCTCGGAAAGTGCCGCCGGGAAAGTCTCCCAATAGGTAACCAACAACCAGTTTAAGCCGTACATAACTACATTTCTTACCAGCATGAAAATCATAAAGGCATAGAGCATTACCCAAATTCTGGAAAAATTAAGCCCTTTCTTCTCTTCTTCCTTTTCATCCGCTCCACGAAGTAAGAATTTTTCCAACTCTTCTACAGTACGGACAATGAAATCTGCCTTGGCTTCCTTTAATTCCTCCATACTGCCATAACCATAAGCTACGCCCACACTCTCAATACCAAGTGCTTTCGCACCCTCCACATCAAATTTACGGTCGCCAATCATATAAATTTCTTCTTTTTTTATGGGTTGGTCACCAAAAAGCTGTTTCAGTGCTTCCTGTACTACCTCATCCTTATTCACTCTGGTACCATCCAACTCACTTCCCACTACCACCTTGAAGTACTTTCTCATGTTGAAATGCTCCAGAATCCGCTCCACAAATACCGTAGGCTTGCTGGATGCCACTGCAAGAAATATTCCCTTGGACTGTAGGGTATGTAGCATCTGGGGGATTCCCTCATATACCTCATTTTCAAATAATCCCACATCCTGAAAACGCTCTCTGTATTTTGCAATTGCAGCTTCCGCCTGTTCCTCACTGAGATTATAAAACTCCATAAAGCTATCCTTCAAGGGGGGACCGATAAAAGGCTCCAGCTTACTCAAATCCTCTTCTTCAATTCCCAAGTCCTTTAAAGCATACTGGACGCAGGTAGTAATGCCCACCTTGGGGTCAGTCAATGTTCCATCCAAATCAAACAACAGATATTTTTTCATGTAAATCCTGATACCTTTCTAAAAACTTCTCAGCTTGTCACTGCCGTCATCCACCGTATTTTCCAACTTCAACACTCGCACATCATAGCCAGCATTTTCGTTGATTTTCACATGGGCAATTTCCCCCACCTTTTTTCCAAGTAACGCCTTTCCCAAAGGGGATTCATTACTGATAAGTCCTTCTAATGAATTTCCTCGCACAGTGGTTACAATCTTGTAGGTTTCTACCAGACCATCCTCCACAAATTCCACCGTTACTGTATTGTTGATGCCCACCTCGTCTGACGCAGAATCCTCTGAAATCACCTTAGCGGTACGAATCATTCTCTCCAGATAACGAATACGGCTCTCGTTTTGATTTTTTACTTTTTTAGCCGCATAATATTCAAAATTTTCACTCAAATCTCCATGGGCTCTGGCTTCCTTAACATCTTCAAGTGCCTTAGGGCGCACCACCAGTTTCCGGTGCTCTATTTCCTCCTGCATCTTTTTGATATCACTGGGAGTTAATTCATCATACATAATTTTCCTCATTTCCATGAAGCGCATTCTTCTACGCTTTTTTCTGCACTTCCACTCTATAATTCTTGTACATCCTACTACTGAATTCCATAAATCACTGCCACGGACAGAATAATCTGAATAATGGCAAAACGGAATACTGTCTGCGTATTGGACCAATCCCAAACCTTACGAACATGGTCGTGAAGAGGAGTTCTTACATTCTTTAAAATATGAATTTTTAAAAAACGGAGCAATGCTACCTTAAGTAATCCCAGACCGCCGTCCAGAATCAATACCAATGCAACCGGAATATATAAAACAGGGCAACCCGTCTTCAAAATAGCTATACTGATAAAAAGTCCCATGGCACGGGAACCCGCATCCCCCATCATCAGCTTGCTGGGGGTAGCATTGTACCACAAATACCCTAAAATACTCACTGCAAACAATAAAATCAAAAAGGAAAAATGCTCCGACCTTCCCTTAATCTGGTCAATCACATAAATAGTAACAATGGTAATAATGGTCAAGGTTCCGGAAAGCCCGTCCACTCCATCGGCACAATTGGTTACGTTAACAGAGGTCCACACCAAAATAATGGTAAGGAATGCAAACACCAAGGGATGAAGTGTAAATTTTATATCAAATAAAGCTAATTCCACCACATTGGAATTGTATTTCAAAAAGGTAAGTGCCACCAACGCAGCTACACACAAATCCAAGAAACCCTTTTTGTATTCTCCCCAGGGAGTCTTGGATGCATCATCCAAAAAACCAGTCATCATGGATATTACAATTAAAATCAAATAAATAATCAGCTCTGCATTTAAAGGTACAAAAAGCAAGGCGGCTGCCACAAATGCCAACACAAAAATAATCCCGGCTCCTCTTGGCTTTCCTGCAGATTTTTTTCCATCATGGGCAAATTCCCTTCCTGCATCCTTGGGCAAATAAGGACTTAACTTGGCAGTTGCAATTACCGTTGCAAAAAAAGCAAACAAAATCCCAGCAAATGCAAGTAATGAATCATTAACAGCTATCAATCTATATAACATAACTATTCCAAACCTTTCCGGATTTTTTGTCCTAACAATTATCATTAAATTTTATCATAGAAACCTTGGAAATGCAATCAGCGCAGGTTAGACCTACTCCATTACATAGTTTTCCCGCATTTCCTTTTCAGCCGCCTCCACCGCCTCTTTTAATCCCTGGGCAGACATTCTGAGAGCCCCGCTTCCCCAGATAATCATTTGCTCCAATGCATCCGAGGTTGCAACTGTTACCTTATATTTCTTGGCAATGGTCTGTACGGTCTTTTCAATATATTGATCCGCCGTTTCGGCTTCCTTGGTATAGACCACATTGATATTATGGTATTTCATCACTGTTCCGGGATTTCCCTTTACCTTGTAGGCATCAAATACCAAAATCAGGATACAGCCCAAGAATCCTTGATAATTGCAGAGAATATCCATCAGCTTATCTCTTGCACTGTCTATATTGACCTGAGAAAGTTCCCGTAGTTCGGGCCATGCAAAGATAATATTGTAACCATCCACCAGAAAATAATGCTCTGTAGCGTTTCCTGCTGCATAGCCTTTTGTTGTTGCACTTCCCTTGGCATTCCCGCCACTTCCATTGCTTATAGTGCCGCTGGAGCTACCACCATCTCCACCAAACAAAACCTCTCTTCTGGCGCCTCTGTGATAACGGCGATAGCGTTTGGAATCCTCCTGTTTTTTTCCATAGGTGCTGCGGAAAATCTCTTCGATTTCTTCCTGGGTAATGTAGCCTGCAGATGCACTGCTGCCTGCTTTCTGCCCTGTGTTTCCTTTATTGCCATGGACTTGGGCTGCTGAAAATGCATATCCATTTTCTCCGTTTAAGAATCCATCCTCCCCGACTGTACCATTGCCCTTATCCGCCCCCGGTTCCCAGCCGCTTTCCACATGAGCGTAATCGTCCACCTCGTCCCAATTTACCACAAAACCGGCTCCATGAGCACAGAATACAGAGCCTGTAGGATTTGCTAAATCTGCCTCCGGGTCATATTGCATCCGGGCAATAACTTCTTCTGCATTATGACAGGGTTCATAACCCTTTAGCACACAGGAAAATCGACCATGCCCTCTGGTGTAGGCATTCACCTCACGCTGGTAATCCCGCATGGTGGCCACCGGCGCACTCCCCGTAAGGATACTCATTTCCCCTTCCGTCTGTGGCGGGTCAAACTGCCCATGCATCCGTTGGATATCCGACATTGCCCTGCCAAGCTGTTCTGTGGGAACCTCTAAGGTAAACGCAAATATTGGTTCTAATAATATACTTTTACTCTTTCGCAGTCCTTGTCTGACGGCACGATAGGTTGCCTGTCTGAAATCACCACCCTCAGTATGCTTTAAATGTGCTTTCCCGGCAATTAGAAGAATCCGCATATCGGTAATTTCCGAACCGGTCAGTACACCCACATGAGCCTTTTCCTCCAAGTGAGTCAGTACTAATCTTTGCCAATTTTTATCCAACATATCCTCACTGCACAAAGCAGCAAACTGCATACCGCTGCCCCGCTCTCCCGGTTCCAGCAATAAATGCACCTCCGCGTAGTGACGCAAGGGTTCAAAATGCCCAATCCCCTCCATCGGCTCTGCAATGGTCTCTTTATACACGATACTTCCGGCACCAAATTCTACTTCCAACCCAAATCGGTCGATAATCAATCTCTTTAAAATTTCTATCTGTACCTCACCCATAACCTGTACATGGATTTCTTTGGTTTCTTCCCGCCATACTAAGTGAAGTTCCGGTTCTTCCTCTTCTAGTTGGCGCAATTTTCCTAACACCGAAATGGCATCACATCCCTCCGGTAACAGTAGCTGATAAGTAAGTACAGGCTCCAACACAGGGATTTCATTCTCATTTTCCATTCCCAGCCCCTGTCCGGCAAAGGTCTTCGTAAGACCTGTAACTGCACAAATACCACCTGCTGTTACTTTGTCACAGGCTTCATATTGTACTCCATTGTAAATACGAAGCTGGTCAACCTTTTCTTCCCAAGCTTCCCCTTCCTTACAGCTTTTTTCATTTCCTACCGGCATTTTTACCCGCAGTTCTCCTCCGGTAATTTTCATGTAGGTTAATCTATTTCCTGCATTATCTCTTGCTATCTTAAATACTCTTGCTCCAAATTCCTCCGAATATTCAGGTATCAGAGCAAATTTCTTAATTCCATGAAGTAATTCTTCCACGCCCTGTAATTTTAACGCAGAACCAAAATAACAGGGGAATATCTGTCTTGCACAGACCGCTTCTGCAATACTATCCGCCTCTAAGCATCCTGTTTCTAAGTACTCCTCCAGCAGTGCCTCCTGACACATGGCTGCATTTTCAAAATAATCTGCCACACTAAAATCCACACAATGCTCGTCCAAACGGCTTTGCAGCTCTGCCATTAATTTATCCCGGTCAGTGCCCTCCTGATCCATTTTATTAACAAATAAGAATGTGGGGATTTCATATCTTTTCAACAACCTCCACAAGGTCATCACATGTCCCTGCACACCATCCGCACCACTGATAACCAAAATAGCATAATCCAACACCTGTAGTGTTCTCTCCATCTCAGCACTGAAATCCACATGCCCGGGAGTATCCAACAATGCAATGGACAAATCCTCCCACTGTAGCTGCGCCTGCTTAGAAAAGATAGTAATACCTCGTTCCCGCTCCAACGCAAAGTTGTCCAAAAAAGCATCCTGATGATCCACTCTTCCCATTTTGCGCAAATTCCCGCAGGTATATAAAATTCCCTCTGCCAATGTGGTCTTGCCCGCGTCTACATGGGCGAGAATCCCGATTACTAATTTATTGTCTTGCATGTTTATTTTCTAACTCCTCTAAATGCCGTTTTGCGGCGCTTGATTTTCTGCTCGCGTAGGTTATCACTCGCAAAACGCGCTTCGCGCTTATTGTCTGCTACGCAGACCTTTTGCTCGTTATCGCGGCGAAAATCAAATGCCGTTTTGCGGCGCTTGATTTTCTGCTCGCGTACATTTTATCACACCTGTAAAAGCGTTTCTATAGATTCCTTGGGATAATTGTTTGTAAGTTCTAAAAATTCCATAAAATCATTACTTCTTATTGACATTTTAACTTTATCGACTTAATATGAAATTACATATCTGGGTGTTTTCTAAACCGTTCGGTTACAAATCCCTGTATGGAAATCGAAAAGTGGATTGTAACGGGAACGGAACTGTAACTGCATGCAGACGTTTCTTCTTTCCACTATAACAGAAAGGAGAATAGCTATGCAGAAACGAAAACTAAAGGACTTAAATTTATTGGATGATTTCCTCTTTAATTCCATGGTTACATATCCGGGAATCGGAGAATCATTCAGCCGGGAACTACTGAGAATCATATTTCAAAAGGATTTTGGAAAGCTTATTGTGGTGCCACAGAAAACCTATTATGGTTCCGATACTGACAAGCATGGTACAAGACTTGATGTGTATCTTGAAGAAGAGGAATCTGAACCGGATATACTAAGCACTTCTACAATCTACGATATTGAACCAAATCTACTTGATTCTACAGAAATCATCAATTCACTCCCGAAACGTATGCGATTTTATCATGCAAAAATAGATGCTCGAAGCCTTAAGTCCGGCGAGAGCTATCGCGCATTGAAAAACGTCATTGTAATCATGATAACTCCTTATGATCCCTTTGGACTCAACCGCATGGTATACACTATACGTGCTAAATGTGAGGAAGTTCCCGATATGGCATATGATGACGGAGCCAGAACTCTCTTTTTGTATACCAAAGGAACAGAGGGAAATCCATCTACCGAATTGAAACAGCTATTGCAATATATGCAAGATACAACATTGGAAAATGCAACAAACAATACCCTTCAAACCATTCACCAAATGGTGGAAATAGTCAAGCAGGACGAGGAGGTGTCACTTTCCTATATGAAAATATTTGAACGGGAAGAAATTATATTTAATCAAGGTATAGAACATGAAAAAGCCAACACTGAGCGTGAAAGACAACGGGCTAATGCTGAAAAGGACAGAGCTGATGCAGCTGAGCAAGAAATCCAAAAACTCAAGGAAGAACTTGAAAAATTGAAAGCAACAAAATAGTATTATATTATCAAAGAAGTTTTGGGCACTCTTTAGTATCCAAAACTTCTTTTTACTTAACGTTTTATAGTTTCCCTCTCAAGTCATTAATATACTCCATCAATTCCCCAAACCCACCATTAGGATACACTGAAATGTCCTTATTTTCCTTGTTAATCAAACAATCCGTCAGCAAAAAGACCTTCATTCCAAGCTCTGTTACTATCATATCCTCTGTTACATCATTGCCCACCATAAGGCATTCTTGGGGCTTTACAGCAAGCCTTTCTAAGATTTCCTCATAATATTTCAGATTTGGCTTGCAGTAATTTGAGGTTTCATAGGTTGTATAAAACTCAAAATCATCCGGTTCTAGTCCTGCCCAATGAATCCTGTTCCATGTGGCAATCTTAGGGAATAAGGGATTGGTTGCCAGAACCAGCCGAAACCCCTTTTCCTTTAGTCCGGCAATTACCTCTGTTGCCTGAGGATTGCAGCCGCATACTGCCTTGGCTCCATTAAATTCATTTCTGTAAAATTCATCAAACAAAGGAATATCTTCTCTAACCTTTTCTCCATAAATCTGAGCAAATTTGTTCCAAAATGCCTCTTCATTATTGCAGTTTCCATCATTTTTTACCATGGCAGAAACTCCTGCCCAAATTGCCTGAATCAATTCCTCTGACTGATAGCCATGTCCTGCCAGCTTCTTTGCAAGCAAACCAAAATAGGTCTTTACAAAAACATCCTGATCCATTGGCAGCAATGTGCCGTCTAAGTCAAATAAAATTACCTTTATGCTCATATTCTTATCTCTCCTAAAATCTACAAACTATTTATAATCAATGCCACTCCTGACACAATCAACATAATAATTACAATCTTCTTAACAAGCTTCTCATTCAATACTTTACTGCTGACCATCCCCAGATATAATCCCAATAACATAAATGGTATCAGCATAACAGTCTGTTTTGCAATATCAAATGTAATAATTCCCCAAACTGCATACATTACAATTCTAAAGGTATTTTCTACCAGAAAAACCACACATATATTGGCTTTAAAAGAGCGACTGTCTTCCGTGACCCTACTGACATAAGCCCCCAAAAGAGCTCCAATTCCATACAAGCCACACAATAATCCCGAAAGAATTCCTATGATACTCAGTACTACTTTAGATTGCTTCATTTTTCCCGGTTTCATCTCACGAAACAGCATTTCGATGCCAATTAAAACGATGACAAACCCAAAAATAACTTTTATCATCCCCGTATCTGCATTTCGTAGCAACAATATTCCCGGAATATTTCCTCCTAACACAAGCAACGCAAGAGGCAGACAAACATTCCAGTTAATGGACTTTCGTTCCTTCCAAGCTAAAATTGCATTGGTTGGGTAGCCTAAAAGCAATTCCACAGGAGATATATTAATATTATTGTTGCCAAAACTCAATATGGTTGAAAAAACTAATGTATTTGCAAAACCACATAGTCCCTTTACAAAGAACGCAGCAATAGCGGCAATTATCCACCAAATCATATTATCATTCCTCGTACTTTCAATTTCCTTTTTTCTTACTATTTTTTCAATCCCATAAAAATACTTCTTGACATTCCCCTAATAAAGCATTATATTGTCACTTGAAAAAGTAATCGGAACTGTCCGGTTACCATATAATACCGCTAGGGGAGCACATCGCTGAGATTGAATGTGTTTGACACGCATTCTAACCCTCACTACTTGAACCGGATAATACCGGCGTAAGGAAGCACAATATTTATACTATATCTGACTGTGTCGGGTATTCGTATAAATACGATGTTGTCCCTCCTCGCGCAAACGAAGGAGGATTTTTTTATGTTTTACAATGTTGTCGTTAACGATTGGGGCGAAACTACATATGTCCCCACCACTCTTGGAAATGTTCTTCTGGTTCTGCTGATTGTAGGGCTGCTGGCAATTGCCATGGTTTTTGCCAAAAAGCACAGTGCCGACAACAGCAAGCTATCCGTCCGTCAGCTGGCATTCTGCGCTATGGCTATCGCATTGGGTACGGTACTTTCCAATCTGAAGCTCTTTGACTTTCCCTGGGGCGGTTCTGTGACCCTGCTTTCCATGCTGGTTATCTGTCTACCGGGCTATTGGTTCGGTTTGGGTGCAGGAATTTTAACAGGCGTTGCCTATGGTGTATTGCAGCTTTTGATTGACCCCTATGTTCTTTACCCCATGCAACTTGTGGTAGATTACCTGCTTGCTTTTGGTGCTCTGGGTCTTTCCGGTCTGTTTACCAATTCCAAGAATAGTCTTATCAAAGGATACCTTGTGGGCATCTTAGGCAGATATGTTTTTGCTGTGATTTCCGGCTGGATTTTCTTTGGCAGCTATGCCTGGGAAGGTTGGGCTGCTCTGCCCTATTCCCTTGTTTACAACGGCATCTACATCTTTGCAGAAGCCGCTATTACCTTGATTGTTTTGGCAATTCCTGCGGTACGCCAAATGCTGGGACGTATCCGCAATATGGCAGGGGCTGTTTAATTACAGCCCCTTTTCCATCTGAATATAAAGACCCTGCTGAAAAACAATATGAAAGCCAAAGCTGCGATATAGGAAAACTGCCGGTTCCAAGGTAATTCTGGTATCCAAAAACAAGGTGTGACAGCCCTGTTCTTTTGCATAGCATTCCACCGTATTCAGTAAAGCTTTTGCTATTCCTTTTCCCCTATATTCACTTTTGATAAACATTCGCTTTACCTCGCCAACACCATGAGCTTTTTCCCGAAAAGCGATACAACCCATCGGAATATCATCACAATAGGCAATCCAAACACATTTTATATTTTCCTTTTCGCTATATCTTGTATATAACCCTTTATCATCGCCCAGAAAATCAATCATAAAATCATCTTGCTCCTGAAAAAGCTGTAAAACACTTGTATCAGTTATATTCGCAGATAAAATTTCCATTAATTTCTCCTTCCCAAACGGATTTTTTATATTATAGCGTGGAAATATGAAAAAATCTACCAGAAATAGAGATACGTTTCAGTCAAGAAAAAGAGCAAGGTTGACCCTCTATCAAACCTTGCTCACAAACATGTCTATTATCTTTTATCAATAATTTTATCAATCAAACCATATTTTAAAGCTTCCTTGGCAGACATATAGTTATCACGCTCTGTTGCCATTGCTATTTCTTCCATGGTTTTTCCTGTATTTTCAGCCAAAATCCGATTTAAGCGTTGTTTGGTCTTCTGTATGTGATCAGACACAATTTTTATATCAGTTGCCTGTCCTTGAACACCATTTCCATGAATTGCCGGTTGATGTATCATAATTTCCGCATTGGGAAGAGCAATGCGTTTTCCCTTAGCCCCACCTGCCAATAAGAATGCTCCGAAACTAGCCGCAAGTCCTATACAGATTGTTGATACATCACATTTGATATATTGCATGGTATCATAAATTGCCAAGCCTGCCGTAATAGAACCACCGGGACTGTTGATATACAATTGAATATCTTTTTCCGGATCCTGTGCCTCTAAAAACAGCATTTGTGCAATAATTAAACTAGCGGAAACGTCACTTACCTCTTCCCCCAAAAAAACAATTCTATCCGATAATAACCTTGAAAAAATATCATAGCTTCTTTCGCCACGATTTGTTTGCTCAATAACATAAGGAATTGTACTCATGCAGCCATCCTACCTCCCCATACACAATTTGTATATGAAAAATGGTACTTTGCACCTTTCATACTAATTCTGGTCTGTTTCGGATAGAACACGCCATTTTTCCTGTATGTCTGTGGTGGACATAAATATAATTGATGAAACGCTAGCGTAAAAGCCTGCTGAGAATTGTAATGGGCTTCATAAGCGATTTCAACAATGGCCTTTTGCGTTTCCACAAGCTTTTGTGCCGCCAACGTCAATCTGCGACCCTGTATATACTTATAAATTGTACAGTCTGTTTCTTCTGCAAAAACTCTTGCAATATAGAATTTTGAGTAATTTAATGCCTTTGCAATTTTATCCAAGGATAAATCTTCGTCCAAATGCTTTTCTATATACTCCACTATTTTCTCTACCATGATTTTATCACTCATATAAAGACACTCCTTTCTCCCGTAGAGTATAACAGATTCCCTAAAAATAATCTTAATAGAAATTGCCCAAAATCCTGCTTCTTCTAATCTTATGCCTTATCCACGGCTCCCCGTTTCCTCCAAATAAAAGGAATACAACACCTTTTCCTTCACAGGCATAGACATAAGCCTTGACAATGCTTCTTCATAATAATCAAGCTGTACACTATAGCGATTCCATAATTCCTCCATGGAGCCGATAACATCCGTCTTATAATCCAACAGCACCAATTCTCCATCCTCCACAAAGAATACGTCAATGATTCCCTGTATCAGCACGGTTTCATCTGCGGGGAATTCTTCTCCTAATCGTCCGGCATCAATTCCTAATACAAAGGGCTGCTCTCTGTAAAGCTCGCCTCTTCTGTCAGCAGACCACATTCGATATGCCAATTCACTTTCCAGAAAATGCACCAGCTTTCTGATATTAATAGCCTTGACGTATTCTTCGCTGAGACGAAGGGACTTGGTTTCCTGCTTAAGAAAATTCTGCAATGCTTCATTTAAAAATTCAGCTCCTTGCTTGCCACCTCCCAAATTATCCAGCATCACCCTGCGATAATTCTCATAATCCTCCGGGAATTCTGCAAACAAACCTCCCAACAGTTCCTCAAAATCCATCAGCTCCATCACTCTATGGAAGGCATTACCGCGCACGGTACCGCTGACCGCTTCTTCCCCTCTCTTAAATGCGGGGATATAGGGCTGTACTTCCTTTTCCTCAAAAGCATGGTAAGCTGCCTCATCCTTTTCAGCCATTGCTGCAATTTTCAACTCTGATACAGTGGTCTTGGTATACAGCTTTTGCAGCTTTTCATAAGGATACTGATAGGCAAACTGCTTCCGCAATTTTTGCAAGGCTTCCGCATCTGCATACTTTTCCGCTTCTCCCAGCAGTAATCTTCTATCCATGAACTGGAATTGTTCCTTCATTCGGTTTCCTAACAAAACTTCCGCATCAGCAATTGCAACCTTTACCCGGGACTGTCCCAGAATAGGAAGCAGGAAATCCAAGTAACTGCCCGCTTCTACAAAATCCAGATAGGACAACTGCTCTTTAGCGGTCATCTGCTGCAACTCCCACTTTTCTGTTGCCTTTTCCAAAGTACCTGTCATAATCAGCTTTTCCTTGGCACGGGTCAGGGCAACATATAATACACGAAGCTCCTCTGCCAGATTGTCCTCACGCATCTTGCGAGACAGTGCCATCCTTCGCAGGGTTTTATTACGGATACGCTTCACAGGATTTACATAATCCGTGGCAAGTCCTAAATCCATGTCCACTATGAGAGCTTGGTTAGTATCCTGCATGTTAAATCGTTTGGCAGTTCCCGACACAAAGGTAACCGGGAACTCCAGACCTTTACTCTTATGAATACTCATAATACGCACCACATCTGCGTTTTCATCCAGAGTATCTGCCTCTCCATAATCCACATCATATTTTTCCAGCTGCTCCATATAACGAATAAAATGAAACAATCCAAAATAGCTGGTCTTCTCAAAATCCGATGCCTTAGTAAAAAGCATTTCCACATTAGCACGTCTCTTACTACCTGCCGGCAGGGCTGTCACATAATTCAAATAATCAAAATCCGTTACCAGCTTTTGCAGTAAATCACGGATTGGCATGTAAGTAGTACAATCGCGGTATGATTTTATTATTTGTATAAACTTTTGCATTTTTTCCTGCAATTCTGTCTTTTTACATTCTTCAAATTGCACTGTTTTGCAAGTTTTTCCTTCATTTTGTGCAACTTCAACTATGCTGTCATTCTCCTGTGCATAGGCGCAAACTGCTTCATACAGACTGCCTCCCTTTTGAAATCCTCTGATACAGGCAATCTCTTCCTCAGTAAATCCCCCAAAGAGAGATTTCATCACACCATACAAAGGAATATCCTGCAAGGGATTGTCCAGCACGCGAAGCAGCTGCAACAGCTCCTGTACTTCCGTAGCTGCAAAATATCCCGTCTTGGAGGTAATATAAACAGGAATCCCTTCCTCCTCCAAAACCTTCTTAAATTCCTCATCCCAACCGCTGTTACTGCGAAGCAGAATCACCATATCACTGAATCGTACCGGACGAAGCTCACCTGTTGCCTTATCCGTTACCTGAAAATGCTGCTTTAATTCCTTTATTCTGCCGGCAATGGCAAGGGCTTCCGCTTCCTTTGCCCCTAATTCATCCTCTTTTGCAGGCTTTTCCACCAGCAAAAGCTCACTGCTGCAATCTGCATTTTCCGGATAAGACGCGCCTGCATACAAGGCTGCCTTATCATCATATTCTATACCACCAATGGTTTTACTCATAATCCGTGAAAAAACATCATTTACCGTATCCACCACCTGAGTTCTGCTTCGGAAATTTCTGGACAAATCAATTCTCCGACAAGCTCCACTATCAGAATAGGTTTCATACTTTTCCAAAAACAGCTCCGGTCTCGCCAGACGGAATTTGTAAATACTTTGCTTCACGTCTCCTACCATAAAACGATTGAAGTTTCCCTCTTCTTCACCGGAAACAGCCTTGAGCAAATATTCCTGCACAAGGTTACTATCCTGATACTCGTCAATTAAAATCTCATGGAAATACTGGCGGTACTCCAATGCCACATGGCTGGGACGAATCAGAAACTTCTGACCGCTCTTTTTCCCATCACATTCCTGGTCATCACAGACTTCCCTGTCCAAAAGAATATCCAGCGCATAATGCTCCATATCGGAAAAATCTATCAGCTTCCTCTCCTGCTTTTTTGCTTTCATTCTGCGGTCAAATTCCAGCACTAAATCAATCAAAGTCCCCACCGGAGCAGCACACTCCCTGCCCTGCTCCACCGCCAAAGAAAGGGGTGTCAAAAAAAAGCTCTCAGAAAGCTTTTGCAAGGTCTCCTTTACCTGACTACGCAGTTCCTTTGCCAGTTCTCTCTTTTCCGGGGAAACAGAAGCATCCTTCTTGCTAGGTAATCTGCCAAAGGAAATTGCAGGAATTCTTGCAGCAAAATCCTCCAGATTTTTACAGCCACAGACCTTCTCAATCTGCTCCAGCTCATTATCCACCAATTCTCCATACATATAGGGTCCATCAGGGCTTTCACAAAGCAGCTGTACCTCCTTTAGCTTCTCATAACAGCCTGCAAGCACCTTACCCATATAAGCACAGAGATATTTGCCATAATCACTTTCCATTAAATCACTCACGGTTATCGCTGCATAATCCGCCTTACGTTGCATCAGCCATTCCTCCGGCCAGGGAAAGCTGGCTGCATAGCGGGACAGATTCAGGATATGGTCTTCCAACACCTTTTCCCTGCCACCGGGGCAAAAATATTCTACACAGTAAGTAAAATCAGCATCCTTTGCTGCATACTTTTCTTCTAAGAGTTCCTGCAATACATCCCGGGAAAGGAGCTTGATTTCTCCCTCGTCCGCCACACGGAATGCAGGGTCTAACCCTATCTCATTGAAATGATTGCGTATCAAAAACAAGCTAAAGCTGTCAATTGTGGTAATCTGAGCATTATGCAAAAGGGTCGCCTGCTTCTGGATATGTTCATCCTCCGGATTTTCCAAAAGTTTCTCGGCAATCCCTGCGGAAATACGCTCCCGCATTTCCGCTGCTGCCGCATTGGTAAAGGTCACAATCAACAGCCTGTCAATATCCACAGGATGGCTTCCGTCACATACCATTTGTACAATGCGCTCTACCAGCACCGCAGTTTTACCGCTGCCTGCTGCCGCAGACACCAAAATATTACAATTATGAAGGTCTATAACCTCTTGTTGTTCAGGGGTAAAAGAAATAGCCAAACCAGCTTCCTCCCTATCTTTCAATTTCTCCCGTACTCTGCTGCTTCATTTGCTCCATGATTTCATCCTTACTCAAATTATCCAGCATACGCTTCTCATACCCCGGCAGGCTTGGGTCAAAGCCGCAAACCTTGCGGTAAGCACAATAGGTACAAGCATCTGAAGTTCCTTTTTCATACGGATTTACGGTAATACATCCATCCAGCATTTCCCTGCCGATATTTTTTATCTTATGGTTTACATAATTGGAAATCATCTGTAATTCCTCCCCGGTCATAACGGAGGAACGGGCAGAAAAGCTACCGTCCTTTTTCTTCTCCACAGGAATCACATCGGACTTATCCTGCATATAACGATCCAGCCGCTCCACAATATCCGGCTCACTATTTACCACACCATTCATGCGAAGCTTGCCCAATATTTGCTGATTCAGCTCCTCCTCCGTAAGCTCCACAGGAGTCTCCACGGTAGGATCTTCAATATGATAGTACAAAAGTGCCGCAGGAACCACTTCCTTGTCCGGGTGCTTCTTTGCCTCCAGCTCCATAGCAGCATTCATATAAACCACTAACTGCAATTGCAAACCATAATACAATGCCGCCAAATCAAATTGCTTGTTACCGGATTTATAGTCAATTACCTTTACATAAACTCTGTCTTCATCCTCTGCCACATCAATACGGTCAATTCGTCCCTGCAAATGCATCTTTTCCTGCTGGGATAATGCCACATTCACACTTTCCAAATTATCTGCAAACCGGAAGGACAATTCGTAATGATCCGGCTGGAAGGTTCCCTTCTTCAACTGATTTTGCAGGGTTAACACTGTTCTGGTAAGAATCCGCCCCATCCTTGTAATGGCATACTCATTTCGGGCACTGCTGTAAAGGACCGTATCCCCATAGGTAGCCGCATAGGTCTCCAAGGCTTCTTTTACTGATTCTCCTGCAAAATCTTCCGGGAAGTCAAACCAGGTATAGCCCTTTTCCGTTAATTTCCCTGCAAAGCTTTCCAACACCGCATGATACACATTTCCCATGTCCACAGTCTCAAAGCCAAATTCCTCTCGCTCCTTCAAATGCAGACCATATTGTAAAAAATGATGATAAGCGCAGGCAGCATAGGTTTCCAACCGGGTTACACTGTTCTCCAGCCGCCACCCATAAAGAGCTCTTGCCACAGCTTTGGACAATCCCTTCTCCTGATATCTCAAAAAGGCAGCATTGGTAAGAAGACTCCGTTTTTCGCAAACTGCTTCTTCTCCATAAGCCTGATAAATGGTAAAAAATTCCTGTCTGGCAGTCTCTCCCAAGGTACCCTCAGCATACTCCCGAAGCTGTCCTGCCAGATAGCGAACCCCTTCTCCCGGTGTTACAATCTGCTCCAGTACACTACGATTTTGAGGATGCTGCACTTCCAGGAGGGGAAACATTCTCTTCACGGTATCTATCAGATATGCCGGACGGATACTCTTTCCGGCACTGTTAATCTTTGAATATGACAAATAGAGCCTATGGGATGGCTTAGTCATATTTAAATACAAATAGAGTCTTTGAATATACATTTGCTGTCTGGGGCTGGGTGCTAATTCCAAACCGGACTGACACAAAAATTCCCTGTCCATATCCGAGATAATACCGCCCTTGGAAGCATTCTTGGGTATATTTCCATCATTTATCCCTAAGAAAAACAATACCTTTACCTGCTTTAAGCGGGTTCGCTCCATATCACCCACCAGGATTCTATCCACATTCTGGGGAATGGTTCCCACCTCAATTTCCCCAAAACCGGCCTCCAAAATATCCGAAAATTCCTGCAAGGAAATCTCCTCTTCTCCCAAAAGCTGATGAATCTGATTCAAAAGCTCCATTACCAAACGATAAATCTGGGCATATTCTCTTGCCTTGGACAAATCTCCCTGTTCATTAAAAAAGTTCTCATAATCACATAATTTCTGCTGAACCTGATTTGCCATTAAAAAATCATACAGGCAGTCCACATACATTTTTGCCTGACCGCTGTTTCCCCGATGAAGCACCTCCACCTGTTCCATGATTTTTTCCCGTATTCCATTCAAATGTTGCAGCGGCTCTTCTTCCTCCTGCATTGCTGCAGTTTTATGGGTAAACAATCTGCTCCACTTGTGATACCCCCGTATTCCTGTCTGAATCACATAATTTTCCAAAAGATCAATATCTTCTCTGGGGATATCCGTCATGCCGCTTCGCAAATAATGAAAAACTGCTTCATAGGAAAAATCCTTCAGATACAGCTCCAAGGCGCTTTTGATGTACTCTATCATAGGGTTCAGCACAATCCCCCTGGTCCGGTCAATAAAGCAAGGAATCCCCATCTGTGCAAATTCCTCCTCCACATGGGGTGCATAGCTTTCCAAATCCCCGGTAATCACAGCAATATCCCGATAAGCCATTCCTTCCTTTTGCAAAAGTTCTCGAATATAAAGAGTAGTCTGGTGCACCTCATCCTGAGGTGTTATCGTCTCAAAAATCTGTAGTTCCTGCTGCTCCTGCTGATAAGCCTCCACCTGATAGCGGAACAGATTTTTCTCCAAATGCAACAATGCCGGTGCATTCTGAAACCGAGCTCCCGACTTGATAAATACATCCTCCTTGCGGGGTACCCCTGCTTCCAGCGCCAGCTTTTCCAAATCAGCTACTGTTTTTTTACTTAAATGAAAGAGCTTCTGCTCTCCGTCCGTCTGATAGGGATTTTCTCCCTCTCCCAAGGTTACGGTTATTATCACTTCCCCACAAATACACATCAATTCCTGAATCAACCGATTCTGTATGGGAGTAAATCCCGTAAATCCATCAAAAATCACCACACTGCCGGTCAAAATCTTGGATTTATGCAGGGAACGGCGAAGTACATCCAAGGTCTCCTCAGTGGTAATAAAATTACCATGAATATAATCCGTAAAGCCCTGATAAAGCACCTTTAAATCCTTCAGCTTATGTACCAGCGCCCCACGCTTTCCGGCATAGGAAATCAGCTGTTCCACATCTTCTGTGCCAATTCCATACTGCATAAATTCTGAAATAGCACTCTTTACCTCATGGATATAGCCCTGCCTGTGCAACAGGCTTCCCAAGGTGGGAAGCTCTTCCTTTAAATCTGCTTCCACCTTTTGCAGTACCAGACTTTTTCCCGTATCATCCAATACCGGAATATCCTGATGTCCTACTTCCTCCAAAATACGATGTCCCAATCGTCCAAAACTGAGCACATCTATATTCATAATGCCACCCTCTTTTGTCAGCATTACCAAATCCTTTTGGGTCTGCATGGTAAACTGATCCGGCACCACTATTAAGAAATTTTGCTTATGGTTTTGTTGTGCCCGCTTTATCACTTCTTCATATAATTGTCTGCTTTTTCCTGCCCCGGAGGGGCCAAAATAAAATTGTAGGCTCATACAAGTTTCCCATGCCTTTCTAAAACCAAAACTATCGGTCAGCTTAAGTCACATCTGCTGCCCTTTATAAATAAAACCGCCACAGATAATCTGCGGCTTCCTCCGCATAATCAATCCCAATGCGCTTTCCTGCCTTTATCTGCTCTGCCTTAACTTCCATACCCTCTGTCACATAAAAGCTCTCACTGCCTATCATATCTATATCGTTATCAGCCCGGGTAATATCCATGGCAATACACATTTTCCCGGGACCATCCGCCAGATGCTTTTCAATACTTGCCGGAAGCTTGTCCAAGGTATAAGGCTCCTTCCCCTTTTTTTGCTGCCTTACATTTATGGGGCGTAGCCTTAATTCCTGCATTCTTTTTTCCGATATCTCATCCGCCGGAACTACACTGCGAAGAAGTACAGCCTGGGGAATCCCATCCGTCATACAGGCAATATTCATACAGCTATACATGCCATAAATCAAATACACATAGGAAGTACCGCCAATATGATACATGGGCTCTGTGCGCTCCGTACGTCTGCCTCCATAGGTATGGGAGCCCTTGTCCTCCTCACCCATGTAGCTTTCCACCTCGGTGATAATGCCACGGATAGTACCAAGCTCTGTTTCATGTACCAATATTTTGCCAAGCAGCTCCTTTGCCACCGTAATACCATCCCTTGTAAAAAATTCTCTGGGGAGGCGGGATGGACTGTCTACATATTTTTCCATTGCATCCTGCAACTTTTCCATCATAATTATTTTTCCAGCTCCATTTTATTTTTAGTAAATCCTTATTTATCTCATGCCTTCAATCTATAAATCCGCTTCTCATCGCATTCTTCCGCAACAATAATTTCTTCCTGCAATAACTCTTCCATCAAATCTTTTACATGGGAAGGTTTCATATCCAAAAGCTCCGCTATTTCCATATTCATAGCAGTCACATTCCGGGTAAGATACTCAATAATTGCATTCTTATGGGCAATATTTTTGATGGCAGTCTTTGCAGTACTGTCCTTTTCCAAACGGAAAATCATAGTAATTCTTTCCGGTTCAAAGGACTCCAAAATAATAGGATCCTTCCATCCCTGTTCTTTCCAAACTTTATAAATGTTAGAAATACCACTGCCGGCACCTTCCCCAATATTGATGAAATGGAACATTTTATTCAGAGCTGCATTTCTCGGATCCGATACACCTCCACCCTTGACATCCTTAATATCAATACGCAACCCACCGGGATTGGAAAGAGTAATCATATTTTTCTTTTTTACAATTACAATTCCTCCCTTGCCATAGTAATCAGCATTTACCAGACAATTCCCCAACGCTTCACGCAAAGCACTGTGCACTGAAGTATCATCACTTTCTTCTTCGTCCGCCAACCTAAAGGGAATCTCAACACCCTGAACCAGCTTGTTATACACACGAAAATAGAAGTCATATAGATTTCCACTCCAATCCCCTGAGGAAGAAGTGATTCTATCCGTCCAACCGGCACCTTCCTCCCTTTGCTCCTGATAATCCAGAAAATAATTAGGATATTCCTTTAGAATTTCAGGAGCTTTTCCAAACAATAATAATCCGGCAGCAGTAGGGTGCATTTGCCCATCCTCACTTCTGCCAACCGCTCCTAACTTATATAAAAATTCAGCATCCTCCAATTCTTCCCATCTAAGCCCCGGGCGATGCTTTTTCATACGAATGCGATATTGATGAATTGTTTCATAATCGAATACATCCAGATTCATCTTTTCTATCACTGTCATATCCTGAGTCTGAATGGCAGCATCGCGCATCATAGCCTGTACCTCTTCCCGGGTACATTTATAATCGCCTTCTCCATTACGGCGATAAGTACCACTCATAGGGTTCCCTTCAATAAAGACAGGTCTATCCGCGCGCTGCGCTCTGGGAACCGTAATGGCAATGATATGATTCCCATTTACTTCATGAATGGTCACATGCCTGTCTGCTAAAATGTTGACACTTACCTTTTGAGGATTATTGATAATATTCCAAAACTCCCCAACTAACTTTTCCGGATTTGGAAGATTTACCGGATGAAGTGTTTTATCCTTATATTCCTCCACCCCAAGTAAAATCACACCACCAAGAGTATTGGCAAAAGCTGCATATGTTTCCCAAATACTCTTCGGCAAACCACCAAGCGCCTTTTTTGCCTCTATTCGATTATTCTCCCTGTATTTCTCGATATGGGAAAGGTCAATCATGGTCTTGCCTCCTCTTACAGTTCTTTCGGATTACTCAATAAAACTATATCAAATAATAACGAATAATTCTATAGGGCAATAAAAAATAGGAAGTATACTAAAATAAACCGTTCAGCCATTTGAACGGTTTATTAGATAAATAATTTTACATATTGTATTTTTTATAATATTCTTCTCTTACTTTCTCATCTTGTATAATACGCATTACAAGGTCACTTTTACCTTCCTCCATCAAAAGTGAAATCAACCTTCCAAGCTTACTTTCTCCATCTGCAATTCCTTGATTATAGCCTTTTTCCACGCCATCTTCAAACAATGCTTTTCTCACATATTCCTCATTATACTCATAAATCGACATGGCAATTACCTCCGATTTTTGTTCCAGCAAAAACTCCTTTAAAATATCTTTTTCAATACAAATATCCACTGCATACTCTACAGCATCCTGTAGTGCCAATTGTTCCAAATTTTTGCGAATCTCTGCTACAAAATACGCATAATCAGCAAGTGATTTGCATCTACTCATTAGTTCTTTATTATAACCATAGTTGATATTTATCGTTCTAACTACAAGCTCAATACAACCTTCGCTTTCATCCTCAAAAGCATCTGACAGTTTCTGAATAAATTCCTGTTCTTTTCTTTCTGTTCCATTGTAGAAAACAACATAATGTGGAGTAGGAATTTTTATCTGGCGACTGACACTCAAATCCACATTCCGAATATATTTTTTATAAAGGTCTGCAAAATACAAAAGTCCTCTGAGTGGCATATTAGGACAGTAGGTGGATTGATGTTCATACAGACACATATCGCAGTCAATGATAAATGATACATCATTCTTCATTTTAATAAAGATGGCATTTTCCAACGTTGTAACTGTTAAATCATCCACATTTGTATAGCTCGTATCATTCAATGCGTTATACAATTCCAGCAGTCTGTGCTTATCCCGATATAAAAGTCTAAACACTCTGTCCTTATAAGTAAAATAAACCGGTTTCTTTTCTTCTGTCATAATTTTCTCCTTTCACAAATGGGTGCAGAAATACCACTCCCTTGTAAAAGGTCTGTCCATATCCCTGCATTAGTTTTTCTGGAAAATAAAGCAAGGATTCTAAAACAGATATGTACATGACATACAGAATATATTAGAAATAAGATTTCCGTTAGAATTTCATTGCTTTGAAAGCATTATAACATTTGTACGGTGATGTGTCAATTTGTTCATCATATTTCATCCGTCAAAAGTGAAATTTCTATCTCTTACTTCCCAGTTCAACCAACTTTAAATAATGTGGAATATCCGCTTTCACAGGATATATTTTAAATGGCGCGCCACAACAACCACAATGCCACTTTTCTTCTCCTTCAAATTCGTACTTCACACCATATTTACAAGTACCGTTCACTCTGTTACGGTAGCCTTGGTCAGTATGCCGGAACATGTCCACGATGCTGTCAGAACACTCTTTTAAATACTCCAAACATTTCCGGACATTCCGTATTCTTAACTCTAATACTAATTTCCCCCTGTCAGACATTAGTGCAAAATCATAGGTTGACTTAGAACGATAATACCGAAGCGCCGGGCCCTCATTCAAATCCCCTTTTTGAACGGAAAGACCATTTTCCATCATTACCTTGTGTATAGCATCAACAACCTCTTTCTCCTCTTCTGTGTGCATTTTATCGGCAACATAATCACACCCTTTTGCAAGGGTACAAGTATTTAACTCTTCTATTAACACCTTATAATTCCAACTTATAAATCCATTACTAAAAGCTACCATACAGGAAAAGTAATTGCTTATCCCTTTAAGCTGTGTATCCATTACCTTTTTAGCAACCAAGGACAATACCTCTAATACATTATGATTATCCGGGTAATCTATTTCCATTTTACTTCCCGAGGATAGACTGAATTTGCTTATTCCCTCAAAGACAAATCCGTAACTGCATAAAGCCTTTAATAACAAGTTGATTTTCTTAACCTTTATTTTCTCTCTGACCGCGGCAGTTTCTACCACAAACACCTTTTCCTTCCATTCTCCACAGGCAAAGAGAATCAGCAGAAGATAAAATATATTCCATGATGCAGTTCTGGCTTCCCTTGCTTCCTTTGAAAAATAACTATATTCTTCAATCTTATATAACGGAAATCCAAACTCTTCCGGAGCATCTGCTATATCACTATAAATTTGATAAAACAAGTTTCCAATGTCTCGGAACGCAGTTTCAAACTCCTCTTGGGATAATTTTTTCAAAAAATCAGGATGTATTTCCAATTTTGGGGGGATATCAACCAATTCCCCTTGACGTACCAATGCCCATCTGCTGACTAAATATGTATCTTTCATGATGTCCTCCCCACCTATAAAGCATGATTATAGGTTTAAATCCCATAACCAAACAAAACTGAATTTTCCGCTATATCTGTATAAACAATTTTACTATACCAATTTATTTGTCACTTTAAAATAAAAGCAATTGTGTTTATCATCATTGCTGCAAAAAATATACTACCTATAACAAAATCTGATTTATCTTTGCCTTCTCTTGCTTTACTTATAAAAGTAGCCCCATTGTATGCACAAATCATACTAACCAGTGGAGCTGGTGAGAGTTCCTTCCATGTAGAAATAATCACCAACATAATAAAAACTATGCACATTGTTATAATTCCTTTACGCATAGACTTTAAGTTTAACATTTCATTATAGCTTGCAACTTTTTCTAATGTGTCTTTCATTTCTTCATTCATATTCTCGCTTTTCCTCTTTCCATCAATAATTTCTTTAACATCTACCTCATAGTACTCCGCCAGTGTAATCAACATGCTCAAATCAGGCATATTATTACCTGTTTCCCATCTTGATACAGACCTTCGAGATACATTAAACTGTTCTGCAAGTTGTTCCTGCGTAAGTCCTTTCTCTTTACGAAGTTCTTTCAAGAATTCTCCAATTTTTATTTGATTCATATTTCTAACCTCCTTGAAAAACATGGTATCTACTACCCACTAAAAAGTACAGGACACAAAGCGAGCAATGCCTTATTTTATTTAATGGGACACTTAATGTCTCATAACATTATCAATTACGAAAATTCAAATTTTCCACTCCGTCCAATACTATAAATCAAACAAACTAAGCTGCACTACATTTCCCTTTTCCTCAAAAGCATGAAGATACCGGAATATCCGGTCATTATTATGCATAATCCCATTCTGACTACACCTTTCATGAAACATGCTCATCAAAGCCCTATTATTGGGACTTGCAATTTCATATTGATAACCATAAGTCTTTATGTACTTCTCTTTTAAGCCCGGAAACAAGTGGTCTAGCTGCTTATAAAAATATTCCCTGTTCCCCTCACGAAGGGTCAGACCCATGCCAAAGCAAATAATCCCTTTTACCTTGGCTTCTATACATAAATCCAGAATGCCGGAAATATTCTCTTCTGTATCATTAATAAAAGGTAAAATAGGTGATAGCCACACCACTGTTGGAATTTCTGCATCTCTCATGGCTTTCAGCACCTCAAAGCGCTCCCTTGTGGTACAGACATTGGGTTCAATCTTTTTGCACAATATCTCGTCACAAGTAGTCAAAGTTATCTGCACTACAGCCTTAGTCCTGTCATTTATCCTTTTTAACAGGTCTATATCTCGCATAATCCGGTTAGATTTTGTCTGTACTGCCACGCCAAATCCATACTTATCTATCAATTCCAATGATTTCCTCATATTCCCTAATTCCATCTCCAAAGGGATATAAGGGTCTGTCATGGCACCGGTACCAATCATACATTTTTTCCGCTTGCTTCGTAAAGCTGCTTCCAACAGCTCAATTGCATTTTCCTTGACTTCTATATCCTCAAAAACATGATCTATATGGTAGCATTTGCTTCTGGAATCACAGTAAATGCATCCATGGGTACAGCCCCGGTAGAGATTCATTCCATTTTGAGCTGATAGTATTCCTTTTGCTTTTAAATAATGCATAGTGTTTTACATCTCCTGACACATAGGACAAAAATACACTGTACCACCCATATAATTTGCCTTCTGAATCAAACTTCCACAATAGGGACATGGTTTCCCAAAGGTTTTCTTACTAAGCATAGTCTGATAACCTCCCTTTTCCCCGAAAAGATTCTTCTCCGTATCCCTTCCTCCGGCAGCAATCATTTTCTCCAGCGTTCCTGTGACAGCTTCATAAATCCGCTTCCAATGACTTTCTGTGAGAGTTCCGATTTTTCGTTTGGGGTGCACACCTGCCTCCAAAAGAATATCCTGTAGCACGCCATTCCCCAATCCCGGAATGCGCTGCTCCGTAGCCAGAAATGCTTTCATGGACATCGTACCGGCCAGTTCCTCTCGCAGACTTTTAAAATATTGATAGGAAAAATCTGCTGTCCCCGGAAGAGGTTTTTCCTTTGCCACCAGATAATAGGGATTTTGATACTTGTCCGGCTCAATCAGAAACATGGCACCATACATTTGCACGGTACACACCAAATGACTTTCATCCTCAAAGGTAATCCGGGCTTGATAACGCTCCGGGAGCTTTGTGCCCGGAGCCAAATAGCGGATATTCGCACCATCCCCTGCCACAAAGCTGTAATCCCCCAAAGAAAGTTCAATCATACTTCCAATTCCTGTAGCTTCTCCAATCTCTCTTCCTTCCATAACCTCAGAATAATATTGGGGTTCTCCGGAATACCAGGCAAAGGAATGAGGCGTATGTGCCGCCTCAGCTTCCAATATTCTTTTGCCCCTTACAGTCTCATTCAACTGTCTTGCAATAGTTAAACTCTCCGGTATTTCTATCATATGTAACCTCCCTTTCCCCTTCCATACATTTTCCCCGAATTATACTTCCGTTGCACTGTTTACGCTTTCCATCTCTCCAACGTAGCAAAATACTTCATCAATCCAGCCTTTGCTTCCTCAAGATTTTTTGCTCTGCCACCTTCTACTTCAAAGGGCGCGCAGAAATCAGCCATCTCTTCCATGGTACACTTCGATGCAAAGTCACCATCCTTGTAGCAATAACAGCAGTAGGTCTCATTTTTGCTACCATCAGCTTCCGTTCCATATTGATTTTCCTGCATTGGCATTCCACAGCTTTGACAAATTTTTAAATTCTGTTCCATTTCATTATCCTCCATTTTCTGATACCAAAATATTGGTTTCTTTTGATAGGATAACTATATCATTTATAACCTGACATCTGTGTGTCATATTATTATCTTTCTTTTACCTTTCTACTACTCCCCATACTGCCCCAGCATCTTGCGAATCCGCCCGGCAATCTCTGTCCTAACCCATTCCGGTTCCAAAACCTTCGCCGAAGGTCCAAAGGACAAAATCAAACCATAGGTCCAATCATCCAATGGATATTTAATACGAATCTGAAAGTCACCGTTTGGCAACACTGTAATTTCCTCTTCTTCAAATCTATCATAAATGCGATAGGCTTCCTTTTTATCTACTTGAAACACAATTTCCGGGCATACCATGGACTTTTCGTTTTTGTCATATAGCACAGCCTCTTGTACTTCCTTGTTTCCCTCCAACAAGTCATTTTGTGACACACTTTCGACAGGCATGCGCTCCCCAGCCTCAAAAACCTCCTCCATCACCTGCACCCGCTTCATTCTCAGCACCTTAAACAGGCGCATTGCCTGCCTTTTTCGGCAATAGGCTCTAAGATACCAGGTATATTCCTTAAACAAAAGCTGCACCGGTTCCACGCTGCGGCTACTCATTTCCCCATACTGCCCATAATAATCAAAGGTCAACACATGCCTGCCAAGAATGGCTTCCCGAAGCTGTCCAAAGAGGTCTTTGCGCCTGCCGCTCCAGTCAGAAAAATCAATGGCAACCCAATTAGTAGCCTCCGTCTGAAAAAAATCTCCCAGCTTTCTTAGAATATCCTCATTTTCCTGTGCATCTGTTTCCTGCAAACTAATCAATGCGGCAAGAATCTTTTGCTGTTCTTCGGGCGAAAGCAGCATTTTGTCCAACACAAAACGTTCTGTGAGACTGATGCCTCCATTCTTTCCCTTACGGGCATAAACCGGGATGCCGGCCATACTTAAATGCTCCACATCCCGGTAAATTGTCCGCACAGAAACCTCAAAACGTTCTGCCAGCTCCGTTGCAGTTACAGTTCCCCTATCCATTAAGATATAAATGATACCAAGCAATCGATTTATCATCACATCCTCATTTCTGCCAACACTACCGCAATTACTTTATCTCCAGCTCCACCGGACAATGGTCGGAGCCTAAAACCTCCGTATGAATTTTGGCATCCACCAAGTTATCCTTCATATCCTCAGATACTACAAAATAGTCAATACGCCAGCCTGCGTTCTTAGCACGGGACTGGAACATATAGGACCACCAGGAATAAACTCCTGTTACATCCGGGTAAAAATAGCGGAAGGTGTCCACATAACCATTTTCCAATACCTTGCTAAAGCAAGCTCTTTCCTCATCCGTAAAGCCTGCGTTTTTATGGTTGGTCTTGGGATTCTTCAAATCAATTTCCTGATGTGCCACATTTAAATCTCCACAGAAAATTACAGGCTTTTTTGCCTTTAATTCATTTAAATAATTTAAAAAATCAGCCTCCCAATGCATACGGTAATCCAATCTGGTCAGCTCTCTCTGGGAATTAGGGGTATAAACTGTTACCACGAAATATTCTTCAAACTCCGCAGTAATCACACGACCTTCATGGTCATGCTCCTCAATACCGATGCCATAGGTAACTGCCAAAGGCTCATGCTTAGTAAACATGGCAGTTCCTGAATATCCCTTTTTCTCCGCTGAATTCCAATATTGAAAATAACCGGGCAATTCCAGTTCCAACTGCCCCTGCTGCATTTTGGTTTCCTGCAAACAAAAAATATCCGCATCCACTTCCTTAAAAAAATCCATAAAGCCCTTCTGCATACATGCTCTAAGACCATTTACATTCCAAGAAATAAGTTTCATATTATAAATTTCCTTTCACTATTCTTTTCGAATATTTTACCACGTACAAGCTCATTCTACCATAGCACATTTCTGCCAATATAACAGTTGCTTCCCCACCTCCAAAATAGTATAATGTACGCGAGCAAAAAATCAAGCGACGCATAGCGGCATTTGATTTTTGCCGCAATAACGAGCAATCCGTCTGCAGAGCAGACAATGAGTGCGAAGCACGAGATTGCGAGTGTAATTCACGCGAGCAAAAAATCAAGCGACGCGTAAGCGGCATTTGATTTTTGCCGCGATAACGAGCAATCCGTCTGCGCAGCAGACAATGAGTGCGAAGCACGGAATTGCGAGTCTCAACACACTTAACACTCAATCTCCCCCCGAAAGGACATTTACTATGGAAAAATATAATAAGCGCTTAGAAGAGCTTCGCGAGCAAATGGCAAGCCGTAATCGGTTAGAACGCATTTTAAAGGACTTAAAAGCCCAAAGACAGGAATTATCCGATAAGGTATATGAATTAGAAAACGAAAAATTGAAAGAACAGGCCGATGTGGAAAAGCTGGAAGGTCGCAGTCTTTCCGCTCTCTATTATTATCTTACCGGTCAAAAAGAAGAACGACTTGATAAAGAAAAACAGGAGGCCTACGCTGCCCGGGTAAAATATGATGCTGCCCTAAGTGAACTGAATGCCGTAGAAGCAGATATTCAAAATACAGAAAACAATCTGCGCGCTGCCCAAAGAAGTGAACAGGAGTATCAAAAAGTATTACAGGAAAAAGCCGCCTTTATGAAGGAATCCGGTAATTCAAACGCTTCCCAAATTCTGAATTTTGAAAATCAATTAGCCCAATTAGAAAATCAACTGACAGAATTAAGAGAAGCTATTTCTGCCGGAGACTCTGCATTGGCAACTATACGCCGGATATTATCCAGCCTTGAAAATGCCGAAGGTTGGGCAACCTGGGATATGCTGGGTGGTGGTTTAATTGCAGATGCCTGCAAACACAGCTCTTTGGACGAAGCTCAGAGCTTAGTAGAGAATTTGCAGATACAGCTTCGACGTTTCAAAACAGAGCTTGCTGACGTATCTGTTCAGGCAGACATCCAGATTAGCGTCGATGGCTTTTTACGCTTTGCCGACTTTTTTTTCGATGGTTTGCTTGCCGACTGGACTGTTATGGACAAAATCGAACAATCCAAGCGACAGGTCATTGATACCAACAATCAATTGGCAAATGTATTGAACCAACTAAACAGCATGCTTACCAGCACAGAGCAGGAAAAGAAAACAACGCAAAACAGAATGGATCATTTTATCTATGAACACTAAGAATTTAGAAAATCTAAAAAAGAAAAAATTGTTTTTATTTGATATCGACGGCACTCTTGCAGTGGGAAACACATTATATGAAGGAAGTGCCAAGCTTCTCCAATACATCAGGGATATTGACGGAAAAGCCTATTATATTACCAACAACTCCACCAAAAGCGGTGCCGATTATGTAACCAAATTCCGAGAGGCTTTTGGGCTGGATACTACTGAAGATTTATTTATTACCTCCGGATATATGACCATTCGATTCCTAAAAGAGAATTTCCCAGACCGCAAAATCTTTGTGCTGGGTACTTCATCCTTTCTTGCAGAGCTTCGCAAAAATGGACTGCAAATAACAGAAAAATACGCCCCTGACATTGCCTGTGTGATAGCTGCCTATGACAGCGAATTAAATTATGAAAAGCTGATAGAAATCTGTAAGGTACTTTCCACCATGGATGTCCCCTTTTATGCTACCAATCCTGATTTATGCTGTCCCATTGATTTTGGATTTATCCCGGATTGCGGTGCCATCTGTGAAATGATTACCCATTCCACCGAGAAAACTCCCACCTATCTTGGTAAACCCAACAAGGATGTAGTAGAATTGTGTCTACAGCTTTCCGGCTTTTCCAAGGAAGAAACTTTGGTGATTGGTGACCGCCTTTATACGGATATTGCCTGTGGTATTAATGGTGGCGTGGACACCTGCGTGGTCTTTACCGGTGAAGCCAAAAAAGAGGATATCCAAGATACCCCCTTCCCACCTGATTATACATTTGAAACCATACAGAACTTGTATGATGCGCTACTCTCCTAGTGGCGCATTTTCTAATTCGCGCTATTCTATAACTACACCATAGAGTCAACCATATCTCTAATCATGTCTCTCATCCTCATTCCCATAAGCCTCACAAAATCTTGCCGCAAATGCTGGCGGCTCATCATTAGCATACAAATGAGAAACATCCCCAAAGGATGACATGCGGAAGCTTGCAATGCCCTTCCGTCGTTCCTCTGTCACTACTGTGGTAACCGAAGAGGGAGCTGCGCAGCAACCATGCCAGAGCACCATGGGGGAAATATTCAGCAGATGACTTAACAATACACACTCTGCACCAAAATGACAGAAAAATACCAAGGTATCATTGTTTTCCTGCTCCACCCGATAGAAATGACCTTCTCTGCGGTAGCCATGCTCTGCCAACAAAGCATCAAAGCTTGAAATTATCCAGTCATATTCTTTTTTCACATCCGAATCCTTCATAATCTCCGTATCATACCAGCTATCATAGTGGAAATATTTTTCCTCTGCCATCCAATCCTGGGGAAGCCAATCCCATGCAATGATTTTTCGGTCCGTCACATCCGGTCTGTTAATTTGCGGTTGAAACTCTCTCAGCCACTGTTTTTCCTCCGCAGTTCTGTTCAGCCGCTTCAAGGTACAGGAAGCGGTATCCTTTGCCCTTCCAAAGGGAGAAACATAAAAATCCTTTATCTCCAGCTTACACAGCTTCTCAGCTAAAAATTCTGCTTCCTTCCAGCCCTTTTCCGTCAGGGAATCAATACTATAATCAGGGTCTCCATGCCTAACAATCAATAACTTCATTTGTGAAATAATTCCTTTCTTTATCACTTGCACTGCCTATAGTTCTTACCTTATTCCAGTACATCTCGGTACACGCGTAACACATTCTCATAAAATATTTTATCCAATTGTCCCTGGGTAAAACCAGCCTTATGCAGTGCCTCCCACAAAAGCTCCATGCTCTGTACGCCCTTAAGCTCCGCATGCCCCTCTATTCCATCAAAGTCACTTCCCAATCCCAATACTTCAATACCTGCCACATTAACAATATGCTTTGCATGCTCCACAATAGCGGCAACAGTACCGGGATTTTTCTCCCCATAGGGCACTTCCTTTAGGAAATCAGGACAATAATTTAAACCGGTGCAGCCTCCTCTCTCGGCCAGTTTTTGTAACATATCGTCAGTCAGATTTCTGACGCATCGACATATGCTTCTGGCATTGGAATGGCTTGCCACAAAGGGCTTCTTGGTACATTCCAGCACATCATAAAAGCCTGCATCGGATAAATGGGACACATCCACAATCATGCCCAATTCTTCCATGGCAGCTACCATTTCACGACCACGCCCGGTCAGTCCATTTTGATAATCAGCTATGTATAAAAAGTCCTTTTCTCCACTGCGCACACTGTCCAGATTGGGAAAGCCGATTTCATTGGGATGATTCCAGGTAAGGGTCATCATGCGCACTCCCATTTCATAGAGCTTACGCAATTTTTCCACTTCTCCCTTACATACAGCACCTTCCTCTACGGTAATCAAGGCGGAAAGCTTGCCCTGTGCCTGATTTTCTTCAATATCCTTGTACTTCAACACCGGCGCAATCAAATCTTCATTTTTTGCAAGTTCCTCTTGATAAAGCGCCTGTAATGCACATACCTCTTCCCAGGGGTCACGTCCACTGCCGCTATCCACAAAGAGAGCAAAATTTTGCAACAAATATCCACTGTCCTTCATCCGAAGCAAATCCAAATGTCCTTCATTTTTCCGTAAAGAAATTTCCGCTCCGGCTCTCCTTTGTTCCAATAACACAGACACTGTATCACAGTGCATATCCAAAACCTTCATATACAGCCTCCTTGCCGTCTATTTATATAACTTCTTTTACCCGTTAGCACACACCCATAATGCACAAGCGAAATGTGTGCCACCTGCTGTATGCAGAAGAAGGAGTACCATGTGATACTCCTTCCATACATTTTATAGTAAAATACTCATAAATGTTCCAAAACTATTCTTATTTTTCCTGCCCCTTTACCGCAAAACAAACTCCCGTATCATCCGGTTTTTCCTCATTATAGCTATAATCCTTACCGGGAAGTATGGCATTTAAGATAATACCGGTAAGAGCACCTACTGCCAACCCGGAAAGGCTGATAGTTAAATCGCCAACAGGGAAAGAAATTGCCCCTGCTGCACTATAATTGATACCGATAGAAAGTACCAGAATCAAAGCAGCAATGATAACATTACGGCTCTTAGTAAAGTCAACCTGTGTTTCCACAATATTACGAACACCCACTGCAGAAATCATACCGTAAAGCACCAAGGATACACCACCACAGGTTGCGGTAGGCATACATCCGATAATTGCAGCTACCTTAGGTGAGAAGGAAAAAAGAATTGCAAAACCGGCAGCAATACGGATAACCATGGGATCAAATACCTTGGTTAAGGATAACACACCGGTATTCTCTCCATAAGTGGTATTTGCAGGTGCACCAAAAAGGGATGCTACGATAGTTGCAAGTCCATCACCAAGCAAGGTACGGTGCAAACCCGGATTCTTAATATAATTAATACCAACCGTCGAAGAAATGGCAGAAATATCACCGATATGCTCTACCATGGTAGCAAGGGCAATGGGCATAATGGTAATTACCGCTGTAATCAGAAGGGATGCATCCCCTCCCACTAATACGGAAAATGCGGTCTGCTCCCAATGAATGGGCACTCCAAACCATGCCGCTTCTGCCACAGGTGTAAAGTCCACTCTGTTCAAAACTGCTGCCAACGCGTAGGAACCGATAACACCAATGATAATGGGAACAATTTTTACCATTCCCTTCCCCCAGATATTACATACCACTACCAACGCAATTGCCACAATGGCTATCAACCAATCCTGAGCACAATTATCAATAGCAGACTGGGAAAGAGTCAGACCAATAGCTATAATAATAGGTCCTGTTACAATGGGAGGGAAAAACTGCATAACCTTGCTTGTCCCAAAAATTTTTATTAAGAGTGCCAATACCAAATATAACAGTCCGGCACAGGCTACTCCAAAACAGGCATAGGGCAGAAGTTCTTTATTGGAAATGGCATTTCCTGCCTCATCCGTCATTGGTGCAATGGCTGCATAACCGCCGAGAAATGCGAAGGAAGAACCTAAAAATGCCGGTACCTTTCCCTTTGTAATAAAGTGAAATAATAACGTACCTAAACCCGCAAATAAAAGGGTTGTCGATACATCCAAGCCGGTAAGCATAGGAACCAAAATGGTGGCTCCGAACATAGCAAACATATGCTGTAATCCTAATAACAACACCTTAGGTGTACCTAATACTTTTGCATCATAAATACCATTTTCCCCAATTGATACTTTTGCTTTGTTGCCCATAAACTCTCCTCCTGTAATTTACATTATTATGCGAAAATATGATTTCCTTACTGAATATCACTTTTCTCTGCATACCATAATAACTTTTCCCGGAAATTCAGTCAAGCACAACTTTCTCCACCCCATTATCTTTCAAAAATTCCTTCCAAATGGAGATGTACTGTGCCTTCAGATGCACTCCATCATAGGTATAATTTGCTATGACACCGCCCTCTTCGTCACAAATCAAAGGATTCACATCCAAATAAAAAACGTTCTTATTATCTGCCAGCTTGGCAAGCTCTGCATTTCTGGCTTCAATTCCCTCATTATGAATGTAATCTCCCTGCTGGGAACGCTTGTTGGTTACCTTTATAATTCCCTGTACATAGATAATGGCATCCGGCTGTAACTCCTGCAAATGGGCAATTACGGCTTCATACTCTTCAATAAAAGAATCAACTGTACCGGAACCCATTTCATTAATTCCAATCATCAAATAGATTTTGGCAAACTGCTTTTCTGTCAAAGCCTCCTCTATGGTCTGCTTTTCTTTTTGTCCGGGTACCTTTACAATGGGAGCGGTAAACATTTTTTGAATGGTCAGACCTGTGGAAGCGTAAAAGGTTGCAATCTCCTCCAGTCCGCCATATTCATATAATCCTACCGTTCGGGAATCCCCGATGAACAATGCATCTGCAAAATAGTCCTCTTCTACCCTGCCATATACTATTTGCTCCCGCTTCTCCCCGGCATCGGAGGATGAGACTGTGTGTATGTTTTCTGCCGGCCATGATTCTGATTGCAGTGTTTCTGATTGATTTGTTTCTAATTGAGATGTTTCTAATTGAGAGGTTTCTGATTGAAACGTTTCTTCCGTCGCCTCTATGGTTGTCTCCGTAGTAATTTCTGCATCTGTGTCCTCAATTGAGGAACTGTCTCCTGCAGCATTTCCCCCGGAAACATTTTCGCTATCATTGTCCTTATTATCCAGCTCTTTTTTCTGCCTGCCAAACCACTCCTGTGCCTGTTTCATCGGCTTGGCATAGACCATCCAACTGTCCGTACAGGAAAAATATACAAGCCCCATTCCCAACAATACTATCATAAAAGACCATTTCCTGATCCATTTTTTTAATGTTTCCAATCCTGTCCTTCCTCATTTCAATGGTTTAAAATCTAAAATACATAAAGGGATTGTTTCCTTCCTGCATAATTCTGTGAATACTCAGCCAAAACAAGGCTGCCAATATGCAAATGCCGGGAAAACTGTCTTTCCATTTGCGGTATAGCTTCTCCGGCAGGGGAGTACAAAATACAACTGACACTCCCAGCAATAATCCATAATTACTCAATGCCTTTATCCAATCACCTGCATAAATATAGATACCCGGTATTACGTTAAACATTCTTCCCAAATAGACTATCAGCTGATCCAATTCCGCAATGGCAAAGCACATCCAACTAATGGGAATGATAATCCAAATATATAAATGAGAGAATACCCTCCAGCATTTTTCTATAAATTTCATTTGCAACAAAGGTTTCAACAGCACTCTTTCCAACACAATACAAACCCAAAGAATACCGCCCCACAGTAAGAAATTTATTGTTGTACCATGCCATACGGCAGTAAGCAGCCACACCACCAACAGATTACACACCGTTCTCCATGCCTTCTTGTGACTGCCACCCAAAGGAATATACACATAACGACAGAACCATTTTCCTAACGTGATATGCCATCTACGATAAAATTCCCTCACCGATTTTGCCATATAGGGATTATCAAAATTTTTAGGCAGGGTAAATCCCAGCATCCGCCCCAAACCAATTGCCATCAGAGAATAACCATAAAAATCAAAATAAATTTTCATGGAATATGCAAAGGCACCAAGCCACGCCAAGGGAGTGGAAATACTCTCAAATCCCGTTACCTGAATTTCGTGCCACAAAATACCTACTCTATCCGCAAGCAGAACCTTTAAACCTAAACCGACTGCAAAAACCTTCAAACCATCCTGTACCTGCAAGGCAGTTACCCGACGTTTTGTTAATTCCTTCTGCATCACCGAATACTCCCCGATAGGACCGGAAATCAGCTTGGGAAACATGGTAATATAGGTGGCAAAAGCAAGCAAAGAACCTTCCCTTTCTACCACACCTCTATACACATCAAAATGATAGGCTAATATCTGAAAGGTATAAAAACTCATACCTAAAGGAAAAGCGAAACCTCCCACGTGCCATTTCAACAATGCTAACGCCCCTACATTAAGGGTAACGGAAGTCCAAATCAGCATTCGCTTCTGTCTTTGACTTTTGCTATTCTTTTTTTCTTTTTCAGTTTCACTATCTTCAAATTTATCATACTCTCTATTATTTCCAAGACATAATCCTATATAATAATTGATATAAACCGACAAAATCAGCAATATAATATAAACCGGCTCGCCATAGGCATAAAAAACAAGGCTTCCCGACACCAATGTCACATTTTTAATTTTTTCAGGGGATATCCAATACAATAGGAAAAACACAGGAAGAAAATAGAGTAAAAATTCTATACTGCTAAATACCAAATCTTATCACATCTTTCGTTTCTTCTCTACATATATACTAGCTTTATTTTACCCGTATTACAACAAAATAATTCTTAAGTTTCTGTAACAGTTCAGTCAAAGTCTATGGATACGGTTATCATGCTTGCATGAATAAACGTATCCTATGGACTTTGAGCTGAGCGCCGATGAATGAGCAAAGTTAGCTATGAAGTAGCGAGAAAGCACCGCAGGTGCGACTTTGCGAATTCTTCGACGCGCTGAACTGTTCTCCACCATTCAACCGCTCTTTTGTTCTTTTTCTCCACAAGAAAATTCTTCTCTCAATTTACATTTCCCTCCATTTGCTTTACAATAAACATAATACGAAAATACGCTAGTGAGGTACTCCATGAAAGAACAACTTTATACCATACCATTAAACGATGCCGTAAATGCTCACGATGAATGTCCATTTTGCTTTATTGAGCGCAGCATTGAACAGGATTTACTTGATTTTGTTTTAGGCTCCGGCTCCTCCTACATGGAAGCTGACATCCGGGATATGACGGACAGAGCCGGCTTCTGCCGTATGCATTTTCAAAAAATGTTTGACTATGGTAATACATTGGGCAATGCCTGGATATTGAAAACCCACTATTTAAGAATGATAGGAGAAATGCAGAAGGAATTCAAGGGCTTTAAACCGGGAAAGGCTTCCTTAAAAAATCGTTTCCTGAAAGCCTCCGAAAGCGGAAATGCCATTGGTATGTGGGTTCGTGAAAAGGAAGAATCCTGCTACATCTGCAAGCAATATAAGGATACCTATGCCCGTTATTTGGATACCTTCTTTTATTTATTTAAACAGGATCCGGAATTCCGCCAGAAAATTAAAGACAGCAAGGGATTTTGCCTGCCTCATTTCGGAGATTTATGTGATGCCGCTGACGGCAAGCTGGCTGATAAGGATAAAGAAGCTTTTTACGAAATGGTTCTTCCCCTTATGGAAGAAAATATGAAGCGCGTAGCAGAGGATGTTGCCTGGATGGTAGAAAAATTTGACTACCGCAATAAAGATGCCGATTGGAAAAATTCTAAGGATGCGATTCAGAGAGGTATGCAGAAACTGAAGGGCGGTTATCCGGCAGATGGAGCTTATAAGATGAATAAATAATGGTGGCGGTCATGAAAAGAAAGGGAATCCCGCCATGCCGAGGAAGCAGGAGTTCCTCCCTGCTTCCTCACAAAGATTCTATTCAGCAAACAAATCCTCCAAAGTAATAATGTTTGAAAACACACCACTATATTCATTATAAACCAACCCGAAAGTTGTAATCAGCGTGTTGTGAATTGTAATTTTCGGAGATATTTCTTCTGATAAAATTTCCAACCGATGCAGAAGTTTATGATAATATTCCTTACTCACCACAAATTCATCTCCATAATATTTAATTTCACACATATTAATTACATTATCATTCCGCACAATTAGCAAATCAATCTGTGTTCCTTCTATATCATCACTTCGCTTAGACCAAGCAGACTGTGTTGTGACAACCCCACTAATGCCCAACGTTTTCTTTATTTGTGACACATGATTAAAGCATACATTTTCATATGCAAAGCCTCTCCAGCTTACCACATTCTGTGATGACACATTATGTTGCCAGAAATTTTCATCTATTTTATTCTGCTTCTCTATAAAATGCAGATAGAACATGCAAAATGGATCAACCAACTTATAATGTTCTTTTTTCCCTTTACCAAAAGGGATATATTTAATAACAAAATCACTGGAAATTAGTGCATTGAGACTTTGCGACAAAGTCCCTCCGTCATTAACACCTATTTTTTCTACAATTTCACTTCTCGTATACCCTGCATTTCTTGTATATAACAATCCAACAATCTTTTTCATCAATTCCGGATTGCTAAAAATAGAAGCAAATAATCTGTCATACTCGTCTTTTAATTTTCCTTGCTTTGAAAAGAATAAATTATCTATGTTTTGAGCCAAACTCTTTCCGCTTTGAAAGTATCCCATATAATATGGAATCCCACCAAGTATCATATAACTTTGCACGATATCATATCGGGAAAGTTTTACGTTTTTATCTTGATAAAATCTTTCACATTCATTTAATGTAAATGGTGCAAGTTTTATCTCATAAGTAACTCTATTATATAATCCTCCATGGTTATTAATTAGTTTGTCTAATATCCATGAATTTGCGCTTCCACAAACCACAACCATAAGATTATCTCTATGACATCCCCATGTGTTCCAAAATCCTTCAAAAGCAGTCATAAATCCAGAACGTGGCGTATCTAACCAAGGTAACTCATCTAAAAAAATTAATTGTCTGCTTCCATCATCTATTTCATCCAAAAACTTTTCAAGCATGTAGAATGCCTCTAACCAATTTTCCGGCTTCTTACTCTTTTTCATACCTTGTAGCATTAACGAATAATAAAAATGCTCTAACTGTGCTTTAAGCATTCCTTTTTTATTTTCCTCAACCGGAGAAAGTCCTGCATGTCTAAATGTGATTTTTCCTTTAAAAGTTTCATCAACCAAATATGTTTTTCCTATACGTCGTCTTCCGTATATTGCTACCAATTCTGATTTTTTACTATTGTATAAGTTATTCAATTCATCTATCTCTTTTTTTCTGCCAATCATATCTGTCACATCCCCCTTTCGCTCTTATTATATATATCATAATACCGTTTTATTCAGCGGTCAACAGCATTTTTCGATGTCGAACCGCTAAATAAATCTTACCACATTATCAGCCAATTGTATTGTCGCCGTTCTATGCGCAATCATAATAACGGTTTTTTGATTTCTTAACTGGCTAATTGCATCCGCTATCATCTGCTCAGATTCATTATCAAGGGCTGATGTCGCCTCGTCCATAAGAATTACTGGGGCATTCTTCAAGATTGCTCTGGCAATAGCTATTCGCTGTCGCTGACCTCCGGATAGGTTACTGCCTCTATTGTACATTACTGTATCATATCCATTTTCTAAGCGTTCAATAAACTCATGTGCATTGGCCAACTTAGCAGCCCGGTAAATCTCTTGGTCCGATGCTGATTCATTGGCAAGTCTTATATTATCCTTGATACTCATATTATACAAATATGGTTGCTGCGGTACATAAGCAATCAAGTCTCGTATCTTTGCTATATTCGTATTTTTGAGGGATTGTCCGAATACATATATGTCACCGTCCTGCAATTGGTAAAAGCCTAGCAACAGCTTTGCCAGCGTACTTTTTCCACATCCTGACTGTCCCACTATGGCTGTTATCTTATTACTCTCAAATGAATAGGATTTTCCATTAAATATATTTTCCTTGTCACTATATCCAAATACAATATCCTTAAATTCTATGGCATTAACTTCCTGTAAATCAGCCTTTGTCTCTGCCACAGATATTTCACATGCATTTTCTTCCGGCAGGTTCAAAAACTCAAAAACCCGCTCTGCATATGAGATGCAGTTCACCAACTCCGGCATGTTCTTACCCAGCTGTAAAAAGCGAAAGCTTAGAATTGTATACAAGGAATATATGGCAGCCACTTCACCCATAGTGGCCAAATTCTGCTGCATCATAATAATGCCTATAACAATAAACATTACCGAACACAACAAATCAAACCCGGTGTTAAGCATCTCCAACAAAGCCGCCAAGCTCATTTTTTCTTTTTGTGTTTTTGCATATTCTTCATTTAATTTTTGATACTTTAAGGAACCTACGTGGCATACATCATATATTTTGGTTACACCGGCACCTGAAATAATATTGGATATTGCCATAGTCATTTCTGAGTTTTTCTGTGACAGCTTTTTACCCACCCTTTTTACCGGATTGGATATCAATGTGTTTATAAACAACAACACTATGTTGAACACAATAAGCACCATTGTCATAATCGGATTAATCAACATCATAGCGACGGCAAATACTACTACAGAAATAATAGGCGCTAACACTCTTCTTAATCTGGCAGAAAAAATGTTTGAGACTTTATCAGAATCATATATCATCTTAGACATAATTTCGCCGCTATGATGCTCCTCGTAGTAGGAATAGGGGAACTTCATTGCCTTTTCAAACACCATTACCTTCAACTTGACTGTCATTCTTTTGGCTTCATTATTGTATATGCACATAAAAATTGCCGCCAAAACAGTCGCCACAATTCCCAAAATAATGACACCAATCAGGTCCCGTGCATATGTATCAACAGCACCTTTTTCGGCCGCATCGACAATTATTTCTATAAATACCGATCCTGCAACTTCAAATAGTGCACTCATGGCAGTCATCATAAATATTGCAGTTATATACAACGGAAGTCTTCGTCCTAACAATTTTAAACTTTTTACTAAGCTTTTTAATGTACTCATGAATTCTGCACCTCCCTGCTATATAATGCAGCATATACACCATCCATAGCAATTAGCTCTCTATGGGTACCTGTCTCAACAATTCTACCATCTTTCATACAATAAATTCTATCCGCATCTTGTATTGTTGAAAGTCTATGGGCTATGACAATCACCGTCTTTTCCGGATCTTCATAAATTGTTTTACTTATTATCTTTTCCGTTTCCTCGTCTAATGCCGACGTGGGTTCATCTAATAAAATAATCGGAGCATTTTTATACAGCGCTCTGGCAATTGCCAATCTCTGCCGTTCTCCACCTGACAGCTTAACCCCTCTTTCCCCTACTTCAGTATGATATCCATCCGGCAGTTCACTAATCATTTCAGCTATACCAGCCTTTTTACAAACATTTTCAACCAGCATCTCATCAATATTCTCAAAACCTATGGCAATATTTTCTGCAATCGTGCACGGGAACAAATAGGAATCCTGAGGAACATAGGAAATCAGGCTCCTTGCAGAATCAATATTCCACTCTTCTATACTATGTTCGCACAGATAATATTCGCCCTTCTGGCACCTTTCAAATCCGCACAAAATCTTCATAAGCGTAGATTTACCCGAGCCGGAGCTTCCAACAATGGCAACCACATCTCCTTTATGAATCGTCATAGAAATATCGTCTAATACACTCGCTTCGCCTGCGCTATCATATGTAAATCCGATGTTATCCAATCTTATAATATCTTTTACTTTAGATATGTCTTGAATGCTATAACTGCCGCTTCTTTCTTTTGGAAGATTTATCAGTTCCTCTATACGTTTAACCGAAATCATCATTTCCCTTGCATCAATTATTATGAAAGGCAACTCACTGAGTGGAGATGAAATTTTTCCAAAGAGAACCAGAAATGCCATAAGCTCACCTAGACTTATTATGTTATTTATGGAAAGACTCAAGGCTATTAATGCACAGATAATAGTCGGAACCCACCTTATTAACGAAGTAAGTCCATTAGCAAGTGCCTGATACCTATTTCTGGAGTATTCATTACCCAGAATTTCTTTTGCCTTGATAGATACCCGCTTTCCTAATATACTTTCCAAGCCATAGGATCTTGCAATCTCAATTCCCTCTATATTATCTAAAGCAATATCCGACAGCTCATCATACTTTCCTTTTCTCTTTTTAGCCAGCTCGTTTATCTTTCGGGCGATAATGTTACTCAAGAACGCAGCAATAGGAAAAACTATAATAATTCCCAGAAAAATGTATTTATTAATTCTAATCAGCGCTATACTCATAACTATAATAGTCACTGTATGTTGCACCATTTCCGGCAAAGTCTCCGACATAAGCTTACCAATGTCACTTATATCCGAAGTAAGCTTATTTATAATCGCTCCTGAGTTGCTTTCAAAAAAACGATATTGTACCTTTTCAAAACATTTTACTGCTACACTTTTACATTCTTTTTGAACTTTTATACTAAACAATTCTCCACTCAGGCTTTTTAAAAATGCTACCCCCATACTTGCTACAGTTATGATTCCGGCTCTTATTAGCAGTTCTTTGGTGTCGACTTTCTGTCCTACCGTTAACGTATTAATAGACTGAGAAATTAACTCAGAAGCTGCTACCACCATTTCAGACAGAACTATTGCAAGAAGTGTTGCCAGCACAAATAGATAGCTATATTTCAATGCTATATAATAAATCTTTCGCATTCTCTTCATTGGAATCTCCTTTTTAACTTGTAAACATTTTTTATTTAGTATATAATACCAAAAAAATGATTTCATCAAAAATGCGTGCATTTTTTCATATATATCTACAAAATCATGCTGCTTAAATTAAACCACAAGGAAAGAAGGTCTAGGCTAAGCTATGCCACTACCACTAAAACCCTACGAAAACATATATATTGATCATCAGATAAAAGATGCCGACTACTCCATGCCCACCATGCAGGCAGCACCCGATCATTATACGATAGGATATATTGTAACCGGCGATAGGCGTTGGATTTCTACCGAGACAATCCGAACCTGTCACGCTGGTGACTGCGGAATTACGAAACCTCATGTGTACCATCGTAACTGTTCGATGTCCGATACCCCATACGAACGCTATGTTTTGAAAGTTAGACCAGAAATATTTCAACCCATAATAGATATTATTGGGGAAACCGAATTAAATATTCTTTGCCAAAACTACCTGCGCTTCACTAAGGAATCGCAAAAAATCATACATGCTATGTATGATGAGATTTTGAATGAATACACGAAGAATTCGCCTTATTCACAGCTTATTCTTCAAGGCATGGTATATAAGCTTTTCTTCTATATGTATGAAAATCACATACCATCTGAGTTAGATAAAAATACACTTTATGTTAAAAAGTTTGATGAACGAATTCACAACGCTTTAATTTATATCGAAAACAATCTTACTTATGGTTCACCAATTGAGGAAGTCGCTGCATCGGTGTCCCTATCGCCATCACATTTTTCAAGGCTATTTAAATCTGTGACCGGCTCATCATATACGGACTACTTAACAGATGTGCGCCTGCAACACGCTCAGATACTGCTTGGCACAACATCCCTTTCCATAAGCGAAATTGCCACTAAACTGGGGCTGGCCAACGGTAACTACCTATGCACTCTATTCAAGAAAAAATATGGGGTTGCCCCTACTGAATATCGTAGAGAATTAGAAAAATATAATTGAATTGGGGACATTGAATTAAAACCACAAAAAAGTCCCCGAAAATACGACATTCTCCAATTCTTTTGTTACCTAGCATAGTCCTGGAGAGCTGCCCAGGGCTCTCCAGGACTATGGTAGACAAAGGTACAAATTGAAGTTTTAGCTCCTCAACATTTTGGTTCTATGTACTTATTTTATACCAAAATAATTTTTAGCTTCATTTAAAATATTATCTCCAAGTTTAGTTAAAGTTCCATCATCATGAACATTATATATTTTTTCTCTTAAGTGTTCCGGGAAAAGCTTATTTATATCTTCACTATAATAACCTCCATCACGGGGAATATCAGCATTAACAATATTAAATGTATTATTATTACTTGTCAATTCAAATCTACAAGGATAAGATGAGCCACTTTGTTCTGACAAAACACCCTTATCAAATGAATAAGTTGATTCTATAACCCAAGCATATACATAATAATTACCACTTGATTTTTCTTCTGTAGAAAAAATAGCAAACGTTGTAAAGTTGGCGACGTTTGCTGAATCACTATAAGGTTCAGACTTAGATCTTTCACTAAGAATATAATCGCTTAACAGTTCATCTGTAACTTCTTTGTCAAAATACACTTGTCTGTAAACAGGATACATATCCGAATTGTCTATACCCCTGCTTTTGCTTCCGAATACTATTATTATTAATATCAATAGCACAACAAATATGAAAGATATTAAAACAATTACTTTTGCCATTTTTTTGTTATTGGTTCTTTTAGAATAATCTGCTACCGTCACCAATGTTTCTTTTAAATTTTCAGTCATATTTTCACTCTTCCTTTCTCCGTCGATGATCTCCTTGATATCAACCTCATAAAAATCTGCCAGTTCAATAAGTATACTTATATCTGGTAGTGTGCTTCCCGTTTCCCAACGAGAGACAGAACGATTAGTAGTATTTAATTGTTCTGCTAATTTTGCTTGCGTAAGTCCTTTTTCCATTCGTAATTCCTTCAAAAAAGCACCTATTTTTATTTGGTCCATATTCAAACCTCCTTTCATCGACAGAGTATCATTCATTTCACCTTTTCAAAACGACCCAGAGTGAGAATGCCGTATTTATAAGGGTTAGACACCTCTGTCTAATTCAATTTAATCAAGAAAATTCTAAATTGCTCGTGTATTTTCTCAACTTTCCAGTATTTATGGGCTTTCCAATACACGATTTCCATGTACTTTCTCACTTTTTTCTTATTTTTTACTCATGAACAAATAACAAGGGAAAATCCTATAGTTTTTTCTTTGCAATATTTTTATAAATATTTTTCTTGAAATCATTCTTTGAGTGAAAGAATTCACTTTCCGACTTTGTTAATACATTCTTCTGCGCAATTGCTTCTACTGTACAGATTAAATCAGCTGCTTGTGATAGTTTATACTGATTTTTGCTCGTAACTGATTTGCAATCTCTTTTGTTAGTTTATCCGTGTAAGCCAGCTTTGATTTTTCTGCACAATCTCCCTGATTAATCACAGGACATATGTATTGAATATCCAGCAAACGAGTAAAATGATACAATGCATTAAACAAAGCTTTTCTTTGTTCTCTCAAATCATTTTTATAAACACTTTCACGCCTAATTAATGGCCCTGTATGAATCGTATGTTCCGGATAACCCCAATTACTTACCTGTCTTTCCAATGATTCAATATTCTTTGAAATATCTATTTCCTGATTATGTAAAACCATTGCCACATAGTAATTCGGAGAAGAGGGATTATACTGTCCAAAATCTCCGGATTCATCTATAAAAACACTAAGTACTTTTTCCTTCATGTAACCGCCCCTTTATGTAGAAAAATGGCGGGGTAAATCCCCGCCAGCCGGTGGACCAGGACCTTACGGTCAGCCCAAATATTAATGCACTTCGTGCAACAGATTCATATCTGTACACATATTATATGTTGTTTTCCTTAAAATATCAACTGATTTTTATAGTATTTCGTTTTTACCAATTTCGTTTTTATAAAAATTCCCCAAGATTATTTATAGATAATCTGTAATAAAGGCTTGTTCAATATATTCTCTTACTTCTCGTATTCCTATTAATTTTAAGCATTGCCATTCGCAGACGCAAAGCGTCTTGCTCATGTCGATCTGGCGTGTTATAAATAAAAAAAGAACACTCCCTTGCAAGTGAACTTGCAGAGAAGTGTTCCTCTTTCGTATTTGCAACGCTTGGAGAAACGCGCTTTATCTCTTTGAGAATTTTTATTAACGTTTGGAGAACTGGGGTGCTCTTCTCGCAGCCTTGAGACCGTATTTCTTTCTTTCTTTCATACGAGGGTCTCTGGTTAAGAATCCAGCCTTCTTTAATACAGGTCTGAAGTCTCCGTCTACCTGAAGTAATGCTCTTGCGATACCGTGTCTGATAGCACCAGCCTGACCGGTGTATCCACCACCGTGAACATTAACGATAACATCGAACTTATCAGCAGTCTCAGTTGCTGCTAAAGGCTGACGAACGATAACCTTCAGAGTCTCAAGACCAAAATATTCATCCATGCTTCTTTTATTGATAACAACATCGCCCTTACCGGGTACTAAATATACTCTAGCGATTGATTTCTTTCTTCTACCGGTTCCGTAGTATTTTTCTGTTTTAGCCATGATTTATTTTCCTCCTTTCAGTCCCTTAGAATGTCAGTACTTCAGGCTTCTGAGCTTCATGCTTGTGCTCAGGTCCTGCATATACGTGAAGTTTGGTGTACATCTGTCTTCCTAAAGGTCCCTTGGGAAGCATGCCCTTAACTGCAAGCTCAACAACCTGCTCAGGCTTCTTTGCAATTTTTTCTCTTAAGGTAGTCTCTTTCATACCACCTACATAATCAGAGTGATGATAGTAAATCTTCTGATCTAACTTCTTACCGGTTACCTTAATCTTCTCAGCGTTGATAACGATTACGTTGTCACCACAATCCATGTGAGGTGTGAAGATGGGCTTATTCTTTCCTCTTAAAACCTTAGCAACTTCAGAAGCTAAACGTCCTAAAGTCATATCAGTAGCGTCTACTACATACCATTTTCTATCGATTGTAGCTGGACTAGCCATAAATGTTTTCATTATGTTCCCTCCATATTACTTTGGTAGATGGACATTTCCATCACACTTTTTCGGTGTCCTGATTCTGTAATAAACTGCAGATGTCCGGCTACATTTTATAACTTATCAGAACGGTTTTGTATTTATCTCAAATGCTTCGTCGGGGCTTTGACTAAGCATTTTGAAACACTGTCACAGTCATATATTATATTATACGGTTCCGCGTGTGTCAACACCTATTTCAAAGGAAAATTCAATTTTTTCCATTTTCACCGGTACTCATATTTCATTAAAGTCAATCCATGCGCCGGAGCTGTAGGTCCTGCTGCCGCCCTGTCCTTTGCTTCTATAATGGAAAGCATATCCTCAGGCTTTCGCTTACCTTGTCCAACCTCCATTAGTGTCCCTGCAATTATCCTTACCATATTATATAAAAAACCATTGCCGCAAACCCGAATTACCAAATCCTCACCCTGCTCTTCTACCTCTGCCTGATAAAGAGTTCTTACCGTGGACTGCACCTGAGCACCCACCTGACAAAAGCTTTTAAAATCATGCTCTCCCACCAGATACGCTGCTGCCTCCTGCATCTTTTCCACATCGAAGCTATGATAGGAAAACAAGGAATACAACCGCTTCGTAGGTAATGGAAACTGTCCTCTGTAAATCCGATACTCATAAGTCTTACGACTCTCACAATACCTGGGATGCCAATCTGCTGCCACTTCTTCTGAGCACTGAATCCGAATATCCTCCGGCAACCGCTGATTCAAAGCATAAGAAACCTTCTCCGCCGGCATCCGACTGCCGGTATCAAACACCGCCACATTCCCCAAAGCATGCACCCCCGAGTCAGTGCGGCTGGCACCAATCACCTGTATCTCCTCTTGAAACAACTCACTCAACGCCCTATTCAATTCACTCTCAATGGTCACACCATTATTCTGCACCTGCCACCCATGGTAATTCGTGCCATCATAAGCCACTACCAAGCGGACTCTTTTCTTTTCCATATCAAAGTCTTCCCACAAAAATACCAACCACCAGATAAATTACCACAAATCCATATCCCAGATAATCGCGCTTCTTATACACAAGTGGCTTCATTTTGGTACGTCCCTCACCACCGCGATAGCATCTTGCCTCCATTGCCATGGCAAGGTCGTTTGCACGGCGAAATGCTGAGATGAAAAGGGGCACTAAAAGGGGCACCAAAGCCTTGGCACGCTTTATCAGATTACCGCTTTCAAAATCAGCACCTCTGGCAATCTGTGCCTTCATAATTTTATCTGTTTCTTCTAATAAGATAGGAATAAAACGAAGTGCAATGGACATCATCATTGCCACCTCATGCACCGGAACCTTAAATATTTTTAAAGGGCGCATCATTTTTTCCATACCATCCGTCAGGTTATTAGGCGTGGTTGTCAGTGTCATCACAGAAGAACCGATAATTAAAAGCACCAGACGAATCGCCATGGTGGTAGCCAGTTTTAAGCCTTCCGCGGTAATTGTCAGCTTCCACACTGAAATCAGGGGGGTACCCGGTGTCAAAAATAAATTAAATACCACGGTAATCATCAGAAGCATAATAATACTTTTCATACCACGAACCATAAACTTAAACGGAACCCTTGACAGCTTAATTACAATTCCCAAAAACAAAGCTGCTACCACATATCCCAAATAATTCTTAAAAAAGAAAAGGGACACAATGTACAGCAAGGTTCCCCCAAGCTTTACTCTGGGATCCAGCTTGTGTATCACAGATTCTGTCTGATAATATTGTCCTAATGTTATATCTCTAAGCATCTTAAATCCTCTCTATGCTTTCCCTCGAAGGGCTTTCACAATATCCCCTGCTGCTTCCTCAATGGTGGTAGCATCCACCTTTACATCCAATCCCTTTTCATGAAGGGCATGCATAATATAAGTTACCTGTGGGGCTGCCAATCCAACCTGCTCCAATTCCTTGTAATGAGCAAACACCTTCTTGGGCACATCATCATACATAACGCTCCCCTTATTCATTACAATAATCCGGTCAACATACTCTGCCACATCTTCCATACTGTGAGAAACCAAAATAATTGTCATGCCGGTTTCCGTCTGCAGCTGCTTAATCTGTCCCAGAATTTCATCCCTTCCCTTAGGGTCAAGTCCTGCTGTGGGCTCATCCAATATCAGCACCTCAGGCTTCATGGCAAGCACACCTGCGATTGCCACACGACGTTTCTGTCCACCGGACAATTCAAAGGGAGACTGGTAAAACAAATCCTCGGGCAATCCTACCTTTCTCAAGGCGTCAAATGCCCTCAGTTCCACTTCTTTTTTCTCTAACCCCAAATTCTTAGGTCCAAAACATACATCGGAAAAAACATCCATTTCAAACAACTGATGCTCGGGATATTGGAACACTAAGCCAACCTTACTGCGCAGCTTCTTTAAATCATAATCATCGTCATAAATATCCTCTCCGTTAAAATAGATATGACCGCTGGTAGCCTTAATCAGCCCATTCATATGCTGCATCAGGGTGGATTTACCGGAACCGGTATGTCCGATAACTCCAATAAACTGCCCTTTAGGAATGGTCAGACAAATATCATTCAATGCCTTTACCATTAAAGCAGTATCTTCTCCATATATATAATTCACATGATCCAAAATGATAGACATATTTGCTCCTATTCATCAACATGATGTTGCCTTGTCTTTTATATTCCCAATGCAGCTATCAGCTCCTTGGTAGTCAAAATTCCATCAGGTAATTTCACTCCCTGCTTTTTTAATTCATGGGCAAGTAATGTTACCTGAGGTACATCTAATCGCAACTCCTGCAGCTTTTCCACTTGGGAAAAAATCTCTCTGGGAGTTCCTTCCATGGCTATCTTTCCTTTATCCATGACAAATACTTTGTCTGCATGAATAATTTCGTCCATGTAGTGAGTAATTAAAATTACCGTAATTCCTTCCACATCATTTAACCCACGAACTGCACGGATTACCTCCTTACGTCCGCTAGGATCCAGCATGGCGGTGGGCTCATCCAACACAATACATTTAGGATGCATTGCCAAAACACCTGCAATGGAAATACGCTGCTTCTGTCCTCCTGAAAGCTTATTAGGGGAATGCTTGCGAAATTCATACATCCCCACTGCCCGCAGACTTTCTTCCACACGTTCCCAGATTTCCTTTGTGGGAATTCCCATATTTTCGGGACCAAATCCCACATCCTCCTCCACTACCTGACCGATTATCTGGTTATCAGGATTTTGGAATACCATCCCTGCTGTCTGACGAATATTCCAAATATTTTTTTCCTCATTGGTATCCATACCATCAACCCACAGGGTTCCTTCGGTAGGATTCAAAATTGCATTCATATGCTTGGCAAGAGTGGATTTACCGGAGCCATTATGTCCTAAAATGGCAATAAACTGCCCCTGCTTAATATCAAGAGAAACATGGTCTACCGCCGTATTTATTCCCTCAACATTTCCATCCTCGTCTCTTCTGATGTATTCATATACCAAGTCTTTCGCCTTAATAATTCCCATATTTTCACTTCTTTTCCTTACAGAAATAGGTTGCTATGCTACGATTGTTTTATATCTTTCCTATTTTACTAGATTCTATCAGGATTTACAACTAGCGGAATGTATTTTTTCTGCAATTTACGTAACAGTCCATGGCTTAACTGTTACCAATTTACAAATCGAAAGCAACATGATAGACTACAAGGGTGAAAAAAATAAACCACCTCGAATAGAAACGGAGCAATTATGATAGATAGAAACAAATTAATCAAAGGTCTTTTAATAATAACAGGAATTTTTGTACTGGTATGTACCCTTACTCAGATTTCCCGCAAAAATTCCATGACTCTGGAGGATTACGCAAAGCAGAACCCGGAGATTGCTTATATGGAAAAACCGGAAGCTACTCCTACACCGACTCCCAATCTCCAACAAGCCACATCAACACTCAATGATGACTTAACAGGTAAAATCTCAACTGATACAGAAGCTACTCAAACCACTGTAAGTTTGCCAAATAACAGCTCTGAATCGCAGGAATCCACCTTAATCGGTGCAACCCTAAACGGTGATGCTGTTATAGACCAGCGCACTACCTATGAAGATGGCTTTTACTATGAACCCCTTTCAGAAAATCTGCAACGCTATATTACCGGAGTTTCCTTTCCATCAACTACCCAAACAGAGGATGAGAAAAACACCAACTCCTCGACTGATTTAGGGATTAGCTATGATGACTTAAGTTACGTCCATGTTCTACACTATGATTTTGCAGGAAATCTTGCAGAAGGAGAGCTAATTTGTAACCGGGCTATTGCTCAGGACTTTGTGGAAATATTTTATGAATTATACCAGAATGAATATCAAATAGAAAAAATGCATTTAATAGATGAATATGACGGGGACGACACCGCCTCCATGGAGGATAATAATACCTCCTGCTTTAATTACAGAGTGGTAGCGGGTAGCACTTCTCTATCCAAGCATGCCTTGGGACTTGCCATTGATATTAACCCTTTGTACAATCCCTACATTACCTATGAAAAGGATGAAACAGGACAAATTACCAAGGAAAATGTTTCCCCGGTGTCCGCTACAGCCTATGCAGACCGAGAAATCAGCTTTCCCTATAAAATTGATGAAAATGATTTGTGCTATAAGCTCTTTGTAGAGCATGGCTTTACTTGGGGCGGTAATTGGAATAGCTGCAAGGATTATCAGCATTTTCAGAAAACAGTTAAATAATAATGTAATCGGGTAGGAGGTAAATAATTATTTTATTTACCGTCCTCCCACACCACCTAGCATACCGTTCGGTACTAGGCGGTTCTTTAGTTTTCATAGACTATCAGATAATAGTCAAGCATGGATGTATACCCTAGCTTGGCTATTATTTTATTTGAAAAGATTTGGTTCAAGACCTTTGCCATTCTCCAATAACCTTTTCGACTGCACGCAAGTTCCTTGGCTCTCCAATGCTCCAAACCCAACGCTTTCAGCATTCGGTATTTTGTCTTAATTTTCTTCCATTGTTTCCAATAGACCGCCCTTATTCTGCGTCTTGCCCACTCATCTATTTCTTTGAGAAGCTGTTTCATATCCGCAAGTTTGAAGTAGTTTACCCACCCTCTCACATACTGCTGATACTTTTCTTCACGCTTTGTATTGCTCATGCCGTTATTTCTGTCTGTAAGCTCCCTGATTTTATTTCTCATTTTCGCTACTGACTTCGGATGTACTCTAAATCTGCATTTTCCCTTGTGCCTATAAAAGCTATATCCAAGGTATTTCACTTTGCTGATGTGAGCCACTCCCGTCTTCTTCCGATTCACTTTTAGGAAAAGTTTTCCCTCTATGAATGGTATGATGTTTTCCAAGGTTCTTTGTGCACTCTTTCTGCTCTTGCAGAAAATCATACAATCGTCTGCGTAGCGAACAAATCTGTGTCCTCTACGTTCCAATTCCTTGTCTAACTCATTTAGCATGATGTTACTAAGTAGCGGACTAAGCGGTC
>JAGAMG010000011.1 GCA_017624835.1 Lachnospiraceae bacterium
ATTTCATAGGAGGGAACGCCACAACCTTTGCACCATCCTTTACTTCAGATGGAGTAACTCCATGAATATCTGCAAAAGCTCTTGTAAATGCAGTTGGAGAACTGTATCCATATTTTAATGCAACATCTATCACTTTTACAGAACTATCTGCAAGTTCGGTTGCCGCAAGAGACATTCTTCTGCGTTTTATATATTCCTTTAATGTCACACCACCGAGATAGGTAAATATCCTTTGAAAATGAGATGATGAACAACCGGCAAGTCTTCCCAGTTTCCCATAGTCAATCTCTTCCAAAATATGCTCCTCAATATAATTGATTGCAACATTCATTCCATTAATCCATTCCATAATAATAAGTTCCTTTCACCAGCTGATAATTTATTCTATCATGCAACCATTAAAATATCCTCGCATTAATTGGACAAAAAATGTAATATACAGTGCGACCTACCTTTTATTGGAGTATAATAATCCATTTGCTCATATCCCATGAAAATGCTATCCACCATAATAATCAGTCGTACCTGTTACCCCATCAAGGACGCCGGATTTTAATATACATACCATAAAGCCTTCATCTCCCCACTTTTCTCGGTCTTTATGATATATTCCATATGTACTGGATGGTTCAAAACCATATCTTGCATAGAGTTTAGGATTGCCTCCAAGAAACACTGCTCCATAACCCATTTTTCTTGCTATGCTTAGTGCATATTCCACAAGTTTTCTCATAATTCCTTGCATTCTATATTCCGGCAAAACAGCACATTGTGATAAAGTTAATTGTGTTATGTTTCCTTTTTCTGTTGTAATATCAGTTTCATGAATTGCCACTTCTCCAACAATCGTACCATTCTCTAACACAGCCACCAGAGATAGTTCCGGAATAAACGTATCTTTTTGTCTTTCTTCTATAAAATGTTCCATCATAAATAAACCAGTTTCTACACCATGCTGTTCAGAAAAGGCTTTATAAATCAGTTTATTTACTTCTTCATATTCAGACGTTTTTTCCGGTCTTATGATAACTTTTGATTTATCAACTACCATAAATTATGTCCCCTACAAATTCTAATTGCATCATTCAAATATATTGATAATATACCCATCAATAGTTGTTAAACTACAAGTTTTTCCACCCCAAGGCTGCGTCACTATTTCTGTAATCTTATCCCAGCCATTTGAAGTAATATAGTCATACATTTTCTCAATACAAATAATATCCTTTTTTACTAAACCTACTCATTCCAACCACCTCTCTCAATTTGTATTTCATATTCTATTTTACGCCTTACTCGAAATTAAGACAACAAAAAAACTTCTCCCCCAAATTCAAAGAACGAGTGACATAATCTTCTTTAAATCACATCACTCGTTTTCTCTTGAAAAGCCCATATTTACTACATTTTTTAGTAGTCATAATTGATATATCACGTTAAAAATAATATCACTCTACGCTACTCGTAGCTATTCCTCTACACCGCTCAGACCGCCCGTAGGTTACATTGAATTTTCCATTAGTTCCATACAGTCCACACATTCCAAGTGCTACATACGGATGGTAATATTTTGGTAAAATTTCAACTATAACCACCAATTTGGTAATATTCTAATTCCGATAATATTTCTATATGGGTATTAACAACTTGTGTTCTATCATTTTTCTTCCGTTGTACAATCCGCAAAACTTTCATACCATTTTACAAAATTATTTGCTGGTATAATAATTCGTCTACTTATCCGCAGTATCAGAAAAGGACATTGGAGACTGATAACCCATTCATATGCCCTTGACCTGCTAATACCTAACATTTTACTTACTTCTGCTACTGAGTAAAATTTAATTTCCTGTTCGTTTTCCATAAAGTTCTTCCTCCTTTCGGAGGAGGATTGCAACGAACTATATGTACGAAATCAAGTATGAAATTTTATATGATTTTAGCATTCGAACTTGTGTTCTGTCGTGATTTATGGTATAATATTTTTAGTAGCAGCAATGCTACCGGCAATCGTGATACAGGGTGGTTGACCTTCATTCTTACAGAATGGAGGTGATGCTTATGAACAATGATTTCGATTTTAAAGACTTGATGTCTTTCGGAATGTTCCTCTTGGCACTGCTGACATTCATTTATTTGATATGTCACTAACATAACAAAAACCTTCCCTGTACTTTGACCGGTGCGGGAAGGCTCTTGTTTTTCCATATTGGTCAACCACTCTGTGGCGATTGCCTTTTGTTAATTATATTATAACAAAATTCATAATTTTTACAAGTTGTTTTTCATGAATTATTTATTAACCGCCACTTCAAATGCATGGTATACTTCTTCTGCACAACCATCCTTAACCTTGCATAAAATCATCTTCTTTTTATCGGCGGTTATATATTCTTGGACCTTCTCATATGCCGCAATAGCCCCTTGCACATCTCCGGTTCTCAAATAAATCAAAGTCATAAAAACGCACCAGTCACCAAAGAAATCCTCTATCTCTTCTCTCAGGGTTTCCCTTGCATATAATGAATTCACTACCCCTAAGCTCCAGTTTCCAAAAGAAACTGCCGATTCTTTATCAGCAAAGTATGCATACGTTTCTAAATCATACAATATTTTTGAGCTGATTGACTTTGCGTAATGCCGGAAATCTTTTTCAATTACTACTTTGGTTTTTTCTATGCCTTTTTCAAAACCACCTTCAAATAGTACAAGCTTTATATTACCAACCTTAAACGAAATATTACCAATTTATACTGCCCTAATTTTGTAATTTCACTTTCTTATCATTTTTCTATTTTTCCTTATTCCCAAATGCCAGAAACGCCCATTTTATAAGGGTTTCAGCCACTTTTCAAAGGCTTCATTTTCTTATCATTTTCCTTTCATCTAGGCTCATTTTTTACAAAAAAAGAGCTACTTGGTAATATTTCTGGTAATATTTTCAGAAATAACCAAATAACTCTTTATAATAAACCTATGTCCAAATAATATTTTCCTATAATTTCGTACATTCCATATGATGCTACCGCTTCTACTGTTTGGTAATATTTTGGTAATATTTTTCTATTTCCCACTAACCTCAAACACTCTGGAATGCCCATTTTTACAGGCTTTTTGGCACTTTGACAACTACTCTTCTTCTGAGAGTTTATACCCCATGCCCCAAATGGTCTTAATCATGTTCCCATGCTCTCCAAGCTTACTCCTTAGCTTCTTCACATGGGTATCGATAGTTCTGGCATCTCCGAAATAATCATAATTCCATACATTGTTTAGAATTTTCTCTCTGGATAATGCAATTCCCTTATTTTCAATAAAATAAGTTAAAAGTTCAAATTCTTTATAGCTCAACTCCACATCCTGTCCATCAATGGTTACCTGATGGGCGGTTTTATCTACCTGAATGCTGCCGCAGGTTAATGCCTTTTCCTGAGTCAGTTGGTTGGTGCGGCGTAGGATAGCTTCAATTCGGGCTACCAGAATTTTGGGGCTAAAGGGCTTGGAGATGTATTCATCCACGCCTAGTTGAAAACCTTGAAGTTCATCCCGTTCATCAGATTTTGCAGTCAGCATAATGATTGGCACCTTGGAGTAGGAACGGATTTCGCGGCATACCTGCCATCCATCCATCTTAGGCATCATCACATCAAGCACCAGCAGGGCAATATCCTTTTCCTTGAAAAAGATATCCACTGCCTGTTCGCCGTCCTCTGCCTCCAGTACATCAAAATTACTTTTTACAAGGAAGTCTCGCACCAGCTTACGCATTCTGCTTTCATCATCAACTACTAATATCTTCAATCTATCCATCTAATAACCATACCTTTCCGACAGCAAATATGTCGTTCCTTTTATGAATATATCTGTATTTTACGTTATCATAAAGTATAGACCATAAATATGTTAAATCTGTGAATTTTTGACTTGTATTTTCCTCGTCTCTATCTTTGAATCTTCAGTTCCAATTCCTTCTCTCTTACTACTGCTTCTCGTTCCGTCAATTCCTGTTCCCATGTAGCATATTGATTTTCCAGATTTTTCTTATAATTTAATATATTAGGCTGACTGGAATTAAGAGTAATCACAAACATGGCAATTACTGCGATTATTAAACCGATATTTAACAGAATGGATATAGGCAAAGCATTGGACTTTTTCTTAGCAGCAGGCTTTATCCGTTTTTTTGCCGGATTGGTGCGCTCCCTGATTTCCCCATCAAAATTTACAAACAGAGGAATGGGCGGTATTTCTTCCGGTAAAATGCCGGGCTGCTCCTTTAAATATTGTTGCAGTTTTTTTAGATATATAATTCCCACAGGAGTCTGAAAAATTCGTTCCTGTACAGCTCTACTATATATCTTCAAAACGCCGGCAGGATTATTATAATTCATTCTCTCCTCTAAATATTCAACCTTTTTCTGTTCCTGGGCTGCCAAAGCGGCATCCTTTTCTGTATAAAAGGAAAATCCTTCTGCTTCACGATTTGTTCCCATAGCATAGACTCCTTGTGCATTCAAATTCTCTGTCCAATATATCATTTTTAGACATAAATTTCCACTTATTTATAATACTTTATAAAACCTTAACAGTACACAAGGGAGCGTCAAACGTGACACTCCCTTGTATGGTCTATCTTATTTTTATTCTAAATTTAGCCTCTGTCCAGGAATAATAAAATCAGTATTGCTTAACTGTGGATTCCTGCGAATCAGTTCTGTCAAAGGAATATGATAGCGTACAGCAAGAATGGAAAGATTATCTCCTGACTGTACGGTATATTCTCCGATTCCGCTCCACAGGGTCTCACTAGGTCTGGTATCCGTTACTGTTACCAGATAATTTCCACCCTGCTTTAATGCAAACATAGACTGACCATTTTTGATAATTTGGAAGGAGCCGCAGTACTCCAATCTTTGGGTAATCTGGTTATATCTATAAAGGTTTGCATACTTTCCCGCATTCTCTTTTCCTACATTAACATGTAAGTTTACAGGTACTGCAAAATTTCCGATATTTTCAACAGTAATCTGCTGAGTTCTTACTGCATTGGCAGATTTTGTAATAATTACGCTTTGGGGAATATCCTTAGCATTACTATCCACCGTCAGGTCAATACTCTTTATTTTTGCTACATTCACACCCTTTAAATCCTGTCCACTAATGCTTAAAGTTACTCCTTTACCACTATGGAATGCCAATGTCAGATTTTTCCCCTTTAACTCATTCAGAATATTTGAAGGAACCTTAGTCTCACCCTTTACCTCAAAATTCACATTCATGTTGTTAAGTGCTTTATTATTCAGTAACTCTGCCGCATTCTCCTGAACAGACTGATAAACCTCTGTCCATATATCAACTACTGCATCCTCACTTTCGTCAACGTCCTCTTCCTGTGCAGTTTCTTCGTTATCATGGTCTGAATCGTTTCCGGCATCCTCGCTAGTGTCACTATCCTCCGAATCACTTCCGGTTCCTTCGTTTGCTCCACTATCCTCCGAATCATTTCCGGTTCCTTCGTTTTCTCCACTATCGCTCGAACCACTTCCGGCTCCCTCGTTTGCTCCACTATCCTCCGAACCACTTCCGGTTCCTTCATTTGCATCATTATCATCCGCTTCATTGTCTTCTACCAAATAGAGATATACCTCATCAATGGTTCCCCAGGTTTCCAACTCTGTAGTGGTAATGGAAATGGTCACCGTAATACTTCCACCATCCTTTAGAATAATGTCATCCACCTGTGCCTTATCCCATACAAGCCAACCTAGCAAGGATGCCTCGGCTGTTCCGGCGGCTTCATCCGCTGTTGCAGAAATAGATACTGTATAGGAATCTTTTTTACCGACACCCTCCACATTCATGTAGCAGCTATACTTACCTGCCGGAAGGTCAGAAACAGTCTGACTGATAGTAACTCCATCCATAGTCTTGCTCCATGCATTGAATTTCAACGCACAGCTTCCCCGTTTAATATCCTTGGAATCCAATTCAATCAAGGAACTGTCGTTTGCACCGTAATCAATCGTCCATCCGTTTCCGGCACCAATTCCCTTTTCAAATCCACCATTGCTTAATAGATTTTTCGGTAATATTTCCACATTGCAAACAGCCTCCATACCATCTGCAATTCCGATAATGGTAAAAGTACCATATCCTTTAATGGCTGCCACCGAAGAAGCATCCCAGGTTACTGCCACTTCTGTAGTCGTTCCATCATTGTATACACCTGTTACTGCAGCAGGCAAAGTAATGGTTTCTCCACTTTCAAATACTACAGAAGAAGTGTTTATTCCATCCAATCTTACATCAGTGGTAGCACCGGAATCCACATATTTGAATACATTTAAGGAATCATGGGGATTTCCGTTGTGGTCAAATAATGCCTGATTATCCCAGGAACTTCCGCCGTAGTATAAGCCTGCATTTTCAGGATCATATTCAGCGGAATAGCTTGCCGCCCAACCAGAACCATAGTTTTCCCATTTTGCCTTGTTGGAAGCTAATACCTCTGCCGCATTGGACGCATTTGCATCATAAACCTGTACGGGAATCCATGCCGGCTCCCAATAAAACATACCGATACCGCCATCTACTCCGTTTACTGTTTTAATAACATCACTTACTGCATCCGCCTGTCCCTGAATGGAAATATTATAATTCAAATCCAGACTCTGAGCCTGTCCGGCACGGACATTATTCTCATGTCCATCCCCATCCTCAAAGGTATAGGCATAGGAGGTTTCCGCTACCATAACCTTTTTACTGTAGTTATCTGCAATATCACTTAACACCGTATCCAGATTTTCCAAAGTACCATGCCAAAAAGGATAATAGGAAGTTGCAAAAACATCATAGTCCACACTATTAGCATCTAATTTTGATGCAATATCTGCCTGAATACCAGTATTAGGCTCTGTAAAGTGCAGTGCCACCATAACCTGACTTCCATCTTCTGTGTCTGCTCCAAATACATTTTCTTCATAAGCACGTACCGCTGAGCTTCCTGCATTAAAAATCTCCGCCATACCACCCCAATTTGCAGTATTTTCACCACAGATTCCATTATTGGTCTCATTACCAACCTGAACCATACGGACATCAACACCCGCATTCTTTAATGCGGTCAGGCTTTCCAGGGTATAGTCATATACTGCTGTTTTCTTATCTGCCAGACTTAAGCTTTCCCAAGCCTTAGGTGCATCCTGTGCCGCCGGGTCTGCCCAGAAATCAGAATAATGAAAATCAATCAGCACCTTCAGTCCGGCATCGGTTGCAAGTTTACCCATTGTTTTTGCTTTTTCAATGTCATTGTTACCGCCACCGTAGCCATTACCTGCTTCATTATAAGGATGATTCCATACACGGATACGCACCCAATTCACACCGGAAGCCTTTAACAAGTTGAAAAAACCTGCATCATCTAATTCATTTCCTGCAAAATCACGATATACCACACCGCTTTGCTTTTCTACCACATAACTGGAAATATCAACACCCTTGATAAAATCAGCTTTCAAATCCAGCTTGTCCACAAAAATTTCTGCCGCTACAATACTGGCAGCAACCAGAGCGGACTTTGCCTCTTTTAACTCTGTGGTTTTCTGTTCAATTTCTTCTACAGATGCCTTTGTCAAATCAGCACTTACTGTATTATAGAATTCCTCTGCTGCGGAAACCTTTTCCAAGAAAGTAGCATAGCTGTCCGTTGTATAATCTGCAGAAGCCAATGCTTTGTATTCATCAATTACAGTCTTTAAAGCAGTTAATTTTTCCGTCTTGGCAGCTGCAATTTCTTCATCCGAAATTTTCTTCACTGTGATGTTATCCATCTTAAAGCTGCCGTTGGTTTCTAATTTTGCATAAATCTCAAGAGTAACCTCTTTTGCTTCACTCAAAGTAAAATAATCGGTAGTTGCAGTACTGTAGGTATCCCATCCTGCAAAAACCATAGCTGCACTTACCAGATTCTCTGCATTATCGGTTTCATACATGGAAATGGTTCCACTCTGGAGACTGTCACCACCTTCCGTTTCAATAGAAAACACATAGTTACCAGCTTCTAAATTCAGCTTTTTAGTAAGCTTACCTTCTCCACCGGCACTAATCCAAATATTCCACACATAGGTTGATTCACCGTTCTTAGTAACCTGCTGTGCTTTAAAGCTGGTGCTGGAAGTATCGATCCAATCAATGTCGGTCCAATCTGAAGTCCAATCATTCAGAGCATAGTCTTCCATATCCTCTATGTACATTATATTCGCAGGCAACAAGCTGTCTTTGGCTGCCTGTAAAGCAGTCTTTGCTTCTGCAATCTCAGCTATAGTCTTATTATCACTGTCATTTTTTACGGACTCCGCTGTAGACAGCGCTGTTGTCAGGGCGCTCCAGGTAGTGGAGCTGTAATCAGTCTGTGTTAATGCTTTACATTCTGTAATTAAGGCATCAAGCTCTGTGAGAGCCGTTTGTTTCTGAACATCCTCTGCTGCATTTTTTGTTAAAGTAAAATTATCAAACTTTGCCCAATAGCTTGCAGCCGCTGTTCCGGAAATTCCTATAGTTACAGAACCGCTCTCTGCTACCGTAATATTTTCTATAGTAATGGTATGTGTGCTGTTCTGATCAAGCTGCGTCAATGCTTTTTCACTTCCACCTGCATAAAACTTCCAATCCCCGATATCAAGCCATAGACCATTAAACTCTACTGTTGCGGTGTACGTACCTGCTTCCAGATTCGCCACTGTCTGCTCCATGGAAAAATAAGCATCTGCACTATTTCCATTCCAGATGTTAAGGAGTTTATTGGTATCATCACCGGTTACAGATGATATACCACTAGTGTCAGTTACAGTCCAAGATTCCGGTGTCCATGCTGCCTCTAAATTCCCATTCTGCAAGCTTCCCACCGCTGTCGTATCGGCTGCTTTTGCTTTATACAATACAAAATTATCAAAATCACCCCAATAACCGGCAGCCATACTACCACTGATGGTAATTGTAATATCTGCTGTTTCTGTCAACTCAAAGGAATCGGTCTCAATAGTTTCCCAAATATCCCAACCGGTAGTTGCAGGAAGTTCTTTAGTGGTTCCTCCAACACTTACGCTTAAACCGGAAGTCATTGCTGCACCATCCTGCTGAAAGCTCAGCTTATATGTGCCTGCTTCTACACTAGAAATGGTTCTGGTCATAGAAAAATCAATGGCTGCAGAACCATTATTTGAAAAATTTAAGATTTTGGTTGCATTATTGGTGCCACCGGTATTAAATTGAGATTTCCCATTATCCCAATCACTAAAGATAATTGTCCACTCCGGTGCATAATTATCCCAGCCGGCAGAACTGTCGCAAGTCTCAAAATCACCGTTAGTAACCAATTCTGTTGCCTCCCAGGTCACACTCTCCTCTGCCTGAGCAACTGCATCAGTCCGGATTACTCCACCCAATGTCAACATCACAGCAACCGACATTGCCATGATTCGTTTCCACATTCCTTTCACTACGTTTTTCTTTTTCATATTATCCCTACCCTTTCTTATGGTAAAACCCACATGCAAAATCTGCGCAACTAATTTGCGCAACCGTTTGCTCCATCTGTTCTGAGTATATCATGGCTCTGTTTTATTTTACAATTGACAGGAAATCTAAATTTATTAGTTTGATTTTAGCTATTTTTACCAACAATAGATATTTAAACAGATTTCGGAAATCCGTTTCTATTTCCATTTTATTTGCGCAACAAAGTTGCGCAAATATTTTTATTCCTATTTTTTTATACAAAAAAACAAGCCAATCCATTGATTAGCCTGTTTTGAGTGGATTAAATCCGTTGGGAGTCGAACCCGGTGGGTTCGTTTCTTCCTCTTTGAGTGGAAAAGAGTCAGCAGCCTTCGAACACCTTACTGAAAAAAATCAGAGCTGTTATCTCCTTCTTTTCCACAAATACTTTCCAAAAGCTCATAAAGGGTATCGTCACTTATAGTATTTTCATCCATCATCTCAGCTATTCGCTTCTGATTCTTTAAGAACTTTTCTGCATCCTCTAGCGTAATTTCTCGCATATCTTCATCAAAATGAAACGAAATAACTATCTTTGTATTATAAATATATATCTTATCAACAAATATATCAAGAACTTTCTTCCGAACTTCGGCATCTTCAAAATTTCCCACAAAGCTATGCAAAAATCTAATAATATCTTCTAGTTTTAATTCATATTTCTTTCTGTTCCGAATTGCTTTTAGTTCTTCTTCATGAAAGGCTTTCTGTTCCTCTAAACTAAGCATCTTTTCTTGAACTGTATCGTTGAATATGCCAGCTTCAATCGCCTTCATTATGTTTTTCAATCGATTATTAATATCTTTTAGCGATGATTTAATAGATTCTTCCAAACTGACATCATCACAATTCTGACTTCGATAATACTGATAACACTTTTCAGCAATAAACACTCTCAATGCGCCATCATTTAAAAGTGAATTAAGTGCATTCTTTACAATAGACTCCAGCAAATCTTTTTTTTGATTCTTTAGAGAACATTGATGTTTTCTATGTGCCTTGCATGAATAATAATAGTATATTTTTCCCGATTTGCTTGTTCCCGATACACCTTGTAAGGTTTCTCCACATTCTCCACAGTAAATATGACCACCCAGCCAATAATCTGCAATATTATCAATTTCTGGATTAAGCCGCTTAATCGCTCTTTTACCGCCATGCCTGTTTGCAGCTAACCGTGACTGTACCGCTTCAAACAACTCATCAGAAACCAACCGTGGAAATCCATCTTTTACAATATGTTCTCCCCAAGCATATTCTCCAATGTATGAACGATTCACTAATATACTCCTCAATGAATTCACTTTAAACTCATTTCCAAGAACAGTTCTCAATCCTGCACTATTCAAGTCAGCACAAATATGCTGTAGAGGCTTTCCATCTGCATATTCACGGAAAATACGTTGCACAATGGGAGCCGTATTTTTATCTATCTCATATCTATGTTCCGGCTTACCAATATAACCAAGAATTTTTCGACCATTATACAGCGCATGTTCTGCGTTATAATTCAGCCCTCTTAGGACATTGGACCTATGTGTTAATATAAAATTATGAGACATAGATGCATACAAGGCTTGCACTGCAATACGCATTCCTTCATCTTCCGGTAAAGTCTCTCCTATTGTTACAATTTCCACACCACAATCTCTTAGCTGTGCATCGATAAAGAAAGAATCATGAATGTCTCTTGATAGTCTATCTAATTTCCAAACAAGCAGATACGCGGGTCTATACTTCTTTGCCTCATATAACATATGTTGTAAGCCCGGTCGGTCATACCTTGTACCCGTGATAGCTCTATCCTCAAATTCTTTGCAGATAGTATATCCTCGTCGCTTTGCAAACTCTTTTGCAGCTTGTTTTTGTTGTTCAATAGAAACATCTCTTTGAGCATCAGAACTATAACGATAATAGCAAAAAGCAGACGTGCCTGCATTTCTGACAAATTCTTTATTTTCTTTTCCCATTCCGTTACCTTCTCTTTCCGTATAAATAACATTATCTAATGTATTTAATCAGTTCATCCCTGATAAAACAAATACCTGCGCAATCACTTACCACCACTTCACTTTTTCTTTGGGCGATTTCCAAAAGTTTCTTCTCTGAACACCCTGTACAGATTTCTGCCTCCTGCAACGTCCAATACTACTTCTCCAAAACAGGCATTAAGGAAACAATCTCATCCAGCCTGTCCTTTATCTGCTCTCTAGGTATTCTCATAATGGAACGAATTACCCGATTTTTGTCCTTCCAGATATGAATGGTTCCATACACATTTTTCTTTTTATTTGTATTTAATCTACAAACTTCAACCTCATACCCATTACCAAAATCCCTATAAATTACACGTTCAAGGTCAAATATTTTAATACTGTAGCCTTTTCCCAGATGGAATATTCTCCTTGTACCATTCCTTGAACAGGTCATACAAAAACTTAAACGGAACCAAATCCCAACTAAGCTGTGGCAATATTTCTTCTGCAAACTGCCTTACCGGGTCATTGAATGTCTTATATTCACCCAACAACGCTTCACTTACATCAGGTATGTCAAATTCATAATAGGATGGCATATCCTTCAGAACCTTATGTAAAACATATTCCAGCACTTCTTTACGATTCAAATAATCATCCTTAATGTATTTGCGCTCCATACCCGTAAAACATTTATCAAAAGGCACCATCAAAAGCCGACGATAAAAAGAAGATGTTTTGTCATTTACCCTTGGGAGAAAATTGATACACTGTACCATCAATCCCGAAAACCTGAAATCAACAGGGTCTTTATATTTTGCTTCAATCTGCACTTTATCACCGGTAACCAAAGCCTTAAAGGTTGCCGCATCATCCAAATAGCCATTCACACTGTTTTCATCCACAATCACAGCTGAGGCATGGAGTAAAGGTGACAGTCTGTAATTCTTTGCCATATCATTAATCGCAATGGACACATGATTCCCTTCTCCACAAAGATTTCTAAGCAATGTACAGAAGGTTCCCTTTCCGTTATTACCTCTTGTAGAATACAGAAAAAGAGCCTTATTCCACCGGACATTAGGTCGTATTGACGCCCCTATTATCTGCCACAACAGTTTTTCAATCTGCGGGTCATCGGTCAGTTCATGTATCCAATCCTCTATGTTCCAATCCGTACCATCTTCGTTATTATGAATTGATATATTGGAAGGATTGTCCAGCAAATCTACCCTACATTTTGAAACAAATACATACTCCGGCGAAAACTCCAACAGCCTTTTGGTTTCATAGTCAAAAATACCATTATTAACCGCAATCAGATTCTTCTGTTTTCCAACCATCACAACAGGTGCTGTTTTTAACAGTAATTCCCTGACCTGTCTCAACCCTGATGCCGAAATACTGAAATGATATTTTCTGATTACTGTATTGAGTGCCGCCTCAGACGTTGCATATATTCCTTCATTCCTTCCAGCATACTGATAAATTCCCAACTGACATTGTGCACTATCATTTCCATTGGTATAATCAAGCGCCTTTACTCCTTCCAAGGCTATCATAAGCCTTGCAATAACAGCAGGCGAAAGATAATTCATACGCGAAATTTTTGTACCATCCATCCCAGCCAACATATTTTTATAATTAATCCAGGCATTCATATCTCCCAATATTATTTCCTCTACCTTACTTGCAATCTGCTCTGATAGCGGTAAAGGATACTGATTTGCATACGTAATTGCATTTTCTATTGCCTGCGCCAATGCTTCATTCAAAGTTGATAGAGAAAGCAAATTATTCTGATTAGCAGTTCCTCCACCCCCTATAACACTTCCGGAAGTAATTTGTTTATCATTTGAATTGTTCATAACCTTTCCTCCTATTCCTTATTGCTGATAACTTAATTCCATAAAAAAACGGAATATGCACATGAACTTGTTTTATAGAAAACAAATCCAGATGTATATTCCGAATTTCCAATCACTCTAAAATAAAAAAGTCGAAACATACATCCAAACTTGTTTATCTTCTTTTCCCCAAAAATGGTAAAAAAAAAGAAACACAAGTAGAATCATGTCTCAACCTACGCAGAATGTATCACATATTTAAAATTTTGTCAATATTTTTTGAAAATTTTCTTGATAATTTTGATAATTAATAATCCTTTTTAATGCAACCCGATAGTACAGACATTTTGCCATACACTCCTACACTGTTCTTAGGCACCTGAGCCAGAGGAAGCAATGTAAGCCATCCCGCAAGGGACCTGCCCTTGATGGTGCAAAAAAGAAATGTTATACTGTCATAAATGCGACAAAGATTATTAACTGTTCTTGAGTTCTTCGCCGTCGGTACTAATCCGGTCACATTTCTTTTTTGCACTGTCAAGGGTGGCGCAGGGGACGATTAACTATGCACTCAACATATTAATTTATCATTTTATCAAAATATCAGATATCCCAAAAACTTTTTCTCTTACACATAGGACTTATATATTTGTCAGATAAAAATGATAAAATGATAATTCTTCTATAATCCTTTTATCTTAGCTTCAAAAAAATCAGAAAGCTCACAGCTACCACTCTGTAGATTTATATATTCTTCTGCCCATTCCATAACCATTCTTTCATTTTTCAAAAGTTCTTCTGTCGATTTTGGATTTTCATAGAGCGGCACATCCTCATTCAAGGTTTCTGCCACTCCCCACATTCTGCATAAGCGCATAGCTGTTCTGTAGATTATTTCTTTTTCTGTCATGATACAAGTCTCCTTTTTCTATTTGCTCCCGTTGTCATTTCATGACAAAATTAATCCCCCATTACCTTAAACTATGCTACAGCATAATTAAAAAATCCAGCCATCTCCACTTTGTATGGTGTGACCGGATTTGATATTGCCTATTTAATAATTCCCCTTCCATTCAAACCGCTAAACTCCACCTGCTTCATAATGTACAATTGCTTGTCTCAAGTTTTTTGCCTTTCCAGTCCGTAATTCCTGTTCCAGATAATCAATTATCGGTACCGTAAGATATTCCATAGGAAATGAAGCATTTACCTTCCGTAATCGCTCCTGAATATCCTGTTTTTCCTGTTGCAAAAGTTCCAACTGTTCTGCTATTTCGTAATTATGTTCCATAATTTTTCGGTTTGATTCAGCAATAATTTTATTTTCTTCCTTATTGTTTTTATTCTCCTGCAAATTTTTTCTGTTTACTGTATCATCCATATGTTTCAAGAACTTTTTTACAAGAAACAACGCCAAAAAAGCAACCGGCAATGCAAGAACAGCCCCCACCGGCATTATTACATCAATCTTCTGATAATGAAGTCGTCCTGAAGCAACATATTCTTCCCAAGTCACTCCATTGTTGGCAATAAGTGTTAATATATGACTTAATCCCCTGTTTATCAATACCATAAATATAATTTCTACAATGGCGAAAATTCCCCAACCTATGGACTTCTCCAATTTTGTTTTCTGATTTGTGTCTTTCATCTTATGATATTCTTTTGTCCGGTATATATTTCCTTTCAACCTTTTCTCCTGAGCACAACAAGCATCATATTCCTCAGCAAGCATTCTGATCCGTTTTAATTCTTCCAACTTTTTCACTCTCCCATTTATATATTTTTAATATCTACCATAGCGACGTGCTATCCTCTCAGTAGCATCCGCTATTCTAGACGTATTCTGGGCTGTTTGTCTATTTGCATATAAATTCTCATTTGCAATATAATTACCAATCATCTGTTGTCTAATCATTTCGTCCTTCTGACTTATTATCCTATTCTGTCCGTCTATTATCTTCTGCTGATTTTCCAACTTCTGCTGCCTGTATATATACGTGTTGTATTGCTCCACACATTCCTGTATTGTATTTGCCATATGATTTTCTACCAAATTTATAAAAAAGTTTACTGCAGACGGATACCCGTAATCTTTCGGATACCATTTAATGATATTTTCCATATATTCCTCACTAATTAATACCCTCCGGTTTGCGATATGTTGAATCATTGCATCAATCTCAGCATTCTTTTGCAAAATCAACTGATTATTCTTAATACTATTCTCATAATTATTTTTTAACTGGCTATTCCTTGCATCTTTCATCTTTTCCCGGATAGTCATAATTGCCGCAACCATTCCGGAGATAACAAATGCAATAAAGGAACCACGTATCACTATCGGTAAAACAACCGATACCATATTAACATTTTCCTCTCCCTGATATCCGGGATACTCTTCGTTCTTATGTGCCATCCTCCAAGCAAGCATATCATTTTCTTTGTCCAATTCTATCTGTGTCTTTTCATAACGATAAGCTGCTCCGACAAAAGGAATGGTATTTATAAAAAACAATACTAAAAACACCAATAAAAAAATACGTATCATTCTGCCATACCGAATCTTCTCAAATAAAACCAACCTTGGCTTTACAGGTGATACTTTCCTACTTTGCAACTGCATTTCTTCTATGTTTAAATTCCCCATGGCAGTAATAAGACTTTTTACATACAATAAATCTTCATACAATTTATTATTCATTCTTTTGTCACCTCTGAATATTTTTTCTTTACTTTTCTATGTATACTCCATATTTTGAGTATATCCATTTTGGTATATATTGTCAATAAACCTCTACATATCATTTTGTTGTGCCTATGCTTTCTACAACAAAATATGGAAAATGATTTTGTGAAAATATGATTATCGTAAGATGTTAATTTCTATCATTTTTATGATAAATTCCTTAAATCATTTTTCATTCAATTACGTCAAAGACGTGACGAGCTATGCTCGGTTCAGGGCACCCGAGGAACGTCCGGTGGACGTTTCGAGGGCAAGGAGCGTAGCGACGCAGTAAGAGTCTGTGCGGTATAGCCGCACAGACCGAGGAGCAAATGAAGCATAGCGAAATGCAGTGACGAAGCGGGGCGTCGGCTATGCCGACCGCAACGAAGTTGCGCCACCCCGTCTTATGCCCTTGTGGCTTTTTCAGCGTAAGTCTGAGAAAGTCACGCCGTTTACAGCCAAAAGCCCATTCTATGCGGGTTTGAGGCTGTAAACAAGGTTCTAAATATGTGCACTTTTCTGTAAACGGTTGTTTACAGCTGTAAACAAGGTGGGCACGAATGTTGATTTATCAACATTTTCTTAAGTGGTTTTGTTTACACAAAAAGCCACCCCGTGGCACCGTGTAAACGAGCTTCCAAGCGGTTGCTATTTGCAAGATTTGTAAACGCCTGTTTACAGCACCGAGGGTGTCCCGTCTTTACAGATACCCTCAGGAAAGCTCTTTGCGACAGTCTGTTAGAGTTTTCCCCTAAGGACTGTTTCTGCGTATGCTTTGGGGAAAAAAGGTGGTGCTCCCAGAAAAAAGAAGGCTGCTATGTTCCAATTTCGACCCACAAGTGGTACATAACAACATTGTGCCAATATCGGTACATTCTTTGCGCCAATGTTGGGTGAAAATTGGGCAACCATGTACGAACTTTTACACAGTTGCCCAATTGTGGCACAAATATCGCCCGATTTTTACCCAGAACCGGGCGATAAAAAAAGTATCCCCAAAGTCATGAAATGACCTTGCAGGATACCCTCTAGTGATTTTCATTTGCTGTTTTTACTTGCACTATGATTTGGATTACACTGATTAGCGTGATTATTCATAGCTGCCGCATGTGCGCTATTATTTGGATTGCATTGATTGGCATGATGATTGCACTGCGCCTGCGTATGTGTGTTTCCAGAACATCCTTTAGGCATATGAGTTTCTCCTTTCTGTACTGAATATTGGATAATTTGAACAGATGAGATTAATGTCTTTTTTATCTAATCCACTCTCTGCACAGTACATAGTACTGTACAGAGAGTGCTAAAAATATTCTGTAAAACACAAAAAAAGATGGGCACTCTCAGAGTGCCCATCGCTAGTCTACGGTGTGTAGTTGATTAGAAGTAGATTGCTTCTCCTGGATTTGCTAATGCTTCGTCTACGGCTTTTTGTAAGTCGTCGTAGTCAATATCGTATTTTTCGCAGAACTCCACCATGTCTGGGTCCCGTTCAGGCTCATCATCCGTCTTAGGAGCTGTTATAGGTTCTTCAGGAGCGGGTTCGGGCTCGGGTGTAGGTTCAGGAGTTGCTTCAGGTGCTTCTTCTTTTACATCGGGCTCTTCGGGAACAGGCTGTGGTTCAGTCATATATTCCTCAGGCTTGGTTTCAGGTTCTGCAGGGATTTCCACTGCGCCGTTGTTCTTAGCAGCTTCTTCAGCGGCTTTTCTCTCAGCTTCTGCTTTCAAGGTTGCTTCTAAGTCTGCTAAACGCTGTGCTTCTAATTTTGCTGCGTTATCTGCTTTTGCTTTTTCTGCAGCGGCTTTCTGCTCAGCTTCTTTAGCTGCTCGCTTTGCAGCGTTTTCTTCTTTTTCTTTCTTCTGTTCTTCTTCAAGGGCTTTCTTCTGCTCTTCGATTTTAGCCTGTCTTTCTGCACGGTCAGCTTCTACTTTCGCTTCCTGTTCTGCTCTCTTGTCAAGAATTACTTCTCCATTGATGCTTACATAGGTTGCACCCATGTTCTCGTACCATTCTTTTTTGCCTTCTACGCCAGTCTTTGTGGTATAGTTGTTGTCTTCATCGGTGAATAACTCGTATGCGGTGTAGGAACCGTCTTCATTAATCTTGATACCGACTGCGCCGTGAGCATTGTTGTCTGACATATAGTTCTTATAGTGACCTGTGCTGTTCTTCCAATTCTCATGGATTTTGTCAGCGTCTGCTTCATAGGTAGCCCACTGATAGTTCTCGCCTGTACCTGTTCTCTTGCTTGCATGCTTGTCGTTTTCGTCACATCTTGTGAATGCTAACTCATAGAGACCTTCGTCCCATACAAGCTCGTTTAAGCCTGCGGCTTTTCGCTCGGCATTAATCTTGTCGAATACTTCTTTTGCCATGGCTTTCATGTCTTCGGTGCTTGCACTGAGATTCGCTTCTTTTGCAGCTTTCTGTTCAGCTTCCTTTGCTCTTATCTCTTTTAAATCTGCACTCAGTTTTTTGCTTAATTCGTCCAGTTCTTTATTTATTTGTTCTTTCGTCTTAGCAGTGGTGGTGCTAGTAGTAGTACTTGTTGTGGTCTTATTTTCTGTTTTAGGGGCAGTGGTTGCTGCAGGCTTTGCTGTTTCTACAGGAGCGGTTGTTGCCTGAGGCTTTGCGGTCTCTGCAGGCTTCTGTGCTACTACAGGTGCAGTTGTAGGAACGAGTGTTGCTACGGGAGCAGTGGTTGCGTCAGACTTTGCAAGTACGGTTTCAGGAATTTCTGTGTTTACTCTGTAACCGTCTTTTGTCACATCTGCTCTGTAGTTGTTGTCTTCGTAGGTAAATACTTCGTATGCTACATAGTTGCCGTACTCATCAATCATGATGGCTACTGCACAGTTTGCATAGCTGTCGTTCATGTAGTTGTTGTAGTGACCCTCACTGTCATGCCACAAGTTGTGGATTACATCAGAAGATGCTTCTGCGTAACGCTTGTGAGCTGCAAGGTAGTTTTCACCTGTACCTGCTCTCACGCTTCTGTGGCTGTCATTCTCGTAGCATCTTGTCATGGCGAGCTCATAGAGGTCTTCGTTCCATTCGAGTTCGTCTAAGCCTGCTTCTACACGCTCAGCGTTAATCTTATCGAATACTTCCTTTGCCATTTCTTTTGCGAAAGCAACATCGTTCTGTAAGAGGATGTTGTTCTTGCTGGAAGACTCTTTCTCAGGAAGTGCTGCGATTTCTTCTTCAGTCTTGCTTAAGATTGATGTAGATGAGGTCAATCTTGCATTAGCCTGCTTAACAGTCCCTTCGACTGTCTCACAACTCATGGTTACTTCTTCTGCGATGGTCTCTAATGTAGTTTCTGCAGTAGGTGCAGGTGCACCACATGCGGAAAGTGCCATTGCCATGCATAAGAATGCTGTTGAAATTGTTACTCTTGTTTTGCGTTTCATACTTGTTTCCTCGCTTTCTCTGCTGTATTCAGAAATAATTTTCCTATCCTAATCACACATTCTCCCCGGTGTCGAATTGTTTCTGCTCCTGCGCTGCTTCTTCTGTAGATACTTTTGCACCACAATTCACGCAAAATAAGGAATCCTCCATAAGTGCTGCACCACATTTTCCACAAAAACCGTATAAGCCATCTCCTGCAGACTCTACACCTGTAGCCGTTGCTGACAAAGATACCGCTGCCGTTGCTGTTTTTGTTTCTTCAATCTGTTGCTTTACTTGCGCAATCTGCTCTTCCAATTCCTTGATTTTTCCTACCAAACCTCTAAAGTCGTCTTCTGCATCGTTTTTATGTATTGTATAGTAAGCTTCTCCTATCTGAAGATAAAGTGCTTTAATTTCCCTAGTTAATGCAGATACTTTATTGTTCATAGCAACAACATCATAATTACCCTTTGCTTTCTGCCCCATCCCTTTCGTAAAGGCAGACACATTATCCATAAAACCCATTATTTTTTCACCTTCTTTTCTAAAATAAAATACAGAACACTTAATATCAGCAACAGAACTACAGAAACCGTTAAAAGATGCCAGCCGCTTCCCTTTTCCATAAAATCCCAAGCATCAAGTTTTAAATGCTTCAGTTCACTTTGCAATTCCATCAATTGCTTTTCCATCTGGCTTTTTTCATACCAGCACATCAAAGCAGAAATAATACTCCATATTAACACAGGAATTTTCTGTCTGATGCACACGCACACTATTGCAATTACTGCAATAATAATATAAATGACTCCATCTCCTAATTGATTTCCCGGTTTTAACAATGTAATAGATTTCATACCGGCTACTTTAGCAACCATATCGTCAAATATTACATATGGTAATACTGTGGACACTATCATCAACAGACTTGCCACAACAATACCTATTCTAATCCCTAACACAACAACTGAATTTTGTGTTGCAGCTTCTGCTTTCTCCACAGGAGTTCCACAGCTTTTGCAAAACTTCATACCATTTTCAATTTCTTTTCCACATTTTTTACAGAACATTTTTTATCCCTCATATCTTTCTTAAGATTTAATCAAACTGTACTTCTTCATCCACCAAAATACCTTCTGTACCAACCTCATCCAATTGGTACACCATATCCTGACTTTCAATTCTTTGCAAAAAGTAATTTCCACAACTTTGTCTCCATCCACTATATGTAGACTCATACACATCACCAACAAGTGCCTCTTCTCCCCAGCTTCTGTCCGGTTGAACGATTTGAATGGCTTCACCATTTTCGTTATAATAATACTGCTTTTCTTCAAAATATATTTTTTCTTTCTGTACAGAATTACCGGAAGCGTCAGTCTCAACAGAAATACCATAACGATATTTCGGTGTACCCTCTTCTGCTATTCTTTTTGCAATTTCTTCTCTTAATAATTCAGCACCAGCTTCCGCTGTCTCAGCATAATCTGGATTTATTGCAACAAGTCTTTTATCAGCACCAACAATGTTAATGATTGTTTCTGCCATATATTCTTCATAACCAAAAGAATTGAGCAATTCCTTCATTTCCTCACTGTGTGTGTAACAATACACACAGATTCCTGCATTTCTTTCCTCAAATGAATTTTCTGCCCATGCAATAATTTCCTTGTCAGTCATTTTGGAAAGCTCCCCAAATGTATATTCTGAGTCTTTCATATAAGTACCATCTCCATACATCACATAAACATCAGGAATTGCCACTTTATCAATCCTATCGCAGTCATACCAAACACTTACTTCGTTTCCATAAAGGATTTCACTCAACGCAAGTGATTCTGCTGTCTCATTTTTGTCGTCCGTTTCACTGTCCGTTTTTCCATCCATATTCTGCTCTATTTTTTTGTTCTCAGAAACGTTTGAATAAATTACATCCCCAGTATAATCGTTTTCTCCACATCCTAACAGACTTAATGAAAGTCCTACTACTGCACACCATGTTAATACTTTTTTCTTCATAATTTGTTTTCTCCTTTTGTTTTTTATTTTGCAATTTTATCCATATACTCTGTATCTTCAGTGGAATACCACTCAATTGCCTGTGTTTCGGGAGCCGAATCTCTATTCCCACTATAAACAAGAGAATCTTCTGTAAAAAGTAACTCTTCACCAATATGCACGTCCGGGCCATATGGTTCAAAATATACCCATACCAAAGTGTCCTCATATATGGCAAGTACCTCCCTAAAGCTGAGACAACATGCCTTTACCAGATACGCCCCTCTTGTCTCATCAAATGCACAGAAGAACGTGTCCTCCCTATCACTCCAATTCGGCTCCCTTACCTTTATAATCAGCTCCGGTGTACCATCCTTATCTATATCAAACAAAGTATATTGATAAGTGGATGTATCATCCAACAAAGCCTGAAAATAAAATCCGGTATCCAGCTTTTCCCACAAATATTCATTTTTTGTATGTTCTATGCTGTTCTCTCCTAAAAGCCATTCTGCAGGATTACTCAGCACTTCAGCATAGGAGGTCTTCCAATCAAGTTCCTTATTCGCTTCCGTTGCAGGCGTTGCTTCCACTGTTGCAATCTCCTCTGTGCTTTCCGCAGGCGTGTCTTCTTCCACAGATGCGCTCGCTGCCGCAGGTGAACTTGCCGCTATAGGAGAACTTTCTGCTGTAGGTGAGCTTTCTGCCACACTATACAATTCACTACTTGCCATTACAGCTTTTTCTCTACTATCAGAGGATTGATTTCCTATTACAGCCCCTATTGTGCCTACTGTGACAACTGCAACTGTTGCTCCTATTGTTACCTTTCCTGCTGTAGTATGAATGAGTTGCTTTACTGTCTGTCCTACCGGATTAGCCCTAGAAGCTGTTGAACTCCCTTTCATACGCTTCTCCAGATTCTCATAGGAAAGTAAATCTGTATCTTCTGTTATATACAAATAGTCGGTTCCTTCCGTCCGAAGCAGATACAAAAGTAAAGGCAGTGGTGCAATGCCGTAAAGCTTGTAACCTTTTTTCTGTAATTCCTCCGCTTTCATTTTCAAGCTTTTCCTGCCATAATTTAATCTTGATTTGACGGTATTTTCAGAACAATCCAGCATTTCTGCTATATCGCGGATACTCATATCTTCCATATAAAACATCAGAATACAAAACCGCTGCTCATCGGACAGGGATGAAATCATTTGCTGCACCAATTCCCGTGTTTCTTCTTTTGTATAGGACAACTCCGGCTGATTTTCAATTCTTTCATCCTCTATCTGGAATTCAAAAGAATCTCCATTCTCCGTCTCTGTTTCCATTTCCGAAAAGAGAATCGGTTTTTTCTTTGCCAATGCGTTTTTGGCAGTATTAGCTACAATCATTCCAAGCCATGGAGAAAACTTTTCTGCATTCTCAAGAGTATCCAATTTGTTAAAGGCTCTTATGTATGCATCCTGCAATACATCCCGTGCATCCTCCTCATTCTGCATATATTTAAGTGCAATATAATATTTTTCCTGATATGTGCTTTCATATAAGAAATGAAATCCGGCTTCATTTTTCTTTTTTGCCAGCTCTACAGCCTGTTCATATGTCATAGCTTTTCTTCCTTTTTCATATATTTTGCAATCCTTTTAAACATAATTTCCTTTCCTTTTGTTTTTTTCAAATATTCCTGTCGTTCTCTCCTTAATAATCTTAGGAAAAAACATAATACATAATTTTCTGTCATATTTTTCTTCCTTTCCTTATCGTGATACTTCTCTAAAATGACTGTTTCACTACTAAGACAAGTGAGAAAGAAAAAAAGTTTTATAAGTTTTAATTTTTTTATTATTTTTTTCTACACAATTATACTCCATATATTTAGTATAGTCAATTTGAAAAGTATGTTATTTTAAATGAAAGGAGTAAACTTATGATTTCTTACAAACCATTTTATGAAACACTTTACAAAAAAAATATGACAGAATATGCTCTTATTTTTAAACACGGCATTCCTGCCAATACCCTGCACAGAATGAAGCACAATGGTGCCATAACTACGAAAACCTTAGACATTTTATGCAATGTATTAGACTGTTCCGTATCGGATATTCTTGAATATGTAAAACCTGAGGATATTCAATCGTAACAGTAAATTAGTCTACGTTTTACGTAATCGAAATTTATTCTCAAAGAATATAACGATATCCTTTTCACCAGTATTTGTATATTCCTCTGTCCATTTTGCTATCATAATTGCAATGTCATCATTTGGCAAAAACGGAAGAGGCTCTAAGGTTTCTTTTACCCCATACATCCGTGCCAAAATAATAGCAATTTTCATTTTGTCTTGTTCCACATAAGTATTCATAACATCTTACCTCCTGCTTTTTAGGTTTTGCTGCTTTTACTTATATGACAAGGTCAGTTTTAAAAAAGTTTTATAAAAATAAAAAATTTTTGATTTTATAGAATTTCTATGTTAAAAAATACCGACAGAAGAATATACCCAAACGGATATGCTTCCTCTGCCGGTATTTCTATTGCTATTTTTCCTGATAATAAAGGGATGTAACGCAATTATCCCTACTGTTATAATAGTACACATTATTTGCAAGGAACTCATCGGGTCTTACGTCATTCCTGTTAACCTGGCATACCATCTCAAACAGTTCACTGCCACTTTCTTCTCCAGTGTCCGGCACTATAATTAACTCGTGCGTAGAACTGGGGAGCATATAAAAGTCTGCCCTCAGCTGATTTGCAATCTTCTGCAATATATCTGTATACAGCATGGTTACTGCTCCAAAGGTTCTATCCTTATTGGACATAATATACATGTTCCATTCACAGCCATCTTTTACAGTCATGGAAAACTCTTTTTCTCCATTTTTGAATGCTTCCGGTTCTTCTTTTGCCATTATGCTGTCATACAGCATTCCCAGCGGATATACAACCACATGTAAAAGCTTTCTGGTATTCTTGACAGCATACCGGAAAAGTTCTTCTTCCTCTATTCCCCAGCAGGCTGCCAACTGAGAAGTAATATTGATGGTTGCCATTCCGTCAAACTCATCATCAAGCAAAATATAATAGACAACTGCCAAATCATACAGCCTACGGTGTGGAATCCCTTTCAGCCACTCCCTGTTTTCTTCTGCATTTACAAGCTTAAAACAGATTTTGCCGGATATTTCCTGAAAATTTTTCAAATCCGTTTCCAGTGTTTTAATGTTCCTTTCATCCTCAAACACTCTGGAAACTTCATCGCAGATTTGTTTGACTGAATATCCTCTTGCAAGGTACTCATCAATGTATATGATGGGGGAAATATTCTTTTCCATTGCTGAAATGGAAATTCCCCACAGCATTAATCCGTTATTTTTCTGAACCTGCCTAAAGTCTACCCTGCATCCGGGGTAACGTCTTGTCAATTCCTGTTTGACACCTATTTCCAAATTTTCCATATGAGCTATCATATCCGTATTTCCTCCTTCATCTCCTGCTTATTCACGTTTGTTTTTTTCCATTCCCTGTTAAAACTGAAATATTGCTCCCCTTCTATTATGATATGGTCACAAAAACCAATCCGCATCAGCTTGCATGCTCTTTGCAGATTTTCTGTCAGCACTCTGTCATCACTTGATGGGGAAGGCGCTTCACTCGCCCCCAAATGATTATGTACCAGAATAACCCTTGCAGCATTACTTAGCAGTACCCTCTGCATAATTTCACGGATTCCTACAAGTGCACAGTCGATAATTCCCCTGCTTATCTCTGCAACGGATATTACCTTGCCGCTTCCAGATAACAGGATTACATAAACCCTTTCTTCCGCAAAATCCTTCATATGAAAGACTTCATTCAACATCTGCACAGCAATCTCCGGGTTGTCGATTCTTACTTCTTTCTCTCCCGCATATTCTCCAACCACCTCATGCACCACATAAGGCAGTCTCCTTTTATCAAGTCTTACATCCATTAAATTTACCTGCATTACCATGCCTCCCTTCAATCGCTCTCCCGGCATTGCAAATGCTATAAAACAGAAAAAGGTGTATGGTTATTGATTCCATACACCTAAAGGTATTAAATATATTTTTCGCTCTCATTTATTCCAATTCATCAACTGTTATACACTTAATCTCTTTGAATTGTCTCAACTACTTATCATTTGTTAAAAACAAATCACAGCCCTCAAAACAAGCAACTGCCAGCTGAATTGCATCCATAGCCTTAAAGCCAAACATATCTATCAATGAATAATTATTGTTCCGATATGGAAATACAAAATATTCTTCCATTGTAATTACAGATGTTACAAACTCTTTATTACTATCGTAGCCATTCATAAAGAAATTCTTGACTTTATCATAATACTGTGGATTATTGGCATCTTTTTAAATAAAATATATAAAAGGTGCTGTATCTACAAATACCTTTTTATAGTCTGTCATTCTCACGCATCTCCTTCATATATTCATCAACGTTCTGTCCTCTCTCACTTGGAATAACAAAACTATCCCAATCAATAGATGCTTTTCTTGCTTCTTTCTGTGGGGAATTCAATAAGGTAACAATTACCTCCGTTCCGTCATATACTCTTATATCTTCATCAATTAACACTGTGTTTCCCTGTACCCTTCCTTTTACCACTGCTAACATATCGCATTCCTCCTTTCAAAATTAATGTGTTTCTCTTATTAGTAATAATATACTAATTTTCTATATTCTTGCAATGAAAAATCCCCTTCCCAGCAAATTATCCTACTGCCGAGAAGGGAATTTTTGTTTTAATTATACGTATTTTTTCTGCTAAAGAATACAGCTCCTGCACCACATACTACAGCCAATGCAATCCACCAGCCGATTACATTGCACTCTCCTGTTTTGGGCACATTATCCTTTTGACCTACTACTACCTCTGCGGAATCATTATCTTCCACTTCATTGTCATCTTCATCCACATCGTTGTCATCATCGTTATTATTTACGCTTTCATTATTATCAACATTATTATTCTCAGGTATCTTTTCACCGGTTTCTAATGCAAATACAAAGGTACTGAAATGAGTTACGGTAAACTGAATTGTGTCATTACCATTGTTTACAAACTTAACAGTTTCTCCACTTCCATCAACAGAAGAATAATGTGTTATTACCAATTTGCTTAAATCTTTATCCTTCAGGCTGTTGGGAATTGGCATTGTAATTGTAATGGGTACTTTCAGCTCTGTTATATTCGCACCATTATTGGACAGCTTAATGTCAATCTGCACAGGGTCTGCATAATACTTCTCATCCACTGCAATCTTTTCCTCCGGAACGGACACATCCAATGTCACTGTACTTCCCGGCATACCATTCAACGCCCCACCTACCATGAAAATCCTTGAAGTATCCATTATCTTTTTCACTTCTTCGGAAGAATTTGTCTTTTTATTAATCCCTACCTGTTCTCTATATACTGATTCCAAATCGCTTATTTTATTACGAATTTTGCTACTATTCTGCATAGCAGTACTTAACTCTTCTAAACTAATCTGTTCCTGAATTGCTGCCAATGCTTTGGATGCATCAGAATTTTTCATAGCCTCTGTGATAATGCCGGTGATTTCTGTATTTTTATCAGCAATACTCTCATACTCAATACTTACTTTGTCTCCATTTGCAATTTCATTAATATCATCACTGTATGCCCAGACAGTTACCAAGTATTTCCCCGGTGTTTCCATCATAGCCTCATAAAAATTCACTCTTACGGTGCCTTCACTGCGCTCAGTAAAAATGTACTTATCAACATTAACCAAACCGGATTCTTCCTCACGATATAATTCTGTTATATACCCCTTTGCGCCTTCCACTTCATTAAAGGTAAGAACACCGGGGGCTTCTGAATCCCACTTTGGCTCTACAGTTCCCAATTTCTTATCAGGAGCATTGTATTCTACTTCATTACTAAACTCAGACCACATGGAATTATACTCATTGGGTTCTTCACCCAGTGTCCATACTTTTAAACGAGCTTTGTATACGCCACTTTGACCAATATATTCACTTATACCAGCACCCCAATAATAAACATCTCCTCCTGCTGCCGCCATATCAATCCAAGTGGCAACATGTTCTCCATTACACCACAGCTGTGCCTCATAGTTAACATGCCCTGCCACTTCTATAACCATCTCATCAAAATCACTATCTAAGTGAACTTCACCAATACCCACGTCCCCTCCGGATACAGTTGTAATTGCCTGCACATCATACTCCGTCGGTATCAGCCAAAGTATAACAATTAGCACTAATGTTGATACTACTGTTAACCATTTTTTCATTTGTATTTTTACCTCACTTTTATTTTTTTGTAAATCTGAATACAAGTTTACGCACATTATTATACTCATGTTATTGAGTATAGTCAATATATTTAGTATTTTCTGCAATAATATTTTACCACCGATAAAAGAAAAGCTCTTTCGGTTGTTCCAGCCGAAAGAACTCTTTAACTTTTTATTTTTTGCATAAATGAAATTTATTCTCAAAGAATACCACGATATCCTTTTCCCCCGTATTCAGGTACTCCTCCGTCCATTTGACTATCATATTGGCAATGTCATCATTTGGCAAAAAGGAAAGGGGCTGTAATGTTTCTTTTACCCCATACATCCGTGCTAAAATAATTGCAATTTTTAGTTTCTCCTGGTCTGCATTCGTATTCATAGTATCTTATCTCCCGTACTTTTTATATGCTAAACCTATTTCAACACAAAATCTACCAATGAGGTTTCCAAAAAAAAGTAAAGTTCATCAATTTTTACTTTATCTCAATTCCCAAAAGCTGACCAATATCCAGAAACTTCTCCGGAAACACCTTTGTAATTGCTTCTTGGAGATGCTTTTTATCATAATCTTTACGTTTCATAAAACTATATAATAGTTGTTCTCCCGGATTCGTAGGATAAGGATAAATCTGTGCAACTGTCAACAAATCCTCCACTTCACTAACAGTACATTTCATAAGGAAACACCAATAAATCAGATAGCTTCTGTTTTTTTGCAGATACTCCCGCCTTTTCTTCTGCCATAGTTCTTTATTCATCCCCTGTAAGGACTTAAAATGGCGAAGCTCAGAAAGCTTCTTGGCATCCGCTCCAATATCATCACGCATTTGAACCGATATTTCTTTCATCCATTGCCCTTTTGCATGTTCTGCATTAGTGACAATTTTCTGTTCTCTCCGCTCAACTGCTTCTGTTGCCTTTTTCCATATCAGCTGTAAGAAAAAGTCCTCAAAATCCCCCACATCATTTCTCAACTGCAAAAGCTTTAAATCTTCTTTGATACAGTTATCACTTAAGCGTTGATAATTCTTACATAATTCCTCTCTCTCATAAATATTTTGCACCACTTCCTCTAATTGGGGCTGCCAGAATGATAAAAACTGCTTTTCGCATATTCTCTTCTTTACATCAACTTCCCCATTATAGCTCTCATAATCCATACAAGTACGAATCACAATATCTGTTTTTGCAATCAAATTCTTAAGTGTCTTATCCGTTATATTTTGGAAACGATTCTCAATTAAGTCCGCCAAAAAATACCCTTCCGGCTCCGCATAAATATTTATCTCCACTGCTTCCAGCGCATTCAAATGCACCAAGTTTAAAATATCAGAAATAATTACATCCACCTGTTTTATCAGAACCGGTTTCTGCCACCTACTGACATCACATTTCGGCTCAAAATAACCGCACACTTTCGGTTCCTGCACAACGTGCTCATTGATAATAACCGGAATGTAACTGCCCTCGCACTCTGTATCCTCAACCCACTGAACATTTTGTTCCTCAAAATCACAAAAATCTTCTTCATATAAATCATAAGTACAGATATCACTTACAGACATCTGCGATGAATTTCCCCAATACAAAACCTGTATTTTGGAATCCGAAAACTTCTGTATAGTAACCAATAATTTCTGTTCATAACCACCAATACTGTCTCTTGTAATCATCGTTTTATCCATTCACTATTTATAAAATCGGCAAATTTCCTTTTCATACACCCAAGCCCCATCAAATATTTTAAGTATATTAATTTTGCTATATGTTGTCAATTCACGTGCTACCTTATCCAAAATAAGATTTTCTGCCTTTTAAAGTTAGTTGTGTAATAAAAATCACATAGGTTTCTGCAAAATTTTCCACTTTCTCAAAAAAATCCCACTACCTACATCTCTGTAAATAGTGGGACAAAAATCTTATATCAGCATATCTTTGATTGATGGCTTCTGGTAAGTTTTGAGACGGTAATTCACTTATCTTTCTGTAAACAATATTCCTCCACCAACTTGATTATCTCTCCTGCCGTTTCAATCTGCTCCACAGCCTCTTCCCTGCTTGCCACATAAAAATCATCATAATCACTAGCATGTCTTATTTCTTCTGCTTCGGCAATCTTCCTACCTATCTCGCGTGGAAATATTTCCGTCTTAACATAATTTTTATTAAAATTGGCTAAAGCATCTTTATGTTTTTTATATGCATTCCCTGCCAAAGCGTGTACAGCTGAAATAGCATGATATATTGCATAGTACGCTCTATTATTTGCGCCGCGATATTCCTGAGCCTCCAATAAAATATTAGCAGAATTTAAGTCACTTTTAGCAGTTTCAATTCTATATTTTACCAAATCTTCTAACGTTCCCTCTCCACTATGCTGCATCAAACAAAGTCACTCCTTCCTTCTTTATATTAGAATAAAAAGGATAAACCCCTACCCACTTGGAAAAATGCTCTTTATTTTTAGCAATTGGCTTTATATCAAGGTCATGTTCCATATTAAAATCATAAGTCATACCTGATAAATCGTGACGATATTCCTTAATATCCATATCCGGCAAATCCAGCAAAATCATAATATCAACATCTGAATCCGCAGTATTATCGCCCCTTGCATATGAACCATATAATATAACAGTCTTTAAATGCCTGCCATATACTTTATGCAAAGCTTCTGTGTATTGCATTAATAATGCTTGTAATGAGGTGGACATATGGAACCTCCTTTCTTTTTTGGCTTACAAAATTCATGTATTCTTTCGTTTATATTATATATTACTTTTCTATATTCTTGCAATAGAAATGATTTCATCCATTTTTTCTATAAATTTTTCACAAAAAAATCCCACTACCTACATCGCTGTAAATAGTGGGACGAAAATCTTATATCAGCATACAAACCTCAACATCAATGTCATTCCATTGATTATGCCGCAGGTATGCACCATAACTTTTTCTGTATTCTTCTGCTTTCTCAAAATCAAGCTTTATACTAAATAAATAGCACTCGCCTATCTTTGGTTCAAAGCAGCCTGTGTAGCATAAAACAATCTTTTTTATCATGCAAAGCACTTCCCCCAACAGCATCCACCCTTCTTTTTTTATGATGACTGCTTAATACCCAGCCGAAAAAAAGAAAAGCAGAAGCAATCGCTCCTGCTAATTTACAAGACCTAGTTCTCGAAACGCTTCAAGAACTATTTTCTCTTTCTCTGATTTCACATCTTCTACAACCGTCACTGCTTGTGACCGTTCAAAAGATTTCAAGCCACATTTAGCTTTGACTTGTGAAATCGTCGATTTGCTAATTTGGATACCATAACGTTCCTTCACATATCTCTGAATGGATGTATACGATATAGTATCGATGTCGTCACAGTCTGCCTGATACTGATTCGTGTCAAGTATCAGCGCAAACTCGTTTTTAAACACCGCCAAATTCCAATCTCGGACGGTGTTCGACGCTTGTGACTCTAGTGGAGTAGACGGGAGTCGAACCCGTGTCCAAAAGCCCATTCCCTGTACTTCTACTATCATAGTCCGTTATCTTGGCAAAGCTCGCCTTTGCCTGTTCCCTCCTATATCAGGAAACGAACACCCTGATAAATTCGGTAGCTTCATAATACGCCCATGCGCGCAAAGCTTAACGCATGTCGTTTCTCACATAGTCGATGCCCGAATTCTAAAGTGTGAGTGCTCTAGGTCGGACAGCTGCCATTAGGCAGCGTATGCTAAATTATCTTCAGCGTTTAGTTTAATTGTGTGATTAACGTGTCACAACGGATAGCTTCTCCAGCTGCAAGACCCCTGTCGAAACCTTTACTACCCCTTATATGGGTGCATATGCACCTGTTAGTAAAGGAAAAAATCTTACTTGCTTAGTATAGTGTAATAATCTTTTCCTGTCAAGCCTGCTCATTAATGCTTCACATTAATAAAGATTTTTTACTTTAAAATCTTTTTCTGCCTCACGGCGCTGATCCTTTTTGGCAATGTCGGCTCTCTTGTCATAGAGCTTCTTACCACGGGCAAGACCAACTTCTACCTTGACTTTTCCCTCCTTAAAGTATACCTGTAGAGGTACCAAGGTATAACCCTTTTCTTTAATTTTTCCTAATAATTTATTGATTTCATAACGATGCATCAAAAGTTTTTTCACACGCAATGGGTCTTTATTAAAAATATTGCCTTTTTCATAGGGACTCACATGCATACCATAAACAAATACTTCACTGTTTTCTATCCGAATAAAGGCCTCCTTTATACTGCACTTTCCCATGCGCATGGACTTTACTTCCGTACCATGAAGGGCAATGCCGGCCTCATAGGTTTCATCAATAAAATAATCATGAAATGCCTTTTTATTATTGGCAATCATTTTCTGTGTTTCTTTTTTAGCCATAATCCTCCCAAGCCTTTCCCTGTCTCCAAAATCACAAAACCATTCTACCACAACTCTTTGGACTGCGCTACACTCTCTTTTATTCGCATAAACTAAAATCAATGGTTCTGGTAATTCTGTCGCAGTCTTCTACACAAACTTTTACCGGCATTCCCAGCTTAAAGCATCTTCCGGTAGCATCCCCTACCATTTCGTAGGTGCTTTCATTGTAATAATAGTAATCACCGGGGATTTTTGATACATGCACAAGTCCTTCCACAGTATTGGGAAGCTCCACATAAATCCCCCAAGCAGTAATACCGGAAACCACTCCGTCAAACACTTCCCCCAAGTGCTGTTCCATATATTGTACCTTTTTCAGCTTATCAGTCTCACGCTCTGCTTCATCCGCTCTTCGTTCCATCTTGGAGGAACGCTGTGCTACATCCGGTAAAATTCCTCGATAATGTGCTATTCTTTCCTCTTTCAGACGCCCCCTTAGCTGCTCTTTAATAATGCGGTGAATCTGCAAATCAGGATATCGCCTGATAGGAGAAGTAAAATGACAGTAATACTGACAAGCCAGACCGAAATGCCCGGAGCTTTCCACACTGTATTTTGCCTGCTTCATGCTGCGCAGTGCCAATCTGCTAATCATGGCTTCTTCCGGAGTTCCGGCAATCTTATCCAAAAGCTTCTGTATTTCCTTGGGATGAATTTCCTCACTTCCCACCTTGCTGCCTGTTTTACCCACAGTTTTCATATAATAACCAAAATTATGGATAAATGTGGATAGTTTTTGCAGTTTTTCTGCATCCGGAACATCATGCACACGATACACGAAGGGCAGCTCCTGCCAATAAAAATGCTGTGCTACTGTCTCATTGGCAGCCAACATAAAATCCTCAATGATATTGGTAGCTACATTGCGCTCGTAGGGCTTGATTTCCAAAGGCTTTCCTTCCTTATCCAAAATAATCTTACACTCCGGGAAATCAAAATCAATGGAACCACGTTTTCTTCGTTTCTGACGAAGCAGTGCCGCAAGCTCCTCCATTAGCTTGAACATTGGTACAAGGTATGCGTAAACCTTATACTCCTCTTCCTTTTCTACAATACTCTCCTCTGTAAGAATATTTTTTACTGCGGTATAGGACATTCTCTGATTTACACGTATTACAGACTCACAAATTTCATAATCCACAATTTCGCCCTTTTTATCAATGCTCATAAGACAGCTTAGTGCCAATCTATCCACACCGGCATTCAAGGAACAAATACCATTGGACAGCGCATGGGGTAACATAGGAATCACTCTGTCCACCAAATATACGCTGGTGCCACGCTTCAAGGCCTCCCTATCCAGAGCAGAATTCTCCTGCACATAGTTGGTTACATCCGCAATATGCACTCCAAGATGGTACAGCTTGCCATCAAAGCTAACGCTTACCGCATCATCCAAATCCTTGGCGTCCTCACCGTCAATGGTTACCATAGTCACGTCACGTAAGTCTCTTCTGCCTGCCATATCTGCCTCAGAAACCTCTTGCGCTACCCGCTCCACCTGATTCATGATTTTCTCACCAAATTCTACCGGAAGCTCATAGCCTCTGACAATGGACATAATGTCTACTCCCGGGTCATTCACATGTCCCAGAATTTCAACCACCTTGCCCTCTGGGCTTTTGGTATCCGTACCGTAATCTGTAATTTCTACAACCACCTTATGCCCGGTCATGGCTCCCTTGGAACGCTCCTTGGGCACAAAAATATCCTGTGGCAGTTTGGTATTATCAGGAACCACAAATCCATAGTTATTCCGGGATTGTTCATAGGTTCCCACTACCTGAGTCATACCTCTGGAGATAATACGAATAACCTGTGCTTCCTGACGTTTCCCTTTTCCCGGTGGAAGAAGTGCAACTTGAACGGTATCCTTATGAAAAGCTCCACCCTGCTTGTCCTCGGGGATAAATAAGTCTTCTTCGCGCCCGTCAATTTCCACAAAGCCAAAGCCTCGGGCATTGCTGATAAAGGTACCTGTGAGGATGCTCCCATTGGACTTGATATATTTCCCCTTAGGTGTCTGCATGAGTTTGCCTTCTATTAACAGTTCTTGAAGGATTTCTCGGAAAACCTCCCGGTCTTCCTTAGAAACCTGTAAGAACATAGCCAGCTCTTTTTCCTTCATGGGGACATACATGCTGTCATTTACAAGGTCACATATTACTTTTTTTCTTTTATCTTTCATCTCTGAATTGCTCATTGTTTTACTCCGTTGTTGCACTCATTCTTTGGTCTGTGGTTGAATGTTCCGCTCGCCTGGCGGCTCGCTGTCGCGATATTCGCCAAATAGAAAACACCCTTGCGCATTGCACAAGAGTGTTCGTCATTCGTAATATTAGAATACGTTTAAATTAAGTATTACCGCAAGACCCATAAATAATACCGCTAACCACTTGGTAATCTTTACAAGCATACCTTCCATGGAGCGTCCTTTATTCTTGCCCCAATAGCTCTCTGCTGCACCGCTGATAGAACCAAGTCCTGCGTGCTTACCTTCCTGCATTAATACTAACACTGTAAGTGCTATACATACTATGATAAAAATTATATTAATAACCATTCTCAATGCTTCCATTTCCACACCTCCTAATGTCAAGCATTATTGATTCTACCATATTCTACATATAATTTCAACTGTTTTTTGTACAAATTCCTGTGCACTGAATTTCTATACACATAAGAAAAGCCCTGTCTTCCGACAAAGCTTTTATTTCTTTTAATTCACAACCCACACTACCAGCGCAGGAATCAAAAACAACAATCCACAGACCACATCTCCCAACAATCTGCAAAACATTCTCTCATCATCATCCAACTCCGCAAAGGAAATGATTTTCTCATCCGCGTAATCAACAATATCCTTTGTCACATGGCGCTTCTTCTTTTTGTCCGATTTTGCGGTATGGTCAACCTTCATACCATCCAGACGCAGGTATTGAAACCACGCCAGCATGAAAAAAAATACTCCCACTACCAAAAAGGCATCTCTTACCACAGAAAAAACCTTTTCCAAGTTAATAAAACGATTCCATAGCAGGGCTAACACCAATGCTATGGAAATCTTTGTGGCACACTGATAAACAGTGGGACGAATCATATATGGTTGAAATATTTTTATAATCTTCTTTATCATTTCAATCCCTTATATTTCTTTTCTGTACTGCTCTAATTCCTTCTGATTACCGTATACAAAATGTCCGGGAAGGATTTCCTCCCATACAGGCTTGTCTACGCTGTAATCATGGATGGAAGGGTCATATACCAAAAGCTTCTTTGCTTTCTCCAGCTTAGGATCCGGAATGGGCACTGCGGAAAGCAGGGCTTTGGTGTAAGGGTGGAAGGGATGCAGGAACAGTTCTTCTGCTTCTGCCAATTCCACAATTCTTCCTTTGTGAATAACGGCAATACGATCTGAAATAAATCTTACTACGGACAAATCATGCGCAATGAACAAATAGGTCAGACCTCTGGTACGCTTTAATTCATTTAACAGATTCAGTACCTGTGCACGAATGGAAACATCCAAAGCAGAAATGGGCTCGTCTGCTACTACGAATTCAGGTTCCATAATCAATGCTCTTGCGATACCGATACGCTGTCTCTGTCCACCGGAAAACTCATGAGGGAAACGGGAAGCAAATTCAGGTAACAATCCCACCTCACGAAGTGCGGACTCTACCTTTGCCATTCTCTCCTGCTCATCCTTGTACAAATGGTGGTTAATCAAGCCTTCAGAAACAATATAATCAACCTTCGCTCTTTCATTCAAAGATGCCAAAGGATCCTGGAAAATCATCTGACATTTCTTGATAACCTCCAAATCCAATTCCTTGGAAATCTTGCCACTGATGCGCTGTCCTTTAAATAAAATCTCTCCTGCAGAAACAGGATTGATTCTGGTAATGGCACGACCAATAGTGGTCTTACCGGACCCGGACTCTCCTACCAGTGAAAATGTCTCCCCTTTGTAGATATCAAAATTAACATGGTCAACTGCCACAAATTTCTTTTTGCCGTGACCAAAGGTAATCTGTAAGTCCTTTAATTCAATCAATTTTTCTTTATTCTGCATGCCAAGTTACCCTCTTTCTTCCATTTTTGCACGCAGCTGTCGAATTGATTTAGGCTGCTCTATTTTAGGGGATCTGGGGTCAAGATACCAGGTCTTTGCTTTATGAGTAGGAGTAATCTCAAAATAAGGAGGCTCCTCCTCAAAATCAATTGCCAATGCCTGCTTATTTCTTGGTGCAAATGCATCACCCTTGATTTCATTAAATAGATTCGGAGGGGTACCCTCTATGGTAGGCAATGCTTCTCCCTTTAAACCAAGCTGAGGCAGGGAGGACAATAATGCCCAGGTATAAGGATGCCATGCATCGTAGAAAATTTCTTCTACAGTACCAAACTCTACAATCTGACCTGCATACATAACAGCAACTCTGTCTGCTACGTTAGCTACAACTCCCAAGTCATGGGTAATGTAAACTACCGTCATTTTCAATTCCTGCTGAAGCTCACGAATCAAATTCAGAATCTGCGCCTGAATGGTAACATCCAGTGCAGTGGTAGGTTCATCACAAATTAAAATATCGGGATGGCAGGCAACTGCGATAGCAATTACCACACGCTGTCTCATACCACCGGAAAACTCGTGAGGATACTGATTATAACGGCGCTCAGGGTCAGGAATACCTACCTTTGCCAGCATCTCTAAAGCTAATTTCTTAGCTTCCGGTCCCTTAATTCCCTGATTCAATTCAATACTTTCCTGAATCTGCTGTCCGACCTTCTTCAGGGGATTCAAAGAAGTCATTGGATCCTGCATTACCATGGAAATCTTCTTTCCACGAATCTGCATCCACTCCTTCTCTGTGGTATATTTTGCCAAATCAATTCCATCATACATAATGGAACCACCGGTAATCTTACCATTGGCATCCAACATACCTAAAAAGGATTTTGTAAATACGGACTTACCGGAACCGGACTCTCCTACAATTGCAAGAGTTTCTCCCTGATATAAATCCAAAGAACATTTACGAATAGCGGATAACACTCTACCACGTAAACTGAATTGGATTTCTACGTCTTTTGCAGACAATATTGGTTCTTTTGTCATAACGTGCTCCTCCATTCCTATACGTGATTTCTGGGATCTGCCGCATCTGAAAACGCATTACCCACCAAATAGAATGTAATTGTAATCAAGGACACAATTACAGCGGGGAAAATCAACAGATACGGATAATCCAAAAAGTAATTTCTGGCATTTCTAAGAAGAATGCCAAGTGATGGTGTATCAATTCCAAGTCCTAATCCAAGATATGACAGGGTTGATTCCAATGCAATCGTGGAAGGAATGGAAAGTGCAAGTCTCAAAATAATAATACTGATAAGATACGGCAAAATATTTTTAACCAATACTCTCCATACAGGAGTTCCCAAACATCTGGATGCCAGATTGTATTCCCTGTCACGATACATAAGAACAAGGTTTCTTACGTTTCTTGCCATAGGAAGCCAACCAAAGCAAATCAGGGAAATTGCCATAACAGTAAAGCTCTGACCAATCAAAAGTGCAATCAGAGTCATATAAATAATCATAGGAATGTTGTTGATAACATTGTAAATCTCTGTTAAAGGACGGTCTAATACACGCACATATCCCCAGAGACAACCGATAGTTACACCCACAAAGCATTCGCCCAAGGCTACAATAATTGCAAGCTTGATTGAAGTCTGTGCCGCAAACCAAACCTGACACCAATAATCTCTTCCAAGATTATCAGTACCAAACCAAAATTCTCCGTTAGGTGCCTGGAATGCAAGGGCACTATCAGTTAACAATTCGGCATAATCATACTTTCCGATTGCAAGTGCAATAAAAGAAAAGATTACAAGACCGAAAAAGATAAACGCCATTACTACTGCTGATTTCTTCTTTAAAAAATTCTGAAATACAGATTTCCAATAGGAATAATCGGAATAACCTGTACGTTCTGCTGCTTCGGCGGAGTATTCCACGAAACGAAACAGATCATCATTATTCTTTTTCATTAACGTGTTTCTCCTTTGCCTACCAATTTGATTCTGGGGTCAAGTAACATCATCAGGACATCACCTAAAAATACACCCACAGTACCCATAGTTCCATAAATAATTGCCAATGTCTGAACAACATTTACATCATATCTGATAATTGCATCGTTTAACAAGGGACCCATACCGGGTACGGAGAAGAATCTCTCCACCAGAAGGGAACCTCCGATGGTGTAAAGAAATGAAGTAGGAATGTACTGTACCAAAGGCACAAATGCATTCTTAAATACATGCTTTACCATAATGCTGTTAAAGGACATACCCTTTACACGCGCCAATTTAATATAATCCTTATTTAACTCGTCTACCATATAACGTCTGGTCCACAGCGCATAATGTGCGATAGACGCCAAAGAAAGACATACTACCGGAAGGATACTTGAAGGACCGGGATTTCTAGTGGAATACAATGAAGGCAATCCCAACACTGTAGAGCCAAATACCAATACCAAGGAATAGGATACAAGGCTTGGTACTGCATTTACAAAAATCGTATATCCTGTTCCAATATGATCCAAAAGCTTGTCTTTATTAATTGTCTGAATAATATCAATAAATACACCTACAAAAAGTGAAATCACTAATGCGGTGCATCCTAATCTCATAGAAACTGTAAATTTAGAGCCGATTACTTTTACAACATCCACACCGCTTTGAATTCTTCTTGACTCTCCAAAGTCAAAACGAAGAATCTGCCCATAAAAGCGGATGAGCTGCTCACCAACCGGGTCTGTTAAACCTGCTGCTTCCAACTGCTCCTGCTTCTGCTCGGGAGTTAATTTCATCAACTGATCCTCAGTAAAGAAGTAATCCGTAGGTAACATACGCATCAACAGGAAAACAATTGTAGCAACAATCAGGACTGTTACAAGAGTTTGTAACAGTCGCTTGATTGTATATTTAACCATTATTTATAAAATTCCTCTGCAATCGCATCATACTGCTCTGTAGTATAGGCGTCTACAGAAGTCTCCCAATTCTTATACATATAGTTCTGAATACCGAACATAGCATTAGATCTGGTGTAATCATTTACATGGGTTAACTGCCAACTAATATCTAAGAGAGTAGGCACGGACAGGGCATGCTGAAGCATATATGCCTCTGCCTCTGCATAAGCAAAATATCTTGCATCCATATCATCGGTAATTGCATTAGCCTTGTTTACTAAATCAGTAAACTCTTTGTAGGTTGCAATCAGGTCTGCATCAGTTGCATTATTGATATTGGAGTAGTTATTTGAATAGTAAGCGGTATCCTCACCATAGGTTTCCTGTCCAAGGAAGTTCTGAGGATCACCATAGTCAGCACCCCATCCGTTGATAACGAAGGAATGTAACTGAGGCTGGATAACCTCCTTAGTCTGGCTGGAAACATAGGTTCCAACATTTAACTTAATATAATCATCACCGAGGCACTCGGAGAAAATCTGCTGTAATACAGTTGCGGTATCAAGTGCATTCTGAGAACCTGCTACAATATAGTAGTCTAATTCTACAGGGAAGGTTACGCCCTTAGCAGACAACTCTTCCATCGCCTTTGCCTTAAGTTCCTGAGCCTTAGCACCATCAAATCTTACAGGGGTCTTGCCATCGGACTCGCCAAAGCCAAGTAATTCCTTAACCTTTGCAGTATACTCAGTACCATCGGAGAAGTAAAGCAGACCCTTCATGGTATATGCGTTATTCTCACACTTCAAAGGATTAATAAAGTTAGTTCTCTCAAAGTACTTGGTTAAATCCAAACCATAGTAGATGGACTGACGGAATGCTTCGTTAGCAATTGCAGTATTATAATTGGTATCGGGAGTTCCGTCCTCATTGTACTTGTCATAGTTAAAGTGCATCTGGTAAGAATACTTTCTGGGAAGCTTCTCTACCAGCTGATCACGATATTCGTTATTCTCATCATTCCAGATAGTTCTCAGGTTTGCTTCGGAAAGATCAATGTGATCCAACTCGCCGTTCTGATATAACTGGAAACCAACGGTGATATCTTCAATGATACGAATGGTTACCGTATCAAATAAAGAACATTCCTTATCCCAATAGGTAGGATTCTTGGTCAGAGTCTTGGTATTACCCTGAATATACTCAGTTAAGGTATAAGGTCCATTGTACCAAATTGTCTCATTGCTGGAACCAAGTACGTTCTCTACACCAACCTCTGCAACAAATGCTGCTGACATAGGATACAGACATGCAGAAGGACATACGGTGTCAAAATAGGTTGCATTGGTAATACAATGATATACTACAGTATAATCATCGGGAGTCTCAATACCAACCATCTCTAAGAACTTGGTATTATCCATGGACAGAGCTTCCTCTGCAGGAAGGTTCTTGGTGTATTCATAGTACTCACCTGCACCCTTAATCAAAGAGGTAGGCATGGAGGTATTTGCTGCACCATTCTTGTGGAAGTTCATAACCCACTCAAGACCGGTTACAAAATCCTGTGCAGTACAGTCAGCCTTCTCATTACCGTTAACGTCTACCCACTTAACACCCTCTCTTAATTTGAAAGTCCAGGTAAGACCGCCATCCTCTGTTCCCCATTCCTTTGCAAGACCGGGAATCAGTTTACCCTGTGCATCTGTCTCCAAAAGACCTTCTACACAGTTACCTAATACATTCAAATCGTTAGCCATTTCTGTATTCAGAATAACCATGTTTTCCATCTCACGGTTGCTTGTCTCCCAAGTAACCAAATCCTTGATTCCGTCACCGGAACCGTTGCCGCCCGCGCTGCTGGAACCACATCCGGTTAAAACCATACCGAGTGCAAGAACAAGCGCAAGCACTTTTGTTCTTTTCTTCATAAAAATACTCCTTTCGACAAAAGAACGATGATGTACCTGCTAAGCCGTTCATCATCGTCCGACTTTCTGTATCTTACAATAATTTCGGGGCAATGTCAATAAAGAAAAAACTTGCAAAGCTGGTAAATTTTCGAAAAAAAGTACAAGAAATTACGAGTTTATCTGTCCGTCCGGTGCAGACTTATGTTTCCCAATAACACAATTTTAATGAATAAAAATACCTCTGTGCTCATATATAAATAAGTTTTGCAATTGCTTTTTTGGTTTTTCTATGATATATGCAGTTTTTCATGTATAAAATGCATAAAAATACATCCTTGCACCAAAAACATGTAGATTTATGCGACTTCCTTTTATTTCTTTATTTCGTTAAAAAAACTACAAAAATATTTTTTAATATTTAATAAAAATTTTATAAAATACACAAAACAGGCAGCCCATATGCTGATACTTTACTGCATATTATGGCTGCCCACACTATATTTATTTATATTTTGCGAAAAGGTTCCATATATTGTGCCGCCGTTTCTAACTCCTCTTCTATCCTAAGAAGTCTGTTGTATTTCGCCACACGGTCACTTCTGCAGGGAGCTCCTGTCTTAATCTGTCCGGTATTCAATGCCACTGCTATATCTGCAATGGTGGTATCCTCTGTTTCCCCGGAACGATGAGAAATCACAGCCTTATAACCATTCTTGTGTGCCAGCTCCACTGCTGCAAAGGCTTCACTTAAAGTTCCAATCTGATTTACCTTCACCAAAATGGCATTGGCAGTTTTTAATTTAATACCGGCATCAAGACGTTTGGTATTGGTGACAAACAAATCGTCTCCCACCAGCTGGATTTTATCCCCCAGCCTCTCGGTCATAGCCTGCCAGCCATCCCAGTCATCCTCAGCAAGACCATCCTCAATAGAAATAATAGGGAAACGCTTTACCAGCGTCTCATAATAGGAAACCATTTCTTCCGTATCACGAACTACTTCTTCCCCTTTTAGGCTACTTTCTCCCGGGAAATGATACATACCCGTTTCCTCATTATATAATTCACTGCTGGCAGCATCCAAGGCAATTTTAATATCCTGTCCCGGTGTATATCCCGCCGCCTTGATTGCTTTTTCAATAAATTCCAAAACACTTTCCGCATCCGGTAAATCCGGTGCAAAGCCACCCTCGTCACCCACACCTGTGGAAAGTCCCTGTTCCTGTAAAAGCTTTTTCAGATTATGGTAAATCTCTGCACAGATTTTCAAACCATCGGCAAAGGTTTCCGCCTGCACCGGCATTATCATAAATTCCTGAAAGTCCACTGTATTTGCCGCATGCTTTCCTCCATTTAGAATATTCATCATGGGAACAGGCAAAAGTCTTGGCGAAATTCCTCCCAGATAACGATACAATGGCAGACACAAAGCATTGGCCGCTGCCTTTGCAGTTGCCATGGAAACTGCCAGTGTGGCATTGGCACCAAGATTCTCCTTATTCTCCGTGCCATCGGTCTCAATCAAAATCCTGTCAATCACAATCTGTTCCAGCGCATTTTTTCCTACTAATACACTTGCAATCTTTTCATTTACGTTTTTCACTGCATGTTGTACACCCAGACCAAAATAACGAGTTTCTCCGTCACGCAGCTCCACCGCTTCAAATTTTCCCGTACTGGCACCTGAGGGCACTGCCGCGCATCCCACATATAATCTACCGTCCATCGGGTGTCGTACCGTAACTTGCGCTTCCACTGTAGGATTTCCTCTGGAATCCAAAATTTCCCTGGCATGTACCTTTATAATTTCCAAATAATTTAACATACAAAAAAACCTCCTGACATAGTCTTATTTTCAGTCTATCCTGTCAAGAGGTTTTATATACCTGTATTATTTTCTTGCCTAGTATTCTTTGCCCGCTAAGATTTCACAGTAGTCCTTGTAGTTCTTCTCCAAGAGAGTGGGCGTATCCAAGCCATAGGGACATTTGCTTTTACATGCCCCACAATGTAAGCACTTCTCAATCAGCTTCATTTTTGCCTGCATCTCCTCCGTAAGCTGGGCTTCTGAAGGTGCGCGGCGAATCATTAGGCTCATGCGTGCCATATTGTTAATCTCAATTCCCACAGGACATGGCATACAATAGCCACAGCCACGGCAGAATTCTCCTTGCAGCTCGGCTCTGTCCTTATCTATAATTGCCTGTAATTCCTCCGTCATGGTTGGGGGATTGTCAATATAGGAAAGGAATTCGTCCAGCTCATGTTCTCTCTGTACGCCCCAGATGGGAAGTACATTGTCAAACTGTGCAAGGAATGCATATGCCGCAGCGGAATTGGTAATCAGTCCGCCGGATAATGCCTTCATGGCGATAAAGCCCATATCAGCTTCCTTACAGGCATTTACCAAAGCAATATCCTTTTCAGTTGCCAAATAACAAAAGGGGAATTGCAACGTTTCATATAATCCGCTTTCCACAGCCTCATGTGCCACATTTAATCTGTGGTTGGTGATACCGATGTGGCGAATCATGCCTTTTTCCTTGGCTTCCAGCATTGCCTCGTAAAGTCCTGTTCCATCTCTCGGTTTCGGACAGAAGGAAGGATTATGAAACTGGTAAATATCAATGTAATCTGTTTGTAGCTTTTCTAAAGAAGTATGCAAATCCTTCCAAAAGCCTTCCACAGTAGTTGCACCTGTCTTGGTGGCAATATATATCTTCTCCCGCATTCCCTTGAATGCCTCGCCCACCTTTTCTTCACTGTCCGTATAATATCTTGCTGTATCGTAGAAGGTTACACCATGGTCATATGCCTTGCGAAGCAAGCCCACAGCAGCTTCCTTGCTGATACGCTGAATAGGAAGTGCACCGAAGGAATTCTTCTCCACCGTGATGCCTGTTTTTCCTAATAAAACCTTTGCCATAGTTATCCTACAAACTCCTTTACACATCTTCTGTATGCTTCCACAGGATTCTCAGCCTGAGTAATAGGTCTTCCCACTACAATATAGTCTGAGCCGATTTCCTTTGCCTGGGCAGGTGTCATTACTCTTACCTGGTCTCCAACCTCGCCGTCTGCAAATCTCACACCGGGGGTAATAGTCAGGAAATCCGCACCACATTTTTCATGTACCTTTCCTGCCTCAAGAGGAGAACATACAATGCCGTCCAGACCTGCAATTTTTGCATTATTAGCATAATGCATTACCACCTCATCAATGGGCTTTTCAATCAACAAATCCTTCTCCATTCTTTCCTGGCTGGTGGAGGTCAACTGGGTTACTGCAATCAATAATGGTCTGCTTCCATCCTCTTTCGTTAATCCCTTGATAGCTGCTTCCATCATAGCAATGGTTCCTGCTGCATGGACATTACACATATCCACGTCCAAATCTCTCAATACACGCATTGCCTTCATTACAGTGTTGGGAATGTCATGAAGCTTTAAATCCAAAAAGATTTTATGTCCTCTGCTCTTAATTTCCTTGATGATTTCCGGACCTGCTGCATAAAACAGTTCCATGCCCACCTTCAGATACAGACTTTCTTTCTCAAACAGGGAAAGGAACTTCATTAACTCATCCTTTCCATCAAAATCACATGCGATAATTACATCTCTTCCCATAGTTCATCCTTCTTTCCTTTTTTATTTTTCAAGAAGCCTCACACTTCCTTTTTAACCAAACATTGCCATTAACGGCACCAGCACGATGGGGATAAAAATTGCCGGCACATAATTCATTACCCTAAGCTTGGTGATTCCCAGCATATTAAGAGCCAATCCAATAATAATTACACTACCCACACAGGTCATTTCATTAATAACGGTATCATTTAAAAATGGGGCAATCCACTGTGCCAACAAAGTAATTGCTCCCTGATAAACAAACACAAAGGCGGCTGCAAATGCCACACCAATTCCTAAGGAGGAAGCAAAAATAATGGCAGCCACAAAGTCCAGCATGGACTTATTAAAAAGCATCTCATGGTTGCCCTGCAAGCCGCTTTGCAGGGAGCCCACAATGGTCATAGCCCCAACACAGAATAACAGGCTTGCAGTTACAAAGCCCTCTGCAATGGACACCTTATTATCCGTGCCCTTTTTTCCGCTAAACTTCTTTTCCACCCATTTTCCCAGACGGTTTACCTTATCCTCCAAATCAACGCCTTCTCCAATCAGGGTTCCCACTACCATGGATATAATCAGAATCATGGAATTTTCCCCTGCCAGGGAACCGCTGATTCCCAAAAACAGAGTACATAGTCCCAAGCCCTTCATAAGAGTATCCGCCATCTTTTCCGGCAGACCTTTTTTCAGCAGCATACCGATAAAAGCACCGACAATCACTGCAATAGTATTTACGATTGTACCTAACATGTTATGTACACCTTCCTGCTGTCAATTTCTCTTCAAAATAGGACAGACCGTTACCGACCTGTCCTAGTATTTGTCAGGACAATACTTATAGTATTATCCTAATATACACCTATTTATCTGTCAACTATTTACGAACTAACAGGGACTTACCTGTCATTTCCACGGACTGTTCCTTACCCATTACTTCAATCAAAGTAGGAACGATATCTGCCAGACAACCACCCTCTGCCAAGGTATAAGCAGGGTCATAATTTACCAGCAGGAAAGGAACCTGATTGGTGGTATGAGCGGTAAAAGGTTCACCGGTTTCATAATCAACCAGCTGCTCTGCATTACCGTGGTCTGCACAAATGAACATAACACCGTCCATCTCCTTCACAGCTTCTACAGCCTTGCCCACACATTCATCCACTGCCTCAACAGCCTTAACAGCAGCCTCTTCCACACCGGTATGACCTACCATGTCCGGATTAGCAAAGTTGATAATAATTACATCATATTCACCACTTCTGATTGCTCCGGTCAGCTTATCACATACCTCATAAGCACTCATCTCCGGCTTTAAGTCGTAGGTTGCAACATCCTTAGGGGAGTTTACAAGGATTCTGTCCTCTCCCTCATTAGGCTGCTCCACGCCACCGTTAAAGAAGAAGGTAACATGAGCATATTTCTCAGTCTCCGCAATACGAGCCTGCTTCATATTGTTTGCTGCCAGCCACTCACCAAAGGTATTGTTTACGGATACCTTATGGAATGCTACTTCCTTGTTAGGAATGGTGGGGTCATAATCGGAGAAGCATGCAAAGGTAATATCCTTACGGGCACCTCTGTCAAAGCCCTGGAAGTCATCATCACAGAAAGCTCTGGTAATTTCTCTTGCACGGTCAGGACGGAAGTTAAAGAAAATCAGGGAATCTCCATCCTCCACCACAGCAACAGGCTTACCATCTTCCACTGCTACGGTAGGCTTTACAAATTCATCGGTCTCTTCTCTGTCATAAGAAGCCTGAATACCACAGATACCGCATGCAGCGGTTAAGCCCTCGCCCTTAGTCATGGCATCATAAGCAAGCTTTACTCTATCCCAGTTATTATCTCTGTCCATTGCATAGTAACGTCCCATTACGGAAGCAATTTTACCAACACCGATTTTCTCCATCTCTGCTACAAGATTTTCAGCAAATTCCTTACCACTTGCAGGAGGAGTATCTCTACCATCCAAAAAGCAATGTACATATACCTTTTCCAAACCGTTTCTCTTTGCCAGCTCTAATAATCCATAGAGATGGGTATTGTGGCTGTGTACACCACCGTCGGATAACAGACCCATCATATGAAGGGCACTGTTATTTTTCTTACAATTCTCTACTGCCGCAAGGAGTGCAGGATTTTCAAAGAAAGTTCCATCCTGAATCTCTTTGGTAATTCTGGTAAGCTCCTGATATACAATACGTCCGGCACCCATATTTAAGTGTCCAACCTCGGAGTTACCCATCTGTCCCTCAGGAAGTCCTACTGCCATTCCGCTGGCATTACCGCGAACAAAAGGATATTCCTTCATTAATTTATCCATAACAGGAGTCTTTGCCTCCCAAACAGCGTTACCCTTGGTCTGCTCATTAAGACCATAGCCGTCTAAAATCATTAAAACTACAGGCTTCTTACTCATATTTCCTCCATTTCGTATAAATGGGTCTCCCCACTTATCCCTATTTATAGTAAAAACGTTTACTTTCACTTGCAGATTATACACTGAAAAAACGTTGTGTGCAATAGAAAGTTAACAAGTCCCCGTTGTATTTTCCTTTAAAATACAATACAATATAAAGAACATATATTATACCTTGCTCATAGAAAGGGCTTTTTATTATGATATCTATATTGGCCAGATTTTTCATAAAAAATTATAATGACATTGCATCTCCAAGAGTTCGGCAGGCATATGGTATTCTTTGCGGTGCTGCAGGTATTGTTTTTAATCTTCTGCTCTTTGGAGGCAAATTTTTAGCCGGGGTTATCAGCCACTCCATTGCCATTACCGCAGATGCCTTTAACAATCTCTCTGACGCAGGTTCCTCCATTATTACATTGATTGGATTTAAAATGGCTGGACAAAAGCCGGACAAAGACCATCCCTTCGGGCATGGTAGAATTGAATATATTTCAGGGCTTTTGGTTTCCATCGTAATCTTATACATGGCAATTGAACTGATTCAAAGCTCTGTTATGAAAATCATCAATCCTACCAGTCTTAGTTTTACTCCATTGGTAGCAGGGATTCTTTTTGCCTCTATTCTGGTAAAGGGATACATGGCATTTTATAATTTCAGAATCAGCAAAAAAATTAATTCCACTGCCATGAAAGCCACTGCCACCGACAGTTTAAGTGATATGCTTTCCACCACTGTCATTTTAATTGCCACCTTGATTTCTCACTTTACCAGCATCAACATTGACGGCTATTGCGGCGTGTTGGTGGGACTATTCATCCTCTATGCCGGCATCAATGCTGCAAAGGATACGGTAAGTCCCCTGCTTGGGCAGGCTCCCGACCCGGAATTTGTCCAACAAATAAATGATATCGTTATGTCCCATGAGGGAGTTATCGGTATTCATGATTTAATTGTTCATAATTACGGTCCCGGACGCATCCTGATTTCCCTTCACGCTGAGGTTCCCTCGGACGGGGATATTCTGGTAATGCACGATATGATTGATTTGATTGAGCACAAGCTTCGTGATACCCTGCAATGCAGCGCGGTAATTCACATGGATCCCATCTGTGTCAATGATGAAGAAACAAATTTGTTAAAGGAAAAGGTTATGGAATATCTTTCCGAAATTGACGTAAGCATTACTATGCATGATTTCCGCATAGTAAAAGGCCCCACTCACACCAATATTATTTTTGATGTGGTAGTGCCCTATGGTTTCAAATTATCCGACAGTCAACTGATTGCTGACATTACAGACAAAATCCGCAGCGATAATCCTAATTATTTCACAGTGATTGAGGTGGATAAGGAATATCTGTAACGATTTCTAGGAGCAGTACATAATCATGCAGACCAGCTCTCCATCCTCCACGGAAATGATTGCTTCTTCCCCTACAAATTCATTACTGATTCCGATAGGATAGTCATTTGTTAAGGTGTAATTTTCAAGAGTATATTTCATGCCCTTGATGGTTACACCTTTTGCTTCCTTCCCCAAAGCAAACAAGGACAAATACCCTTCTAAATTTTGATTCAGATGTATCGCTTCATTCTGAATCACCAGCATCATTCCTGTTCCATCCACCAGATACCCGGTAGCACCATGATTTTTCAAGTACAAAAGACATTGAATATTAGCAAGAGTATGGTCAAAACGACCGCCGGTTCCTGCATAAATGCGAAAATCCTGATAGCCTAATGCCAGCCCATGCTTTAATGCCGCCAGCATATCCGTATCATCCTTCTCTACCGGAAGTTCCTTTATACGCTCCGGTATCTGTTCCTTCAGGCTCTCAATAGCAAGCTTCTCCTGTTCACTGACGGAATCAAAATCACCGATAATCATATCCGGCTCCACTGCCAGAATGCTACAGTAGCTTAAGCCACCGTCCACAGCTATGACGTAATCCTCTTCTCCCACTGCCAGCTCCCCCATGGTCAGGTCACCGGTTCCTATAATAATACATTTTCCTATCATTGATATCCTCCATCCCTTTCCCATCACAGAAATTCCCTTTTGCATTCCATAAAAGTATATAGAATCCCCTTGTTTTTTGCAATTGCTTCTTTTCAAATCCACTAAAATACTTTATTCTGAATTACAGAATACTTGCATTATTACCCAAGAAACTATAGGAGCAATTACATGGCACAATATCAATACCCCTACGAACAACTCTATACCCCTGCAGAATTACGCCGTCTTGAGGTTTACGAAAAACGATACCGCAATATGGCACGTGAAGTTTTTACCAGCCAGGTGGAATACTATCACCATATTACAGGTGGAAGCTACACTTCCATCACGGTTCGTGACCAGAAAAGTCGTTGGGGAAGCTGTTCCTCAAGGGGTACTTTATCCTTTAATTACCGTCTTATCTTTGCACCCCCAAGGGTTCTGGATTATGTGGTGGTTCATGAATTATGCCATTTAACTCATATGAATCATTCTAAGGATTTCTGGAACATGGTTGCCTCTGTTATGCCGGAGTACAAAACCTACAAAAACTGGCTACGCGACCATGGAAATGCCCTGACTCTGGAAAATCATTTACAGAGACAGGGCATACCTCTAAAGCTTTAATTACATATTTTCATTTACATAAATCTGTACTCGGCTCTGAATGATACCGGCTACATCCGCCGCACTCTTCTGTCCTTCAAAGAAGGCTGCTGCCTCTTCGTTAATGATATTCATAACAGCTTCATTGTAGTAGGTCTTTTTATCAACACTTTCAATAAATGCTACAAACTCATCCAATTGCTCCTGTGACATAGTAGGAATGGGAATACTTTCTTCATTGATGTAAATGGTATCCTCATATTCTACCTTTTCCCCATTTTCATCCATATAATAAGGCTTTTCCATAGCCTGCTTCGCTTTCTCCACAAAGACTGCCTTATTAACGGGAAGCTCATATTCCAATTCCTGCTGATATTCATCCGTCAGATAGTAACGAACAAATTCCCATGCGCCTGCCAGATTGTCGGATTTTGCAGAAAGCACATACTGATAATTTGCCATTAAAGTGGAACCTTTCCCGCTGTCGGTAGGGAATCCGATATAGCTGATATCCTCACCGAAATATCCGTTCAGATTACGGTTCATTTCACGGGCATCACTAATAAAGCAATTCATCAATACCGTTCTGTCCTCACGATACTGGGACTCATAATTCATCCAATAATCCTCACCATAGAAGTCTTCGCCCAATTCTGTTGGAAGGGTCTTTGCAAACTCCATCATGGTGATGAAATTCTCAGAATTAAAATCACACTTTCCGGTGGACAAATCAATAAAATCACTGCCACAATACTGCATCATCATATACAGGAAGGAATCACGAACCATCTCTCCCATCATTTGGGTTCCCTCAGGAAGAGTCTGCTGCAAGCTCATCATATCCTGCATGGTCCAGGTATCTCTGTCCCCTACTACTGCACTCTTACCAATCAAGGTTCTGGCATAGAAGGAGGGAATTACGGAGTAAAGCTTACCATCCACTCTGTATGCATCAAATACATTCTGCATAAATTCCTTCTGGGAAAGCTCAGCATCCTCTGCAAGTAATTTATCAATATCTGCAACCAGCCCCTTGGCAATATAGCTTTCAATGGGCATATTGGTATCTGCCACAAGGATATCCGGCATACCGCTGGCAAGAATATCATTATTCAGCTGGGTATAGCTTGCCATATAATCCTCCATGGTACTGTAGCTGCTGTAATCCTTTACCACAATTCGATAATCGGAATTGGTCTTATTAAATTCTACTACACGATTCTTGATATCGTAACCAATATAGTTTGCTGCCAGTACCAATACCGCCTTATCCTGAATATCCTCAGGATTTACCTTGGTAAAAATACTACCCTTCAGCTTGCTCTCATAATTATCATAATAGAATGCCAAAATCTTGGTTTCATCCAATATCACCATATTATTCATATTGTTGGTGGCAACATCGGAATTGATATAGCTCATAAGCTGTCTGGGCTCTGTTTCATCCATATTCAACGCATAAATACCTAAAGAGGTAGAATAAACAAGGTCTGCCACATCTCCCCCTTCTACTAACGCTGTATATCCTGTCATCATCAGACTGTCGGGCAGCTGCTTGGGCTCCCCAAGGGTATTATTCGTGAAGTCATAGGTATTCATCCACATTTTATTGTAATCTACCTGATCCCAATAAATATAAGTAATGATACCATTATCTTTTGCAAATATATTGGATGCGTATTCCAGTGTTTCCGCTGTTTCCGGCAGGGGTTTTCTTTCTCCCATGGTTCCATCCCCGGAAACCACCAACATTTCCATCTTATCTCCACCAATCAGAAGTGCCGCACCACCATCGGACATGCTTACCATTCCCTGTATATATCCCCAGGAATCTTCTGTCTGCAAAGGCTCCATTTTGCTTTCCCAAAGCATGGTTCCTTCCATGTCCCAACAGCATACATAATTTTCAGAAATACTGATGGGTTTCTCAGGGTCACTGTAATCTTCTCTATAATGATCCTTTATACCATAAAGCTTACCATCTCCGGAGATTACAAACTGACTAAGTCCGGTATATTCATACTGATAGTGATCTGTAATTGCCATATCATCCTCTGCTATGGCGCCATCCTCCACTGCTACCTCTGCAACTGCTTCTTCAACCTTCACAGCCTCCGCTGTTCCCACAACCTCTATGGCAGCCTCCGCTCTGGCATTGCTTCCTGCCGAGCCACCGGCAGGCGTACCGCTCTCTTCCGTAGTCGCATTCTCCTCCGCATTTTCCTCTACAGGCTTTTCACCACCCATGTAAAGCTGGATATCCTTTATCTGTACATTACTGCCATCCAGATTCATGGACATAAGCTTTGTTTCATTTTCATTGGTTTCTCCTGTCCAATTATAGACCTCATAAATGGCATATATGTTATCCCCACTTCTGGTCAGGGCACGCATACCAATATCATCACCCATTTCCGGCAATTCCAAAGGCTGCTCCGCATACACATATTCCTTTGCCAATGCTGCATTGGCATTATCCTTTCCTTTTCCTCCGTTCTTACCTCCGGAGCTCTCCGTACCGCCATTTCCACAGGCAGTCAGCCCTGCCAGCATGGTAACTGCAAGACCTGCACATAATAGCTTCTTCAAACCATTCTTCATAACCTTTCTCCTCCTCATATTGTAAATTCATCCTTCCGGTTTCTACCGGCTTTCTTTCCAAGTCGCTTGGCTCGTTTCTTCTCACCTAAACGTTCCACCCTATCCTTACAGGTATTCCACATGTCCTTTAAGGTCCATCCCTTATTACGCCACCAAAGGATAAACAATACCACAAAGAGTACAATGGGATACAATAAAAATAATAACATAAATAATGTCAGTACCCCAATCATATCCTCATACCCTCTTGCTAAATTTTCCCAATAAGGATAAATAATTGCCTTTCCGTTCATGGAGCGGGTTCCAAAGGAACGTAAAAGCTTTAATCTATTTAACAGAGAATATCTGGAAGTATTTTCTATTACCTCCATCTCCGTTTCCTCCACGCCGATTCTTTCTTTTACATGATTATAAGCAAACCCTGTTACGGGACTTGGCATTACAATCTCATAATGATTGATGCCATGATTAGTACCTAGTGCCGACAAGGTATCATAGGAAACATACACCACCGTCTTTTCCAATCCGGCAGCTTCCTCCAAACGTCCTTCCGGTCTCTCCACTACTCCAGTCACAATATGGGGCACATTTCCCACATAAACCGTCATTCCTGCCACATCATTGGAACCAAACAACTGCCATGCCGCTTCCTCATCAATAACACAGTAATCCTGCATCAAGTCATTTCCGGAAAAAAAGGAACCATATAAAAGCTTGAGAGGATGAAACAAAAAGAAGTCTCCTCCAATTCCAATGGCATCTGCTTCCAGGGTTTTACTTCCGTTTGACAGATTGATTCTGCCACTTGCACTATAGGCATCCACCCAAAGTCTGGCACTTGGATTCTCTGACTCCAAGGTAATGGATGCCTCCTTTAACGCACTATCCAGAGAATGCTCAAAGGCAAGAAGCGTATCCTCTGTTACCTGTGCATTGGGAGAAAAGAAGCAGCTTACCTGTGCCACATCCTTTTCCTCACTCCAACGAGCTGCCATCTGCTGCGCATCCAAAGCACCTGACATCTGATTGGTCAGCACAAGTAGCACCAGGAATATTAGGAAAGATACTGCGCCACTGATTCCCAGTATTATTTTTTTCATAAGCTACTCCTTAATTTTCTGCCAATCTTACCTGCTGTCCAGCCTCCACCGGCTTGGTAGAGGTGGTAATCACAAATTCATATCCGTAAAGTGCACCGCTGATTGCGGACTGGGTATCATCCCCCGCAATCACTTCCACATCCACACGGGTAGCAATATAACGATTTCCCAAAGGACTGCTCTTGGATTCCACTGTCAAAACAAATTTTCCGTTATTATCCTCACGAATCGCACTATTGGGTACAATCAAATCATAATTGGCACTCTTCTGTCCCACGGATACATTTAAGGTCTGTCCTGCGGTTACTCCTCCTGTTACATCAAAGGTAAGCAGCTTTTGCTTTCCGGGATTGGAAGGATCCGGTTTAATGCTTGCAAGGGTAACGTCCATTTCATCATAGTACCAGGAATTAATCAATTCTGCCTTATCTCCCACTGCAAGTCTCTTAGCCTGCTCATTAGTAACGGTAAAGCTCATGGTATAACCCTTACCCTCCGGCTGAATGATAGCCACTGCCTCAGCAGCGGAAATTTCCTTACCGGCTACTGCGTTAATCTGGGTAATGGTACCGGCAATATCTGCCTTTACTACAGAATCTGTGGATTTTTCGGTTTCCTCATCAACCAACTCCTGAGCATCTGCAATATCCTTATACAGAGATTCCAAATTTAAGGTCTTATTAATATTCTCAGTAAGCTCTAAAAGCGCTTCTTCCTTTTCAGTCAGCTTCTCCTTTGCCAAATTCATACCGATTTCAATTTCCGCCTTGGACTCGGATATCTGCCCTACTGCATTGGAATTATCTCCCTCTGCCTTTTCCTCTGCCAATTCATCACTGGCAGCCTGAAAATCTTCACTGGCATTGTTTACCAGCTTTGTGGCATCCAAAACCTCCTGCTTTGCCACTATCAGTTCCTGCTCCAAGGCAACCATATCACCACCACTAACTACATTATTGTAATAATCAATCTGAGCCTCCAGCTCGGAAACCTTATTCTTTGCTGCAGTTAAGATACGGTTAGCCTCATTCAAATCCTCCTGAGCCTCATTAAATTCCTCAATCTCCTCCGCCAGATTCTTCGCATCTGCCTGTGTCATAGTCAATTCATTGCTAATGGTGTTATAAGTAGTCAGCCATTCCTTGTATTCCTTTTCCGCTGCTTTCACTTCATTCTGGGCATTGGTAATCTGTTGACGATAGGTAGAGGTTGCCACATCCTTATGGGCATTCTGTACCATGGAAGCATTCATATCAGCGGTCAGAAGGGCTAAATCATAGGTCTCCTGAGCAGTCTCCAAGGCTTCTAAAGCAGCCTTTAACTCCTCGCTCTCAGTATCCTCCAGATACACCAGCACATCCCCCTGCTGTACCACATCACCGGATTTCACAGCCACACTCATAACCTTTCTGGTCTGCTTAACCATCACATTATATGGATCGCTGCTTTCCACTACACCGTTTCCCCTAATCTTTGCAGTAATGGTTCCTGACTGCACATACTGGGCTGCCACCTCCGGCAGGGAATAATTCATAATGGTATTTGAAAAGAAGGTTAACACCAGCATTACCGTCAAAAAGATAATTGCCGCTGTTTTTACCCATTCTCTTCTTTTTCTGCTAATCTCGTTCATTCCTTTATCCTCTCTGTCTCATCTATCCCTTGATACCACCCTGATAGGTAATACCGTCCACCAGATACTCCTCACCATAGAGGAATACCAACAGACTTGGCACCATATATATGGTTGCCACCGCAAAAGCAAGTCCGATTTCCCCGGCATTAATTTTACTTAAGAACACCGAAAGGGGATGGGTCTCCGGGTCTGATAATAATATTAAAGGCTGTTCTACCATATTCCAATAATCAATAAATACCAAAATTGCTGCGGAACACAGCGCCCCCTTACAGAGCGGCATACAAATCCGTCTGTATATCTGCCATTCTCCTGCACCATCTATCTGTGCCGCCTCCATCACTCCCACCGGAATCCTTTTCATAAACTTTGTCAGCAAAAACACTGCAAAGGGAGAAAAAATACCGGGAAGCCAGATGGACCAATAGGTATCCAGCGTATTCAACCATTCTGCCACCAGATAATTGGGCACTAAAGTAACCTGATAGGGCATCAGCATTAAGATAATATAAGTAAAAAATATAATTTGTCTCAGCTTTCCGCTATATCTTGCAAATCCATAGGATGCTAAGGATGCCACCAACAACTGGAAGCCCACAATGGGACCCACCAGCACTACAGAATTCCAAAATTTCAACAAATATTCCGGACTCTTAAGCAATACCGTAATATACTGACTAAAGGATACCATATCCGGTATAAATTTTAAATTCACCCGTTCCGCAATATATACCTTTCCTCCGGTATCGCTGGTGGCAAACACCGTTCCGTAATTTGCCGATATCTCCGAAGCAGACATAAAGGAATTGGTAATGGTAAGCACAATGGGCATCAAAAACAATATGGCAAAGCAGGCTGCAATCAAGGTTGCAAAAGCAATTTTTACCCCTTCAAAAATCCGCTTTACCTTTCGTTTTCCTTTCCTGCTCTTTACCGGTGCGCTTCGTATGGGTGTGTTTTTCTGTCCAGTATTCATCAGCCTTCCACATCCTTTCCAAAACGATTTTCAACAAAAAACAATAAACCGATAATTACAATCATCACCAGAGACATCAGTATTGCCGCTGCAGACAGAGTCTGATAATCCAGATTTCTGAATTTATTGTTCATATAATGCTGTAGCATATAAATAGAATCATAGGGATAATCCGTGGTTAACAGATATACCTCCCTGAATATTTTAAAGGAACTAATCAAAGACATAATGGTTACAAACATTACCGTGGAAGAAAGATATCTTGCCTTTATGTAAAAAAAGGTCTGCAAAGGAGTTGCACTTTCCAGCCTTGCAACCTCCAATATGTCCTTGGGAATACTTGCTAAAGCTGCCATAAATAAAATCATATTGTAGCCCAGATTCTTCCACAAAAATAAAAGCACAATTACCACAATGGAATACTCCGACTTCATCCAGTCAATCTTTTCTCCGCCCAGAGCAACCAATACCTCATTTACAGCACCATTATAATGAAAAAGCACCTGCCAGATTAATACGATGGAAGCCACCGGAACCATCATGGGACTTAAGAAAAAGGTTCGGAACTGACTTCGAAAGGGGAGCTTTGCCTCTAGGACAATTGCAAGTAATAATGATAACAGCACCGCCAACGGCACGGAAAGCGCAGAGAACACCGCTGTATTTTTCACTGCGGTCTGAAAAGCAGCATTACGTAATACCATTTTGTAATTATCAAGGAACACAAAATTACCACTGATGGGATTATCCACCATGGAATAATAAATAATTACCAGAAAAGGCAACAGGAAAAATAAAAGTACACCAAGAAAGCTGGGGGCAATATAGAGCCCCGAGCTTCTTTTCAGCTTTTGTATGCGTTTTGATTTTTTCTGTCGTATTTTCATTTGCTGCTTCTTCAATGCTGTCACACCTCTATCGGTTTTCGTTTACATAAATCTGTACACGGCTCTGAATGATACCTGCTACATCATCCACCGTTTTTTGTCCCTGGAAGTAAGCCTCCACTTCCTCTACAATAATATTGGAAATTTGATTGTCCGAAGAAAAGGCAGGAACTGCCACATCCATTAATTCCTTTACTTTAGCAATTTCCTCCTCAGTGGGTGTGTGATAGGTATATTCCCAATCACCATAACCAATGCTGGAGGTACCGCCTTCTGTAATAGGATTTCCATCCTCATCCAATACCGGCTGACCATTTTCATCCAAAACATATTCTACCTTTGTTGCTTCTGCAATGGACTCTTCCAAAATCTTCTTATTGGTAGAAAGTCCCCAAGAGAACATACTGTCAGGAGCACTTGTCAAATAGTTCTCAATAAATGCCCACGCACCTTCCTTGTTCTCAGATTTGGATGCAATGGCATACATCTCACTTCCGGACAGATAACATCCACTAGTTCCGTCATCATTGGGATAACCGATATAAGTAACCGGCTCGTTAAACATGGCTTCATATTCCTGAATGGAATTTAAATCATAGATGTATACATGATTTAAAAGCACCTCTCCTGCCTGTATCTTGGTAGGAGTAGAACGCTGATCCGACTCCCAATCAAACTCCGCCGGTAACGTATTGGCAAAGGTAAGCAGCTGCTTGAATTCCTCTGAATCAAACCGACACTCACCTGTTTCCCAATTTACAAAAGCCCCCTGATTGTACATCAGCATAACACTAATCATACTTGCCTTAGTATAGTTATCAAAAAGAGCTGCATTAGGGTTTGCCTCTGCATAAGCCATCATTTCTTCCATTGTCCAGCCCATTTCTGCTCCCACATCAGCAGTCTTGGCTGCTATGGTAGAAATCTGGAAGCTGCTGGGAATACAAATCAGCTTTCCGTCAAAAGTATAGCCATTGATAATACTTTCCAGAAAATCTTCTTTCTTTACCACAGTACTCTTTTCCAAATAGGGACTTAAATCCTCCAGAACCCCTTTTGCCGCCAACTGTTCCACATTCAGGCTGGTTAAATCCAGAATATCCGGGCAATTGGTCTTTGACATAATATCATTATTTAATGCAGTAATTCCGTCCTGCCAGCTATTCTCCGTCCAATTATTCTGATCAATATAGGTTTTTATCGTAATACGATATTTTTCACTGTTTTTATTAAAAGCAACTGCAGCAGCCTGCATTGCCTGATTTTCGTATAAGGTTCCCACTACCAGCTGCTGCTTTTGGGGCAACTGGGCTGAAGCCGTCTTGGTAAGATAAGCAAGCTCCGTCTCATTGGTATTCCAGTCGCGAATCACAGCCAAAAGCTTACCATTCTCCAAAGCTCCTACATAATCTACATAAGTACCGTTAATATCACTATCCAGCCAGTCAAAAAGTACTTCATAAGTCTGAGTCGTCAAATCATATTCATAAACCTTACTGCTGTCACTTACCAGAAAGTCCTTTGTGATTCCTTTGCTTAATTCCCCATTACCATTCCCATTGGGGAAATTGGTATAGGACTGTCCCAGCCTCTTCCCCTGATAGTCAAGCTCAGTCAACACATAGCCGCCATCCGCGGAAGTATTGTCATAATAGCTGATATAAACCTTACCGTCCCTGCCAACGCCAATGCCTTGAATCCAGCCATTGTTCTGATTAATTTCACCATATAGATTTCCCTGCTCATCAAAAAGGCGAATCAGATTATCGAAGGTCATATAAAGATGACCCTGCTCATCCACTACCACGCTGCTGACCCAGCTGTTATTTTCATCGGACTGCATAATCTTGGTAATATCCTGTTCATATACAACAGCTCCCTGGGCATCATATTTACACAAAGCCTGCGTGCTTTCCGGCATCATACCATCACCGGAAGGGTCTCCCCAGCAATATTCTATGGTATAAAAATTTCCATCCTTGTCCACTACCCAATTGTTCACATCTCGGTTTTCACCGGTTTTAATAGGCAATTCCTTTGTCTCCTGAGTTTCCAAGGAATATTCCATATAAGTGGTCTTATATACCTGGGCTTCCTCATCATAATGCCCCTTGGTATAGTATAAGGAATTTCCTTTCATTTGCATATTGTAAAAATTGGTATCCTCCTCATTCCCTATGGTTATGTATTCCGGAACATACACAAATTCCTTTTGCTCCATACCCCCATTGGATGCTTTCTCGCTATTTCCGCATGCCGCCAATGCTGTGGTCAGCATGGCAGATAAGGTTAATGCCGTAATTTTCTTAATTTTTCCTGATAAAATGTTCTTGTTCATAATATACTCCCTTCATTTCCCCATGGGACAAACGCTCTCCCGTCTCTTCGTCCATCATACCACCATATACCCTAAAAAGCATCTTAAGATTTTATGAATTATTGTGTTAAAGTGTTATAAATTTTGTAACATTTTCTTAAAGCATTTTACTTCCTATTTTCTTCTCTTTTTGTTACAATAAAATTTGAAAATAACACTTTAGGAGCGTTTCTTATTATGCATAAAAAATTCCTTATTTTTCTCTTTTCTGCAGGACTGATTCTTCGTATGCTTTTGGCCTGGTTCAATATGGGTTTTCCCAATGATACCGCATGCTTTGCAGGCTGGGCGGATAGAATGTTTCAGACAGGTCCTGTAGGCTTTTATACCTCCGATATGTTCACTGACTATCCTCCGGGATTTATGTATATTTTATATCTTGTAGGAGCAATCACCAGCTTTTTTAAGCTTCCCCAATACAGCGGAGCTCATTTGCTTCTATTAAAATTTCCTGCCATTCTTTGTGATATGCTTTGCGCATATGTGCTGTATCGGGTAGGAACCAAGCATAAGCTCCCCTGCCCTGCCTGGCTGCTATCCGCTGCATACCTGTTTAACCCTGCCATTTTGTTAAATTCTTCCGTCTGGGGACAGGCGGACTCCGTTTATACCCTTTCCGTGGTCTTATTATGCCTGTTTCTATCCTACGGTAAGCTTTTTCCTGCTTACATAACCTTTGGTATTGGTATCCTTATCAAACCCCAAATGCTGGTATTTACTCCCATCCTTCTCATGGGTATTCTGGACTATGTTTTTTTGCAGGATTTTAGTAATCGAAAATTTGTCCGTAACCTATTCCAAGGATTACTTGTGATATTAGGAATGATTTTTTTCAGTCTCCCCTTTGGACTCACCAATGTCCTCTCGCAATATACCTCCACTTTGGGCTCCTATCCCTATGCATCCGTAAATGCATACAATTTTTGGGGACTATTGGGACGTAACTGGGGCAGTCAGGACAGCTCCTTTTTGTTCTTAAGCTGTAAAACCTGGGGAATTTTGGTTATTATAGCTATTGTGATATTAACCATATTTTTCAGTCTGCGCATGGGAAAACAGCCTTACAAATATCCTGTTTTGGCTGCCTTTATAATACTGACCATGTTTCTGTTCTCCGTGCGTATGCATGAGCGCTACCTGTATCCGGCTCTTGTCCTTTTGTTACTGGCTTATATTCAAAAACCCCATAAGACATTTCTTGGCTGCTATATCAGCTTTTCCCTGCTGCATTTTGCCAATACCGCACATGTCTTATTCTTTTATGATGCACAAAACTATAACCCCCAAAATCCTGTGATTTTGTTCATTAGTGCAGGTATGCTGTTAACTGCAATCATTTTTTACAAGGAGCTATATAAATTGCTTCCCGGCATTCCTCAAAAACAAATTTCAAAAACAATGCCGCCTATACAAAAAACCAGTTTTCATAAGCTGGATTTTATCCTAATGACAGCTATCACCCTTCTCTACAGCGCTTTCGCACTGCATGATTTGGGAAATCAATATGCCCCTGCCACCACACATGATATGACTCAGGGTGAAAGCATTACCTTCCTTTTTGAAGAGGATAATTCTCCTCATACTCTATCCTACTATCTTGCTCCAAAGCATAACCGTCATTTTATTTTGGAAGGCTTCTCCCAAGTTACAGAACAATGGCTGTATCTTGATGATATTACCTTAAATAATGTGTTTACTTGGCAAAGCGTTGCTTTAGAAGAATATTCTCTTGAAGAAAACCATATCAGTTCATTACGCCTGACCTTATCCGATACCCAGGCATCCATTTTAGAGCTTGTATTTACCGATTCAGACAGTAATGTCCTCCAGCCCGCAAATGCACAGGAATATCCTGCACTTTTTGATGAAAACAGCATGTTTCCTGTCCAAAGCAGCTTCCGTGACAGCATGTACTTTGATGAAATCTATCATGGACGAACTGCTTATGAATTTTTGAAGGGACTTCCCACCTACGAAACCACCCATCCGCCACTTGGCAAGATCTTCATTGCCATTGGTGTTGCTCTTTTTGGTATGAATCCCTTTGGCTGGCGCATCATGGGCACTCTTTTTGGTATTGCCATGGTGCCTGTCCTGTATTTATTCGGAAAACGTATCACAGGCAACACTCCCGTTTCCGCCCTTGCCTGCTTTCTCTATGCCTTTGACTTTATGCACTTTACCCAGACAAGAATTGCCACCATCGATGTTTTCATTACCTTTTTTGTAATTATAATGTATTACTTTATGTATGAATATTGCACTTTGGATTTTTCCAAGGTTTCATTTACCCATACTCTGCTTCCATTAGGTGCTTGCGGCATTGCCATGGGACTTGGGCTTGCCAGCAAATGGACCGGAGCCTATGCCGGCGTGGGACTTGCAATTCTCTTTTTTGCAAATCTTATTAAAATTCCAAACAAAAAGAAAACCATTGCCTTTTGTATGGTTTTCTTTGTTGCAATTCCCGGACTCATTTACTTGTTGTCCTATCTTCCTTTTGTGGATTCATCCTCCGCGAATTTATGGAAAAAAATGATTGCAAATCAAGAGTATATATTCCAATATCACAGTAAACTTGAGTCCACACATCCCTATTCCTCCACCTGGAAGGAATGGCCTGTTATGATTCGCCCCATTTGGTACTATTCCAATATCTTAAGCGATACCATGCGTGAGGGTATTTCTGCCTTTGGAAATCCTTCCGTTTGGTGGATTGGCATCCCTGCATTTTTACATATGCTGTATTTGGCACTAAAAAAGAAAGACCGCACAGCAGTCTTTCTCATAATCGGCTATCTAGCCCAATATTTACCTTGGTTTTTTGTAACTCGCGTTACCTTTATCTATCATTACTTCCCCAGTGTAGCATTTGTGGTGCTTATGATTGCTCACAGCTTGATGCAATTCAAAAACCATTGCTCCTCCAAGGTCTTTGCTCTCATACTCAGCAGCTATGCTCTGGTTGCTTTTGGACTGTTCCTGTTGTTCTATCCGGTACTTTCCGGTCAGCCCATTGAAGCTGAGTTTGCAATTCAACACCTTCGTTGGATGGACACCTGGGTATTAATTGCCGGATAATCTCTGATTATTCGGCAAGATAATTACTCTGTAATTCCTCTGCTGCCTTACCCATAATAGACATAACCTCTGCAACCATTTCCACACTATCCAGATTCACATTGCTGCTCTCTAAGGTTTCATTAGCACTGGCTGTTACCTCTTCTGTTAAGGCGGACATATTTTCAATCTTATCAATTACCTGCTTATTGGCATCCTTTACAACATCTACTACTAATTCCAACTGCTTTGCCTGACCAACAATCTCCTGCGTGCTGTTATGTATCTTTTTGAAATTACCTGCAGTAGTATCCACATACTGGCTCTGCATTCTACTGCTATCCAACAAAGTATTCATAGCATCTGCAACCTCATTAATGGACTGGGATACATTGGCAATCAGCTGATTAATATCCTCTGTAGCATGACTGGTCTGCGCGGCCAGACTGGAAATTTCAGAAGCAACTACCGCAAAGCCCCTTCCTGCTTCTCCTGCACGAGCTGCCTCAATACTTGCATTTAACGCAAGTAAGCTTGTCTGGTCGGATACATTACTGATTAAACTCATAATATCCTGCATTCTTACAGCATATTCTCCCAATTCGGTCATTTTATCAGCAGCCAAAGCTCCCGCTGCTTCAGAAGCCCGTACCTGCTCCAGCAAATCCTTCATAACCACATTGCTGGACTCTATCTCTTCCTCTGCATTATTGATTTCATCCCGAATGGATGCTACTGCATCTCCAACCTCCTGAATACGCAAATCAATCTTATCGGTGCTATCCTTCTGTTCAGAAATGGCAACCACTGTATCATTGGTTCCACCTACCAAATCTTCCATGGCACGCTGAGTTAATCCGATGGAATCCTTTAAATACACGGTCTCTTTTACAGCAACCTCCATATTTTCCGTAATGGTAGAAGACACCTTAAGAACTGCCTGCAGGAGCGCTTCGGACTTCTTTCTGTCTTTTTCCGCTTTTTCATAGCTGGCACGATTGATTCTTACAATCTTATTGATGGATAAAATCAAAAAGATACAGGTAAGCAAAATACAGGCAAGCATAATTTCTGCATTGGTCAATGTCACACCACTAAGCGCACCTGTTACCAGCTTCTTGATGGTTACAATCACATTCACCAAAAAAGCAAAAACAGCAATCCCAATGGATAATCTCATATCCGTATATACCATCAAAATTACAAAGAATACTATCACATAACAAAAGGCCAAATCCGATGAGGTGGTAAACATTACATAGCAATACAAAAGTGCAAAACCGACACTGCTGATATAACGAATCAAGCCGGAATCCTTCTTATGCATAAATTCCACCAAGGATAACACAGTGGGCACAATACAAAGTGCCGCAACTATAAGATAGGAGCCCAGGCTTCTGGCATTTTTAATCACTTCCAAAAAGTAGGCTACCGCCAAAACACTATTCATGGTAACAAAACCAATTAAAGCTGTCTTATTTCTACTCTGCTCTGCAATTCGTTCATTCGCTAAATTCATTTTCTCTTTTGCCATAAGTACCTCCTTTGAATCCTGCTTAAAGTATACCTTGAAATGCTTTGAGAATCAATATTTTTATCACAAATCCATGCAAAATTCTATTATAAAGCATCCTCATTACATACATATACATATTCGGTTGTTTCAACAGACTCTACTTTTCCTGACTCTCCATAGGAACTATACTTGCACTGGTTTCCAAAAATGTCATATTCATATTCATACCAATGTCTGATACGTCCATTACCTTCATAGCTGATACTCTTTGTTATCTGCCCATTTTCATTATATTCATATTCATAACGATAGGTAAGGGTACCATCCCCATTATATACATCCTGCTTCAACAGATTTCCGGCATCATCATAAACATAGTCATAGGTATAAACCAGTTTATCTACCGTATCATATCCTTTACTCTTAATCAGATTTCCGGCCTCATCATAAGAATTTTTATAGCGATAGCTATAGCTGATATTTCCGGCAGCTTCATACACATCCTGTCTTACAGGATTTCCTGCACTGTCATAGGTATAATTATAACGATATATCAGCCTGCCGGCACCATCATAGCTTACATCGGAGGTCTGATTCCCGTTACTGTCATAGGTATACTTAAAGGTATGCCTGATACTGCCATCGGAATCATAATTAATGCTTTTGATAATCTGTCCGGCTTTATTGTATTCATAATCATACTTATAGCTATACTTTTGATTTCCCTTGGTATCATAGCTGATATTCAATACCGGATTACCGGCATTGTCATATTCACAACAATACTTTTTATTTCCCTTGGAATCATAACTGATACTTTTTGTCTTATTCAAATTTTCGTTATATTCCGTTTCCTCTGCTAAAACCTTATCTTCTCCATCAAAAACCTTACTTTCCACATAGGAAATATTCTCTCTCAGATAAAGCTCCCTCTCCGTCAGCTCCGCACTTCCGGTATCCAAAGCACCATCTATCAAAGCCTGAACAGCCATCAGACAATTTCCCTCTGCCAGATAATTGTCTGAAGTACTTCGATAAACCTGTACCTTTAAATCGGATAGTTCACCTTCTCCCGTATCATCAATCCCTTTATTGATTGCTGTTAACGCCTTGGTACACTCTCCGGAATTTAAATAGGTATTTACTTCCTTGGTATAGATTTCCGTCTTCATATCCAAAAAGGACTGAGCCCCGGTATCCGCTGCTGCACTCTCTACAAGTGCATAGATATTCTCAAACTGATTATTTTGCAGACAATACTCCAAATCGGCTTCATATACCTTCACCAGCTTATCCGTAAGGGAGTTTTTCACCTCCTCCTCTTCTGCATTAAGCAAAATTCCATTCTTTAAATGTTCAATGGCATCGGTATACTCAGCTTCTGCCATACATACATCCGCATACTTTACATATGCCTCAGTCAAGGACTCATCTAATTCCAAAGCATTTTTATAACAGTTCATTGCCTGCTCTGTATCTTGAGCTTCCAGATATTTTTCTGCCTTGTGCACCAGACTTCTGCTGGCAAAATAGTCTCCGGTAAAAAATACCGTTCCTGCAATTCCCAAAACTGCCACTATTATCACACCGATTAATATGGTTCCACTATACCTTCCAATAAAACTCCTATGTCGTTTGGGTCTCTTTTCCAAACGAATCACTCTTGTTCCGCTTAAATCTCGATACATATCCAACACTTTCCTCTTTTGCAATCCAACATTATAACATCCTAATAATAGTCAACATAAATTTTATTCTATCACATAATGGAAATTATTGTAAAGTATTGTTTATAAATTCGATAGCTTCTTCTTGAAATTGTCTGGTATACAAATGATAATAAGCGCCTCGCCTGTCAATCAGCTCCTGATGATTTCCCTGCTCCACAATTTTTCCATCCTTCACTACCAAAATTACATCTGCCTGTCGTATGGTAGAAAGTCTATGGGCAATCACAAAGGAAGTTCTTCCCTTCATCAAATTTTCTATGGCATCCTGAATCAGTTTTTCTGTTACCGTATCAATGGAGGAGGTAGCCTCATCCAGCACAAATATCCGGGGATTTGCTAAAATAGCTCTGGCAAAGGACAAAAGCTGCTTTTCTCCGGTGGAAAGCAAATCTCCTCCCTCGCCCACATCACTGTGATAGCCCTGATCCATTCTTGCAATTACCCCTTCTGCTGACACACTTTTTACAGCAGCTTCGATTTCTTCCATGGTAGCACCCGGATTGCCATATTTTAGATTTTCCATAACACTTCCAGAAAACAAATGGGGGGTCTGCAATACATAACCGATATTACTGTGAAGCCAAAGCTGGGAACGCTCTCTTGCATCCCTGCCATCAATCAAAATTCGCCCTGAGGTAGGTTCAAAGAAGCGACAAACCAGATTTACAAGGGTGGATTTTCCTGCACCGGTCTCTCCCACAATTGCAACATTGGTTCCCTGAGGTACATGAAGATTAAAATGCTCCAGCACATATTCCTCTCCGTCAGGGTACTTAAAAGAAACATCCTCGAAGGTAATATCCCCGTGAAGGGGCTCCCAATTTTCCTTTTTAGGTTCAAAGGAATCCCCGTATTTTTCAATTACTTCTTCACTATCCCGCACATCCGATTCCGTTTCCATGAGTCTGGTAAAACGTTCCACATTTACCTGTACGGTAATCAAATCAGAAATAGCACGGACAATCCACTGCACAGGCTCCATCATTCCCAAAGCATAGGACATGAATACAGAAAGGGTTCCGATTTCAAATAAACCTTCTCCGGTAAGTTTTCCCCCTCTCCATAATACTAACGCCAATGCAAGGGATGCGGAAAAGGAAATCATGGAAGAAAACATGGCACGATAATGAGCTCCATGAACAGAGGTTTTTCGCATTTCTTCTGTGGTACCGTTAAAATTATCCTCCATTTTCTTTTCAATTACCAAGGTCTTGGTAGTCTTAGCTCCGGTAATACCCTCATTAAAATTACCGGTAATTTGGGAATTAATCTCTCTTACACGACGATTTATGGTTACCAGTTTTTTTTGAAAAAAGGCTGCAGCCAAAGCGGTCAATGGAATAATGGCAATCACCCATAATGCCAATTTCAAATTGACTCCCAGCATAACCACTACTGCCCCCAAAATATAGGACAAATTCCAAACACCATCCATTAGTCCCCAGGATACCAGGGAACCAATCCTATTGGTATCACTCATTACCCGGGCATGAATATATCCTACACTATTTTGGTTGTAATAGGAAAAGGCAAGGGTCTGCAAATGATTAAAGCTGGCTCTTTTCATATCCCTGCCCACATACATTTCTATCTGACATGCCTGATAGGCTGAAATAGTATTTGCCACCACCTGAAACGCCAACACTCCCAGATAAGAAAGAATAAACCACTTCAGTGTATCTAAGGTTTCCTCGCCAATAAAATGATTCAACGCATATCGTTGAAACAAAGGTAAAACAATATCAACAAATCCTCCCAAAAGTCCAAGTGTTACCATACTGAATAAAATAAAGCGATAGGGCTTCAAATATGGAACTAACTTATTGATTCCAAAATAGGGAAGGGAAACATATTCTTTTTGTTCATCCTTTTTCTTCGTACTCATAAACTTATTCCGACTGTGCGGTATTCCCTCCTTCCTCTGCTAAAGACATCTGCATATCATAAATTTTACGGTAAACTCCATTTTGCTCCATTAATTCCTTATGACTACCCATTTCCACAATTTCCCCCTTATCCATTACCATAATACAATCTGCCTGCATCAGAGTAGTTACTCTGTGGGCTATCAAAATTACCGTGGACTCTCCCAGATTTTGTCTAAGCGCCTGACGGATTTTTGCATCCGTATCCGCATCCACCGCCGACAGGGAATCATCAAATACCATAATCGGTGTCCTTTGGGTCAGCATTCTTGCAATGGCAGTCCTCTGCTTTTGTCCGCCGGATAAAGTCACACCACGCTCTCCCACAAGGGTATCATAGCCCTTGGCAAATTCCGTGATTGCATCATCCACGCAAGCAATTGCGGCTGCCCTGCGTATCTCAGACAGACTCATTTCTTCTGTTGTCCTTCCGGATTTATTATCCATTGCAATACCGATGTTTTCCGCAATAGTTCTGGAAAAAAGAAAAGGCTCCTGCAACACCATGCCGATGTGGGAACGCACCCACTCCCCTTTCATATCCGCCACATTTACACCACCAATGGTAATAGTTCCATTTTCGGCAGGCAAATCATATAAACGGTTTAGCAGATACATTAATGTAGATTTCCCGGAACCGGTACTTCCCAAGATACCAAAGGTAGTTCCCTTGGGAATGGTAAAGCTGATATTCTTCAAAACAGGCTCCTCCCCATAGCCAAAGGAAACCCTGTCAAACACAATATCCCCATACATATCAGGAGTCAGCGGATTATTCACATCCATTTCTATCTGTGAATTCATAATATAACGAATACGCTCAATGGAAACCCCCGCCTTACTCATCTCAGAAATCATTCTCCCCAAATGCCTTACCGGCCAGATAAGCATGGAATTATAGGAAATAAAGGCAATAAACTCTCCTGCCGTCATTTCTCCGTTTACACAAAATACCGCTCCCAACACCACAATTGCCATTACCTGAAGCCCGGAAAACAAATCCCCCGCTCCCCAGAATAATGCCAGGAACTTACACAGATGCATCCATGCATCCGTATATATATTGTTCTGCTTTTCAAAACGGTCCTTTTCAAACTTTTCCCGTCCGAAGGCTCTTACCACTCTTACTCCCGTAAGATTTTCCTGAGCAATGGTAGAAAGCACACCTTCATTTTCATCACACCTGGTAAATCCGTCCCGGATATGGGAATGAAAATAGGCAGAATAGGTGATTACAATGGGAATAAACACCAATGCTACCACTGCCAGTTTCCCGTTCATGGAAAACATAAAAACCAATGCCATTACAATCAAAATCACAATTCGAAATACACTGGTAAGCTGCTCCGATATAAAGTTCTTTATCATATCCACATCGGAAGTACACCGCTGAATAATATCACCGGTCTGATTTTTCATATGCCAGGAAAAGGGCAAGCGTTGAATATGGGAAAAGAGCCGATTTCTCATAGTACGAACGAGCCCCTCCGCGCCCTTGGCATTAAACAGCATAAAAAGATATCGAAACAGGGCACTAAACAATGCTACCATCACTATTAAGCCGGCTATTAGCCAAAGATGCTCTTGTAGATATGGCACTCCGCCAAATGCTTCTACCTTTTCCATCAAAAAAACAGGTAACTTCAACGGCTCCTTGCCCAAAATACTATCCACAGTCATTCGAATCAACTGAGGCGAAATCATATCCAGTCCTGTCACTGCCATAGCTGATGCAATACTTATTATAAAATAATGAATATTTCCTTTTAAGAATTCCAGCACCAAAGATACCTTTGTATAGGTGCCGGATTCCATCTTTTTATTTGTCATAACAACTCCTAATATAATTACTTTTTCTGTCTTTCTCCACAGAATTATAACACCAATGCTATCTCTAAGCTACTCATATCTACACAAATAATAAAAACCCTTGAAATTATTAGAATATAATCAATACTCGTAATAATCTCAAGGGTTATACATGCTCAAAAAAATTATCAAGCTATTAAAGTTGTTTTGCTAAATTAGCCAAGCTGAGCAGCTACCTCTGCTGCAAAGTCCTCGTTCTTCTTCTCAAGACCTTCACCGGTTTCGAAACGAACAAACTTCTTGATGGACAATTCTGCACTGTTCTCTTTAGCAACCTGAGCAATATACTGTGCTACAGTCTGCTTACCATCCTCTGCCTTAACATAGGTCTGGTCTAACAAACAGATTTCCTTAAGCTGCTTGGAAACACGACCATCAACAAGACCTGCAAAAATCTTATTATCTACGATTGCAGCCTTATCTGCCATAGCAAGCTCTGCTAATGCAGCCTTTGCTTCTTTGGAAAGGAAGTTAGGTAAATACTTCATGTTATCCTTCTTTTCCTCATATACAGCAATGTCTTCAGCACTCCATACTTTATCATTAACTGCCTTCTCAAGCAATCCCTTTAAAATAGGTACAGGAAGTGTGAAAGTATCATTTAAAGCACTATCAACAGTAATCTCTTTCATCTTAGCAAGTTCGTCTGCAGAGATTTCGTCCCTGCTTGTGTACTCGGGATTAAGAGCTGCAACCTGCATTGCAATGTTGGTCAAAGCTTCCTTCACTGCATCGTTAACAACATTGGTGTTTGCATCAACAATAACACCAATTCTACCGCCGCCGTGTACATAGGATACAACACAACCATTAGCAGCTTCAACCTTTTTAAATCTTCTGATATTCAGATTCTCACCGATAACTGCAACCTTCTCAATCAGAGCTTCCTTAACAGTCTTAGAAGTGTCTGCATTCCAAGCCTCAGCCATAAATGCATCCATATCTGCTGCGGAAGAGTTAACAGCCTGCTCTGCAACTGCTGCTACGAAATCCTGGAACTGCTCGTTCTTAGCAACGAAATCAGTCTCAGAGTTTACTTCTACAACTGCTGCTACAGTATCACCCTTAGTAGCAATGCGGCAAAGACCTTCTGCTGCAATTCTGCTAGCCTTCTTCTCAGCCTTAGCCTGTCCGTTCTTTCTTAAGAACTCAACAGCTTCATCCATATTTCCATTGGTCTCATTCAGAGCCTTCTTACAATCCATCATACCTGCGCCGGTCATTTCACGCAGTTCTTTTACCATTGCTGCTGTAATTGCTGCCATTTTTATATCTTCCTTTCTATATTAATTACTCTGCTTCTACAACCTCTTCGATATCCTCAGCTGCTTCTGCATCTACTGCAACATCCTCAGCTGCGTAAACAGCCTCACCCTGATTAGCTTCGATAACAGCGTCTGCCATCTTGGAAACGATTAACTTAACTGCTCTGATAGCATCATCATTACCGGGGATGATATAATCTAATTCTTCAGGATCACAGTTGGTATCACCAATACCAATTAAGGTAATTCCAAGAGAATGAGCCTCCTGTACACAAATCTTCTCCTTCTTAGGATCTACAACGAAGATTGCATCAGGGATTCTGGTCATATTCTTGATACCGCCAAGGTTCTTCTCCAACTTATCCCATTCTTTCTTTAACTCGATAACTTCCTTCTTAGGCAATACATCGAAAGTTCCGTCTTCTGCCATGGTCTCGATAGCATGTAATCTATCAATACGGGACTGGATGGTCTTGAAGTTGGTAAGCATACCACCCAACCATCTCTCATTTACATAGTACATACCGCAACGCTCTGCCTCAGTCTTAACTGCATCCTGCGCCTGCTTCTTGGTACCAACGAAAAGAATAGTACCGCCCTGTGCTGCGATTTCAGAAATTGCCTTGTATGCCTCATCAACTTTACCTACAGACTTCTGCAAGTCAATGATGTGGATACCATTTCTCTCAGTGAAGATGTAAGGAGCCATCTTAGGGTTCCATCTTCTGGTCTGATGTCCAAAATGAACACCTGCTTCAAGTAACTGTTTCATAGAAATAACGCTCATGTCTTTACCTCCATTTGGTTAGAATCTTCCGTCATCCCTTACCGGGAAATTGTTTACAATTTCCTGTGTCGTAATCCGCGTTAAGAATCCGACAAGCTCTGATAACTATCCATCATTTCCTTTCGGACACCATTATCAAATCAGGATGCGTGTTTTTTAGTCACAACAGTGCGATTATAACATAAAAAAACCCCTATTGCAAGGGGTTTTTACTTACCTATTATAATATTTGCAATTTCAATTTCTGAAATCCCTTTGGGAATCTCATATACACCAGCTCGAACGCTTTTACTATAACCATTGTCACAGAGATAATCATCCAAAGGCTCTATATCTGTAATCAATCCGGCTTCATACAAAAGCCTGCATGTTGTATAAGAACAAATTCCTTCCGGTATCGTAAAAATTACAAGCTCAGGATTATCCGATTCCTGTATAACAGCGCCCTCTTCTGCCGCCAATTCCTGATTGGGCACTCCTGTACTCTCCGTTGTAACAGGCAGTGGTGTCAATTCCTGCACCTCCATACTTTCCGGTATAAGAGTTTCCGACGTCTGCGTTTGTGCTTCCGCTTGTTGACTTTGCCCTTCCGCTTCCTGTTTCTGTGCAACATCAAACTCTATTGTAGGCTTTACAGCTTCCTGCTCATCCGCTTGGGATTCCTTTTTCCCCTGCACATCCGCCAACGTAATAGAATCACTCTTTACCATACCTAATTGAAGAGCCCTTGCACATATTTCTTCATCAGTCAAACTTTCTTTTTCCTTAGGAAGAATACAAAAAATTATGGCAGTAATCAAAATCCCAAGCCCAAGTCCTCTTAAATATGATTTTAACTTCATAAATGTACATCCCTGCTTTAACTATTTTTAAACAAATCAATTACCAGCTTAACCTCACCAACTCCCAAACCAAGCTCTTTGGCAATTGCCACATTCGATTTTCCTTGTCTATGAAGCTCCAATATTTTAACATTATTATTTCGCCTGTCACCTTCTGTATCCTGTATAAAGCTGATATCCTGATTCTCCTGATTAGGCTCCTGCCAATGCTCACTTTCTGCAAGCTTTTCCTGTTCGCTTTCAATTTCCATTTCAACGGATCTTTGCAATCTTTCAATTGCTGTTTCGGAATAACTTGCCGGAGTTTCAAAAACAACTCTTTCCGGTGCAAGCTTTTGAAAACTGCTAACTGCTGCTTCCACCCCTTTTGTTGTCTCTTCCGCTTCCTTTACTGTTTGATTTACCTTAGAAACCGTATCCTTTAAATTCGTATGCTTACTGTTTAACATATCATATAGGAAAAGCGCTTCCTCGTGATTTTTATGAATTTCTTTCAGCACTGTATCTGAATATTCATTTACAGCCATTATTTTTTCATTGGTCAGTCGTTCCAACGAACGCTCCGTTTTTTCTACTGCATAGCCCACCGCCTCATTCACAACATCCTCAACATGAGCTTTAATTTCACCAAATTCCTTGGAAACCATTTCTTTGATTTCTTCCTTTGCAAGAATCTTGGTCTCATCAGAGGTTGTTCCTTTTGTATCGGAAATAAAAAAGCTAACAGTAAAAACCACCAAACCTGCGAGTAAAATGATAATTTCAACTAATCCCATGGTACAAATCCATTCCTTATATTTTCACGTCAAAACCTTGCTGTCCCTTTACAACCACACGGTCCGTTGTTTTCTGCTTTGGTTTTTTGCTTCCACCATTGCCATGATATTCATTAGAGCCCTTTTCCTTAGCATCAAACTTTTTGTTATGCCAATCTGCATTGTCACTACTGTGAACATCTCGCATACGATGTTCTATTTCCTTCTTTTGCTCCTGACCGATTGTTGTCTGATGAATAAACCCTTTATTATCTTCATTCTGTTTTATTGTTGTAAAGTCCTGGGTTCTTGTAATGGTAGCAATCTGAAGATTCGACAATTCCTTCTATCCTCCTATAACGGCGCCATCTTTACCTCTCCGGCAATTTTCTCAAATCTGCAATACTTGTAACTGCTTTGAATAATGGTGGAAACATCTCCAATAATAATTGTTGTTCCGGGATATACCTCTCCTGTAACCTTTACACAAGCCTTCTGCGCCGGATTTATCATTGCCTGCATGGATTTCATCAAGGAATTCTTCTGTGCAAGCTCTTTCTTCTTTGTTTCCACAAGCTGTGCCTTTTGCTTTACAAACATAATCTGGTCTTCACTGAATTTCGCACCCTTAGCACGCTTTTCCGCGAAATTCTCCAATACCGGCTGTGCAGATTTGATATCCTGCACAATCTCCATAATATCCTTTTGTAACTGCACATATTCAGCCTTTACCTGTGGACTCACACCCACCTCTACTACAGTAGATGAACCCATGACAGCGCCCAGAGTCTTTACTTCAATTCTATGTGCAGCCTGCACACGCCCACCGGTAATAAACCCTCTCTTACCGGAAACAATAATTTCTGTTCCTGCTGTTACTGTGCTGTGCAAAATAGATTCTGTACTCACATATCCGTCTGCTTCTGCAGTAGCATTCTCCAAAAATTTAGCAACAATATTACCGCCGGCCTGTAAGGTTCCCTTTGCCATACCATTCATGCCTCTTGCAATAATAATATTACCACCTGCCTGAATATGGGCACCTTCTACCACACCATTAATAATGACATTTCCGTTTGCCTTTACAATATAATTAGAAGATACATTACCATTTATCTGTACATTACCTTCAAACTCTATATTTCCGGTAGAAATATCTACATTTTCTACCTCGTAAACATCGGATACAAATACTTTATCATCCACCAACACCACATGTCCGTTTACCATGGAGCTGATAGAAAGCTTATCTGCGGACAGCTCAATATTATGACCATACTTTAAGCTTACCTTCTTTACATCTCTGGGCTTAATGCGGGCACCTGAAACAGTAAGACCTGCTTCTCCCAAATCTGCCGGAATAATCCTTGCAAGCACATCCCCCTTGCTACAGTGATTAATCATACTTAAATTAAAGAAGTCCACACTACCATCATCTCGCATGGCAGGTTTTGCATGCACATCCGTGTTAAAATAATACTCAATCTTTGCATCCGTTCCATGACGTGGCTCTCGTCCTTCTGCTACAATCAAATCCGTCCCATAAATACCTTCCGACTGGAAATGATCCTGCAAAACATCCATACGGATACCTGATGTAATATTCTTGTAACGCAAATCCTTTATAAAACCATCAAAGGTAAGCCTGCTTCCTGTCTCTGATGGCGGAATAAAACGTACAGTTGCAAGCATATTATCCTCACTGATTTCCACTGAGTACTGCTCCATAATTTCAGGACATTCTTTCATTTCTAAAAAACACACAATCTCCCTATGTTCCACCACATGCTTCTTTAACATGCTGATATCATAGTTGATTTGTAGATTATCCAAATAAGCGGTAAGCTCATGCAATCTGATTTCTTCCCCACCTTCGCTGGGTGGCACTAACCTGACGCCTACACCACCGGTTGCCTTTACCAACTGAAAATAGCCATTGCTCATATTCCTTCTCCTATCATGATTAGTTGTCTGCCAATATTCCCATGTATTTTCCCATCTTATCCTTCATTTTCTGTAACGCCCTGGTATGAAGCTGTGAAACTCGGGATTCCGACACCTCAAGAATACTGCTGATTTCTTTAAGTGTCAGTTCCTCATAATAATATAATGTAATGACTTTTCTTTCTTTTTCCGTAAGCAGCTCCAATGTATCCCCCAATACCTTGGTTAATTCCGCTTTCTCAATGCTTTCCTCCGGGCTGTCAAATCTTGCTGTCGTATTTCTACTATAATCCTGAGATACATCACTGCCCTGCTCCATATACTCATTTAAAGATACCAATCCGGTAATCTTCATTTGTGACTGCCATTCCACATATTCCTCATCGGAAATTCCAAGAGCCCTTGCAATATCTTCATCAGTCGCTGCTTTTCCCGTATTTTGCTCTATTTCTTTAATTACGGTATCAATTTTTTTCTGTTTTTGACGTATGGTACGAGGTATCCAATCCATCTTTCTTATCTGGTCCAGAATGGCACCCCTGATACGAAGACTGGCATAGGTTTCAAACTTTACTTCTTTTAAGTAATCAAACTTATCAATAGCATCAATTAAACCAAAGATTCCATAACTTACCAAATCTTCATATTCCACATTATAGCCTAAATACATACTAAGTCTTCCTGCCACTACTTTCACTAACGGCGCATACTCTACAATGATTCTTTCCCTCATCTCAGGAGACTTACAGTTGGCATATTCTTCTAATAGTTTCTTTCTGCCGATTTCATCCATGGAATTTTCCGTACCCTCCATCTAGCATCCAAACATTACTGTTCTGACTTTTTTTCTTCTCCCTCGATGCTATCTGCATTTTCTTCCGAAGCAGCTTCCGCTTCCAATTCCTGCTCTTTTGCTTTTTCTGCATTCTGTCGTTCAAAGGAATCCAATGTCCCTTTCAAGACACTCCCCAAAATATAAAAAACGACCAGCACAATTAACATAGAAGTTAATTGTCCTAATATGCTCTTATTCTGTATTAAATTTATGATGCAGGTAACCGCCCCGGCTACCAGCATCAATATTAAAGGTATGTATTTTCTCTTCATGACCGTCCCCTGTTATATAACAGTCTCACTCTTTCCTACTGCCCTGATATGAAATTCGCCTGTTTCCGGAAAAAAGGTTACAGTACGACCGTAATTTTTCCCGGTATCCTCTGCCAATATGGGTATATTTAATTCCTTAAGCTTTTTCTTGGATGCTTCCACATTACGTCCACCAATCTGCATCATATCATTTTGGCTCTGAAAATTAAACATTGTGGCTCCACCGGCGATTTTAGCAACCATATTGCTTCGTCTCGCACCCAATTTTTCCATTTGGCGAACTAACTCAACAATGCCCGTATCCGCAAATTTTGCTATATTCTGTTGACTATTTCGAATCGCAGTACTATCCGGCAACATAACATGTGCAAGTCCGCCAATCTTGGTACCGGGATCCCTGATTGCAACGCCTACACAGGAACCAAGCCCCAAAGTGGTTACCCCATTAGGGCTTACACAGGTCTTCAAATCTGCCATTCCCACCTTAATTATTTCACTCATGTCCGCTTCCTTCTTTATTGTATAATACCTGTTTTACAGAATCACTAGTATTTTCTCCACCCTTACATATCTACGGGAATTCCCAAAGATGTAAGTATCTTAGAATAAGATTCAATATCCGGTATCAAAATAAAGTAGCCATCGATTGAAATATCATCATAAAACTGTGACTGAATCAATAAAATTCTGTCACAAAAAATTCCAAACTGTATTGCCGGAACACTCAAAATAGCGCCTGCCATATCAACAGTAAGTGCCGGAGGCGTTGGAAATATTTTTAAATTCGTCAAGGACGACAGGGAATTCAAATATGCACCTGTAATAATATTTCCCACTTCCTGCATTGCAGACAATTCAATATCTGAAAATGTATCCCCTTCGGGAGCCATTCCCATCATCAGCTTATTAATCAGATGCTTTGCACTTTGTTGCTCCACAAGAAACATCATACTTCCGGTAATATCACCCTCCACACCAAGATAAACTCCCAGCATGATTTGCTCTTCACCGCCCATCAAAGCACCGACTTCCGAAAACTCCAACAGCTTAACCTGAGGAACCTTCATATCCACTTTACATTGGAGCATTTGGGAAAGTGCCGTCATGGCATTTCCCGCTCCAATATTTCCGATTTCCTTTAATACATCAAAATAGTTTTCTGTAACTTTTTCCAGGCTGATTTCACCCATAAACCGCTTCTCCTTATTACTTAAAGCTATACGTTGTCCTCAAGAGTAACAGAATTTAAATCTAAAAGGGAAATCAATTCGCCGTTATGCTTACCTACTCCGCTGATAAAAGTTGCTTTTCCTTCTGTAGAATCATGTGCAACTTTCTCAATCTGGCTAGTGCCAAGCGTTACAACTTCTTTCACCTCATCAACGATAATTCCCACATTACCTTCCTGCTCCAATTTCAAAATAATTACTCTGGTAGCTCTGGTAATCTCATCAGCCGGTAAATCCATTTTTAAACGAATACTCATTACAGGAATTACCTCACCACGAAGGTTGATAACCCCCTTCAAATAAGCCGGCACCTTAGGTACTCTTGTAATATTCTGCATTCTTACAATATTATCAATATATCCGATATCAATACCATACTGTTCATCACCCAAACGAATCACAATATATTGAACGGTTTCTTCAAAGGTTTTACGCTCATCACCGGCTTTGTTAAGTTCATTTATACTCATAAGCTGCTGCATATCCATATGGTTATCTCTCCCTTCCTAAATTAAGGCATTGGCATCCAGAATCAATGCTACTTCGCCATCACCAAGAATAGTCGCGCCACTGATAAATTTACATTGCTTAATGTATTTACCCAGGGATTTAATAACAATTTCCTGCTGTCCGATAAGCTCATCCACTACAAGACCAGCCATCTTGTCGCCCTTCTTAACGATAACCACAACAAGGTTGTCACTCTCAGTCTTGGTACTTTCAATTTCAAGTACCTCAGACATGCGAATCAAAGGAATAACAGTACCACGCAGGTGAATTACTTCTTTATTCTGTACCAGCTTAATATCACTGGGAGCAATATCCTCAATGGTCTGAATGGAACCCAAAGAGATTGCATATTTCTCACCACCAACAACTACCATCAATGCCTGTACAATAGCCAAGGTCAGAGGAAGACGAATGGTCCATGTACTTCCCTGTCCAAGCTGAGTCTTAACTTCAACCTCACCACTAAGGGATTCAATCTTGGAGCGAACTACGTCCAAACCAACGCCACGTCCGGAAACGTCTGTAACCTTTTTCGCAGTTGAAAAGCTGGGAAGGAATAATAAATTAATAATGTCCTTATCTGCCATGGTTGCAGCCTGTTCGGGAGTAATAGCACCACGCTCAATAGCTTTATTCTTAACAGCTTCTACATCAATACCATTACCATCATCCCTTACTTCGATAACAACATTGTTACCTTCCTGATAAGCATCTAAGAATATAGAACCTGTCGCAGGCTTACCACGTTTTACACGTTCCTCAGAGGATTCAAGACCATGATCTGCTGCATTACGCAATAAATGCATCAGAGGATCACCAATCTCGTCTACCACTGTACGGTCAAGCTCTGTTTCTTCACCGGACATATACAATTCCATCTTCTTATTTAAAGTCTTGGACAAGTCACGAATCATACGAGGGAACTTGTTTACTACACTTTCAATAGGCACCATTCGAACCTTCATAACAGATTCATGCAGATTGGTGGTAACACTTTCCAGATACTCAATATGCTCATTTACATTGCCGTTGTTTACCTGCTGTTCCTGATTGGAAGCTGCCACCAATGAATTTTTAGCAATAATCAACTCACTTACCAGATTCATCAATACATCCAGCTTTTCAATATCCACACGAACAGTACGATTTACAACAGGTTTTCCGGGTGTTGCTTTCTTTTCAGTCTTTGCAGGAGTTTTTGCTGCTGCAACCTGTCTGTTTTCCTCCACTGCCACACTGGTTTCTGCTTTCTTCTCAACATTACTTGCAACAGTGTCTTCCTCTACAGGACGATAATTCTTAGTCTTTTCTACATCTAACAATGCACCTGTTACTTTTGCAATTTCAGATACACTTTCTGCTGCTGCAATCACATCCTTTAAATCTGCCTCGGATACGACTATAAGAGTAAAGTCCCTATCAAATTTCTCATCCTCAACATCCTGTGCACTGGGAGCGGACACGATAATCTCGCCCTTTTCTTCCACAGCCTTAAATACTAAAAATGCTCTTGCTGCCTTTAAAATACAGGTTTCCTGTACAACAACATTCAAGCCGTATACGTTCTTTCCCTGTTTCTTAGCCTCTCCGATTACACGAATCTGAGAATCATCCAATGCAATATCATTCCACTTTTCGTCAGAATTTTCTGTTGCAGGAGCAGCCTTAGGTGTTTCTGTCGGAGCAGACGCAGGGGCAGACGCACTCTTTCCGTTTAAAATATCATTCAACTGTTTAATTAAAGGTTCATTTTCATTGGTTCCTTCATCAGCAGTTTCCTGTATATTATTATTATACTCTTCAAGTGCATCCAAACACTGGAAAAGTACATCAATCATTTCAGGTTTTACACTGATATTACCGTTTCGAACCTCAGAGAACACATTCTCCATGTCATGTGTTAAATTCTGCATTCTCTTATAACCCATGGTTCCTGCCATACCCTTTAAGGAATGTGCTGCACGGAAAATCTCGTTTACAGTATCCATGTTGTCAGGGTTGGATTCCAATTCCAGAATCTGTGTGTTTAAGTTCTGTAAATGTTCTTTTGTTTCATCCAGGAAAATTTCAAGATATTGGCTTACGTCCATCTTATCCTCCGTTCCGCCGCCAGCGGCATTTTCATCATTGGTCATTTAATCCAACGTGTAATATTACTTCCTGTGCAATCTGATCCAATGGAACCACCTGATCAGATAAACCTGCTGTTACCACACTCTTGGGCATTCCATATACAGTACTGGTATTCTGATCCTGAGCGATCACATGCACTTTTTTCTTAGTTTCCAGGTTCTTGATTCCCTCTGTTCCGTCAGCTCCCATACCGGTCATTACCACACATACAATGGTATCAAACCGGCTTTCCATAAGGGATTCATACATATAATTGGCACAGGGCTTAACCCCTTCTCTGTTAGGCTCATCTGAAAGATGTATGGTATACTTGCCATTATTATTTTTTACATTCATGTGCTTACCGCCCATGGCAATATATACAGTTCCTTTCTTTAATTCCTCGCCTTCCTGTGCTTCCTTAACCGTTACCTGACTCATATCATTTAACCGCTCTGCCAAAGATGCTGTAAAGCCCTTGGGCATATGCTGCACCACCAATACCGGTGCATCCAGTTCAGCAGGTAACTTAGGAATCACGGATTGAAGTGCCTTAGGACCGCCTGTAGAGCTGGCCAATGCTACAATTTTGCTGCCGGGTACCTTTACTGCATGCTTTTTCACAATATCCACCATTTTTATAGTGGTTCGTCTGTCAGCTATCACCTTTTCTCTGGTTTCAAAAACAGGCGGATTGCTGTTTGCTACCACATCCAGCGTGCGAAGCATATCTTCTTTAAAGGAATCCACGCGACAATCAAGGGCATTGTCAGGCTTGTGTATGAAATCCATTGCTCCCAGTTCCAGAGCATCAAGTGTTGTCTTGGCACCCTCTCTTGTATCTGTACTGGCCATCATTACCTTTGCCGGAATTTTGTATTTTCGCAATTCTTCTAAAAGCTGCAAACCGTTCATTTTCGGCATATTCACATCAAGAACAACCGCATCATAAGTATTCCTGCTCAGTAAATCAAAAGCCTCCAAACCATTAGTAGCCCGGGCAACAACCTGAAATCTCTTGTCGCTATTTATTATATCACACAACACTCTTCTCATGAGTGCAGAATCATCAACTACAAGTATTTTTTTTGTCATTTTCGTTATTTTTCTGTAAATTTCTACAGAAGCCTCTCTTTCTTCCGACTTTTACGTTCTTCTTCAAAAATAAACTTTATAATACTCTCTCTAACATCCTTGTCCATATTATAATATTGCACTCTATGCTCATAATAGGTTTCCGGACGATTTTCCACCTTCTTTACTGTCATAACCTTGCTGATGATTTCATATTTCTTCTGTTCTTCTTCTTGTTTTAAATAATAACTGCAATATAGCAAGCTCTCCGGCTCATAACATTGTCTTGCCAAGAAACGCAGTCCCCCTCCGCTGATATCCACAATTAACGCATCGTTCATGGGCAGTTCTATCTCAAGATTATAGATTCCTTGTCCATCCAACAACTGTATATCCTCTTCTTCCAGGCAACGAACTTTCATATCCAAGGCACAGCTAAATCGAAAATACTCTCGCCGCTGATATTTTTGGAGATTTGATAAGAGCTCCAAAACCAAAATATATACATTATTACTTTTATAACGATCTATAATTCTGGCTACACATTCATATAATCCATTAATCCCATAAAATACCACAATCCATTCACTATCCACGGGAAGCAGAACCAACTTTGAATTTTCTATAGGCATTGCTATTTCCATAGTATCCTCGGACAAAATCTCATGAATACTACTATGATATATTTTTTCTGCTTTTTCGCCGGCTTTCCCAAAAGTCTGCATTTGAATTTTATTGCCAATTTCTACATATGTTGACAACATGGGCACTTCTCCTTCAAATGATTTTATCCCCTATAATCTTTGAATAATATGGGAAAAAAACGCTGCCATACCTCGTTTGGGCTGTTTTTCTACCTCTTCCTTCTCCATCAGACGCATAGCAATTTTCTCATAAGCAAGACTTGCCTTACAGCCGGGATTTTGTAAAGATACCGGCATCTGTTGCATTACAGCCTTTGCCACCTGCGCATCCTGAGGAACAGAGCCCAAATAGGTCATAGGAACCTTTAAATAACGGGTTACTACCGCATTTAATTTTTCAAAGAGTACTTCTCCTTCTGCCTCTTTTTCCACTCTATTTGCAACCATTTTTACTTTTGTCATATCTTCTTTAAATCTGGGATGCCTGTACAACACCTTTAACAGGGAATATGAATCCGTAATGGAGGTAGGCTCGGGAGTAGTAACTAAAAGTATTTCCCCACTGGCAACCAAAAACTCAAGTACTGCGTCCGCAATACCTGCTCCTGTATCTACAATAATCACATCTGCAATGGAATCCAACTCTGAGAGATTTTGTATAATATAATCCAAATAATCCTTACTCAGATTGGACATACCTGCAATTCCGGAACCACCGGAAATAAAACCAACATCCATTGGCCCCCAAGTAATAATTTCTTTTATATTTTTTCCCTGATAAATCAAATCACAAAGATTATGCTTGGGTACCGCTCCAAACATAATTTCAATATTTGCCAAACCAAAATCCGCATCAAGAATAATAACTCTTTTTCCCATCTTGCGAAAATGAATTGCCAAATTAATTGACATATTTGATTTACCAACACCACCCTTACCACTCGTAACTGTTATTACCCGGGCAAGAGGACGATTTTGTTTATTTGCTTTTATAATTCTTAACTGTTCTGCCTGATCCATAATCTATTCTCCATTTGTTAAGGAACCGTTAAATCTTTCCTCCCAACAGTTGTTTAACAGTTTTCTGAGGATGAAACATCTCTATGTCATCCGGCACATTCTGTCCATATGCTGTATACGCAATATTAGTTCCCGTCCCCAATTTAACATTTAACAGATTTCCCAAACGATCTGTTTCATCCAATTTGGTAAAGATAAGCTGATAATCCACGATTTTCTGATAAGTCTCTGTTATCATAAGCAAATCAGGATATTTGGTGGTAGCACTAACTACCAGAAATACCTGATACTCTACTGTTCCCTTCAGAGAATCTAACAAATCCTTCATTTTTTGAAGCTGCTCATTATTCTAATGAGAATGTCCCGTTGTATCTACAAAAATATAATCATACTCTGCAAAATCAGTAATTGCTCTTTCCAATTCATCAATAGTATAGATAACTCTAAAAGGTACTTCCAAAATGTTAGCATAAGTACGAAGCTGCTCTGCTGCTGCAATACGAAAGGTATCCGCTGTTAAGAGGGCAACCTTATTTTTCTCATCCATGGAAAAATTGCTGGCAAGCTTTGCAATAGTAGTGGTCTTTCCCACTCCGGTAGGACCGATAAACAAAACAATCTTGGGTCCTTTCTCTGCCGGTACAATCCCTTCCGGCTTACCGAATTTTAATATCATTTTCTGATATACATTTGCCAAAATATAATCAATGGGCATATTGGCTTTTTTATTTTTGTCAATCTCTTCCAGCATCTGATTGGCATATTTTTCATCCACTTCATTATCCAGCATTATATTATAAAGTAATCGCAAAAACTTATCCTGCTCGGAAAGCTCATCCGACTCTTCTGCTGCTTCTTCATTCCCATCCGCAGCCTCATGTGCTTCCTGTTTTGCCTTTTCAGCAGCAGCTTTCTCTTCTTCTGCCTTTCTCATTTGGCTTTCCAGCAAAACCTGAAGACTATCCAGCTTCTTTTCAAGACTTTCCGTATTAGCATTTTGAGCATCCGCATCTTCCCTCATTGGCGAAAGCTTTGGCTCTGCTACCAGTGTTCTTGCAGAAGACTCTTTGGGTACAATTCTTCCATGGTCTTCTTCCAACGCAACAGTCACTTCTATCTGTTTTGCGCTAAAAAGAGCTGATAAGCCCTTTTTCTTTAGCACTCTTACGTTCATGATCACACAGCCTTCCCCAAGCTCTTTCCTGGCTGCTGCAACCGCTTCCTCTTCTGTTTTTCCGATAAATTTCTTAATAATCATTACGCTGTCACCATCCCTACCGACTGTAATTCCACGCTTGACTCAATCTCATTATAGGAAACAACAATTAAATCCTTATAATAATCCTCTGTTAAACGCTTAAAATACATTCTCACTATCGGCGAAGTTATAATAATTGGAATTTTTCCAAGATTCTCAAGCTTTTTCACTTCATTTCCCACCGAATCCACAATTGCTCTGGCTCTGGCAGGGTCTAAATTTAAGAAAGCTCCCGTTTCAGTCTGTTTTACACTTGCCATAATCTCCTGCTCCACCTTTGGATCCAATGTTACCACACTGGTAGTCTCATGGGGCGGGAAATATTTGGTAGATATGGCTCGTTTCAAACTCTGTCTGACATATTCTGTTAAAATATCTGTATCCCTTGTGGTAGACGCATAATCTGCCAGAGTTTCCATAACCGTTAACAAATCTCTTATGGAAATTCCTTCCCTTAACAGATTTTGTAATACCTTTTGGATTTCTCCCAATCCCAACAGCTTGGGTAATAATTCCTCCACCAAAGAGGGATGTGTTTCCTTAAGATTGTTAACCAGATTCTGTACATCCTGACGGGTCAACAGTTCTGCAATATGCTGTCTGATAATCTCAGTCAAATGGGTTGCAATAATAGAGGGCGGGTCAACCACTGTATACCCAAGGCTTTCCGCTCTTTCACGCTGTCCCTCTGTAATCCAGATTGCCGGTAAATGGAAGGACGGCTCAAAGGTAGGAATACCGGTGATTTCTTCCTCCACATAACCGGGATTCATTGCCATATAATGGTCAAAAAGGATTTCTCCCTCCGACACCTGAATTCCTTTAATTTTAATGATGTACTGATTGGGATTAAGCTGAATATTGTCACGCAGACGAATAATAGGAACCACCGTACCAAGCTCCAATGCAATCTGCCTACGAATCATCACAACACGATCCAGCAAATCTCCGCCCTGATTCACATCAGCAAGAGGAATAATACCATAGCCAAACTCTAATTCAATAGGATCCACCTGCAAAAGGCTGTTGACATTTTCCGGCTGTCTGATTTCTTCTGCCGCCTGTTCATCCATATCCACCTCCTGCTCGATCTTAGAGGTTTCAATAGTACTTGCGATGGTTCGTCCTGCAATAATAAACATCAGACCCAAGCCTACAAAAAGAATGGTATTTAAGGGGGTGCAAAATCCCAATGCTGCAAGCATTGCACCAACCAAATACAATGCCTTGGGTACACCAAAAAGCTGTCCAACTAAGGCAGTACCAAAATCCGCATCCTTGCTACCCTTGGTTACCAAAATACCGGTGGACAAGGATATTAACAAAGAGGGAATCTGGCTTACCAAACCATCACCAATGGTAAGAAGCGCATACTTATTTAATGCCTCTCCTACATCCATACCACCTCTGGTCATACCCATGATAATACCGCCAACGATATTTACAGCAGTAAGAAGCAAACCCATGGTGGCATCTCCCTTTACGTACTTAACCGCACCATCCATGGAGCCAAAGAAGCTTGCCTCTTCCTGAATCTTTTCACGACGTTTTTTTGCCTCTGCATCGGTAATAGCTCCCGTATTCAAATCTGCATCAATTGCCATCTGTTTACCGGGCATAGCATCCAAGGTAAATCTTGCAGATACTTCTGACACACGTTCGGAACCTTTATTGATTACCATAAACTGAACCATAATCAGAATAATAAATACAACCACACCGATAACAAGGTCGCCACCACCCACATATTCACCAAAAGTAGCAACCACATTACCTGCATATCCGTCACGCAGAATTAATCTTGTAGAGGATACATTCAACGCAATTCTGAAAATAGTAGTAAACAAAAGCATGGTCGGAAAATAACTCATGTCCAATACTTCCTTACTAAACATGGTTCCAAACATAATTGTTATAGCAATAGCAATATTAATTGCCAAAAAAACATCCAAAAGCCATGTGGGTATGGAAATAATCAGCATCAAAAAGGCAGCCATTATATATAAAGCCACGGCTAAATCCGCTTTTCTCAACTTCATGCTCCTTACTCCTTTCCATTCTTCATTCTATTTATCCCTTAATATTTTACACTTTTCCCTGTAAATGATATACAAACGCCAGCACCTCTGCCACTGCCTGATAAAGCTCCGGCGGAACCGCCTGTCCCACATCAACATTCGCATACAGCATACGTGCCAACGGCTTATTTTCAACAATTTCTATATGATTCTCTTTGGCAACCTCTTTTATCTTTGCTGCCAGAAAATCTTCACCCTTCGCAATTACAATGGGCGCATCCGCCACATCCGGATCATATTTAATCGCCACTGCATAATGAGTAGGGTTCGTAATAACCACATCCGCCTGTGGAAGGTTCTGCATCATTCTTCTCTGAGATGCTTCTCGCATCTTTTGACGAATTTTTCCCTTAATCTGCGGGTCACCTTCCATCATCTTATATTCATCCTTAACTTCCTGCTTGGTCATCTTCATATCTTTATTGAACTTATACTTCTGATAAATAAAATCAGCCGCTGCGATAACCATGCAAACCAAAGAAATTCGGATTCCCAAATCCGTAACAATTTCAGCCAGCAATCCCAATACCTGCATAAGTTCCATGTCATAAAGCTGAAATATCAAAACCCACTTATCCTGCAAGTAATTATAACACACATATGCGATTAATCCAATCTTGGCTACGGATTTTACTAACTCCACAAGTGAATTCACAGAAAAAATCTTTTTAAAGCCGGACAAAGGATTTAGCTTACTTAGTTTAGGCTTCATGGGCTTTGTTGTAGGATGCCATTTTACCTGTACCAAATCACTAAGAAACGCTATTATCATACCTATTAACAATATAGGCGCTATTATCTTCAAGGTCTGTAACAGCATTTCAACAAACACCAATTTGGTATCATTTTCCGGCATAAATCCATGCCAAAAGGTCGCAACCTCCGGAATTCTGGTATATATGACATCAAAAACAGATAAGAATTGTTTACCCATGTTGCCAACCCAAAACTTTAAAATCAGAAACAGTGCCAAAAGTCCTAATCCATTGGCAACCTCTCTACTTTTGGCAACCTGACCCTCATTTCTGGCATTCTCAAGTTTTTTAGGAGTGGCAGGTTCTGTTTTTTCCCCGCCCTGACCATCAGCAAAAAATTGAAGGTTATATTCTAATATCACATCATACCTCCAATAAATAAATCTATCATTTTTTTCATTTCCTGATAAACAAAATCAGCAGCTCCGGCCAATAATGAAGTAGTCAAAAACATTACGGATAAGCCTACCAGAATTTTCACCTGAATACCCACTGCAAACATATTAACCTGTGGTGCTATCTTTGCCATAACTCCCAAAACAACATTTAACAGCAATATGACACAAAAAATCGGCAATACAATGCGAAAGCCGATTAGAATGAAATCATTCATAAATGTAATCATGGAATTCAGCAGACTATCCGCCCGAAAAATTGCTCCGTTTACCGGTATCAAGCTAAAACTGTCCGATAAAGCTCCCATGAAATAACGATACATTCCGGATGCCACCATTATCATCATAAAAAAATACTGGTAATAAGCACCTGTAATACTTACACTCTCCTTGGTGGTCGGATCCATCAATGTAACCATTGATAATCCGGTTTCCATATCTGCTAATCGTCCGGCAAAATTTACAATGGACAAACAAATATTTGCTCCCAATCCCAATACTAAACCGGTAACAGCTTCCTTCATTACAATTAGGGCATATTCCATTACTGTATCATATATAATTGCAGGTGCCGGTGTCAGTACCTGATATAATAGCATGGATGTAAAAAAACTAATTCCTATCTTTACTCTCCCCGGCGTATTATTCATTCCAAAAAAAGGAGCTATGTACACAAAACAGGATACCCTGGTTAATATTAATAAAAAATATTCCAAATCATAGATTGAAAAAGAATAATCTATCATAGAGACGACTCCTTCTATCTATGTATATATAAACTAAAACTTGACCACAGTTCCACAGCAAACTCCACCATCATTGTCATCATCCACTGTCCTAATATTATCAAAGCAGTAAAAACACAAATAATCTTGGGTACAAAGGTCAAAGTCTGTTCTTGAATGGACGTAACCGTCTGAAAAATACTGATAATTAAACCCACTACCAAAGAAACCAACAAAACAGGCAGGGATACCTTGATAATCAGAAACAATGCCTTATTTGCCATTTCTACAACTGCATCAACAGTCACCTAACCACATCCTCTCTAACTGCCGTCAGTAAAATGTCCTAACAAGCTGCTCAATAATTAATGCCCAGCCATCTGCCAATACAAAGAGTAAAATCTTAAATGGCATAGAAATAACTGTAGGTGGCAACATCATCATACCCATACTCATCAACGTGGATGCTATTACCATGTCAATTACAATAAAGGGAATATAAACCATAAACCCTATCCAAAAGGCCACTCTTAATTCACTTATCATAAAGCTGGGAATTAAAACAGAATTGGGAATGGATTCCAATGTGCCATCCCACTCCAACCCTGCAATATCCATAAACATTTCAACATCCTTCAGCTGGGTTTGAGGATACATAAATTCCCTTAGGGGCTGCATTCCCAATTCCAATGCCTCTTCTTGGGTTATTATCCCCTCTTCAAAAGGCACCACTGCTTCATCATACACTCTTGTAATCGTAGGCTCCATAATAAAGAACGTAAGAATCAACGCCAAACCGATTAAGATTTGATTTGGCGGTGAGGTCTGTGTATTTAAAGCCGCACGGGTAAAATGAAGTACTATAATGATTCGCGTGAACGACGTCATCATAATAATAATCGTCGGTGCAAGCGCTATTAATGTAAGTGTAATCAGAATCCTAAGAGAGCCATTTACCTGTCCATTACCGTCATTATAGGTAATGTTAAGGGAATTAACCGTATTTAACTGATTCATTTCCTCATGCGTCTGTGCACTTCCCGGTTCATTAATGATAGTCGAAACCTGAGTATCTCCCGTTCTATAATCCGATGCCTGCACCTTTACAGGCACAGAAATGCACAATATGCCCACCGTAACCAGCAGGCATACTATTTGTATTATTTTTTTCCAGTCAGCAATCTTTTTCTTCATGTATCTTATTCCTTCAGTCAGCTTTCTTTACTGGAATCTTTTTTTAAAGTGCGTTCTAAAAAAAACTTAAATCCTAAGTTTTCCTGTAAACAACGCCTGTCCCTAAGCTGCTCCATCGGCACTTCACCCAACATGGTCACTGTATCCTTGCAATTAGCAATAACCATATAGGTTTCTCCTACTCGCACTATCTGAATATATTTATTATTTGATATGCGAGTAGTTTCTAATACCTCTATATTACAGTTAGCACTTTGCTGCTTCTGATAACCTGCAAGCCACTTTGTAACAACCGCAGTCACTCCCAACACCAGAACAAATACCACTAAAACAGTAATTAATTGTGCATAACTGTCAACTTTTCCTGTCAAAAGAATGGTCATTAACCAATTACCTTCTTTACAGCCTCAATAACACGTTCTGCCTGAAAAGGCTTTACGATAAAATCTTTAGCACCTGCCTGAATGGACTCAATAACCATTGCCTGCTGTCCCATTGCGGAACACATAATAACACGTGAAGTACCATCCAATTTTTTAATCTCCTTAAGAGCCTGAATACCATCCATCTCAGGCATGGTAATGTCCATAAGAACCAAATCAGGTGCTAATTCTTTGAATTTTTCAACAGCTTTTGCGCCATTTTCTGCTTCACCTGCAACATTATAACCATTCTTGGTCAAAATGTCCTTAATCATCATTCTCATAAACGCCGCATCATCACAGATTAAAATATTTTTTGCCATTTGCTCATCCTCCATTTACATAATAAGTAATTTTCTTACTTAATTATTTCTGTTACTCTAACACCAAAGCTTTCTTCAATTACAACAACCTCACCTCTGGCAACAAATTTTCCGTTAACCAAAACATCTATAGGTTCACCTGCAATACGATCCAATTCAATAATCGTACCCGGTGCAAAGTCGAGAATTTCAGAAATAGACTTTGAAGTGCGTCCCAATTCTACGGTTACCTCCAGGGGAACATCCTTAATCAGCCCGATATTTTCCTGACCGGCAACATTTGACATATCCGTAGAAAAATTCTGGAACTGAGCAGGTTGTACATTTACACTCTGCATGTTGTTCTGTGGCATACCACCCATCATAGGATTCATTCCCATCATAGGGTTCATACCCATCATGGGATTCATTCCCATCATAGGATTCATTCCCATCATTGCATTCATGCCCATAGTATTCATAGCGCTCATATCAGCCTGTCCCATCATAGGATTCATTCCCATCGGATTCATTCCCATAGCATTCATATCAGACTGACCTGCGGGAGCACTAATAGGCACTGATGCCTGAGCCGGTGTAGGTGCAGCTTCAGGTGCAGTTGCTTCTGCCGAACCACCTGTCTGATTGCCAATAAAGGTATCAACCAAATGTTTTGAAAATTCAATAGGATACAACTGCATAATGGTACTGTCAACCAAATCTGCAATCTGCATACGGAATGTAATCTTCACGAAGGTTCCACCTAAGAAAGGGGCTACCTCTTCACCACTCTTATATTTTGTCAAATCAACTAATGAAGAATCCGGTGGGCTAATATCAATGGTTTCCTGCAACATTGTGGAAAGTGAGGTTGCAGCAGACCCCATCATTTGGTTCATTGCTTCTGAAATTGCACTTAAATGAAGTTCACCCAACTCTACATCCGTATTGGTACCATCTCCACCCATCATCAAATCAGTGATGACTTTTACATCCTGTTCTTTTAAAATGAGAATATTAGTACCATCCAATCCCTGTGTATACTTAATTTGAATAAATACACAAGGTCTTTCATAATCCCCCAATAAAGTTTCCCATTTAGCAAGAGTTACTCTTGGGGTAGTAATATTTACTTTTCTGTTTACCAGTGAATATAATGTTGTTGCAGAAGACCCCATACTAATATTGGCCATCTCACCAATTGCATCCTTTTCAACTTCTGTCAACAAACTTTCGTCTATATCGCCTGCCCCGGTAGCATACACGTCATCTGCGGCATCTTCCATTTCCTCAGTCACGTCCATACCGTTCAACAGCGCATTTATCTCGTCCTGAGATAACATCCCATCCATTGTTTACTCCTCCTCTCTGATTACTGATGTAATCCGGACGGCATAAGAGTCTTTATTCGCGCCGGGTAATGCGGTAAATTTCCTTATATTACCTACATATACATCCATATCAGTATCTACTCTTGAATCTAAGCGAATGCAATCTCCTATCTGTAGATTTAAGAAATCTGAAACCGACAAGGTACTCTTACCAAGTACCGCCTTGATAGGCACATCCACCTTGCGAATCATTGCTTCAAGCAATTCTTCGCAATCTTCATCCTGATTCTCCTGCATTGTGGAGAACCAATATTTTGTATTCAACTTATCCATTACATCTTCCAGAGTAAAGAAAGGAAGACAAACATTAATAAAGCCTTCGATATCTCCGATTTTCATATTCAATGTCACAATAGCAATCATATCATTCGGAGCTATTACCTGTGCGAACTGTGAATTGGTCTCCAGCCTGGTTAACACAGGTTCTACTTCTATAACGTTTTTCCATGGTTCTCGTAAAAGCTGTGTGAGCATTACAAGTATCTTTTGAATAATTGAAAGCTCTATCTCTGAGAAATCCCTGTTCTTCTCCAACGGTATTCCCGAGCCCCCCAGCATTCTGTCCAGCATGGCATATCCTAAATTTGTAGCCAAATCAATGAGTATTGTTCCATTCAATGGCGCAAAATTTATAATACCTAAAATAACCGGATTAGACAATGCGTTAGAAAACTCACTAAATGTTACCGTTTCCGAACTGGCAACTGACACCTGTACATTCTTTCGAAGGTACGCCGGAAGATTTGTAGAAACCAATCTTCCATAATGTTCAAATATAATTTCCAGAGTTCTTAAATGCTCTTTCGAGAACTTTGTAGGGCGGCTGAAGTCGTAATCCTTTACTTTTTTCTCATCTTCTCCCTGTATCTGGTCTGCATCCAATTCACCGGTTGATAACGCAGCCAGCAGGTTATCTATCTCGCTTTGGGAAAGAACCTCGCCCACAAAAGCTCACCTCCTATAACGGTTTATTTTTTATCATCAGCCAAACTTTACATCGTTTATAGCTACATTATATATAAAATCTGACTGGAACAAATCCTGAACCGATTTTAGGATTTCAGCCTTCAATCCTTCAATATCATTTCTGCACTCGATTTCGGTATGGGACATAACCACTGTTCTGACCGTATCCTCAATCAAACTCTTTCTTTCCGCTATGGTCTCGCCATAGGTCTTGTAATCATCATGCTCCGTATTCATGGAAAACGCAATCTTAAATAACATATAAGTAGTTTTTTCACCATCACTCTTTAACGGGATGGTCAACACTTCTTCAATTGCATACACCTGCGTGTTTTCCAACGAAATAGGTTCCACTTCTTCTTGCCCCGGCACCGTCAGTTCCAAATTTAATGCTGTCGCAATATTTGTCACCAAATCAGCCGTTTTCCTGTTTGTACTCATCACACTGAACATCATAATACTGGTCAGAACAATGTTCACAATCAGTAGTGCCAATATCAGCACCGTCAACAGATTTTTCTTCATACTTCCTTCTTTCCAGCCGAATATTACATCCGCCTTATATTTTATTTTCCCCTGTCTTAGGATGGATTATATATCCTTATTTCTACTCTTCGGTTCTTACTCCGTCCTTCTGCTGTTGCATTATCAGCTATCGGAACACGCTCTCCCATTCCGGCATGCTTTAATCTTACCGGATTTAATGAAGTATTCTCCGTCAAGTAATAAAACACCGATAATGCTCTGGCACTACTCAACTCCTCATTATCAGCAAATTTTGCACTACTAATGGGAACATTGTCCGTATGTCCTTCTATCTCAATGGTTGTCCCTACTCCGTAGTGTTCCAAAATCACACCTACTTTGTCCAAAACTGTTTTAGACTCTTCCTTCACATCTGCTTTTCCGGAATCAAACAGTAATGCACCTTTCATACTTAGCTGTACATATTGTGCATTAAAACTGACTTCAATTTGCTCCGTCAGATTGTTTTCATTTACAGTCTCCTGTACCATTTCAGCTAAGATTTCATTTTCTTTGAGTTGTTGCTGTTCTAATTCTTCCTGCATCTCTTCGGGAGATTTTTCATATTCTTCTGCCTTTTGTTCTCCATCCACTTCACTTTCAGCAGTCTTACCCATACTATTTATGTACTGATCCAATTCATTCAACTGACTCACACCGGCACTTATCAACACACCATCACCAATTGCCGTAGCCCCCGCATCAAAAATACTGAAGGTACTGCTCATGGATGCCACCAATTCATTGTACTTAGCCTCATCCACAGTAGACATGGAAAACAACATTACGAAGAAACACAGCAGTAGATTCATTAAATCACTAAAGGTCGTCATCCACGCGGGAGAACCGGGTGCCGGCATATCTTCTTTTCTTTTTGCCACTACTCTTCGCCTCCAGCTTCCTCTTCGTTCACTTCAACTCTGTCCTTAGGTGCCAGGAAGGATTTTAGTTTTTCTTCAATTACACGAGGATTTTCACCTGCCTGAATTGACAAAAGACCTTCAATCATAACTTCCTTCTGCATGGTTTCATCAGCATTGTTTGCTTTTAGCTTATTAGCAACAGGAATACATATCCAGTTTGCCAAAATGGAACCATACAATGTTGTAATCAGTGCCACCGCCATTGCAGGACCTAAGGTGGAAGGGTCATCCATATGATAAAGCATATCTACCAGACCAACCAAAGTACCAATCATACCCCAGGCAGGACCCATGGAACCTAATGTCTCCCAAAATCCGATTACATCCTTATGTCTACCCTCTATACTAATCAGCTCTGTTTCCATAATTGCACGTACTAATTCAGGATCAGTACCGTCTACAATCAAAAGAATACCCTTCTTCAAAAACGGTTCATCCAAATCCGCTGCAGCTTCTTCCAAGGAAAGAAGACCTTCCTTACGGGCTATGTTGGATAATTCAATTATCTTACGAATCATTTCCGATGTATTCAATTCCGGTTGCTTAAAAATAAGCATAAAGGACTTTAATCCACCTATATAATTCTGCAAGCTTACGGAAGCCAATGTACAGGAAAACGCTCCTCCAAATGTAATAATTGCCGAGGGGGGATCCAGATACTCATGCAGTCCCCCGATACCGGCACTACTTATGATACCAAATGTAAGCATTGCAAATCCTAATATAATACCTAATAAAGACGCTATATCCACAAAAATCACCTAACATTCTGCAATTTTTTGAATTACTCTGCAAAAATATCCTTTCTATACAATTTTACAAGATTTTTTATCTCTTGTCTACTTTCTTTTACAATTATTTTTTTTCCCGTGGTAAGTGTGATTACCGTATCGGGAGTTTCCTCCACAATTTCAAACAAATGTGGATTTACTAATATCTTTATTCCATTAATTTTTGTTACTTCTATCAATCAGAAAACCTCACTTTCCTTCAGTTTCCTCTCCCATCAAATACGCCCTCATGTAAACAAGGGACGAAGAGCACTTCTCCGTCCCTTTATTCTATTTTTTAACGTTTCAGGTTGGTTAACTCTTCAAGCATGGTATCTGATACAGTAATAATTCTACTATTTGCCTGGAATCCACGCTGTGTAGTAATCATTTCGGTGAACTCTGCAGACAAATCTACATTACTCATCTCCAACTGTCCGGTGGACATATAACCACCATTAGCAGTAATGTCCACACCAATTCCGTCAAACTCACCGGAGTTTAAGGTTGCAGAATAAAGGTTATCACCCTGCTTTTCCAAACCTGCTGCATTTGCAAAGGATGCTGATGCAATCTGACCTAAAAGCTTGGTCATACCATTATCATAGCTTGCATAAATCATACCATTATTCTGAACGGACACACCAATCATATCACCCAGACGACGGCCTGAACCAATACCATCTGCATCACCACTGGTAGCACCAATGGTAGAAGTTCCCTTATTATCAAAACCGGAACATGTTGAAAAATCAATCTCAATATTGCTGAAATTACCGGATAACAGGGACAAATTCAAATTAGCAGTGGTACTGGTAGGATCATTGGTTCCAATTCCATTAAAGTAACCATTGTTAGGGTTAAAGTAAATGGTACTACCACTGTACTCTCTACCACAGGCAGTAAATCTTTCATTGTTTACGCCGCCACTTGCAAGAGAAGGGAATACATCATTGGTCTGATCCAGTACACCATTATTATTTGCATCCGTAGTTTCAAAGGTCGGAGAAGCACCTGCCAATGCTTCCAAAGCTGCCTCTACAGACATGGTATCACCTGCTGTAACATTACTTGCAATATGTAAGCTTAAAAATTCATCGGTAGAACCTTCGAAACCATATGCTGCTGCAATAGCATCCAATCCCTTTTGCTTATCCTCCGGTGTTGTACTAGCATTAAAAATGGTTGCTACATTTGCCACTTCATTACCGGTGGTTTTTTCACTTAAGATTTTACCTGTTGCATCCCAAACATAGGTAGCACTGTTAAATACAACTTCTCTCTCCTGTTCCTGATAAGTAGGAGTACCGAATAAATCCACATCATCGGGAAGCTCCAGTTCATTACCTGCGGAATCAAGAATACTTGATAACTCCACACTGTAAGTATTGGGGTCATCGGACTGCATAAAGGTAAACTTAGCAGTATAGCTGTAACCCAATGCATCATAGAAGTTTAAGTTAATGGACTTACCGCTTGCACTGGTAACATCGGAATCATTCTGATCCAGGATACCTGCAATATAAGCCTTGGAGGTTGCCTCCGGAGGATAGGTCATATTTGCTTCACTCATAATACGAAGGGCACTAACGGTATCCTGCTTGATATCCATAGTCTCTTCATCCACCTGCCAGCCCATTACATTATAACCGGTACTGGTCATAGCAAGATTACCGGCTCCATCTACATAGAAAGAACCGTCTCTGGTAAAGAAATTCTCTCTACCATTATTTACAACGAAGAAGTTCTCTCCTGTAATCATGATATCGAAAGGATTTCCTGTGGACTGCGCGGAACCCTGTCCTGTAATATTAATATTGATTGCGCCACCCTTAACACCAAGACCAATCTGTCTTGCGTTTACACCACCGGTACCGGTGGTAGCGTTAGGACCACTAGCCTTCTGAGTGGTCTGGCTCATTAATTCACTAAAGGTCATAGAGCTTGATTTGAATGCTACGGTATTAACGTTTGCAATATTATTACCGATTACATCCATTCTTGTCTGGTGTGTCTTTAAACCTGCCACACCAGAATACAATGATCTCATCATAGTATTTGTTCCTCCTGTTTCTGAAACGGAACCTGTTTCCCTCTGTCATTCAGGAAACCTAAACCTCCATTCAGGTCCGGTTTACATTATCACTGCTCCGTTTATATTTGTAAAAACATTATCACTTGTTTCTGTGCTGTCCATCGCGGTTACAACTGTCTGGTTCGGTATATTTACAATAAATGCCAGCGAATCCACAATGACCAACGAGTCCTTGATTCCTTTCTGTCCTGCTTTTCTGGCTCCATCATTTAAGCGTTCCAGCTGTTCCGTACTCAGTTCAATATTTCTATCCGCAAGTCTGCCCATTGCATGCTTGGAGAATTTTAATTCCTCCGTCTTCCCTGCATAGAGATTTTGTTGCAATGCCTTGTTCTGTAATATATCAGAAAAGGACGGTACATTCTCCTTAGAGACAGAAATATTTTTTTGTTGTCTGCTTAAATATTGGTCAGCCAGCTGGTCAATGGAAAGGAATTGATTTTTTTGAATCTCCATATTCCTGCAACTCCCATATTCGTACTGTGCTTTTATTATACTGTTGTACCGCCGTTTTCTGAGCCCTCGGTTCCTTCTGCATTATTCTCAGAACCTTCTGCATTTTCAGTATCCTTGTTTTGATTATCCTGTGACTCTGCAAGTCTCAGTTCTTTAACCTTGGCAATATATTTCTCCAGAATTGTAACAACATCCTTTGCCACAAAGGTCTTCTCATAATCATTCATTCCGTTATAGGTCTTTTCCAATTCATCCACCTTATCTGCATCTGCAAGACCAAGTCCCATAATATTAGGAAGCTTATTCACTGCCACATTGAAATCATATGCCTTATTATAAGCATCCAAATAGGTTCCGTCTGCAACGGTATCAAGGTCATCCAATGCATAGAGCTGTTCTTCAATGGATAAATATGCTTTATTATTTTCATAAACCACATAATCCACTTTACCCTGCACCAGATTTGTTACTCCCTTAGAATCAGTGGTCTTTACATAAACCTGCTGTCCCACCAAAGAGCTTGCTCTCTGTAAGTCCATACTTGCAGACATATTCTGCATCTGTTCTACCTGTGAGAACTGTGCATACTGGGATATATACTCCGTATTAGAGGTAGGCTGTAAGGGATCCTGATATTTCATCTGTGCAACCAAAAGCTGCAAAAAGGCTTCCTTATCCATGCTGTCATTACTGGAAACAGCTTGATTTTTCAAGGAATTCTGGGAAGTAGTTTCTACAACCTTTCCATTTTCAACAGGTGCTACTAATGCCATGTTTTTCACTCCTTTCTAAAATATAATTTTCTTAATCTCTTACGCGGTGTAATCCACCGTATTACCATTTGCGGTCATCATCTCAGCTACCAGATTATCTTCCTGGGACAATTCTTCCGCCTCTTCTAAGCCGGACAGTTCATTCAAATTAATCCGCCTGGTTCTGTTTTTCTTCTCAGGCTCTTCCTGATGACTGCCTCTGCCCTGCTCAAGATTTCTGTTAAACTCCTGGGTCTGCACGGATACTTCAATAGCTTCTACCTTTACACCCTGTTCAGCAAAATTCTCTTTCAGCTGTACCATCTGACTTTCCAAAGCTGCTTTTACCGCTTCGTTCTGAGTAATAAAATTAGCTGTAACTACGCCGCCCTTAGAAGATACATGAATCTGAAGGGTTCCCAAATTTTCGGGATGAAGCTGCATTTCTACATCGGATACGCCGGGCTTAATCTGAATCTTCATATAATCCATAATCTGACGCATAATATCCTGAGTATCAGCCTCCCATGCAGCACCTGTCTGCACCTGTGCCACCTCTGGTTGCATTCCGTCAAGCTTCAGATTCTGCAGAAGCAAATTACCTGTCTGTTCACCCGAATTTCCGGCACTATGCTCTTTACCGTCTCCGGCTTTCGCACCATTTGCAGTCTCCTGTACCTTAATTCCGGTTTCCACTTCCTGCTGCACAGTTTCCGGATTTACAACATTATTTTTTTGATTCTGCATTGCTTCCTCTGTAGTATCCGCAGTTTCCACTGTCACTTCTACTACGGGTTGCTCCGTCATGTCTGCAACATCTTCTGCTCCCAAAAGCATACCTTCAAATTGCTTTTTTGCTTCGTTAAGCATTTGAGCAAGCTGTTCTTTAGACAACTGTAACTCATTGCCCACTTCACTAAGCAAGGTTTGCTGTGCATCCATTAACTGCTTGAAATCAGCATACATTTCCTCATTCATTAACAATGCCATGGTATCCTGTGCACCGGACAGCTTCAACAGCAAGGCACTTAACTGCTCCGGATTCAATATATCCAAAGTAGTCATGTTCATGGCTTCCATGGTAAGACTCAGTTCTTCTACAGTCATCCCAAAAGCATCCGCTACCTGCTGCATCATATCCGTTGCCGCAGTTCCCAATACTTCCATAGCTTCTTGGGTCTGTTCCTCAGTTAATTCGGTATTCTCCGCCTTAGGCTTTTCCGTCTCCTTTACAGGCTTACGCACTGTTTCCTGAGCCTTACGAGCCTCTTCCTGAGGATTTACCTTCTTGGTGTCCACTGTAGAATTTTCCTTTTCAGACTCAAAAGAATTCTGAGTAGTCTGATGATTCCATACACTTTGAAAGCTTACCTGTGCTGTTTCACTTGCCGCCTTTATGCTGTTAGGCATTTCAGGGCTTAACACGGTAGTTACATCTTTGATAGATGTGGTTCTCATTTGTTTCCTCCTTTCTTCAGATTTTTATATAAAGAATAATATCCCTGTCTGCATTTTCCTGCAAAAACAATAGATACTATTTTTTATATCAGTTTTTCAATATCCTATTTCGTTTCAGGATTCAATATTTTGGTCAACTTACCGGCAACCTCCGCATCCATAACACCCATGATAGCGCCTCGTTCCTCGGCATTCATGACTCTTAAAATTCTGGCAACCAGTTCCAAATCATTTTCCATTGCTTCAAAGATACCAGCCGCCTGCTTCGGCTTCATTTGAGAATAGGTTGATGCATAATCCTGAATCTCCTGACTCTCTTCTAACTGTACCACTACCTGTTTATAGATATGCTCGGCAATTGCAGGACTCATTTCTTCATAATATTTACGGAACTCCTCTGCACCGGGTCCTTTTTCCGCATAAACCACTTCTTCATAAAATTCTGTTCGAATTCTCTGGAAATCCACCTGTGCTGCTTCAAATTCCTGTAAACGAAGCACTTCCGCTTTCAGTGTATTTAATTCCTCATCCTTAGCTGCGGATGAAGTCTGTAAGCTTTCTATTTGCAGCTCCAATGCCTTAATCTGCGCCACAGCTTCGGGAAGACTGGTATAACCCCCATAGCTTTCCGTATCCGCAGTCTCTGTCAATGGTGTATTGGGTAAAATTTTATTTACCACAGGTACATCCTTAAGGATGGGCGTAAAAACAGAGCTTCCCAAACCGCCAATATCCAATTTTATAACAACACAAACCACAGCCAGCCAGATAATAACAATAAAAAGTGTGGCACCAAAGGTAAGCAAACCATTGCTTTCTTCTTCCTCTGAAAGCGCCTCTTCCTGCCTTGCAATTTCCTTAGCCCTGCGTTTTGCTTCCTTTCGTTGGGAGCGTTGCTCTTTTTTTAATTGTTTTCTTTCATTCTGCAAGCGACTCTTTTCTGATTGTGCCGCTAATTCTTCCGGTGTCATTTCTCTTGCCATTATTCCTTCACCTGCCGCTTCTGACCATAGGTATAACTAGTCAGTTCATCCACAGCCTTACCTTCCTGTCTGTTTTCTTCCTGCAGAAAACTTTCAAATGCTTTTTCCCTCAATGTTTCATGCATCTTGCGTTCCTTCATCACCTCTGCAAGCTGCTCTCTGGCATACTCCACTCTGGCCTCTGCACGTTTTACCTGATTCTTTTGCTCTACTATGTACTGCTCCATCATTAATATGGCATTTTTATTGTCCTCAATATCCCTAACATGCAAAGCACCCATCAAAAGCCCCCTTGCCTCTTCTTCATAGGCTTCCTTGCGGCCATATAAACCAGAAAGCTTTTGTTCTTCCTCATTTAATGCATTCTGAGCCGCTGAAAACTCCTGCTTTGCCTGTGTTTCCATCTTAAGCTTTATATTCAGAATACTCTGCATGGAATATTGAAACTTTGCCATTACTATTTATCCTCAAAAAGTGCTTTCATCATTTCCACACTTTCTTCAAATCCATATTTTTCTTCCACATCCTGACGCAAAAATTCATTTACCGCATCAATCTTGGAAATCGCATAATCAATGGATGGATTACTTCCACTCTTATACGCTCCGATATTAATCAAATCTTCTGCCTCATTATATGTAGCAAGAACATTTTTCAGCTTACCGGCAGCCTGCTTGTGCTCCTTCTCTGCAATCTGACTCATACATCGGGAAATACTCTGCAAAATATCAATTGCAGGATAATGATTTTTATGTCCCAGCTTACGATTCAACATAATATGTCCATCCAAAATACTTCTGGCTGTATCCGTAATGGGTTCATTAAAATCATCACCATCTACAAGGACAGTATATAATCCGGTAATAGAGCCTTTAGAAGCACGTCCTGCACGCTCCAACAGCTTGGGCATTTCTGAATATACACTGGGCGGATATCCTCGGGTTACCGGTGGTTCCCCACTGGCCAAGCCAATCTCTCTCTGAGCCATGGAAAAACGCGTCAGGGAATCCATCATTAAAAGTACATCCTTACCCTGATCTCTGAAAAACTCAGCAATCGCTGTAGCCGTCTGAGCAGCCTTTTTACGTTCCAGTGCCGGTCTGTCCGAAGTAGCAACCACTACAATTGACCGCTTCATACCTTCTTCACCCAAATCACGTTCAATAAACTCTCTTACCTCTCTGCCACGCTCACCAATCAAAGCTATTACATTAATATCAGCCTTTGTATTTCTTGCAAACATACCCATCAAGGTGGATTTTCCTACACCTGAGCCTGCAAAAATACCAATACGCTGTCCCTTACCCACTGTAATCAGACCATCCACAGCCTTCACTCCAAGGGGAAGTACTTCATCAATAATGGCTCTGCTCATAGGTGCCGGTGGTGTTGCTTCCACCAAGTAATTGGCTCCTTCAATCTGGGTTCCGTCTATTGCTTTCCCCAAACCATTTAATGCCTTTCCCAACAGCTGCTCACTTACCTTAACGGTTAATGGCGCACCCGTATTTTCTACAATACAGCCCAATCCGATTCCATCCACTGCATCATAGGGCATCAAAAGTGTTTTTCTGTCTTTAAATCCAACCACTTCAGCAAAAATGGGCTTTATCTCTTCCCCATCTTCTGCTTCCGGTAAAATACGACATATATCACCCAATTTTGCATCAGGCCCCGCCGACTCAATGGTAAGACCTACCACATTTACAACCTTACCCATTTTACGAAAAAAGGTTTTATCTATTATTTTATTGTATTTTTGAAAATCGATTATCTTATTCAAGCTATTCACCTAAATGACACTTCACTTATTTTTCATAAGACAATAATTTTAATTTTTGCCTTAATTCCACAAGCTGAGTTCCCAAACCACAATCAAAAATACCACCCTCTGTTTCTATCAGGCATTCATTTGCGGCAAGTGTCACATCTTCCACAATTTCTACTGTACTGTTAGGGGAAATAGCCCCTTCCATAACCTCTGCTTTATGTTCACTGACATAGGAGAAATCTTCTTTTGATACATGAACCAAAAAGTCACGATTTCCTTCCGTTTTACGCATGGTAGATGCAATCAAATGACACAGAATTTCCTTTTGCGTCTGAAGCTCCACTCCAAAAATGTGCTCATAAATACCGGTTATGGTATCCACAAATTGGGGTTCTAACTCATCCAATAATTGCTGGTATTCTCTTTCCAACAATCTATTCTTCTCAGCATATTCTGCTTCCAGTCTGGCAGCTTCCTTTCTGGTCTGTTCCATACCTTCTGCATATCCCTGCTGTCTGGCCTGTTCTAACACCTGAGTTTTTTCCTGTTCTGCTGAAGAAGCTGCAAGCTGCTTGATTTCCTCTGCTTGGGCATTGGCATTGGCAATAATTTCCTCCGCCTCCAGCCTTACCTGTTCCAGGTAGTTTTCTGCATCTGCACCGGATTTGATTACATTGCTATGTATACCATCTTCGTCATTAAGTAACCCATCCGTTTCAACAACCTCTGCTGTAAGTCCGGAAACAAATCCATCTCCCGTAGACTGCTGATTCAGAATCCCCAATGCCTCCAACCGCTTTAACATTAATTCATTTACATTAATGACTCTTGCATCATCCTGCGTTAAATTCGTATAACCACTTTTTAACAGATTACTAGACAATGATTTCGTCACCTCCACCTCTGGAAATAACAATTTCACCGGAATCCTCCAGCTTACGGATAATATTTACAATCTTCTGCTGTGCTTCTTCCACGTCCTTCATACGAACAGGACCCATGAATTCCATATCTTCCTTAATCATAACAGCAAGACGCTTGGACATGTTATTGAAAATCGCTGTCTGTACCTGTTCATTTGCACCCTTAAGTGCAATTGCAAGGTCATTATTATCCACATCACGAAGCACTCTCTGAATCGCTCTGTCATCCAACAAGAGAATATCTTCAAATACGAACATCTTCTTACGGATTTCATCAGCAAGCTCGGGCTCTTCGATTTCCAAGGTTTCCATAATATGCTTCTCTGTACCACGGTCTACGGTATTCAAAATTTCTACAACCGCATCCACACCACCAATAATGGTGTAGTCCTGATTTACCAGACTTGCTAACTTGGATTCCAACACTTTTTCCACTTCCTTGATTACATCCGGGCTGGTTCTGTCCATTACCGCAATACGTCTTGCTACCTCAGCCTGTCTGTCAGGAGGCAATGCAGAAATAATCATAGCTGCCTGTCCCGAAGAGAGATAGGACAAAATCAAAGCAATGGTCTGAGGATGTTCGTCCTGAATAAAATTTATCAACTGAGAAGCATCCGTCTTACGCACAAACTCGAAAGGCTTTACCTGCAGTGATGCTGTCAGCTTGCCGATAACATCCATTGCCTTCTCGGAGCCCAATGCCTTTTCCAAAAGTTCCTTTGCATAGGTAATACCGCCTTCTGCAATATACTGCTGTGCAAGACACACTTCATAAAATTCATTAATAACTTCTTCTTTCACCTGAGGAGTAACACTTCTGGTGTTTGCAATTTCCAAGGTGAGTTCTTCTATTTCTTCTTCTTTTAAATGCTTAAAGATACCTGCGGAACGTTCGGGTCCCAGAGAAATCAACAAAATTGCTGCTTTCTGAAGTCCCGATATACCGTTTTCTCTTGCTGCTCTAGCCATAGTCCGTTTCCTCCTTTAACCCCAATCCTCATTCAGCCAATTTCGTAACAAAGCAGCTGCCAATTCAGGATTATCATCCACAAACTTCTCAATCAGCTTGCGTGTTTCTGACTTAGCTTCCACTTCAATATTGTCTAATTCAGATTCAGGCGTGGACTGTAACAGGCTTTCCACAGAAAGTTCTTCCTCGGATTCCACTTCCTGACCGCTTCTCATGCTTCTGAGTACCACAATTGCAAGCAATGCTAAAATTACAATCAGCATAATAACGCTTAAAGTACTCTGCCATGAAATTGCCAAGCCTTCCTTATCATAAAAAATCGGACTTTCATAAGCGATAATAGTAATACTTTCCTGATTAATACCGGTAGCATCCGCAATCAGCTTGTACAGTTCGGGATCTACCTCACGCTTTACATCGGCCTTATTTGCTTCCTTATATTCCTCCCATGTAATGCCATCCAAAAGTCCCTGATTTTCAATAGTTTCCTCATAAATTTCCTTAAAGGTAATAGCTGAAATGGACACAGAGGATGAACTATATTTAATAGCCCCCGCCGGTGTATCCTTACTTAAAAGGGATTCATTGGGCAGATAATCAACTAAGGTCTCTTCCTGAGAGGAATTACTGCTACTGGAATCGGGAGATACATAAGTAGTACCATCCGTTGAATCCGTACCGCCGTTACTGTCAGTACCGGGAATTCCGCCACCATCGCTGGTATTTTCAGACTCGAAGGTTTCTTTATGAGCTATCATACCTTCTTCTCTGCCGTCATTTGCGTAATATTCTTTCACAGTCTCCTGATAATTTGCAAAATCCATATCAAGATGACTGGTTACTTCTACGCTGTTAAACTGATTGGTTCCGTAAAGTACCTTCTTTACCTGATTGGCAACATAGGATTCTGCCTGATTCTGCAATTCCTGCATGGAGCTGGCAATACCAGCGGTACTGTAATCATCTCCACCGGTAAACAACAGATTAGAATCCGAATCCAAAATGGTAATGTTTGCAGTAGTGTCATTACCCAAAATAGTTGCTGCCGCTCTTGCCATATTTGCTGCATTCGCAGAAGTAAAGGTTCCGTCCAATTCCAATTGGATGTAAGCAGAGCTTTCTTCTTTTTTAGCAGCCAAAGTGCCATCTTGAACAGCCAAATCAAGATGGACTCTTACGCTTTTAACAGCAGACATACAACTAAAGGTTTCTGTAATATAACTTTCCAAATATGCCTTATATAATTTTTCCTTATCCGACGCTGTAGTGGACATGCTTCCGCTCAAGAAGTCTTCCAATTTCACACCGGAAGGCATAACTCCCGCAGATGCAATGGCAAGATTTGCCTGTGACTCCTGACTCGCCTCTACTTCAATCTTTAATCCATCAGAGGACTCCACATGTTCAATCCCTGCGCTCTCCAAAGCCTCCACTACTTCTGCTGCCTGTTCCGCATCCTCACAGGTCACCAAATGTACATACTTTGGTTGCGACATAAAATACATAAAAATCGCAAACGCAAAAATGATAACAGCCCCTATACCGATAATAATGCTCTTTTGTTTGGAGGTGAACTTATTCCACCACTCCATTATTTTAGCAGGTATTTCCCTCAACCTGTCTGCCATGGTATTTCTCCCCAGCTTTCTTAAGTATTTCTATTTATTCTGAATCGATAACACGATTCTCACACAGATTATTAAATCTGCATCTGCATTAATTCCTTATAAGCCTCAAGCACCTTATCTCTGATAGCCACTGTATACTGTAATGCTGTAGATGCCTTTTGTAAAGCTATGGACAAATCATGTGTATTTTCTGTTTCTCCCAAAGCAAATCTGATTTCCTCATTCTCCGCATCGGAAAGATAACTGTTTGTAGTCTTTAAATTATCCATTGCTGAACTGAGGAAAGAATCAAACAAGGTTCCCTCCGCCTTATCCGTCTTCCCTGCCAGTGTTCCTGTCAGTGTTGATGGATCAATCTTTAAAGTATTGCCCAAACCATTTAAATTCAACGCGCTAATTGATGTCAAATCCATTACTTATGTACTCCTCTCATACCAAATCCTGTTTTTTACTGCTGTGTAATCTGTAATCCCTGAAGCGCAATTGCCTTGCTGGCAGTAAACGCCGTGGAATTTGCTTCATAAGCTCTGCTGGCATCAATAAGATTAGTCATTTCCGTTACAATATTCACATTCGGATAGGTCACATATCCATTTTCATCTGCATCGGGATGAGCCGGATCATATACCATCTTCATCTCAGAATTGGTATCCTCATAAATCCCATCAACCTTAACACCCTGTCCGCTATATGCATTATAACCATTAGTCACATGCCCTAACACCTTATTAAAAGGAGTCTGTGAACCCTTCTGTGCAAAAGTTACCACCTTACGACGATACGGAGTACCATCCTCTGTTCTGGTAGTCTGGGCATTTGCCACATTTTCAGAAATAATATCCATACGAAGTCTCTGGGCAGTCATACCGGACGCATTTACATTAAAAGCAGAAAACATACTCATAATTCATTCCATTCCTTTCTTACTTTATAACAGCCTTAAGATTGGCAAATTCCTGTCTGATTCCAGCCAATAACCCTTGATATTTCAGCTGATTTTCGGCAAGATATACATTTTCATTTTCAATATCCACATTATTACCATCCAGGCGGTAAGAATAATTGGCATAATCTGTATAGGGCTTCCCTTCCAAACGTCTGGAACTTGCAGCCGCAACCTTGTCATCCATGGTTACATATCGGTTATAGCCAAGAGCCCTTTTCAATTCTGACTCAAATGCCACATCCTGTCTTTTGTAACCCGGAGTAGCAACATTTGCAATATTGTTGGAAATCGCTTCATTGCGTAACCAGCTTGCATCAGCTGCCTTGTCCAACACGTTTATGTAATCAAATGCATTCGTATTAATCATAGAATAACTCCCTTCATCCATATGCATAAGACGGGGTACACCCATCCCACTCTATTCTATTATACGGTTTTTCCGACAAAATACAACCCGTTTTTTAATTTTTTATTAAAAAACAAACGGGATTTATTGTTACCAACAAATCCCATTTCAGCTCCTCTCAAATTTTCTTTTGAAAATATGCAGTTATCCTCTTTGGTTTTGACGCTTCAACTCTTCTATCTCATCAAATACCACATCATTTAACACTTTAATATAGGTTCCCTTCATACCGGAAGACCGGGATTCAATCACTCCCGCGCTTTCAAATTTACGAAGGGCATTTACAATCACAGAACGAGTAATTCCCACTCTGTCCGCAATCTTGCTGGCAACCAAAATCCCCTCCATACCGTTTAACTCATCAAAAATATGAGTAATTGCTTCCATTTCAGAAAAAGAAAGAGTACTGATAGCCGATTTAACCACTGCCACCTTACGATTTTCCTCCGCACTCTCTTCATTAACGGCACGAAGCATTTCCAAGCCCACTACGGTGCTTCCATATTCACACAAAATAATATCGTCAATATCATACTGCTGGTCGCATTTGTAAATAAACAATGTACCCAAACGTTCTCCTGCAATTTCAATGGGATTGATAATCGCCTGAAACTTTCTGGTATCAATATTTTCAAAACCCAAAGTCTGGAGATTTACATTTTCCTTTGTAGAAAGCACACCCAACAGACGTTCATTTAACATATTGTCAATAAAACCGCCTACTGTTTCATTAATTAACTCATGAATTGTTTCAACGCCCTCTGCTTTGCCGATTCCCAAAACCTTACCCTTGCGGCTGATTACCAGCACATTGGAATTCAGTATTTCACGCATTACCTTACAGATATCGTTAAATACAACCTTGCTGGAATTGTTATTATGCAATAACTTTCCTATTTTTCTAGTCTTATCCAATAGTTGCACACTGCTCATACTCATTCCTCCGTTACTTTCCGTCTACAACTCAAAACAATTAGGGTCTTACAATACAAATTTATTCTAACACATATAATTTCAGATTACAATGTCTAAATTGTTAACTTATTTGTATTTTTTGTGATTTATGAGACAATTTCAATTCAAAATCTAAGATTTTCGTTCTTGTATACAAAAATCAGGTGTATTCTCTCACTAAGAACACACCTGAACCAATAGTTTACAGTCTATTTGGCAATCATTATAATGTTTCACTTTTATGATTCTCTTTATTCACAACATGCCCGCATTGTTCTTCCATACAAACCAGCTTATTTCCTTTTTCCAGCAGCATAGAACCGCATTTAGGGCAAACTTCTCCCGAGGGCTTCTGCCATACCATAAAATCGCAGTCCGGATTTCCGATACAGCCAAAATATTTTCTGCCCTTTTTGGTCTTCTTAAGTACAATATCCTTACTGCACTTGGGACATGCCACACCTATTTTTTCAAAATAGGGCTTGGTATTGCGACAATCCGGGAAACCGGGGCATGCAAGGAAACGACCATGGGGACCATATTTGATTACCATATTCCTTCCGCAATTTTCACAGATTTCCTCTGAAACCTCGTCTTCAATCTTAACCTGTTCCAGTTCCTTCTCTGCATTTTTTACAGCCTCATCCAAATCCGGATAGAAATTGGCAATAATAGTCTTCCACTTTACAGTACCTTCCTCCACACCATCCAGCAGTGCTTCCAGATTTGCAGTGAAATTCACATCCACTATGCTAGGGAATGCTTCCTTCATCATATTGTTAACCACTTCGCCCAGCTCTGTTACATACAAGTTTTTATTTTCCTTTGCCACATAACGTCTTGCCAGAATGGTAGTAATGGTAGGTGCGTAGGTACTGGGACGACCAATCCCCAGCTCCTCCAAGGCTCTTACAAGGCTTGCTTCCGTATAATGAGCAGGGGGCTGTGTAAAATGTTGCTTGGGTTCAAAGGAAATATGTTCCAAAATACTCCCCTGCCCCAATTCACCGGTAAAGGTGTTCTCTTCTTCTTTTTCATCCGCCTGAATATACACACTCATAAAGCCGTCAAAAATCATTTTGGATGCTGCCAATGTAAATATCTGGTCATTTGCCTGAATTTTCACAGAAGTGGTTTCATATTTTGCGGCACTCATACGGCTTGCCACAAAACGCTTCCATATTAATTGGTATAAACGGAATAAATCTCTGGGAAGCTCATCCTTTATAGCCACCGGAATCCGCTCGGGATCCGTAGGACGAATTGCTTCATGGGCATCCTGAATCTTTTTATCATTTTTCTTTTCACCGGTTACCTCTGCCTGATATTCTTCCCCATGGTGAGCTGCAATATAATCCCTCGCCATACGCTCCGCTTCCTCGGACACGCGGGTGGAATCCGTACGCAAATAGGTAATCAGACCAACCGTACCCTCTCCCTTAATATCAACACCTTCATAAAGCTGCTGTGCCAGACGCATGGTTTTCTGGGTGGAAAAATTCAGTACCTTACTAGCCTCCTGTTGAAGGGTGGAGGTGGTAAAAGGCAGAGGCGCCTTTTTCAAACGCTCCCCTCTCTTCACTTCCTTTACAATATACTCTGCCCCCTTCAAGGAATCTATAATCTTATCTACCTGTTCCTTGCCGGTAATTGCCTGCTTTCCATCCACAGTACCATAATATTTTGCACAAACAGGCTTCCTTTCTCCTTTTGCCTTTAAATTAGCATCCAAGGACCAATATTCCTCAGGAATAAAAGCGTCTATCTCCGCTTCTCTGTCACAGATAATACGCAAGGCTACGGATTGCACACGCCCGGCACTTAGACCACGTTTAATCTTTGCCCATAACAGAGGTGAAATCCGATATCCTACCATACGATCCAAAGCACGACGCGCCTGCTGGGCATCCACCAGATTCATATTAATTTCTCTGGCATTTTTCAGAGATTCCTTTACTGCATTTTTGGTAATTTCATTAAAGGTGATACGATATACCTTCTTTTCCTGAAGCTTTAACGCAAAATAAAGATGCCAGGAAATCGCTTCTCCTTCACGGTCAGGGTCAGTTGCCAGATATATTTTTTCTGCCTTTTTTACTTCCTTGCGAAGATTTGCAAGGATATCTCCCTTTCCTCTGATAGTTATATATTTGGGTTCATAATCATTTTCCACATCAATTCCCAGCGTACTTTTGGGCAAATCACGAACATGTCCGTTGCTGGCTGCAACCTCATAATTTGCGCCCAGGAATTTTTTAATGGTTTTTACCTTTGCCGGTGACTCAACAATCACTAAATATTTTGCCATTATACCGTCCCCTTGTCATTTCTGTTCTCGACCGATGCAATCGTGAACCACTATACACCAAAAAAAGTTGAGGCGCAAGTTTTTTCTAAAATTTTAACAATCTGTTCAAAAGCCTATGGCATTTTTTCATAGTTTTATACAATAAAAAATGCCCGAAACCTTTACTCGGTTTCCAGCACTTCTTAGGGTTGGGCTATTCATAAAATAGTCAACAGCTCGTAGGGGAATCGAACCCCTGTTTCCGCCGTGAGAGGGCGGCGTCTTAACCGCTTGACCAACGAGCCATATCTGCAAGCACCGCTTATTTTTATGTGTCATCCGCGGTACTTGCTTATAATAATACATAATCAAAAAAAATGCAAGTACTTTTCTCAAATTTTTTTAAAAAATTTTATTTTTCGAAAAATTCGAGCATTTTCAAAGTATTTTCCCCTACTATATCAGGTCAAACAAGCTAATCTGATTGGACTCCGGCAGATTTCCCAAAAGATTCAGAGAGTCCATAAGCTCTATAACAGTTTTGGACACCTTGGTACGCTGCCTAAAATCATCCTTAGAAAGGAAGGGACCATCCTTTGCAGCCTCCACAATGGCATCCGCCGCCTTCTCTCCCAAGCCTTCTATACTACTCAAGGAAGGCATCAGCTTTCCATCCACAATCTGGAACAGCCTGGACTGAGCGCGAAAAATATCAATGGGCTCAAATTCAAAGCCTCTTGCATACATCTCCTGTACGATACGCATATCACTATAGGCATCCTTCTCCTTATTGGACAAGGTATCCGAACGCTTCTTGTAATCCGCCATAATATTTTCCAGATGCTTCTGTCCCTGACACATAATTTCATAAGAAAAAGCCTTGGCTCGAATACTAAAGAACGCTCCATAATATGCCAACGGGTAATAAATCTTACAATAGGCAATTCTCCATGCCATCATAACATACGCCACCGCATGAGCCTTAGGGAACATATACTTAATCTTTTCACAGGACCACACATACCAATCCGGTACCCCATGGTCAAGCATATCCTGTTTCCACTCCGGCCACTTATCACTCTTTCCCTTTGCTACAACGCCCTTTCGCACTGCTTCCATAATCTTAAAGGAAGCATCCGCTTCCACTCCCATACGAATCAAATAGGTCATAATATCATCACGGGTACAGATTGCAGTAGAAATGGTTGCCTTTCCTTCCTGAATCAGGGTCTGGGCATTGCCCAGCCATACGTCCGTACCGTGGGAAAGACCGGCAATTCTCACCAGGTCGGAAAAGGTCTGGGGCTTAACATCAATTACCATCTGCATCGCAAAATCCGTTCCAAACTCCGGTATCCCCAATGCTCCCAGCTTAGTACCTCCGATTTGCTCCGGTGTAATGCCCAAAGCCTCCGTATTTTGGAACAGGGACATAACCCCCTTGTCATCCAAAGGAATGGTAACCGGATCCAATCCCGTCATATCCTGTAGCATACGAATCATGGTAGGATCATCGTGTCCCAGAATATCCAGCTTTAACAGGTTATGGTCAATGGAATGGTAATCAAAATGTGTAGTTATGGTACTGGTAGTCATATCATTTGCCGGATGCTGTACCGGCGTAAAGGAATTAATATCCTGTCCGATGGGCAATACGATAATACCTCCGGGATGCTGTCCGGTACTTCGTCTGATACCCGTACATCCTACCGTAATTCGGTTAATTTCACTGGTTCGTTTATGAACACCGCGCTCCTCGTAATAGTTTTTCACATATCCAAAGGCAGTTTTATCCGCTAATGTACCAATGGTACCGGCACGGAAGGTTTGTCCCGCACCAAAAATTACTTCCGTATATTTGTGTGCCTTGGACTGATACTCACCGGAGAAATTCAGGTCAATATCCGGCTCCTTATCTCCCTTAAATCCCAGGAAAGTCTCAAACGGAATATCAAAGCCATCCTTATGCAGAAGTTCTCCACATACGGGACAATTCTTATCCGGCATATCAATTCCTGCATTTCCTGCATAGGCCTTTACATCCTCCTCGTCAAAATCCACATAATGACATTTGCTGCAATAATAATGTGGTGGCAGGGGATTTACCTCCGTAATTCCCGACATGGTTGCCACAAAGGAGCTTCCAACGGAACCTCGGGAACCTACCAGATAACCGTCCTCCACGGACTTCCATACCAACTTTTGGGCAATAATATACATTACCGCAAAACCATTACTGATAATGGAATTCAATTCTCTTTCCAAACGTTCCTCAACAATCTTAGGCAAATCGGGACCATAAATATCATGCGCTTTATTATAACAGATATCACGCAACGTCTTATCACTATCCGGAATCACAGGAGCACATTTATCCGGTCGCACCGGGGCAATGGTTTCCACCATATCCGCAATCATATTGGTATTGGTGATAACCACTTCCTTCGCCTTATCACTTCCCAGATAAGAAAACTCCTCCAGCATTTCCTCCGTGGTATGTAAATACAGAGGAGCTTGGTCATCCGCATCGGAAAAGCCCTTTCCTGCCATAATAATCCGTCTGTAGATTTCATCCTCCGGGTCCAGGAAATGCACATCACAGGTTGCCACCACCGGTTTATGGAACTGCTCTCCCAGCTCCACAATCCGTCGATTGATATTCAAAATATCTTCCATGGAATTGACACTTCTTACTCTGTCGGATTCTATCATAAACTTGTTATTGCCTCTGGGCTGGATTTCCAAATAATCATAAAAATTAACCAGCCTTGCAATTTGGGCATCGGACTGACCATCCAATAATGCCTGATACAATTCTCCTGCTTCACAAGCACTTCCCAAAATCAGTCCTTCCCGATATTTCATTACCAGACTCTTGGGAATCCTGGGATGTCGGTTAAAATAGGTCAAATGGGACTGAGATACCAAACGATAGAGATTAATGCGCCCCAAATCATTTTTAGCCAAAATAATGGCATGATGGGAGGGAAGCTTGCGAATTACCTCCACACTGGCTGCCCCCATGGCATTTACCTGTGTCAATGTAAATGCGCCCTCTTCTTCCAACATCTTAATAAATTTCACAAAAATATGAGCGGTACACTCTGCATCATCCACTGCACGATGATGATTGTCCAAGGAAATCCCCAAGGTCTTGGCAACTGCATCCAAAGTATGCTTTGCCTGATCCTTTAGGAGCATTCTGGAGATACCTACTGTATCCACATAAGTAAAATCCTGTGGGTATCCCTGTCGCCTGCAATTTTCCATGATAAAACTCATATCAAAATTGGCATTATGAGCCACTAGAATACAGCCTTCACAAAATTCCAGAAACTGTGGCAGAATCACATCTATCATAGGAGAATCTATTACCATATCATCTCTGATTCCTGTCAGCTTTTCAATTTCAAAAGGAATAGGCACATCAGGATTTACAAAGGTGGAAAAACGATCCACAATATTCCCTCCCGACACCTTTACCGCACCAATTTCGATGATGCGATTATTTACCGGAGAAAAACCTGTGGTTTCAATATCAAACACCACAAAATCATCCTGTAAATCCTGCCCCCTGTCATTGGTTACAATTTCCCTAAGGTCATCCACCAAATAAGCTTCCACTCCATAGATAATCTTAAAAAATTCCTGCTTATCCGGCTCCGGCTCGTCTGCCTCCTTGCGTTTTCCCTTTTCCGCCTTCCACAAATCATCCCATACATGGTTTGCATCCGTAAATCCCTGTACCGCACCATGGTCTGTTATGGCAATGGCACGATGTCCCCACTTATGAGCTCTTTTTACAATATCCTTAGCTTCGGAAACACCGTCCATATCACTCATTTTAGTATGACAATGAAGCTCCACTCTTTTGTGAGGTGCTGTATCCACACGACCGACTCTAAAATCAGGAATCTTTTTAATGCCGGCTACGGAACCAATGGTCAGCTCATGATCAAATTTATCAATCAGACTAATCCCCTTCAGTTTAATAAAAGCTCCTGATTTTACCCCTGCAAGGATTTCCTTTACCTGTTCATTTCTGGCAAAAAGCTTTACCGTCATAGTATCCGTAAAATCCGTTACGTCAAAGATAATAATGGTCTTTTCATTTTTGATTTCCCGGGTATCCAGACTTAATATCTGCCCTCTGATTACCACTTCGCCGATTTCTCCGATGATATCCTCTATCTTCATGGCATCCTCGTCAAAATCACGTCCATATATCACATCCGGATTATCCGAACGTTTTACCTTACCAAAATCGCCACCCTTACGAAATTCACCCTTTTTAAACTCGCCACGTTTAAATTCTGTTTTGCCTTGAAAGCTCTTGGTAGTGCCCGCGGAGGACGCTTTGCCCGAACCATTCCCGGCTCCACCGGTAATTCCGCCTGTATTACTGCTGTTCTTCTGCACTCCCTCTTTTACATCCGCCAAATTATCAGGATTGCCCGATTCTGCTTTACCTCCGTCAGCAACAGTCTCCACCGCTACAGTAGTTCCTTCATAATCCGCTTCGCCACTACCGCCCTTCACACGACTATAAATGGCATTCACCTTCATACGGATTTTCAAAGCATCCTCTTCCTCAAACTTACCGGTTCTGGCTTCTCTATAGTCAATCACTACTTTTATGTTCAGCCCACAGCGCTCAATCAACACTTTTTCCAAAACTCGGATAAGCTCTTCCTCCTTACTCCGATTCAGAACGGTGTCTTCCACAGTAATTAACACCTTTTCCGGCTCCGGATAGGTAATCTCAGCTGTTTTAAAGGCAGTATATTCAATATGGCTGTATTCTTTTAATTCTGCCAATATACTATCCCGATAAATATCCAATAGCTTTTCTGCATTATATTGGGAGGACAATTCAAAGTGCTCGTAAACCTTAACAGTCAGATTGGCATTGGGAAAAAGCTGTTCCTTTATCTGTCTCTCCGTCTCCCAAATATCTTCCTTCACAATCAACCTTGTACTGAAAATATAAATGCGTAAGAAATCCTTCCTTTTAGTGGCAGAAACCTTTTCCACACTGGTTTGTTCCATAATATCATGAATGAATTTATTTAATTTTAAAGAAGGAAATACATCAAAAAATGGTTTTCCCATTGTATCTTTCACCTAATTCCAATTATCTAATTCTTCTTTTAACGCTGCAAGCAACTGTTCCTCCGGAACCTTGCGGATAATCTCGCCTTTACGGATGAGAAGCCCCTCTCCGATTCCTCCCGCAATACCCAAATCCGCTTCCTTGGCTTCTCCCGGGCCATTTACCACACAGCCCATTACCGCCACTTTAATATCCAGAGGATAATCCTCCACTAATTTTTCCACCTTGGATGCCAAACCGATTAAATCAATCTGGGTTCTTCCGCAGGTAGGACAGGAAACCACCTCAATCCCCCCCTTGCGAAGTCCTAACGTACGCAAAATCAACTTGGCAGATTTGATTTCTTCCACCGGATTACCGGTTAAGGATACACGAATGGTATCACCGATACCCTGATTCAAAATCAGTCCCAATCCGATGGCAGACTTAATATTTCCGCTATTTACCGTACCGGATTCTGTAATTCCCACATGGAGAGGATATACGGTCTTACCTGCCAAAAGCTCATGAGCCTTCACACACATCAACACATCTGAGGATTTAATACTGATAACCAGATTATCATAGCCCAAATCCTCTATGATACGCACCTTATCCAAGGCGCTTTCCACAATGCCTTCCGCAGTAACACCACCATATTTTTCTACCAGGGGCTTTTCCAGGGAACCACTGTTTACCCCCACTCTGATGGGGATATTTCGCTCTTTTGCCACATCCACAACTGCCTTAACCCGTTCCACACTACCGATATTGCCGGGATTAATCCGAATCTTATCCGCACCGTTTTCCATGGCTGCAATTGCCATTTTATAATCAAAATGAATATCTGCCACAAGAGGAATGTGAATCTGTTTTTTGATTTCTGCTACAGCCTTAGCAGCTTCCATGGTAGGCACTGTACATCTGATGATTTCACAGCCCGCCTTTTCCAGTTCCAAAATTTGGGCTACTGTTGCCGCCACATCATCCGTCTTTGTATTTGTCATGGATTGTATTAAGATAGGATTGCCGCCACCAACTTTTCTGTCTCCAATCTGAATTACCTTTGTATTCTCTCTGAATGTATTTGTCTGAAGCTTGTTTTCCATAATACTTACATACCTTTCTTTTTTGGTATTCCCATCATATCATATTGATAGTGATATTTCTATATGGCTTTTCTACCAAAATATCCATTGCTCTCCTGCACCGCCACATCCATCAGACAAAGCTTCATTAACTTAATATTCAGTTCACTAATCCCAGTGCCATCCGCCAGCTTTGCCCATATTTCCTCTACGGATTTTGGCATATAATCCAACAATTCATAAATCCGCTGTAATTCCTCCGGTAATTTTAAGAGCACGCTTTTTTCCTTAGGGTTTTCCATACCGGAAACGCTCTGATTCCTTCTTTCTATCTTTACAGGCAGCCGATTCCCCTCCCATAGTTCTCGGATTTCTGCCAAAAATTCTTCCGGGGACAGCAATATCCCCGCTCCCTGCTTCAAAAGTCCGTTACATCCGTCACTGAGTCTGTCTGTAATCCTTCCGGGTACCACATACACTTCCTTCCCCTGCTCCAATGCCATATCCACTGTAATTAATGTTCCGCTTTTATTTCTTGCTTCTATTACTACCACAGCATCCGCCAGACCACTTACGATTCTGTTTCTGGGCGGAAAATTTTGCGCCTTGGGCAAAGTTCCGGGCGGATATGACGATAAAATGCATCCACGTTCCAGTATTTTATGATAAAGAGCCTGATTTTGCTTTGGATAACAAATATCCACACCACAACCAAGTACCCCGGTGGTACTCCCTCCTGCAAGCAATGCAGCCTCCTGACTGATACCATCAATTCCTCTTGCCATACCGCTGATTACCTGTACTCCCCTCTCTCCCAAAAACCTTCCCAATTCCCCGGCTACATAGCTTCCATACTCTGAACAGTCTCTGGCTCCGATTATAGCTACAGAAAGAATATCATTTGAAGGTAAGGCTCCTTTATAAAAGATTCCATAGGGTGCATCCGGTATCATCATTAGTCTGTCCGGATAGTCTGCATCCTCCCTAGTTAAAAATACAATTCCTTTTTCCTTAAGCTTCCCATATTCCTTATCAGGAATCCAATTTCTTCTGCTATTTCTTACTTCTGCCAATTGACCTTCCTTTAATAGTTCCGCCAATTCCCCGTCCTTTGCTGTATAAACATCCTTTGCACTCCCAAACCGTCCAAGAAGCTTTTCTATGCTGCGATTCCCTATCCCCGGAATACTACAGAGCCAATAATCATATCTTCGCAAGCCATCTTCCCCCTCTCTCAGATTCCCTTCCAATAATCCTGTGCCGGTCTGTAACAGGCCGCTTCCAGTAAATGCTCCTCTCTTATTTCCATACAGCCTTCCAAATCTGCAATGGTTCTTGCCACCTTCAAAATACGATGGTAGGCTCTGGCTCCCAACTCCAGCTTGTGATACAGCATCTCCATAAATGCCTTCTCCGCCTTTCCCAGACAGCAAAAGCGTTCCATATCAGCCGCCGAAATCTCTGCATTAAAATGATAATCCGTTTCACCAAATCTTTCTTCCTGTATCTTTCTGGCAAAAACCACTTGCTTACGAAGCTGCTCACTACTTGCAGGCAGCATTTTTGCCCTGCTGCTCTCCTTCTTTCCTTGCTCCTGTAATCTCCCAATATCCACATTCTGTAGCTCCACACACAAATCCATTCTGTCCAAAATAGGTCCCGATACATGTGCCATATATTTTCTCACCTGCACCTCCGTACAACGACACTTATTTTTATCCGGATAATATCCACAGGGACAGGGATTCATTGCAGCTACCAGCATAAAATGAGCCGGGTAGGTAACTGTTCCCCCATTTCTGGCAATATGTACCTGATGTTCCTCAATTGGCTGTCTCATACAATCCAAAATATTTCTTTGAAATTCCGGCAATTCATCCAAAAAGAGTACCCCTCTGTGAGCAAGAGAAATCACTCCCGGCTTCGGTATGGCATTACCGCCAATAAGAGCTGCCTGAGATATGGTATGATGGGGCGCCTGAAAGGGACGTTTGGTAATCAGAGCTTCTCCCTCTTTAAGCAAGCCTGCCACACTGGCAACAGTGGTCACCTCCAGACTCTCCTCCAGAGTAAGTCTTGGTAAAATGCCGGGAATTCGTTTTGCAATCATGGATTTCCCCACTCCCGGCGGTCCTGCCAACAGTAAATTATGGAAACCTGCTGCCGCTATCAACGCTGCTCTTTTTGCATTTTCCTGTCCCCTTATCTCTTCAAAATCCCCTGTTTTCTCCTCTTCAGTTTTTTGAAAAATATCATCCGTCTCCAATAAAATTCGGGGCAATATATTATCTTGATCTTTTTCCTCTTGAAAAAAGGCTATCAATTCCCGAATATTTTCCACTCCCCGCACTGTAATCCCCGGAATCACAGCACCTTCTGATACATTGGACTTTGGAATCACACATTGCTTTATTCCATTTTTCACTGCTTCCCGGACAATAGGAAGCACGCCCCGCACCTTTTTTATTTCACCGTTTAATCCCAACTCTCCCAAAAAAAGAGTATCTTTTATCGCACCCTCTCTAACCTTACCTAATGCATTAAGGATTCCAACAGCAATGGGTAAATCAAAGGCGGTTCCTTCTTTTTTCCTGTCCGCCGGTGACAAATTCACGGTAATACGCATGGGCGGAATATCCAGACCGGCATTTTTCAGTGCTACGCAAACACGCTCCTTGGATTCTCTCACCTCGCTGCCCAACAACCCCACCATACTAAAAGCAGGAAGTCCCCGGTCAATGTCCACCTCCACTCCTACCAAATAGGCAGAAATTCCCAACAACGCACCTGATGTAATTGTACAAAACATAAAAAACTCCTCCAGAATAAAATTATGAGTAAAATATAAAACTAATAATGGATTAAAATTTGAATATAAATTTGATTTGAATAGGAAGCTTATGATAAAGCTTTAGAAATATGATATATAGATTTGAGGAACAGAAGCCTGATAAACCAAACCTCTGCCCTCAATTAAATTTTTACTAAAAGCCTGCTCTTCGCAATGCTTCATTATCCATAACATACCGGTTATCCAGTGTCTTCATAATATCCTCTACCTGAATATCCTCATAAATTCTCAGGGACAAATCTAAAATACTGTTGTCTCTAAAACTTAATACCATGGGTCTTAATATATTGTCCGTATTTTCTTTTAAAACCATGGCCTTTTCCCCGGTATTTAATTCAACACTGACTCCCGGGAATAATACATTGATTGACTGTAATAACGCATTTACCACCTTCGGATCATAAATTTCAGGATGCTCCATAAATTCCCGAACTGCTTTTACTTCCGATTTTGCAGTCCCCTGAAGATTCATGGCAGTAATCTCATCATACCGATTAGCAACCAGCAGAATCTGCGCACCTGTATGCATCTTCATATTTGCATTATTTTCCTCAAGATTAAACATTATCATTTGTTTTCTTAATGCCTGTGTACAGATACGCTTGACAGCTGTCCCCTCTGAGCCCAATGCCTTTTCAATAATGGACATGGAATTTAGCTGAACCTGATATAACCTGCGAAGTTCATCCTCATCCTCAGCTTCTCCATATACACTTTCACCGGGATAATTTAATTTACCCACATCATGTACCAAAGCTGCTCTAACTGTCTGCTGACGTTCCTCCACACGAACATTCAACACGTTACAAATCATAGTACAAAGAATTGCCACATTTAAGGCATGCTTGTACACATAATCCTCTTTGCTTCGCAGATTTTGATAAAAATTAATCTTGCCATCCAGATGACCAAACTTTTTAATAATATTATTTACAATAAATTCCAACTGTGACTGACTATGGCTTGTACTGATTTTTTTCAATTCATCCTCAATATTTCCCACGGTCACAGTCTGAAAACGCTCAAACTCAACATCCTCCTCAGATATAGGTGGAAGCGGTTCTGCCGGCTCTAATACATAGATTCCTAACAAATTAAAATTTTTGATACTGGGAATGGATGTGGAAGACAACACGGTATCCCTGTCAAACAACAATACACCCTTCTTACTATAAATAGGTCTTGCCAATCTCATTCCTGACTTTATATCTTCTGTTTTTACAAATTTCATCTTTACCCTCCAATACGGGCAGAGCAAAGCCCTGCCCCATGGACATATTATACTCCATTACATTTCAATTTACAAGATAAATAAATACAGAATACAGTTTCTTTGTCTATTTTTTATCAAAACAACTCCGCAGCTTTAAAAGTGCCCGTTTCTCAATCCGCGAAACATAGCTTCTCGAGATTCCAAGCAACGCCCCTATCTCACTTTGGGTAATTTCCTTTTCTCCGTTTAAACCGTATCTCAAAATCAATATCTGCCGTTCTCTTTCCGTTAAATTCTCCTCCAATAAGGAAAATAATTTTTTCAGATTCTCCGCAAGCTCCATGCTATCTACAATATCAGGCTGATCCTGCTCTATAATATCCAGCAAATGAATCTCATTACCTTCCTTATCCTGTCCGATGGGTTCAAACAAGGATACTTCCTTTGAGGTTTTCTTTTTACTGCGCAAAAACATGAGAAGCTCATTATCTATACAACGACAGGCATAGGTGGCAAGTCTGCCCTTTCCTGCATCAAAAGTATCTATAGCTTTAATCAGACCGATGCAGCCTATGGATATCAAATCCTCCATATCCTCCTCCACGTTCTGATATTTTTTCGCAATATGAGCCACCAAACGCAAATTTCGCTCTATCAGCATCTCCTTTGCCAGCCTTGCCTCTTCCACGCTGCCCATTCTGAGCAACCGAATATACTCTGCTTCTTCTCCTGAGGTCAGGGGTTTTTGAAATGTTTTCAAAAATAACCTCCACGGATTACTCTTAACAATAGTCTATGTGGAAAAAACCATTCTCGTGCCTGTCAATCCTAATCAAAAAGAAACTGAGACATGACATAATTGCTGACATCAAGTCCCTTTTCAGTTAACTGTAAATAACTGCCTTTCTCATTTTCTTTAAATCGCAAAAGACCTGTTTCCAGATTTTTATCAATCACCTCTCCATATACCTGTTTCAGGCTTTTCCCAAAATAAGCCTGAAATGCTTCGCAGCTGACTCCCGCTGTCATGCGAAGTCCCAAAAACATGGTTTCCTCCATCTGTTCTTCTACAGAAAGAACTTGCAGCTCCTCCCTGCACCCCAATGGATTTTCTATATACCATTTTAATTCATCCGTATTCCGAAAGCGTATATTCTCAACCAATGAGGCGGCTCCTATTCCAAAGCCCACATAGGATTTACGAGTCCAATATCCACAGTTATGACGGCATTCCATCCCTTCCAGGGAATAATTGGATATTTCATATCTGTGATATCCGGCTGTTTCCAGAATCCGTCCGGTTTCCTCATACATATGCCGCTCCGAGTCTTCGTCCGGCAAATCCAGCTTTCCTTCCGCTTCCCATTTAGCAAAGACAGTTCCTTCCTCCACAATCAGACTATATGCTGAAATATGCTCCGGCATGGGCTGTAGATTGAGCACCCGGTATAAAGTATTTCGGTAGGAATCTAAATCCTGCCCCGGCAAGGCACTCATAACATCCACATTTATATTGGTAAAGCCCAGCTCCCTTGCCAGACTATAGGTATCTAAAAACTGCTCATAGGTATGAATCCTTCCCAAGGTTTGCAGTTCCCTATTCTCCGCAGATTGTAGACCGATACTCAGCCGATTCACCCCCGCCTGATAATAGTTCTGTAGCTTTTCCCTATCCACAGTACCGGGATTTACTTCTATGGTAATCTCTGCATTTTCCTGCAAATCATATTCCTCTTTTACTATCCGAAGCAGCTTGGCAATGCCAGCCTCCGGTATAATGGATGGCGTTCCGCCACCAATAAAGACGGAAACCACTGTGTAGTCCTGATATTCTGCCGCTCTTCCCTCTAATTCCGCAAAAAGTGCCCCCATGTAAGCCTCCTGCTGCTCCCTCGTACAGGGTGCAGAAAGGAAGTCACAATAGTTGCACTTTTTTACACAAAAGGGAATATGAAAATACAGCTCTAACTCTTTCTTCTCTATTTTCATATTTAATATCCACTCTCTTTATTTTCTGTCATCCAGCTTTAATACACTCATAAATGCCTTCTGAGGAATTTCCACATTACCAATCTGGCGCATACGTTTCTTTCCCTCTTTCTGCTTTTCCAACAGCTTCTTCTTACGGGTAATATCACCGCCGTAACACTTGGCAAGAACATCCTTACGCATTGCTTTCACCGTTTCCCGGGCAATAATCTTACCGCCCACCGCTGCCTGAATGGGTATTTCAAACAGATGTCTGGGGATTTCATCCTTTAACTTCTCACACATTTTTCTGCCACGTTCATAGGCAGAATCAGCATGTACAATGAAGGAAAGGGCATCCACCTCTTCTCTGTTGATGAGAATATCCAATTTTACCAGGCTGGACTGCTCATAGCCCTTGATGTCATAGTCAAAGGAAGCATAGCCTCTGGATCGGGACTTCAAGGCATCAAAGAAATCGTAAATAATTTCATTTAAGGGCAGCTCATACTTTAATAAGGCTCTGGTTCCCTCAATGTATTCCATGCCTAAGTAACGGCCACGTCTTTCCTGACAAAGCTCCATAATGGAACCGATAAATTCAGAAGTTACCATAATCTCTGCACTTACTATAGGTTCTTCCATATAATCTATTTCAGAGGGGTCGGGCAAATTGGAAGGATTGGTCAGTTCAATGACCTCTCCGTTTAATTTGTGCACCTTATAAATAACACCGGGAGCGGTGGTTACCAAATCCAGATTGTACTCTCTCTCCAAACGCTCCTGAATAATCTCCAAATGTAGCAGCCCCAAAAAACCGCAACGGAAGCCAAAGCCCAATGCCACGGAGGTCTCCGGCTCATAATTTAAAGAGGCATCGTTTAATTGCAGCTTCTCCAAAGCATCCCGCAAATCAGGATATTTTGCACCATCTGCCGGATACATTCCACAGTAAACCATGGATTGTACCTTTTTATAGCCGGGCAAAGGCTCTGCACAGGGACGATTGGCATCGGTTACCGTATCACCCACTGCCGTATCCTTTACATTTTTAATAGAAGCGGTAATATATCCAACCATTCCGGCACTTAATTCCTCACAGGGAATGAACTGTCCTGCACCAAAATAGCCCACTTCCACAACCTCTTCCTTTGCCCCGGTTGCCATCATTCGTATCACGGTACCCTTTTTCACAGTACCCTCCATAATACGGCAGAAAATGATGACACCCTTGTAGGGGTCATATAGGGAATCAAAAATCAATGCCTGCAAAGGATTGTCAGGATTTCCAGTGGGAGCCGGAATCTTGGTTACAATCTGCTCCAGCACCTCTTCAATACCAATTCCGTTTTTAGCCGAAATCAAAGGTGCCTCCTGAGCTTCTATCCCGATTACATCTTCAATCTCTTCAATAACACGTTGGGGCTCCGCGCTGGGCAAATCTATCTTATTGATAACAGGGAACACATCCAGATTGTGATCCAATGCCAAATATACATTTGCCAAAGTTTGGGCTTCAATGCCCTGTGCCGCATCCACCACCAGAATTGCACCATCACAGGCAGCCAGGGAACGGCTTACTTCATAATTGAAGTCCACATGTCCGGGAGTATCAATAAGATTAAAAATATACTCCTCTCCATCCTGCGCCCTGTAAACAGTACGCACGGACTGCGCCTTAATGGTAATTCCTCGTTCTCTTTCCAATTCCATATTATCCAGCACCTGCGCCTGCATTTCCCTGCTGGTAAGCAAGCCTGTTTTCTCAATAATACGGTCTGCCAGGGTGGATTTTCCATGGTCTATATGTGCAACAATACAAAAATTGCGGATTTTACTCTGATCAATAACTGCCATTGGTCTTTCCTTTCTGCTTTTCGCTCAAAATCAATAAGATTGTAGCAGAATTTTAAGTTATTGTCTACTCTTTCCCGATTCTAAAGCCCACGCCTACTGCCCCGTCAGCACCATATCCAGAATATGCGCCAAAGGATCACAGGCATTCATAGCTTCCTCCACAGTATTGTTTTGGGCTCCCAATTCAATCAACAAGGTTTTGGGACGTAAATGCATATTATATCGATACCCTTTCAGATAATTTTTTCTGGTAAGTCCCGGATAATATTCCTCCGCCTTTAGCTTCATTTGAAAGGAGAATGCTAGATTTTCCTCTTGATTCTCATTATAAAGATAGGAAATATCACCGGTCTTACGGGTTCTGCTGAGTCCGTTAAAAAACATAAACCTGGCTGTGGGTCTGCCATCCAAATCCATTACCAGTCTGGTTTCCTCCGCCATCTGATCCCTATGTAAATCAATTACTACTTCTATGGAAGGATTTTCTGCCAGCACCTGTTCTATTGCCGGTAGCGAGGCAGAATAAGCATCATCCCTGGAATCCACATCATATTGCCCGGTGTGATGCATTACCTGATAGCCATAGGTTTCCGTTAAAATTTGCGCCAATCTGTCACCCACGCCGATAATGGAGGTTGCCGCATCTCCCGGAACGGAATCGGCAAAGGCTTCCTGAGAATGAGTATGATAAATCAATATCTGAGGAGCATCCCCTTCCTTACTGATGGTCATATCATGGGCTAAAAGCTTATTTACATCCAATTGCTCATTTCCCGCCATGGTATTGGAATCAATGGTATAAAAATCCGTTACCAATTTTTCATAATTTTGCAATTCCTCTATGTTAACAGGGCTCTGTAGGGTATGAGGAATAAATGCTCCATTACTACCTTGTAATTCTTCCATAGCCAGCATTGCCGCCTCATTTTCCGCCTGCAAGAGAGCATCCAGGGACATTGCATCCGTTTCCTCTGTATTATTCTTGTTTGCAGTAACCGTGTCTGTATTGGAAGGCACCTGCATGCTCTTCCCTGTTTCTTCCTCAGCCAACAACGTTCCTTCCTTTGCCTCCTCCAAAAGAATTTCATCAAGAGATAACATTTCATCTTCCAAAAGTTTCTCCTTTTTTTGCTCCAATACATAACCATACAAAGGTACAAGCTCCGTAATTTGTCTATCTGCAAACCAAATCTCTTCCGAACGCTTTTCCTGTACAAAGACAAAGGAGGGAATAAAATTTTCATATAAAGAATTACTAAACCGAGTTGCCACACTCTGCTTTACTATTTCCCCCATGGAGCTTCCTGCCAATCGAAGCTCCTTTTCCACAGATAGAAGAAAAAGAAAGAGAATTGCCAAGCCTCCAAGCCATACAGTGGGTTTCCCCAAAGTTTTTTTCTGATTTACTTTGCAACACTTCCTTTCTGCCGAGCTGTTTATAATATATGCCCTTCTTAAGTTTCCAATGACTCCATGGTTTTTTCCATTGCAATATTGATTCCTTCCGAAACAGTAAAACTTACCCGTTTAATTACCGCATCAATATCCTTCCCCGTCATATACATGTTGTTCAGCTCTGCGAAAGCAAGTCTATGATGTCCCATATATTTTACTCTTTCAAATTCCTTGTCTTCTTTCAAAAGCTTTTCCAAGGCATCCCCCACAATGGTTGCTGCATCCACCACTGTAGGAACACCGATTGCAATTACCGGTATCCCCAAAGTATCCTCTGTCAGGGCATTTCTATGATTTCCCACACCGGAACCGGGCTGTATTCCCGTATTGGTAATCTGAATAGTACGATTCAGCCTTTTTGTACTACGAGCAGCCAAAGCATCCACCACAATCAATACATCGGGCTTTGTTTCTTTTACCACTCCCTGTATAATTTCCGCAGTCTCCATTCCCGTCTTTGCCATGACACCGGGTTCAATACTGCTTATAAGATTCATTTTACTGCAATTATAGGCGGCCTTTCCATAATTCATCACCACATGTCTGGTAATAAAAAGATTATCCACCACCTGAGGTCCCAGTGCATCCGCCGTCACATCTCTGTTTCCAAGCCCCACCACCAGAACCGACTGTTCCTTATCAGAATCCGGCAATATATCCAGCAATTCCTTTGCCAGACACTCTGAAATTTCCCGATGGTAATCCTCATCCGGCTCCACAAGTGCCGGTGCTTCCATCGTCACATAAACACCAACAGGTTTCCCCATAGCCTTCGCTGCATTTTTGGTATCTATCATAACCTTGGTTACCTGAATATCCTCTTCCTTCTTATAATATTCCTCCACCCTGACACCCCGAAGTTCACTATCTGCCTCCGTAATACTCTCCCTTGCTTCTAGTGCCAAATCCGTTCTAATCTCAAAAGCCGACATATCACATTCTCCTTAACCTCTCATAGATATAGATAAGTTTTTGCAAAAAACAGGAATTTATGTATTGACAAATAGAGGAAAATTGTCTAAACTACAAGGGTATGTTTACGTTAGTCTTCCGTGTCTGGCTAAAGTGAAACATTTTCAACGTAAAAATAAATTATTTGTATACAAAATGGAGGTGTACGACTTGGCTAACATTAAATCCGCAAAGAAAAGAATTTTAGTAAACCGCACTAAGGCTGATAGAAATAAGGCTATCAAATCCAGCGTTAAGACAGCAATCAAGAAAGTATATGCTGTAATCGAGTCCGGTGACAAGGCTGCTGCTCAGGCAGAGCTTAAGGCTGCTACTAAGACCATCGAGATGGCTGCTTCTAAGGGTATCTACCACAAGAACAATGCAGCTAGAAAGGTTTCCCGTATCAGCAAAGCTGTTAACGAGATGGCTTAATTCTATTATTGATAATATAGAACATTTTAAAGCACCTGTACCGTCATGCAGGTGCTTCTTTGCGCGAATGAGCAGAGTCAAATAGAAAGAACCTCAAATGCCATGCTTGCATGAGCATTTGAGGTTCTTTCTATTTGACGAGCAACGCGAACGAGGAACGCCTCCGGCGTTTCGAGTCTGCTCATTCCTGTCTGCTCATTCGACTCTGCTTATGTAAACCTGCCTTGATTCCAGCTCCCACGCAGACTTACCTTCTTCTTCCTCCGCCACCATGGCTTACACCGCTACTGCTTCTATGACTACCGCCGCGACCTCCGCTGCTTCCGCCACTGCTACTTCTTTCAATATGTCTCTTTGTAACACTCTTGCGAATAAAATCGTCCCTCTGGACATTCATAACCGGCTTACCACCTGCAACATAGGTATTTGCTTGAGTGGTATCCTGCGCCTTTTTCTGATGCAGGTGAATCAATGCATATACCAAAGCCACTACAAAAGATATCACAAGAATTATAGGTATGGACAATGTAGATGCTGATGTACCGGGCATCCAATAGCAGGTGGTATCTATATACGCCTTATATGCCTTGTAGGCACCATCATCCAACCCATAATAAACTGCATCTAAAACCTGATTAATCTCATAGTCACCAAAGGCTTCATAGACATTACCGCAGGTAGAAAGCCAGCTACCCGCCTGTCCTTCAAAATAATTATCCAAAAGCAGTACTCCATTACCATGTACCCCATTGTATCCATAATTATTCTCATCATAGAAATCATCGGCATAATCCCTCATTGCCTTTTCCCAACTGACGCTTCTGGATTCCATGGGCTCACTTATGGTTACCAGCACAATATCTGCCTGAATCTCCGGTTCTTTTTTGGCAATATATTCTCGAAGCTTCTGTTCTTCTTCATCCGTGAGCACATCCGCATAATCATAAACTCTTTCTGCCGGTGCATAACTATTATGACGCTCTCCGCCTTTATTCATAAGCTTTGCGCCTCCCACAAAGAGGGCAATTACAAATAAAACTCCCGCTACAATAAACCATACTCTGAAATATTTTAAATATTGCTTTCTCGCTTCTTTTTTGAAATCATTTTCCATTTTCTCACGCTACCGCTGTCCGCGGCTTCCCTCCTGTATTAATCAAATTAGACTTACAACGCAATAATACTTAACATAGTCATTATAAATGCCAGACATGCCCACAGAGTTCCTGCATATGCCCATACCTTTTTCGTAGATATGGGGGCAGTTCCCACAATTTTTCCGTTCTGACCGTTTACATAGAAGGGATATTCTTTATCCTGATAAGTATATATGTATTTCCAAACAGGTAGGAGTCCGTAATTAACTGCCTTTCCCAATTCCTTAATGTTCTTATGCTGGGTGCGAACCGTTGCATAGCCTGCATAAGAGGATTTTAACATCTGTTCTACATCCTCTGTCATTTTCTGCTTTGCACGAGGCTCTACCACGTCAGAAACCATATTGTATTTTTCTCCCTCAAAACCAGACAAATATTCCGGTTTAAAATGCTCCAGCATATCATAATTATAGGGCTCCAGCAAATCCATTACATCATCCGGCATTCCTACGGAAGCATCCACCGGAATCTTTTTGAAATCCACATTCATATTACGAACAATATTATAATAAGAAGTTTCCGTATATTGAGTATCCCCGGAAGTCCAGCTTCTTACCTTGGTACCTTCCGCCTGAAAATCACAATTTACATCATAATCATAGAACCAAAAAGGTACATAATCCCCTTCCATACTGTTAAGTCTTACCTCTGAAAGGAAATCACTGGGAGCAAACAGGCACTTCTTAAATTTCTCACGAATAAGCTCCTTACACTTTTCCTTGCCAAGCTGAAAGGGAATTACCAAATCCGGTTCAAACTCCCCTTCCACCCTTTCATTAAAAATCAGATAATTATCACAATAGGGACATTGGGTTGCAGAAGTATGTTCCTTTACCGGAACCTCACCACCACAATTGGGACATATCTGCAATTCACCTTCTGCAAAATCTTTTCGTTCTTCACTGCCCTCGCTATCACAGAAAGGACAAAACATTCCATGTTTTTCAGGACTGTATACAACATTTCCCTCACAATTTTTGCACTTGAAAATCATTATTTATCCTCCGCTAATTGTCATTCAATACAGGCTTAATTCTGCCTATTTAGTACAGTATATCAAAACTTAATTCTTTTCACAATAGTACATGGAGTCTAGTTTTCCTGTATTTTAATATTTTCTTTCCATATATTGCATGTTACATAAGCTCCAAAATGTATTATGATTATTTTGTAACATTTATGTAATATTTTTGTATTAATTTTGCAACATTTATTCAAGCGGACTTTAGGAACAAAAGAATATTTTGTGAAATTACATGGAAAGGAGAACTTATGAAGAAAATAACCGTTTTAACTGTAACTGCTCTTACGCTCGCGTGTCTTGGCGGGCAATCTCTTGCAGCCCAGGCAGCATCCGCAAAGGTACAGTATCAGCTATCCCCTAAGGGAAATCGTGTGATATTTGCCTATGGTTCCGGATGTAATGTTCAAGATATATTTGACAAGCTGGAAAACTGTATTCCTAATATTACCTTGCCGGATTGTAATGCCCCTGAGGTAGACGCTCCTGAAGCAGATGCACCCGAAACGAATCTGCCGGAGGTGGAAATTCCTGAGATTGAGCATGCCTTCATTCGGGAAGTAGTGGATCTGGTAAATGCAGAACGTGCCAAGGAAGGACTTAGCCCCTTGACTTTGGATACCAAGGTTTCTGCTGCAGCACAGGTACGCGCCAAGGAATGTGAGCAGAGCTTCTCTCACACCCGTCCCAATGGCAGTTCCTTTGCCACTGCCTTAAAAGAACAAAATGTATCCTATAGAAATGCCGGTGAAAATATTGCCTGGGGTCAGCGTTCTCCCGAAGCAGTCATGAAGGCCTGGATGAACAGCTCAGGACACCGTGCTAATATTATGAATGCCAACTTTACCACCATTGGTGTTGGTTACTACCGGAATGCAAACGGAACTAATTATTGGTGTCAGTTGTTTACCAGATAAGCCTTAGTAAATCTGTGTCCCTGAGCCTACTTTACAAAAGAGCTTCCCTGTTCACTTTGGGAAGCTCTTTAACCACTCTACATTTTCCCTGCCTACTTCAATGCCTTATCCAGAATAATTGCCATATCAAATTCCTCATAGGGAATGGTTACCTGCTGGAACCCTGCGGCATAACAGGCAAGGGCATAGGGTTCATAATAGAACACAATCCCCTCCTCTGTCAAATAAAATTGGGATTCATAATTCGTGGATTCATATACCGCTTCCACCGCATTTTGCCAGAAATTTTCCGGTGCCTGATTTATCATTTCTTCAAAATACCGGGTTACAATCTCCTTCAATTCTTCCTCGCTGTTATTGATAATATCCAAAATTAACAGCTTCTCTCCGGTCTCCAAATCAAAGGTGAAGGGTACCCAATAGGGCATTCCATGGGCTCCGCCCATATATTCGTATTCATCCAATATAAAACTGATGTAATGGCTGTCAAAATAACTATATCCATTGAAACTGCTTTGTATATCATAGGGAATTGCAGAAAATCCATCTTCCGCTACCCACTGTTCCATTTCCTCCGCAGTCTGCTGGGCTATGGCTATATTGGTATTCTGATGCTCAATTACATAGGTATTAATCAGATTTGAACCGGGATAAAAATCATCCACGATAGGCCAGGTTAAATCAATGGTGTACAAAATAACATCCTGCTGTTTTTTACTATAAATTTCTTCCTGATAGGATTCTATTCTTCCAATCGTACTAACACCGGTTTCATACAGGCACTCTTTAGAAACAAGCTCAACACCTTCCGTCCCATCGGTTTTGCAACGCATCAGATAACAGGAATAATCCTTTTGTCCCATGAAATAAAGGTAACCATCCCTTATGACAACATCCATTAACTGCCAGTTTTCATAAGCAAGCTCAGTATTTTGCAAGGTTAGAATATCTTCACATTCCCCACTTTCCAAGGAAATCCTTTTATAGCACCTTCCCCCTGTCTCATTCTCACCATCTTCATAAAGATAGGTTTGGATGTAAGCGTATTCCTCATCCATTCCCAATACATTATAAAAGAACTCTCCGGAATAAAACATTCTGCCCTCTATCTCCATATCCTTATTGGCAGAATCCGAATACTTCTTTCTGATATCCTCCTTATCATACAGGGTCAGATGCTGTCCGTCTCCCCATATATTACGCAAAAAATACTTGCTGTTAAAAGCCTCTGCTCCATCCCCCAGCTCCGGTATTACCGTCGTCCCAAAGCCTTCCGTATTTTCACAGACTACTTCCTTTCCTTCATTACTATATAAGGAAAGACCGAACTCAGAAAGACTCTCCTGTGGAAACAAAATTCGGCTTCCGTCTGCTATATAATATAATAACCTTTGATTGTCTATTGGAGTCTCATCCGGCGCAGAAAGGGCACCATCCTCAAACACCTGATAGAAAAGCACACGCCCTAAATCAATTATGTAAAGCACTCCATCCTGCAAAAGCATGGACTCATAGGATACATCCCCCAATGTTGCAAGCTGCTCATAATCCTTTCCGTCCGTGGAAATACAGGAAAAGGCCTTACACACTGTCCAGTTATCCTCATACCAGTGCTCAATAAAATAAATTTTATCCCCTATCAGTAAGCCGCCGCCCTCTGAATACAAAGAGACTCCTTTTCTGCTTACTTCTGCCGGGTTTTCCCATAAAACTTCCTGAGTCTTTGCTTCCTTATCAATCTTTAAAATGCGACAGCTTCCGCAAAGATAGAAATACTTCTCATCCTCTAAAAGAATACTGCTTCGCTGATTTTCCCCGTATAAAGGAACGGCGCCTATAGAAAATTCCTGTGTGGAGTCTACAGTAATACCACTACCTTCTTCTCCTGACTTTGTATTTGAAGAATCGACACTTTCTATTGGCTCCCCTTGCTTTTCCTGTTTCTCCTCAGTTGTAGCTACCACAACTTCCTTTCCCCTGTCGCTTTGTTGCTCTGTATTACTGCAACCGGCAAAAAGCATAGTTGCTGTAATCAACAGAATTGCCAAACACTTTTTTTTCAAATCCCTCATAAATCCGCCTCCTGACATAAAGCACAACCTATTATATTTATGTTTCAACCTACAAACTGTGCAAAGCTGCCCCTTTAACATAAAATTATTGTAACACGACCTTGCATCATAATTACATCATTTCTACAAATTTCCCAATTTCTTCCAGAAAACGTTCCCCATATTTCTCAAACTTATATTCACCCACACCGGTAACCTCCAGCATTTTTGCTTTATTTTCCGGCTTCAAAACGCACATATGCTCCAACGTTTTATCAGAAAATATAAGATACGGCGGCACCTTTTCCTCTCTTGCAATAACACTGCGCAGGGCACGCAGACTTTCAAATAAGGAATCTCCATGGGGTACACCAAGAATACTGCCTTTCCTGCCCTTTTTCTCCTTCTTGGCAGCCTTTTCCAATTCCTGGGTCCGAGGCAGCTTCATCATTACCGCTTCCTTTCCCGCGGAAACCGCCTGGGATTTTTCCGTAAGCTTAACAATATTGTACTCATCCTCCGTGGTATCCAGATACCCATTCATCAATAGAAAATTCAACACCGCACGTAAGGTATGGGTGGGCACTTTGGAAAGATGGCTGTAATAAATATTTTCATCCATATGATACTGTCTTATTTTTGCCGTATTGGCACCATGCACCGTATCAATAATCACCGCCGCACCAAACCGCTGTCTGGAAGCCGCCACACAACCAATCAGTGCCTTGGCAATCTCTGTCACGTCCACTGTTTCAAACTTGCTCAAACAGTTTGCACAATTCCCACAATAATTAGCTCCATACTCTCCAAAATATTTCAGTATGTAATCTCTCAGGCAGTCATTGGTAAAGCAATAGAAGGTCATCCTTTTCAGACGCTCCCTGTCCCGCATCATTACCACTTGTCTGGTTTCCTCATCCAACTCCTCGTTGTCCTGATTATTCTCAATAAAGAACCGATTGGTAATCACATCCTGACCGCTATACAGCAAAATGCACTCTCCCGGCTCTCCGTCTCTGGAACAACGCCCCACCTCCTGATAATAGGATTCCAAATTCTTGGGCATATTGTAATGAATTACAAATCGTACATTGGACTTATCAATGCCCATGCCAAAAGCATTGGTTGCCACCATAATCCTTTTCCTGTCATAAATAAAATCATCCTGATTGTTGCGCCGCTCCACATCACTTAATCCCGCATGATATCTGGTGGTAGAAAAACCATCCCTTTCCAGCCGCTCACATATCTCCTCCACCAGTTTTCTGGTAGCACAGTAAACGATCCCAAACTGCCCCGGACGACATTCTATAAAATTACGCATGGTAGCATATTTATCCTTAGGAGTCTGTACTCCCAAATAAAGATTCGGTCTGTCATACCCGGTGGTAACCACCAAGGGCTCCTGTAATCCCAAAATCGCAATTACATCCTCCCGCACCTCTTTGGTAGCCGTGGCTGTAAAAGCACTAACAATGGGACGATTGGGAAGCTTGTCAATAAACTCCACAATCTTCAAATAGCTGGGGCGGAAATCCTGTCCCCATTGGGAAACACAATGGGCTTCATCCACTGCAATCATGGCAATTCTTACACTCAGCGCAAAGTCCAAAAACTCCTCTGTAACCAACCGCTCCGGTGCCACATAAATAATGGGATACCGACCCGCCTTAGCATACTCCAACGCCTTGCGATATTGATTATAGGTTAGGGAGCTATTTAAATAAGCTGCATGGATTCCCGCCTGATTTAAGGATGCCACTTGGTCCTTCATTAAGGATATCAGGGGGGAAATCACTAAAGTAATCCCCTCAAGCATCAATGCCGGCACCTGAAAACACATAGATTTCCCGGAGCCGGTGGGCATAATGCCAAGCACATCCTTTCCCTGTAATATATTGTCTATCAGCTGCTCCTGCCCTTCACGGAAGGAATCGTAGCCGAAATATTTCTTTAGAACTTCTTCTTTTGTCATACTATTCCAGATACTCCTGTACACAAAATAAACTGACCTTACCTCTATCATAAGCTCAACATCAAAACATCTTTTCTATCATACCTCAAAGTGGAATCCATTGCCATAGTGAATTTAATTATGAGTTACAAAGATTGCAGAAAGACTCCTGCATAAGAATATAAATCAAAGCCACCCTACTATCTCAACGATACGCAAGGTGGCTTCCATCATTTTATCCTACTACATTTCTACAAATTACTTATTGTAGCAAACAATCTTTCCAAAATCCACTTTCAAAGATGCGCCGCCTACCAGACCACCGTCGATATCGGGCTGTGCGAACAACTCAGGTGCGCTGGATGCAGATACGGAACCGCCGTACTGGATGCGGATTGCAGCTGCAGTAGCATCATCATAGATTTCAGCGATGCAGTCACGGATTGCCTTACAAACTTCCTGAGCCTGCTCAGTAGTTGCTACCTTACCGGTTCCGATAGCCCAGATAGGCTCGTAAGCGATAACGGTTGTAGCTGCTGCTTCCGCAGTTACATTTAAGTAAGCAATCTTAATCTGCTGACGGATAAAGTCAATGGTAACGCCCTGCTCTCTCTGAGTCAGAGTCTCACCACAGCAGATAATAGGAGTAATACCATTCTCAAGAGCCTTCAAAACCTTCTTATTAACGGTCTCGTCAGTCTCAGCAAAGTACTCTCTTCTCTCGGAATGTCCGATGATAACATATTTTACACCGGCATCAACAAGCATTTCAGCAGAAATCTCGCCTGTATAAGCTCCCTTATCCTCAAAATACATATTCTCAGCACCAATATTGATATTGGTTCCCTTAGCAGCTTCCATAGCAGGGATGATATCAATTGCAGGTACACAGAACAGTACATCTACATCATCATTTACTACGAGAGGCTTCAAAGTATTAATCAATTCTACAGCCTGACTGGGAGTCATATTCATCTTCCAGTTACCAGCAATAATTTTCTTTCTTGCCATTGCAATTTCCTCTTTTCATATCATTAAATATCATGAAATATTTATATCACAATTTACTTGTCTGTGAATGCAGCCATTTAAACAATAATTCTATGTAATTGTCAATACCGAAGGCTTGAGAGACATATGTTTCACGAAAGGGCGTATAAAAACGTCGGTCCTTAGCGAGGTCAATATGAGCAAGGTCGTCTAGACGAGCTTGCTCATATTCGAGCTTAGTACCGCTACGTTTTTATCCGAGCGAGAGCGTCCCGCTCGGGGAACATATGTCACTTAAGCCTGACCTATTGTCAATTATCCCAAATTACTTGTCGTCAGCTGCTGCTACACCGGGAAGCTCCTTACCCTCAAGGAATTCAAGGGAAGCACCGCCACCAGTAGAGATATGGCTCATCTTGTCACCAAATCCCAACTGATTTACTGCTGCTGCGGAGTCACCACCACCGATAATGGTAGTTGCTTCGGTTTCTGCAAGAGCCTTAGCTACAGCGATAGTACCCTGTGCCAAAGTAGGGTTCTCGAATACACCCATAGGTCCGTTCCAAACTACAGTCTTTGCAGACTTAACAGCTTCTGCAAACAGTTCCTGGGACTTAGGTCCGATATCACAGCCCTCTCTGTCAGCAGGCATCTTGTCATAATCGTAAACTTCGATTTCAACAGGAGCATCGATAGGGTTGGGGAATGCATCGATAGTTGCAGAGTCAACAGGAAGTAACAGCTTCTTGCCCAGCTTCTCTGCCTTCTCCATCATTTCCTTACAGTAATCAAGCTTGGTCTCATCCACTAAGGAGTTACCAATTTCATAGCCCTGAGCCTTTAAGAAGGTGTAAGCCATACCACCACCGATGATAAGGGTATCACACTTCTCAAGCAGGTTGGAAATAACATTCAGCTTATCAGCAACCTTAGCACCACCAAGAATTGCTACGAAAGGTCTTACAGGATTCTCAACTGCATTACCTAAGAAATCAATTTCCTTCTGCATTAAGTAACCTACTACATTGTCGCCACCTTTTTCTGCGATGAACTTGGTAACGCCTGCTACAGAAGCATGTGCTCTGTGAGAAGAACCGAAAGCATCACATACATAGATGTCTGCCAAATCAGCCAGCTCTTTGCTGAATGCTTCACCGTTCTTGGTCTCTTCTGCACCACGGAAACGGGTATTCTGAAGAAGAACTACATCACCCTCGTTCATAGCTGCTACTGCTGCAGTTGCAGCTTCGCCGGTTACGTTATAATCAGCAACAAAGTTAACTTCCTTGCCAAGCTTCTCTGAAAGTCTCTTTGCAACAGGTGCAAGAGATTCGCCCTCGTTAGGACCATTCTTAACCTTACCAAGATGGGAGCAAAGAATAACCTTGCCACCATCGTTTAATAATTTCTGAATGGTAGGCATAGCTGCCACGATACGAGTTTCATCAGTAATTTCACCATTCTTAAGGGGTACGTTAAAGTCACATCTTACAAGGACTCCTTTTCCCTTTGCGTTGATATCATCAACAGATTTCTTATTTAAGCCCATTTCTTAAAACCTCCGTTTTTTATTTATATTTGTTGCCCACGAATATTCGCGGAAAAAAGGGTCCGGTCCTAAGACCGGACCCTGATAGGTCTTCTCTATTCAGCACTCACAAAAGATTACTTTAACTCAGCTAAGTACTTAATGGTACGAACCATCTGAGAGGTGTAGCTGTTCTCGTTATCATACCAAGAAACAACCTGTACCTGAGTATTGCCATCTTCCATAGGAGCAACCATAGTCTGAGTTGCATCGAAGATAGAACCAGCGGTGCTTCCGATGATATCAGAAGATACGATTTCATCAGTATTGTAAGCGAAGGACTCGGTAGAAGCTGCCTTCATAGCTGCATTGATTTCATCCTTGGTTACAGCACCCTTAACTACTGCTACCAAAATAGTGGTAGAACCGGTAGGGGTAGGAACACGCTGTGCAGAACCGATTAACTTACCGTTCAGTTCAGGAATTACAAGACCGATAGCCTTTGCAGCACCGGTAGAGTTGGGAACGATGTTCTGTGC
>JAGAMG010000012.1 GCA_017624835.1 Lachnospiraceae bacterium
ACGCCGCTCCAAGTAACTCGCGCCTGAAAAAGGATAATTATAAAGGAAAATGCACGTGAACGTGCACTATTTAATGCAATAAAGAATCGGTCTGGCATGCTAGCATGCCAAGCCGATTCTTTTTGCATTGTTATGCTGCTGTGCAGCATAATTTTCCTTTGTAATTATCCGCAGGCGCTCAAACATCCTTTCCGCGGCTGATTTAAAAATGAAATCCGCTAAGATGTTCACGCAATTGTTTAAAAGGCATTCGAAAGCCTACCCGCAGGCGGCGCCCCTCGAGTTGATTTCCGCTTGGTGTGTCAGGGACTTTCTTGGGAAAACGTAGATGTTCCGGCATTATCTGACTTGTTCTAATGGAGGTACCTGTCCGTCCCCTGTTGCTCCGGGTAGGGCGCCCGGAATATAAGCTGCTTGTTTTAAAATCCCCTGTGTGGTGCGATGGAAAATGGAACTTTTGTATTCACCGTGGGCGGCTTTTGTGGTATGCTTGTAGGGCAAAAGAGCAGGATGCCGCCGTGGATGGCGGTTTAGATAAAGTGGATAGATGGAGAAATGGTATGTATGTAATTGTAGGATTGGGTAATCCGGGGAAAAAATATGAAAATACCCGTCATAATGTTGGGTTTCGATGCATTGATATGTTAGCAGAGGAACATAATATTTCCGTGCTTGAGTGTAAGCATAAGGCGATGATTGGTAAAGGATATATTGATGGAACGAAGGTGGTTTTAGTGAAGCCACAGACATTTATGAACTTAAGCGGAGAGAGTGTCAGGGCGGTTATTGATTTTTATAAGGTAGAGCCACAGACGGAACTGATTGTGATATATGATGATATTTCTCTGGCGCCGGGGGCACTGCGTATCCGCAAAAAGGGAAGTGCCGGCGGGCATAATGGGATTAAAAATATTTTACAGCATTTGGGAAATGATACATTTAAGAGAATTAAGGTTGGTGTAGGAGAAAAGCCGGCAGGCTTTGATTTGGCAGATTATGTATTGGGACATTTTACACCGGCGGAAAATAAGGAAGTGGATGAGGCCTGTAAGAAAGCAGTGGAGGCAGTAAGTCTGTTAGTACAGGAAAAAACAGACGAAGCGATGAATAGATTTAATTAGAGAAGTAATTGGAATGCTGCGGCATTTCTTGAAATAATGGAGCTAATAGAACATGAACGCAATCTCAAAACCCTTGTGGGAGCTGGCGGATTTTGCCGAAACGAAGGATGCGCTGGTAAAAAAAGAAATCTGTGCAGCAGTCTGTGGCTGTACGGACTCCCAGAAAGTACATATGATTCAGGGGATGAGCGATGGTTTTCGAATGAAAATCATCGCTACTTTTAGTGACAAAAGAGTTAAAGAATTAGTGGAGGACTTGCGTTTATATGAGAGAAATGTGTATTCGTATCCGGCGAAGGATTTGATTTTCTATCAGGCAGATATACATGGGAATCGTCTGGTGACAGAACGAATCAGGACGCTGCGACGGATTGCGGACGGATTACCGCTTACGATTGTAACAACCTTTGATGCCCTGATGAATCGTCAGGTGCCGCTTGATGTATTTACGAGTCATATTTTGTCAGTAAAAAAGAGGGGGACTGTCGTAGAAAGTGAACTGGCAGCAAAGCTTGTGGAGATGGGCTATACCCGTAATTATCAGGTGGAAGAGCCGGGGCAGTTTTCTATTCGTGGCGGTATTGTAGACGTATTTGATTTGACAGAAGAGAATCCATACCGAATCGAACTTTGGGGCGAAGAAGTGGATTCGATAAGAAGCTTTGATATTCTGAGTCAGCGCTCTATTGAAAATCTTGAATCTGTTTCTATTTATCCTGCAACGGAAATTATTTTATCCAAAGAGCAGCTGAGTGCAGGGATTAAGAAAATTGAAGCGGATATGAAGCATAATTATGAGGTGTTCCGCAAAGAGTTTAAGACAGAGGAAGCCCACCGCATTAAGGTGCAGTTTGAGGAACTGAAGGAAGATTTAATGCAGCTTGGACGCATGACCAATCTGGAAAGCTATATTGATTATTTTTATGAGAAGTGTGAGTCTTTTTTAGAGCTATTTCCAAGAGAAAAGACGTTACTTGTGTTAGATGAACCTGCAAGAATTATGGAACACGCAAATGCCGTGGAACTGGAATTCAGGGAGAGCATGAGTAACCGAATTGCCAAGGGGTTCTTATTGCCGGGACAGATGAATGTGTTTGAGGGTGTTGCGGCAGCATCAGCTAAGCTTACGGGGAGGCGTGTACTTGCCATTTCTACGATGGAAGACAAGGGGAGCCTTGTAAAACCGGATGTAAAAATGCAGGTAAGTGTTAAGGGAGTAGCCCCTTATCGGAACAGTTTCGAACTATTAACGAAGGATTTATTACAGTATAAAAAGAACAAATACCGTGTGATTTTGCTGTCCGGTTCAAGAACAAGAGCTAAACGTCTGGCACAGGATTTGCGGGATAACGGAGTGACGGCGGTTTATAGTGAAGACCCGTTTAGAGA
>JAGAMG010000013.1 GCA_017624835.1 Lachnospiraceae bacterium
GGAAGGTGGGGGAGTGGCGTGGTGGTTTGGGAATGCGTTTTGTTGCTAACGTGTTTTTTCTTATCTGTGGAATCGAAAAAGGCAGGGGAAATCGCACATGGAAGTGCGATTTAGGAATCACGGTGCACGGATGCACCTTGATTCCGACCCGGAAGCAGCCGAACAAGTTCACTCCACAGATTAGAAAATACCGTTAGAAACATCCGCATCCCAAACCACCATGCCGCTCCACCGACTTCCCCACCGCACTTTCCCCAGCCCCAAATCCCCTCACACAACCTCAAAAAAGGCGGCGCCAAAAGGATACACACCCTCCTGGCACCGCCACTTTTTTATTTCACACCCAGCCCAAGTCTGTTAATCGCTGAGAATATCGCTCTTACAGAAGCTCTGGTAATATTGGAGCTTACGCCCACACCATAGGTAACGCGACCGGTGTTGCTGTCCAGCAGATGGATATATGCTGCCGCCTGGGAGTTTGCACCACTCTGCAGCGCATGCTCTTCATAATCCAATACCTTGATGGAGATTCCAAGCTCATGGGACAAACCTCTCTGTACTGCATCGATAGGACCATTACCCACTGCTTCGAAAAACTTTTCCAACCCGCGATCTGTATATACAACGGTTACTCTGGTATCGAACTGAGTCTTTACGGAACCGCTCAAATCATCCACACGCAGCTTGCGGAAATGAATAGGTTCTTTCTGCTCCAGATACTCCTTGCTGAAGCTTTCCATAATCTGTTCAGGAGAAACCTCACCCTGCTTCTCAGAAAGCTTCTGAATGACATTTGCAAATTCCTTGTGCATTGCCTTAGGCAGCTTGAAACCAAAATAGGTATCCATAACGAAGGCAACACCGCCCTTACCGGACTGGGAATTGATACGTACAATGGGTTCGTATTCCCTTCCGATATCCGCAGGGTCAATAGGCAAATAGGGCACCTGCCAGATTTCACTCTGACGCTCCTTCAACGCCTTGACGCCCTTGTTAATAGCATCCTGATGGGAACCGGAGAAGGCAGTAAATACCAGCTTCCCTGCATAGGGATGACGGGGATGAATGGGGAGCTTACAGCAGCGTTCATAAATCTCAATAATTTCATTGATATGCTCAATATTCAATTCAGGATTAATTCCCTGAGAGAACATATTGTACGCAACATTCAAAATATCCACATTACCGGTACGTTCACCATTTCCAAACAAAGTACCTTCCACACGGTCTGCACCTGCCAGCATAGCCAGCTCTGCACTTGCCACGCCGGTACCCCGGTCATTATGAGGATGAACACTGACAATCACGCTTTCACGCCTATCCAAATGCTTAATCATCCACTCAATCTGATCTGCATACACATTGGGTGTATTCATTTCTACGGTTGAAGGCAAATTGATAATCATGGGGCTCTCAGGAGTGGGCTCCCATGTATTAATTACCGCATTACAGATATCCCTTGCAAAATCAAGTTCCGTACCGGTAAAGCTCTCCGGAGAATATTCTAAAATAATCTTTCCGGGAAAAGTCTTCGCACGTTCCTTTACCATCAAGGTTCCCTTTACTGCGATATCAGTAATATGTTCCCTATCCATGTTAAATACAACATCCCTCTGCAAGGTAGAGGTGGAATTGTAAATATGTACCACTGCCTGTTTGCAGCCTTCAATTGCCTCAAAAGTACGGTCTATTAACTCTTCGCGGCACTGGGTTAATACCTGTACCACCACATCGTCCGGAATCAATTTACGATCTACTAATTGGCGCAGAAAATCATATTCAATCTGGCTGGCTGCCGGAAATCCTATTTCAATTTCCTTAAAACCTAACTGAATCAAAAACTGAAACATCTCAATCTTTTCTTCCACTACCATGGGGTCAATCAATGCCTGATTACCGTCACGTAAATCCACACTACACCAAATAGGCGCCTTGGTAATCTCTTTATTAGGCCATTCTCTTTCCGGGTAATCAACCACCGGATTCTTACGATATCTCGTGTAATTCAACATCTATACTTCCTCCCTATATTGAAATAACAGCCCACCCCACAGGGTGAGCTGTCTATTATTCACCAAGTCCGCTTTCTACTGCCTCAACCAAAGTTTTTAATGCATCCTCTTCATCTTCACCTTCGCATACAAATTCGATCTCATCACCGCATTTTACGCATGCGCCCAACACACTCAGAACGCTCTTTGCATTAGCTGTACTGTCGCGAAATGTAAATGTAATCAGCGATTTAAACTGCATCGCTTCCTTACACAGAATTCCTGCCGGTCTCAGATGCAGGCCAGTAGGATTCTTTATAACTACTTTCTGACTTACCATAAGCCTACCCTCCAATTTTAATGCTCCCCATTACTAGTTCAGCATCTTCCTTCTATTTCACTATAGCATGAATGGACAGGAATCACAAGCAAATTTTAAAACATGATGTCCTGAATCAGACCGGCTAATTTATTAGCCTCCTCCTGAATTACCTGTAAATCCTTACCTTCAATCATAACACGCACCAATGGCTCCGTACCGGATGGACGAATTAGCACTCTTCCTTCTCCGGCAAATTTTTCTTCCAGCTTTTTGATGGCATCTGCAATCTCAGGATACTCCATATATTTATCTTTTTTATGGTTAGCAACCTTGGCATTAACAAGCGCCTGAGGAAGCACCTCCATAATTGTTGCCAGCTCGGAAAGCTTCTTTCCGGTATCCACCATTACCTGAAGCAAGTGAAGTGCACTGAGCAAACCATCCCCTGTAGTATTCTCATCCAGGAAAATGATATGTCCGGACTGTTCGCCACCTAAACTGTAACCACATTCCTTCATGCGTTCCAATACATATCTGTCACCAACCTTGGTCTGTTCAATGGAAATACCATTCTTTTGTCCCATCAGGAAGAAACCAAGATTACTCATAACCGTTGCAACAATGGTATCTTTTTTCAGCTTACCCTGACTCTTCATATGATTGCCAACGATAGCCATAATCTGGTCACCATCCACCACATTACCATTTTCATCCACTGCCAAAAGTCTGTCTGCATCACCGTCAAATGCCAGACCCACCTGTGCCTTTTCGTATACCACTCTTGCCTGTAATTCTTCCATATGAGTAGAACCACAATTAGCATTAATATTGGTTCCGTCAGGATTATTATGAATGGCAACAATTTCACCACCCAGCTCCTTCAATGCTTCCACAGAAGTGTAGAAGGAAGCACCTTCTGCACAGTCCACCACGATTTTCATACCGGTTAAATCCACATTAACAGACTGAATGGCATGATTAATGTATTCCTCTCTTGCATCGGTACGATACTTTACTTTTCCAACACCGGGACCAATGGGGAATTTTATACCCGGCATACCATTTTTAATCAATGCATCAATTTCATCTTCCATTTCATCAGGAAGCTTATAACCGTTTCCGTCAAAGAATTTAATACCGTTAAATTCTACCGGATTGTGGGAAGCAGAAATCACAACACCTGCATCCACCTTATATTTCTTGGTCAGATATGCCACTGCCGGAGTGGGGAGTACACCCACATAAACACAGTTTGCACCCACTGAACAAGCACCTGCCATCAGCGCATTTGCAAGCATGTCACCGGAAATACGGGTATCGCAGCCCACCATAATTGTGGGTTTGTGCTCCTTCTCCTTGGTAAGCACATATGCTCCCGCCTGTCCAAGCTGCATCGCCAACAATGGAGTCAATTCCTCATTTGCCACACCTCTTACACCATCTGTTCCAAATAATCTAGCCATTTTCTTTCCCTTCCTTATTAGGTTATAGATTTTCTTATTCTTCATCCTCAGGAATCACAAATCTTACACTTGCACTTAATTCTTCATCAACCCTGATATTTTCTGTAAGATTGAAACTTACAGGAACAATATACTCTCCCTGTACCATTTCTTCCATACCCTGCTGTGCCATATAAGCAGCCACATCCACAGAACCGGTAATGGTTTCCTGTTGAACAGAATTAATATATTCCCACAATCCATATATTGTCAAGTTGTAATTTTCCACATTTCCAATCCATTCCACCTCATACTCCTGAGGAATACCGGTAAATGTAATATTCTCTATTGGTACTTCCAAATCTCTGGATACAATGGGCTCCACATACACTGTTGCAGTTACTTTTCCATTAAAAGATTTATCTGCAAATTTTACAGAATCCGGCAGATACTCTTTCAAATTGATTATCTCCTGTACGTTGCCTTCCGCACCGGAAATATCCATTCTCTCTTCCGGTATGGTAATGACACTGATGTTATCAAGCACAGATGGCTTAGCAGCCAACATTACCTCTGTAATACTGCTCTCCACCAATCCGGTGGGCATATACCCCTCCGCAACTTCTCCACTATACTTTACCTCTATGGGAACTGACTTGGTGGCAAGCACATCCACCGTCATATAAGCAGAGTTTACATTTTTATTAATCTGATCATGCGTAACCCGCTTCCCTTCCGTATCAAAAAGCTGAATATCTACATTGGCAGACAGCCCGGTTGTTGCACCGGTAACTCCCATTTCCACAGCCGCATAATCTACATTTGCCACAGCGGACTTAGGACCACTAATTTCAATATTGGTCTGGTCAAGGGATGTATTATAAATCATATAGCCCTCTGCCACTTCTCCAACTGTATTACTTATCAATTTTATCCACTTACTAACCTTCTCTTCCACATTCAGGCGCACTACCTCCTGATTGCTTTCAATTCGCTCTACCGTGGCATTTTCCACATCATAATTTATGACAATGGTATTGATTTCCGTAAGCTTACTGACATCGGCTTCTGCCACGATATCCGTCTCACGAATCTGGCTGATAACACTTCGGGGTGCATATATCTTCACCCTTGCCTTATCAGTCCCCTCCAAGACCTCATAAACCTTTCCTGTTTCCTCTAGCAATTCTGTATTTACAAGTCGCACCTGTACATTATTAAAGCTTACCGAATCTGTAGGGTCATTTATCTGTACCACAAGATACCACAATACAAAGGCAAGCGCCAAGGATATGAGCTTTAATCCAAGATTGTGCGTTAATTTCTTTTTCATTTTTTCGCCCGGCTCCTTCCCTTCCATATCCGTCTGCTTTTAGGCTCCTCACCGGTCTTATTCAGAATCCTATGCATCTGACTGCGAAGTCCTTCTGCATTCAAATTTCTGGTTAGTTTTCCTTCATAAGCCACACTGATATTACCGGTTTCCTCTGAAACAATAATTGTCAAAGAATCCGATGCCTCTGAAATGCCTACGCCGGCACGATGTCTGGTTCCTAATTCCTTACTAAGTCCCAGATTATCGGAAAGGGGCAGATAGCAGGTAGCAGATACCACTCGATTGCCACGTATCAGCACCGCACCGTCATGCAATGGTGTATTATGCTCAAAAATATTAATCAATAACTGGCTACTGACAATACCATCCACATCAATACCCGTTCTTTCATATTCCTTTAAGGAAACCTTTTGCTCAATTACAATCAACGCACCGGTTTTAACCTTTCCCATTTCCACGCATGCCTTGGTTATCTCGTTAATTGTCTTTTCCGAAAAAGCACTCTCATTTTTTTTGTTTGTATCAAAAGGTAATACAGTAGACAATAGACTTTTCTTTCCTAATTGTTCCAATGCATTTCTAAGCTCCGGCTGTAATACCACAATCAGTGCCATCACTGCAAAGCTCAAAACATTTTGAGCCATCCACAAAATAGTCGTCATTTCGCAAAAATCTGCCAACAACAGAAAAGCGCAGATAACAATCATACCCTTGAGCAAGGACCATGCCCGGGTAGTTTTCATCCACACTAAAATATAGTACAGCAAAAGGGCGATTATCAGTATTTCCACCAAATCGCCCATATCCATCTTTGTAAAATAAGTACCTGAGTTTTTTAAGGAATCAATTACTTTGTCAATCCACTGCATTCTGCATCATTCCTACTCTCTTAAAACTTAAAAAATTTCTTCGTAATCGTCCTGTACATCATCCGTCATTTGTTCGCTACTGATGGTCATGCTTCTTCCGCCATTTAAATGCTCCCGACCTTTATTGTAGCCTCTTGGCTCCTGATAATTGCGGCTCCTTCCGGTTCTTTCCGTAGTTACACTTCTACCATAGTAATCTCCTCTGGTCTGTGTATTGATTCTTTTTACTGTTTTGGTTTGGGCAGCCACTGTCATTTTGGGCACAGCCTTAACGTAGTAATAGTATTCGTCATCCTCAAATTGCACCTTCTCCGTTCTGCTGTAATCCACACAAAACCGGAAAAACTCTATCACCTTTGCAACTGCAATGGCAACCACGGAGCCAACAACGGCATTGAGAATGGACACATTCGTGTCATAAATCAAATCTCCTACCAGCATAACGATTAAATTTATCATAGCTCCTGCCACAATAGCAATGGTCCAGGAATAGTCTATGGACATTCTCCGTATCAAATACACCACTATCACAGTAATAGCAAAGGATGCAATCACTACCAGCATGGACTTGTTATCCAGCAAACCATCCACAATCATTCGTATCTTTGCAATTGCTTCCTCTTCACCCATAGTACTGATAGCCGTCGCATTACCGGTAATTGTTACTAATAAATAGTATACAATCACTCCGCAGGACACCGTAATTGCAGATACAGGAGTCCCCAACAGCCCCATTGCCACAGGTACTACATAGGGAATCTGCATCACACAAAGCAGGGGCGTAATCACCACCGCCAGAGAATCCTTTGGACTAAAACGTAAAAACAGCAAAAACAGCAGTAAATAAACCACCAAGCCCACCAATGCAACTTCTATTGATAAGGAATACATATGCAACAGAGTAAAAACTGCTGCAAACAATACAATTGCTCCTTTCGGTAAAAAGGAACACATCAGTGCTACTATCAGCACAATCGCCAGGTTATCCAACTTAGTCATATAACCCATATGACTATTGATAAGACCCAACGTTAACAAAGCCACCAAAAATTTTACCACAGGTAAAATAAACACTTCATTATGACTGTATATTGATTTTAATTTGTCTCTAAATTCCAGTAAACCGGTCATTTTTTCCTCCATGGCATTACTTTTGGCTATTGTTCCTGATATAAAGAATATAACTTCTTTAAATTATTATAATAGCACTTCAAACTTTTTTTTGCTTTTGCATAGCGCCAAGAATAGACCACATAGGACAACAGTCCATATGCAACCACCGCGATGCCATAATATTTCAACACCTGCACTGCAAAAGCTATCAAATCCATTTTATACAAATCCTGCATAAACACTTCAAAATCATAGAAGATATAAAGAGCAAAACATACGGCATAGCATATAGTAACACTCAGAACGGACTTCAATACCTGAATGCCAATATAATCACTGCGAAAGAACTTGCCGATTGCCATGTTCTTTTTTCCTTCATTTCCTTCATACGATGCCATCTTAGTCATCAGTATGACACGTTCTTCATTTAACATTACAATTCTCCTAAGTCAAAAATCTCATACGTGGATTTTCTTTATCTTTTTTCACCGGCTTAGGAGGCTCCGGAGCATTCTCTCTCAATACATTTTTCAAGCCTGCCGCCGTATTATTCTTACAGGTCTCGCAGAATCTTCCGCAACGAATGGATGCACCACAGCCTTCACAGGTCAGATAGATAGGTGAATTTTCTGTAAGCTCCAGACGCTCTTCTCTCAGCCATTGGCGAATTTGGCTGGGCTCCACGTCACAAGCATCAGAAACCTCAGGAATACTTACTCCGGGATTCTTACGAATATACTCCTTTACCTCCTGAAACTTTGCTTCCAATTCTTCACGACAACGCTGACAGATATGAGGACCTGCCAGATAATTAAATATACGACCGCAATTTCTACAGTTTCTTACATTCATAGTAAACCATACCTTTCTGCGTTATTTTCGCTCTATGTAATAATCAACAGGTAACAGCGGTTATAATCCTTTCCCACAAGCCAATGCTATGAAATAAATCTTTTTTACACCATGCTGTCGCAACACGTCAGCCACCTCATCCATTGTACTTCCTGTGGTATAGATATCATCCACAATTATAACCGTATCTAATTTTACATCATTTTGCGCTATATTGAAAGCCTTTTTCAAATTATTTTCCCTTTCTGCCGCATTTTGATGTTTCAATGGTCTGGTATTTTTTACTCGTTTTATCAAATTAGCATAAACCGAAATGTCTAAATAGCGTCCCATGGACTCTGCCAAAAGCTGTGCCTGATTATATCCTCTGTGACGCATTCTTTTCGCATGCAAAGGCACAGGTATCAGCCCATCCGGATTGCATTGCCTAATAAAGTTTCCCAAAAACCGTGCTATTTCTTCTCCAAAAAAATCCGCATATTCCTGTCGTTTTCCATATTTAAAACGATAAATGGCAGGGGCTGCACTTTCATATTCATATAATGCTCTTCCCCTTAAATACTTATGCTTTTTTCTTTGACAATCCTGACATAAATATCCATCCGTGTATAATTTCTTACCGCACTGCATGCACCAAGGCGGCGTTAATAATTTTAGCTTCTCCCTGCAGGGAACACATATCTTTGCCCCATAAGGTCTTACAATATCATCACATACAGGGCATCTTAACGGAAACAATAATTGCAAAATATTCATATTTTTGTCCTTTCAGACCTTCTCCTGCCGTCTTTCCCCTTAGCAGCCTTCTTCTACCTACTTTCATTTACTTATTATCTTTCACAAAGTTCTGCAATTCTCTGCGCAAGTGCTGTATGTCGGCTGTTTTCATTGACATTGTCAATCATCCCCCGAACAGTATCACTACTGCCCAAAATAGTGACACAATTCTTAGCTCTGGTGATTCCCGTGTACAGAAGATTTCTGTTAAAAAGCATTCTAGGTCCGCTTAAAAGCGGTAAAATCACCGCCGGATATTCACTCCCCTGAGATTTGTGAATGGTGATGGCATAGGATAATTCCAATTCTTCCAATAATGCAAAGGGATAGGTCACTCTCTTATGCTCATCATATTCTACTACCAGATTGGCAGCGTTTTCATTTATTTCCACAATCCTGCCCATATCTCCATTGAATACCCCCATACCTTTATCAATGGGAATATTGTAACGACTAAGCACCTCCCACTCCAACTGATAGTTATTCTTTACCTGCATTACCTTATCCCCTTCCCGGTAAATACTTTCTCCGTTAACATATTCCCTTTTCCGGTCATCCGGCGGATTTAAGTATCTCTGTAAAATCGGATTTAAGGTTTCGCACCCAAGGCTTCCTTTTCTCATGGGCGTAAGCACCTGTATGTCATAGGGTGTCGCATTCACATAGGGCGGTAACTTTTCCTGAATTAACTGAATCATATGCTTATATATGACATTTGCGTCATTTCTTTCCAAATGAAAGAAATCTCGGGATTTATTACTGAAAGAGATCTGCTCACCTTTATTAATCTTGTGAGCGTTCACAACAATATCACTTTCCCCTGCCTGACGAAAAATTTTTTGCAAAATCACCATGGGAAATGCTTTACTGTTCATAATATCCCGAAGCACCTGTCCCGGTCCCACACTGGGTAGCTGATCCACATCTCCCACCAGTATCAAACGTGTTCCCGGAAGAATTGCCCGAAGCAGGGCTTGAAAAAGCTGAATATCCACCATGGACATTTCATCGATAATAATCACATCCGCTTCCAGTGGATTTTCTTCATTTCGCTCGAAGCTTACCTTCTTGGCAGTTTCATCGGACAAAGCACTGTTTAATTCCAGCATCCGATGAATGGTTCTAGCCTCAAATCCGGTAGCTTCCGTCATTCTCTTGGCTGCACGCCCTGTGGGCGCTCCCAAAAAAATATCCAACCCCTCTGCCTCAAAATATCGTATCATCATATTGATAGTGGTGGTTTTTCCTGTGCCAGGTCCACCGGACAGTACAAACAAACCATTATGAATACTTTGCAGTACCGCCTCCTGTTGCAAATCATCCAGTTCCATTCCGGCTTCCTTTGCAAGTCTTTCCACTCTCTTCCTGATGACAGTTTCCTGAGAGGGCAAATAATCTGCTTCATCCATGGGCACATCAAGCTCATGAAGCATTCTGGCACAGTTTAATTCTGCATAATAGTACACCGCCGCAAATACAGCTTCTCCTTTTACAATCAGCTTTTTGTCCATAACCAGATTGTCAATTTGCGGACGAATATGTGCGGTATCTACATTTAATAATATATGAGCGCGTTCCAAGAGTGTATTCATAGGAAGATAACAATGCCCTTCCCCCACAGCTTGTAACAGTGTGTAAAACAAACCACTTCGTATTCGATAATCAGAATCTGTATGTATCCCTATTTTGCCTGCAATTTCATCAGCAATTTTAAAACCGATTCCGCTGATATCCTCTGCCAGCCGATAGGGGTTTTCTTTCATAATTCCATATAATTCCATACCATAGGTATCATATATTTTTACCGCAAGAGTATTGGAAATGCCATATTGTTGCAGGAACACAAGCGCTTCCCGCAAATCCTTCTTCTCCTCCATCTGCACTGCGATTTCTCTGGCTTTTCGCTCACTGATTCCCTTTACCTCCGCAAGGCGTTCCGGTTCTTCCTCTATAATCCGAAAAGTATCATCCCCAAATTTCTTTACAATCCTTGCCGCAAGGGCGGCTCCTACTCCTTTTACCGCTCCGGAACCTAAATAGCGTTCCATACTGGCACTGTCCGTAGGTGCCACAGTTTTATAGCTGTTTATTTTAAATTGGGCACCATATACCGGATGCTCCACATAATCTCCCTGCGCAACAATATTCTCTCCCTCACTCAGTCCCTTGCACATTCCCACGCAGGTGCATTCCTCGCCATCAGTCATTAAATTCATTACTGTATAGCCATTTTCACTATTCTGAAAAATAATATGTTCTACATATCCGTTTATTGTTTCCATTTTATTTCACACCTTTTGCTGAATTTTTCCCGAATCAGAAAGAGAAAAGCTGCTTTTGAAAAGCAGCTTGAAATCTAAAATCCTCATTAATTATTCCAGACCATAATTACGCTTCATCTGATCATAAAGCATCTGCGCCAATCCCAGACTGTTGTGCTCTGTGGAATCAGCTGCAATTTCCTGAACCATTTCATCCTTGAAATAATCCACCAAATTAGAGGTTGAATCGGATTCTTCACTCTTGGGAATGGTGTTCATCATTTCCTTGAACATCTGCTCTAAGAAATATGCTTCAAACTGCTTGCAGGCATCCATTAATTCATCATCGTTTACTTTGGAATAGTCCTTGTTTAATTGACCTTCCAGCTTGGATGTGGATTGGTTGGACGCGGAAGTATATATATCGTTGTAGGTTGAAGTGATGTTACTGATATCCATTGTATTTCTCCTGTTGTATGTTAGAAGGGGTAGCCTACGCTTCGCTGGGCTGCATTGTTGATTGGACAGCCATTGCTTCGCTGGGCTGTCAAGCCGAGTATATGATAGGCTATGTAAATAGGGGTGTTGGTTGCCTTCCATTCGACATGCCATTCATAAATCGGCTTCGCCAATTTATTTCATGTCGGGCATTCGCCCTATGACCACACATAAATAAGGTTCGCGCGGTGAGCAAGCTCCCCGACTTACCTTATTTATGCGCGGTCGCATGTCTCATTACCTACGCAAGTTGTTCGCCTGCTGCAGCATTTCATCGGAGGCTGTGATTGCCTTGGAATTGAGTTCGTAGGCACGTTGTGCTACGATCATGTTTACCATTTCGTCCACTACCTGTACATTGGAGCCTTCTAAGTAGCCCTGAATCACGCTACTCTTTTCAACATTAGCATTGTTTGCTTCGTTGATTGCCTGTCCACTGGCTGCGGTCTGCTGATATAAGCTGTCTTCCAGCTTCTCTAAACCGTTGGGATTATTAAACTGATATACACCAATCTGAATACCCATGGGCTGCTGATTATTGTTTGCATCGGGATAGCTTAAGGAACCATCCTTGTTTACAGAAATCTGACTTACCACATACTGCTCACCCAATACAATAGGTCTTCCTGCAGTATCAAGTACCGGTAAGCCTTCAGAGGTTGCCAGCATATTACCGTTTGTAGCCAATGTAAACTTAAAATTACCGTTTCTGGTGTAATATGTATTGCCATCCTCGCCTCTTACAGCAAAGAAGCCCTTTCCATCAATGGCAAATGCCGTATCACTAGTGGATTCTAACAAGCTTCCCTGTGAAAAGATGGAAGTAATGGACGCATTACGCACACCCAAACCAACCTGTGCACTTCCGGGCTTTGCTTCTCCGTTTGCAGAGGTGGTTCTGGTTTGAATATTTTGATATAAAAGACTCTTAAACTCGTTTACCTGAGTCTTGTAGCCATTGGTGTTTACATTTGCCAGATTATTTGCAATCGTATCTACATTTGTCTGCTGTGCAACCATACCGGTTGCTGCTGTCCATAAGCTTCTTACCATAGGTTTATCTCCATTTCTCTCTATTTAATCATTCGTACAGTTTTATACCTTACCTAACTGAGTAACTGCAATTTCCAAAGTATTATCATAGGTCTGAATAATCTTCTGGTTGGACTCATATGCTCTAGTAATGGAAATCAGATTTACCATTTCGGAAACAATCTGCACATTTGCCATTTCCAAACAGCCGGAGGTTACTTTGGCGTCTGTAGCCACAATCTTTTCTGCACCCTCAAGAGGCTCATAATAAGTCTCTCCATATTTTTTCAGATAGTCATAATTGGTAAAATCTGCAATCTGAATCTGTGCCACATTCTGACCATTCTGATAAATAACACCATTGTCATCAATCTTGGAATCAATCAAAGTATTCAACCGAATCCTGCGATTCTGTGTATCCAACACATAATCTCCATCCTGGGTTACCAGATAGCCATCTTTATTTAAGGTAAACTGTCCGGCACGAGTGTATTTTGTACTTGTCTCATTAGCCTTATTGGTAAATTCAATGGCAAAAAAGCCTTCCCCTGACAATGCTAAATCATAGGTATTATTGGTAATTCTAAAGGAGCCCTGGGAATAATCGGTATAATTTTCGCCGATTCTTACTCCCGGATTTCTGGTACCTATCTTTTGGGCATTATCAATACCAATAGAAGAATCCTTCAATTTTACAGTCAGAATATCATCAAAGCTCTGGCTGGTTGCCCCTTCCTTCTTAAATCCTACAGTGGAAGCATTGGCAAGGTTATTGGTCATGATATCCATTCTGTTTTGTTCATTTATCATTCCTGTATAAGCGGTATATAATCCCTTAACCATGTACTAATCTCCTTTGTACTTTACTTTCTTATGTTACTCTCTATAACCGGCTAAAAACTCTACATATTTTCCGGTACCAACCGCAACAGCCGTCATGGGATCTTCTGCTGTCATGGTATTGATACCTGTCTTAGCAGAAATCAAATCTTCCAATCCACGAAGCAGACTTCCGCCACCGGTCAAAACAATACCTCTGTCCGCAATATCTGCCGCCAACTCAGGGGGAGTTTTCTCCAAAACATTGTGAATGGTTTCCACAATCTGAGCTGTGGTTTCTCTTAATGCCTCCTCTGTTTCCTCAGAAGAAACCTTTACCGTCTTAGGCAAACCTGTTACCAGATTACGCCCTCTGACATCCATGTAATCAACCTCTGCACTTCTATATGCAGAACCGATTTTTATCTTTAAATCTTCTGCTGTTCTTTCACCAATCAGAAGATTATGTTTCTTACGCATATAACGTACAATTGCCTCGTCAAAATCATCTCCGGCAATCTTAATGGAAGCACTGACAACAGTTCCTCCCAAGGAAATAACCGCAATATCGGAAGTACCACCACCGATATCTACTATCATATTACCGCAGGGTTTGGAAATATCAATTCCGGCTCCGATTGCTGCTGCAATAGGCTCCTCTATAATAGAAACTTCTCTTGCACCTGCCTGATAGGTTGCATCCTCAACTGCTTTCTTTTCTACTTCAGTAACTCCACTGGGAACACAAACTGCAATACGAGGCTTACGGAAGGTTCTTCTTCCCAATGCCTTCTGAATAAAGTACTTCATCATTTTCTCGGTAACGGTATAATCAGAAATAACGCCCTGTCTCAAAGGTCTTACTGCAATAATATTACCGGGAGTTCTACCTAACATCAAACGGGCATCCTCGCCAATTGCCTTAATTTTATTTGTATCTCTATCAAAAGCCACAACAGAGGGCTCCTTTAATACTACGCCTTTTCCTCTGATGTAAACCAATATGCTGGCTGTACCTAAATCAATTCCAATATCTGTGCACTGCATGAATTATACCCCTTTCTAATGGTATCTATATTATTCTTGACGACTTACGCTCTTTTAGTCATACATTAGGTATTATAACTGAAATTCTTCCATTTTCATAGGGGGTTATTCATTTTTTGCAAAATTTATAAAATTTTAAATTTTAGACCTTTCTGCCAATGGGGGGTAAAAAGGACGCACCAAAACAAATACGGCTCCTTCCGTTTGTATGTTGCGTCCTTGCATTTCCTATAATAAATAATTCGTCTAGTTTATTTTCGGATACTGACAGGATTTTGTTTATAGTACTTTTTTCCTACTTTTCTAACATCTTTTTTACATACTGACCGGTGTAGGATTTCTTTGATTTTGCAATATCCTCCGGTGTTCCCTGAGCAATTACGGTACCACCCTTATCTCCTCCTTCGGGTCCAATGTCGATTATATAATCCGCTGTTTTTATCACATCCAGATTATGCTCAATTACCACTACTGTGTTTCCGCCGTCCGCCAGCCTATGAAGAATCTCCACCAGCTTGTGTACATCTGCAAAGTGCAATCCGGTAGTGGGCTCATCCAAAATGTAAATTGTTTTCCCGGTACTGCGTCTGCTTAACTCCGTAGCAAGCTTAATACGCTGTGCCTCTCCACCTGAAAGAGTGGTGGAGGGCTGTCCCAGCTTCACATAGGAAAGTCCCACATCATATAAGGTTTCAATCTTACGGCGAATAAAAGGTACATTTTCAAAGAATTCCAATGCCTCTTCCACTGTCATATCCAATACATCAAAAATGCTCTTGCCCTTATACTTTACATCCAGGGTTTCCCTATTATAGCGCTTGCCGCCACAAACCTCGCAGGGCACATAGACATCCGGCAGAAAATGCATTTCGATTTTTAAAATACCATCCCCACTACATGCCTCGCAGCGTCCACCCTTTACATTAAAGCTAAATCGTCCCTTGCCGTAGCCCTTTGCCTTGGCATCCGCTGTCGATGCAAAAAGATCACGAATCTGGTCAAAGACTCCGGTATAGGTGGCTGGATTGGAACGGGGTGTGCGTCCGATAGGGGACTGGTCAATGTCAATCACCTTATCCAATTGCTCCAAACCTAAAATGTCCTTGTGTTTGCCGGGAATGCAACGGGCACGATTTAAATCCCTTGCCAGATGCTTGTAAAGGATTTCATTTACAAGTGAGCTTTTGCCGGAACCGGACACACCGGTAACACAGGTCATTACGCCCAAGGGAATGTCAACATTTATATTTTTTAAATTATTTTCCTTAGCTCCCAATATCTTAAGATATCCGCTAGGAGTCCGACGCTTTGTGGGAACAGGAATTTTTACCTCTCCGCTTAAATATTTACCGGTAACGGAATCCGGATTTTTCATAATTTCTTCTGCTGTACCGCAGGCCACCACTTCTCCGCCATGGGAACCTGCACCGGGACCGATATCCACCACATAATCCGCTGCCAGCATGGTATCCTCATCATGCTCTACTACTATTAAGGTATTTCCCAAATCCCTAAGGTTTTTGAGTGTTGCCAGCAGTTTGTCATTATCCCGTTGGTGCAGACCGATACTTGGCTCATCCAAAATATAGCACACACCCACCAGACCGGAGCCAATCTGGGTCGCCAAGCGGATTCTTTGGGCTTCTCCACCGGAAAGGGATGCGGTTGCCCGGGAAAGGGATAAATATTCCAATCCTACATCCACCAGAAATCCTACTCTGGCACGAATCTCCTTTAATACCTGCTTACCGATAAACTGCTGATGCTCTGTAAGCTGCATTTCCTGTAAAAACTGATTTAACTGACGAATATCCATGGAAGTAACCTCATAGATATTTTTATCGCAAACCGTTACTGCCAAGGATTCCCGTTTCAAACGCATTCCCTTACACTCCTTACAAGGGGTAATGCGCATAAAGCTTTCATATTCCTGCTTCATAATATCGGAAGCAGTCTCACGGTACTTGCGTTCCACATTGCGGATAAGACCTTCAAAGGCAACAGGGTATACCCCTCTGCCACGCTGCCCCTCATAATGTACCTCCACCTCTTTGCCATTGGTGCCATAAATTAAGACATTTTGAATTTTTTCCGGGTATTTCTCAAAGGGAGTGTCCAAATCAAAATCATATTCCTTGCATAATGCCTGTAATATGGCATTGGTAAAGCTCTTTTTGTCGGTACAGGACTGCCATCCCATAACCGCGATAGCTCCTTCATTAATACTCAGCTTTTTATCCGGAATCATTAAATCCACATCAAATTCCATCTTATAGCCCAGACCAAAGCATACCGGACAGGCACCAAAGGGATTATTAAAGGAAAAGCTTCTGGGCTCCACCTCACTGATGCTGACTCCACAGTCGGGACAGGAAAAGCTTTGACTGAAATTCACCGGTTCTCCACCAATTACATCCACTATCAGCAAACCATCTGCCAACTCCAATACATTTTCAATGGAATCCGTCAGTCTCCGCTCAATTCCTTCCTTTACCACCAGACGGTCTACCACGATTTCAATATTATGTTTAATATTCTTATCCAGCTTTATCTCTTCTGTCAGTTCATAAATACTGCCGTCAATACGCACACGAACATAACCGCTTCTCTTAGCACGATCCAGCACCTTTACATGCTCACCCTTACGTCCACGGACTACGGGCGCAAGAAGCTGAATCCTGGTGCCCTCTTCCATAGCCATTACCTGATCCACCATCTGATCCACGCTCTGACGGGAAATTTCCCTGCCACAATCCGGGCAATGTGGAATTCCGATTCTGGCATATAGGAGACGGAAATAATCATAAATTTCCGTAACTGTTCCCACTGTAGAACGGGGATTGCGGTTCGTAGACTTCTGGTCTATAGAAATGGCCGGGGAAAGACCATCTATTCTTTCCACATTGGGCTTCTCCATCTGTCCCAGGAATTGCCTTGCGTAAGAGGACAGAGATTCCATATAACGTCTTTGTCCCTCTGCATAAATGGTATCAAAAGCCAGCGAGGACTTTCCAGAACCTGACACACCTGTCAGAACCACCAATTCGTTTCTGGGAATATCTACATTAATATCCTTTAAATTATTTTCTCTTGCACCACGGATTTTGATATACTCCCGTGGGCGCATTTTCTTTATCTCTTCCATTTTTCCATGCCTTTCGTAATATTCCACTTGCGTCATGCTCCCATGACTATAATATTTAATCTTTTACTCATCCAACTCATTTAATTTAGTTTTTAACTCCAGCATCTTATCACGCAGTTCTGCTGCCGCCTCGAAGTTTAAATCCGCCGCTGCCTTCTGCATCTTCTTTTGAATCTCTGCAATAAGCTTCTCCAATTCCTTCCGGTTCATAGACTCCGGATCCTTCTCAAAGCGCAATTCTTCCTTGGCAATGACCTTAGAAATACTAATCAAATCACGGACAGCCTTCTTGATAGTCTGAGGAGTAATACCATGCTCTTCATTATACTTCATCTGGATTTCACGACGACGGGCTGTTTCCTCCAGTGCAATCCTCATGGAATCCGTAATATTATCCGCATACATAATTACATGACCTTCTGCATTACGGGCAGCACGACCGATGGTCTGAATCAGAGATGTGGCACTACGCAGGAAGCCTTCCTTATCCGCATCCAAAATCGCTACCAAGGAAATCTCCGGAATGTCCAAGCCCTCTCGAAGCAAGTTGATACCTACCAGCACATCGAATACATCCAGACGCATATCACGGATAATCTCCGCTCGCTCCAGAGTATCAATATCGGAGTGCAGATACTTAACCCGTATCCCCACTTCCTTCATATAATCCGTCAAATCCTCTGCCATTCTCTTGGTCAACGTGGTAATAAGCACCTTGTTGTGCTTTTCAATTTCTTTGTTTACCTCACCAATCAAATCATCAATCTGTCCTTCCACAGGTCTCACAGATACTTCCGGGTCAAGCAATCCGGTAGGTCGGATAATCTGCTCCGTCCGAAGCAATTCATGCTCCGCCTCATAATCGGAAGGAGTTGCGGACACAAACATCATTTGATCAATATGAGCCTCAAATTCTTCAAAATTCAACGGTCTGTTATCCAATGCTGAAGGCAGTCTGAAGCCATAATCCACCAGCGTGGTCTTTCGGGAACGGTCTCCTGCATACATACCACGAATCTGAGGAATGGTCATATGGGACTCATCTATAATAATCAGGAAATCATCCCGAAAGAAATCCATTAATGTCATGGGAGGTGCTCCCTCCGGCATACCATTCAGATGACGGGAATAATTCTCTATACCGGAGCAAAAGCCTGTTTCCCGAAGCATCTCAATATCAAAGTTGGTTCGCTCTGCAATACGCTGGGCTTCAATGAGCTTATCTTCACCCTTAAAGTATCGCACTCTCTCTTCCATTTCTTTTTCAATATTATCACAGGCTGTTTTGATTTTGTCCATGGAAACCACATAATGGGAAGCCGGGAAAATAGCCACATGATTTAACACCGCATGAATCTTGCCCGTCAAAGGCTCCACCTCTGCGATACGGTCAATCTCATCACCAAAAAACTCTATGCGAATGAGATAATCCCCGCCCTGAGCCGGATAAACCTCTACCACATCTCCTCTTACACGGAAGGTTCCGCGCCCCATATCCATGTCGTTACGATTATATTGGATTGCCACCAATTCCCTAAGCACCTGTTCTCTGTCCTTTATCATGCCGGGGCGCAGGGAAACAATCATATCCTGGTATTCATCCGGGCTACCCAGACCATAAATACAGGAGACACTGGCTACCACAATAACATCCTTCCGTTCCGTCAAGGAAGCGGTGGCAGACAGGCGCAGCTTATCTATCTCTTCATTAATGGAAGAATCCTTTGCAATATAAGTGTCCGAAGATGGTACATAGGCCTCCGGTTGGTAATAGTCGTAGTAACTGACAAAATATTCCACTGCGTTCTCGGGGAAGAATTCCTTGAATTCCCCGTAAAGCTGTCCCGCCAAGGTCTTATTATGGGCAATAATTAATGTAGGTTTATTTAACGCTGCAATGACATTTGCCATAGTAAAGGTCTTGCCCGAACCCGTAACCCCCAGCAAAGTCTGGAATTGATTGCCCTGCTTAAATCCTTCCACCAATTCTGCAATCGCCTGAGGCTGGTCGCCGGTGGGTTTATACTCGGAATGTAATTTAAATACTGATTTATTTTCTGAATGCTCCACGAAAGGTCCTCCTTTATGAATGCATATATTTCTATAGTATCTCTATAACTGAATTGATTATAGCAGAATATAAATAAAAAGTACAGAACAAAATCGAATGTTTGTTCTGTACTTTTATATCCTTTTTACTTGAGCTTGCACATTCTCTTGTTATGCCGCCTCGCTCTTATGCTCCGCAGCATCTTTTTTCCGCTTCCCTAATTTCAAAAGCACTGTACACCACTCCAAAACCATATAAAGCCCTGCAGCCCCCAAGGGAATGAGAAATATCATATAAGGAAACATATATCTGCTTTTTGCTTCCCAGATAAGACTCAACAAAACTCCACCGACAACAGAAATCAAAAGGATATGCCCTTCTATTGAAATCATTTTATTGTCATCCTTCTTATCGGGATTTTTCCCAAACAATGCACTTAACACAAATACTGCTGCTCCAAAATAAATCCCAAACTGATATCTGTCAAAAAAGGTATCCAAAAAGCTCCTGAAATTACCCTTAAAAACATTTTGCGTAATTGCCGGCAGCTCCTCAAACTCGCAAGTAAAACTTTCCACTGCATCAAAGCCGTTATAATCCGGACTGTTCCACTGGGTCAATATCTTCCGTTTAAAGAAATCAAAGGCAACTCCTTTATCCGCTGCAAATTCCTGAAATCGTCCCTTTATTTGTTCCATACAATCTGCAGTGGTTGCCGCCACATCATAATCATTCTCGGTATAAACATTGTAATTGGTACTGTTAAACCATCCCGGACCGTATTTGGAATCCTCAAAGCCCATCAACATCCAACAGGCAGAGGGCATACCATCTACAATCTCAACCCCTGAGCGTGCCTCATACAAAATTCGAATTCCTGCGGTAGCACCGGAAACTGCTAAAAACATGGATAAAATAACCACCACAACCTGTTCCTTGCATTTTTTCATTCCATGAAGCAGCAATACTATGGAAACCGCTATCAATACCACCATGGAATTCATTCTGAGCACACAGGCAAAGGCTCCCGCCAATACCATAAACACTGCGGAACGTCTGCTGCCTGTTCTGCAAAAACGTAAGGTCTGCCATATTAATACCATGGCAAAAGCAACGGAGGACACCTCTCCATAAATATAAGTCACATACAAATACAAGGGGCCACATACCAGCATCAATAGGAAATAATAGATTTCCAAAATATCATTTGCAAAGGTTTCTTCCAAAATCTGATGCCCTGCATATACCAAAAGCGGCACACAGAAAGCGTTAAAATAAGCAAAAATAATATAGTTTCCTTCCCCAAAAAGAAAATATATGATTTCCAATATCAGCACGATACCATATTGATGGGGAAAATGCCCCATATAGCCATGGGGCATCATAGTACTATAATCTCCACCGCTAATAACCTTAGCCGCTTCACAAATAATTCCGGCATCTGCCCGGGGATCCACATGGCTAATGGCTACCCACAACACACTGATTACAGTCATGACGGAAAGCACACCATATTTCACAATACGCTTTACCTTTTTCCGTGATCCCTCTTCCAGTTTGCCAAGCTCCACTCTAATCAAACCCAAAAGACAGAATACCCCCACCAAAGTCAGCAGATTTGCCCATAGGGAATCCGCGTGGGTTTCCATGATTTCCGTTCCCACTCTGTAAATTTCTGTCTGAGTCATGGAAAACAGTGCTAATGGAATAAAAATAACTGCGCCCATGGCACATACTGCCTTATCACTGATTTTTTCAATGGTTTCTCCCACTTTTTTTATAGTATCAGGCTTTCTGATACGGCCCCAAAGCTGCATTATTTTTTCCTGTAAGGTAAAGAGTCCTGCTGCCGCCAAGGGAATAGAAAAAGCCATATAAGGCACAATATATCTACTCATAGCCTCCCAAAGGATGCTAAACAAAAATCCACCTATAATTGCAATTAATACCAAATGATTCTCAATGGGACTCTTCCTGCGAAATCCCCCTATCAAAAGAACTGTGACCCCTATGTAAATCACAAATTGATAGCCATCCAGAAAATCATCCAAAAAGCTTCTGACACTTCCCATGAAGATGCTTTTGGTAAGCCCCGGCAATTCCTCCACCTCACAGGTAAATTCCTCCACCGTATAAAAGCTATTGTAGTCCGGCGCATTCCATTGAGTCAAAACCTTACGCTTGAAAAAGTTAAGGGTTCCGCCTTTGTCATTCCACATCTCCTTTAAACGCTGCTTCGTTTTTTCCACACTGGATGCTTTGGTGGCTTCATGGTCAAATCCATTATCCGCATACTCGGTATAGTTGGTGCCATTAAACCAGCCGGGACCCGTTTCCTTATCCTCCAGACCCATGAGTATATAGGAAATATGGGGGATGCCGCCTCCCACCTCCACGCCTGTCCGAACCTCATAAAGCTTCTTAATCCCTGCATTGGTCAGGGAGCTTGCCACAAACATGGCAAAAATAAACAGCAACACTTGGGGCTTTTGCTTTTTTAATCCCCATATCACTAATACAATGGCTGCTGCAATTACCACAATAATGGAATTCATACGCACCACGCATGCCAAAACCGAAGCAACCACCATACCTGCAACGGATGTCCACTTTTCTGATTTGCAGTAGCTGATTACCTGCCAAATCAGAATCATACAAAAGGTGGTAGAAGATACCTCCCCGTAAATATGAATCACATAGATATACAGGGGGGCACATACTGCCATCATCAGAAAGTAAAAGACTTCCATCACATCATTTTCAAACATCAGATGTAATATTTTATAACCTGCAAATAATAAAAACGGCATGCAAAGTGCATTGAAATAAGCAAAGGACAGATAATTTCCCCCGCCAAAGAAAAAATATAATATTTCCAAAATCAGTGCCAATCCATACTGATGGGGATTATGTCCCAGATATCCATGGGGGTACATGGTGCTGTATTCTCCCTGACCGATGAGCTCTGCCGCAAGGCTGATAGTACCTGCATCCGCCCGGGGAAACACGTGGCTGATTGTTACCCATATTATACTGATAACAGCTGCATAAACCATTGTCACAAGCATGACAATATTTTTAATCTTTTTTCTTTGATTCTGACTGCATCTGTCCATAAGAATTCGGATAACGGAAAATAGCACCAGCACACCTGCCAATGCCAAAACATTTTCCAACACCGAATCCCGATGGGTTTCTATTATTTCCGTTCCCTCTCGAAAAAGCTCCGTAAATCTCATAGAATAATAGGACAGTACCACAAAAATCATGGTGCCCAAAGCAAGCAGCACTTTGTCACAGATTTTTTCTAAGGGTTCTCCTATTTTTATCCCCAATTGCTTCATTACTGTAATCCTTTCAGTATCTCCTTTGCCTTTTCCAACTGATTATCCACGGGATTTTCGCTATTGTAATAGGCTTCTCCGTCAAATTCACAAATCACATCCGGCTCAATACCCACCTCATGGATATTCCGTCCGTTTGGCGTAAAATAGCTGCTAATGGTAAGCTTAATGGCAGAACCGTCTGTAAAGGGAACAATCTGCTGTACGATTCCCTTTCCAAAGGTGGTGGTTCCTACCAGTGTTCCTATTCCATAATCCTGAATGGCACCTGCCAGAATTTCTGCTGCACTTGCAGAATTCATATCCACCAATACAACCATGGGCAATTGAAACTCCCTCTTACCGTCACAGGCATATTCCACTCTCTTGCCCTGCTTATCCTCCGTATAAACCACCAATCCCTTAGGCAGTAACATTTGAGCTATATCCACCACCGCATTAAGACTTCCTCCGGGATTGGCACGCAAATCCAGGATCAAGCCTTCCATACCGGAGCCCTTTGCCATGGCAAGTGCCTCCGCAAATTGATCAACGGTCACATCATCAAACTCTACAATCTGAATATAAGCCATGGTTTCGTCCAGCATTTCAAAATTAACTGTGGGACTCTCCACCTTGGCTCTGGTAACAGGAACCTCAAGATAATCGTTTTCTCCGTCTCGAATCAAGGTAAGAACTACCTCCGTACCTTCCTCACCCTTTATCATAGCTACCACTTCATTCAGGCTCAAGCCATAGGTAGATTCTCCATCCACCTCATAGATAATATCATTAGCTCGCAGTTGCGCTGCCTCCGCCGGAGCTCCTTCTATGACGCCACTGACTTTGGGCAGATTGGTTAACTCATCCATACTTACATAAGCACCAATGCCATAATAAATCCCCTCTGTCTGACTCATTATTTCATTTAATTCTTCAGCCGTATAATATTCGGAATAGGGATCCTCTAATGCCATCATCAAACCACTGTAGATTCCCTCTGCAAATTCCTCTTCGGAAACCTCATTCAGATAAAATTTTTCTTTTACCGTCGCCTCCAGATTTTGCAGCTTATTAACCAAAATCGGACTGATTGCGGAATCCTCCGCAAATTCAAGCTGCTTTGCCAAAGCAGCGGTAGGATTGTTGCGAAGCTCTATATATTGCTGCAGTCTGGTCCCCAAAAATACGGCGCAGACTATCAGCAACGCTATCGTCATTCCTACAATCACCCCTCCCACAAAGGAGCCTTTTTTTGTGGAAGTCGTCCGCTCCATCTGTGTCCCCATGGGATTTACAGAATCCAAATCAAAATATTTATTATCTCTATTATCCTGTTCCATTTTCTACCCCTGTTTATTCTGAAAGATAATTCCATGGCGATACATATTCGCCATCCTTACGCACACCGAAATGCAAATGATTTCCGGTGGAACGTCCCGTAGTGCCTACCGCTGCAATGGTTTCTCCCCTTGCCACCAAATCCCCTTTGGAAACATAAAGGGCTGAGGCATGCATGTAAATGGTATACAGGGAATCACCATGGTCAATCATAACATAATTTCCCATACTGGAGCTGTAGGTCGCTGCCACCACCTTACCATCGTAAGCGGCATAAATTGCGGTTCCCTTTGGTGCTGCAAAATCCACACCATTATGAAACTTTTCCACATGAAGCGTGGGATGCATTCTCATTCCATAGTCATCGGACATTCTGGTATAGGATGCCAAGGGGAATTTAAAGGTACCACCGTCATAGGTAATTACAGAACCATTCTGAGCCAGCAATGCCTTCTTTTCTTCCAGAATAGCGGCCTCCAAGGCTTTGATTTCCGCATCCTGATCTGCAATTGCCTGCTCATACTCCTTAATTGCCTGCTCCTTACTACTGATATCCGTTTCATAGGCCGTGATATCTTTATTCTTTTGTTCAATGAGAGCCTCTAAATTGCTTTGCTCCAGCTCCACATTGTATTTTGCCTGATCCAGAATCTGTTTCTCCAACTCCAATTCTTCCTTGCAAAGCTCCACAAATTCCCGGTTTGCTATATATTCTTCCCACTTTGTATGGTCATAAGCCATAATGCATTCCACATAATCTGCGCGATTCAAAAAATCACTGAAGCTTTCCGCCTTAAGAAGCATATCCAGCATGGAAGCATCACCCTTCTCATACATTAATCTTATGCGGGTAATCATGGATTCTTTCTGATTTTCTTCCGTTTCCAATGCAGTTGCAAGCTCGGCCTCCGTCAGGGTAATCTCCTCCTCCTTGGCAGTAATTCTGGCTTTCAATTCCACAATATTCTGCTCTATATCACTGAGATTACTGTCCAACTGCTGCACATAGCTTTTCAAATCCTTCTTCTTAGTTTCCAGTTCTTCCTTTATCTTCTGCAAGTTAGTAAGACCATTTTTTAAGGTTTCTTTTTCCTTTTCTGCCTTAGTAATCTGATTTTCTTTATCCTTAATGCTCTGTGTGGTAGTGGCTTTTGTCGCGGTTGTCTTTGTAGCCGTTGCCGATACCTCTTGAGAAAAGAGGGACGTTACCACCAAACACAATGTCAAAGAAATCCATAACACTTTTTTCTTCATGCAATCTTCCATTCTAAAATGATATAAATTCTGGGTAAGCTTGCTGCCTACCCAGAATCTTTAATAAGTTCTTTTCATTCCTCTGCCAATTATACATGCAGATGCTTTCTCACTGTTGAGATACTTCCCAAAAAGCCGATTCCCACACCTACAATCAATGACACAGGTGTCAGGAATGCAAAGATTTCCTCTATGGAAAGGAAATTTAAAAAGCTGCTCAACTCTGTAAAACGCTCAATCAGATAAGTAAGGGCATAATTGTACAAGCTGTAAATCAAACCAAGGGGAATTGCAGCTCCCATCAATCCAATCAAAACACCCTCCAACACAAAGGGCGCACGAACAAAGAAATCCGTAGCTCCGATATATTTCATAATATTAATTTCTTCCTTACGTACGGAAATACCGATTGCTACCGTATTGCTAATCAGGAAAATACTTACCGCCAGCAAAATAATAATGATACCCATGGATACATAAGCAATCAACATATTCATACCACTTAAGGTATTGGCTGTAAGCTCTGAATAATATACTTCTCTTACTTCCGGAATGGATTGCAGCCAGGTTACCAGTGCATCCTGCAAGGATACATCACTTAAGAACACTTCATAGCTGTCCCAGCCCTCTAATGGATTCTCCGGAAAACCTTCTGCATAATCTTCACCAAAATAATCCGGTCCAAAGGTTGCCCATGCTTCATCATCGGAAATAAAGTTAACCTCCGACACCTCCACTCTTGAACCAATCATTTGCCCAATTTCTTCCATTCGCAAATCAGTAGTGCCTTCCTCAAAGAACACGGTAACGGAAACGCCCTCTTCCACAGTCATCACGATATTATGCAGATTTGCCATAATGGCATAAAGCAAACCAAACAGAAAAAGGCAGGCAGATATGGTAGCTATGGATGCCAATGAGAACCACTTATTACGAAAAATATTCGCAAAGCCCTGTCTGATGGTATAAAATAATGTCCTAATCTTCATCTATATAACCACCTTCCTCTTCGTCACTGACAATAACTCCTTTTTTCATCGTAATGACTCGCTTTTGCATAGCATTTACTATTTCACGATTATGAGTAACTACCACTACGGTGGTTCCCCCTTCATTGATTTCCTCCAAAAGCTTCATAATATCCCATGAATTCTTGGGATCCAGATTACCGGTGGGCTCATCCGCAAGCAAAATGGAAGGATTATTTACCAAAGCTCTTGCCAGCGCCACTCTCTGCTGTTCACCACCGGAAAGCTGCTTGGTCTTGGCTTTATACTTGCCCGCAAGTCCTACTGTGGCTAAAATGGAAGGCACATTTCTGCGAATTTCCTTGCCCGGGGTCTCAATAATTCTCTGGGCAAAGGCTACATTTTCATATACATTTCTGTCATTAAGCAGACGGAAATCCTGAAATACTACGCCTAAATTTCTACGGAACTTGGGAATCTGTTTGTGTCGCAATCTGGCAAGGTCGTTACCCATAACATAAACACTGCCGCTGGTAGCTGTAAGCTCCCGCAGCAGCAATTTTATCAACGTGGACTTTCCGGAACCGCTGTCTCCCACAATAAAAACAAACTCTCCTCGTCCAATGCTGAGAGACACACCGTTAAGGGCAGGTGCCCCGGTGGAGTAGGACTTACTCACATTATCCAAACAGATAACGCCGTTTTCCTCAATAAAGCTCTCCCTTTTTTGTCTTAATAATTCTTTTTTTCTCATGCATAAACCACCAATCTAAATCTCTTGTACCCTAATATCCTTTTCATTATAAACGAAAATTAATACTCGAAGGTTTCCATATATTTCATATATTTCACAACCATAAGCGCAATCTTAAAGGTAATGGCATCCTCAAAAATGCGCAAATCAAGCCCCGTACTCTTCTGAAGCTTATCCAGACGATACACCAGCGTATTACGATGAATAAAAAGCTGTCTGGAGGTTTCAGATACATTCAGGCTGTTCTCAAAAAACTTATAGATAGTCGTCAATGTTTCCTCATCAAAATCATCGGGGCTCTTGCCGCCAAAAATCTCACGAATAAACATCTTACATAGGGGGATGGGAAGCTGATAAATCAAACGACCGATTCCCAACTCACTATAAGCAATAATATCTCTCTCCTCAAAGAAAATCTTTCCTACATCCAAAGCCATCTTTGCTTCCTTATAGGAACGGCTGACCTCCTTAATCTCATGGATAACCGTACCATAGGCAATATGTACGCCCTTGATATTTTCTTTTTGCAGATATGTGATAAGCCCTCTTGCTGTCTTTTCTATTTCCTTATTGGTATCGGAGTCTGCAAGCTCCTTTACAATAATTACATTGCTCTCATCCACTGCCGTAATGAAATCCTTGTTATTATTGCCAAAGCAGGCTCTTGTCAGCTCCAGCACATTACTGTCCTTACCATTACTGCTTTCCACAATCATAACCACACGGGACACATCTGTCTGAATATGAAGCTTTTTGGAACGGCTGTAAATATCCACCAAAAGCAGATTATCCAAAAGCAGGTTTTTGATAAAGTTATCCTTATCAAAACGCTCCTTATATGCAACCAGCAGATTTTGAATCTGGAATGCCACCATTTTGCCTATCATATAGACATCCTCACCGGTACCGCCGGCGACCAGTATGTATTCCAGCTGCTGCTCATCATAAATCTTAAAATACTGATATCCCTGAATCTCCTGAGAATCCGCAGGAGACGCAGCAAATTCTACTGCCGCCTTGGAGCTGTTCCCCATGTCCATGGTGGACGCAATCTCCTTACCGTCCACATCCATAACGCACAGTTCTACTCTGGCAATTCCCTTTAAACCTTCGATGGTGTTTTGTAAAATCTGATTTGATATCATCATTCCGCTCCTTTGGGTTCATCCCAATGTGTTCCGCCTTTCTTCTCTCAAAGGCATAGTTATCCATATAATACAAATGTACAAAAAAAATCACAAAAAAGCAATACTTTTTTATGCACTTTTTCATGGTAATTAATTATTAATGACAAATTTTTCGGTCCATGATAAAATAGTAAGCATTAATTATAGATTTCAAAAGTTACCAAGGAGGCACCATGAAAGCATTTATACGCAAGAATTTCTATTATTTTGCGCTGGCTCTTTTATTTATAATTGCATTCTTTTTACGAAGCTATCGGCTTACGGAGCTTCCTGATATTGTACATATCGATGAAGCCGGCTTAGGCATTAATGCCTGGTCTTTGGCAAATTACGGAATCGACCGGCATTTAAATGAAATGCCTTTTTATGTACAGAACTTTGACGACAGCGGACAAAGCCCCCTCTATACCTACAGCGTAGCCCTGCTGATTTCTCTTTTTGGCAAGGGAAAGCTTTCCCTGCTGTTGGCAAGGATTCCCGGTATGATTTCCAGTATGCTTGTGGTTATTTTCGGGACTAAAAACATGTCCATGGTTTTTCAAAACCGAAAAATCACCTTAATGAGTGCCTTTCTTCTTACCATATGCCCTTATTTTATTATGCATGGACGTTTTGCCATTGACTGCAATCTGATGCTGGGATGCTCCATGGTTTCCCTGTATTTTTTGGTAAAATACATCCGCACCCAAAAGCTTTCCCATTTGATTTTATGCGGTATTTCCTTTGGCATTACCTTATACTCCTATGCCTTAAGCTATTTTGTAATTCCTTTATTTTTAGTACTGATTGCATTTTATCTGTTATACACGGGTAAAATCACCTTCCGACACTGTGTTGTATGGGCAGTAGTGGTCTGTGTTACCGGTTTGCCTGTGATATTATTTGCATGTAGTCTTATTTTTCAATGGGAACCCATACATTTTCTGGGCTTTGTGATTTCTCCCGTTGCCTCGGACAGGGTTCACGATGTAGCAAGTGAAAGTTCCCTAAAAAATATAGCCACCATGCTAAAAATTACCTTAACCTACGACGCCTATCCATTTAATGCCGTAGAAAAATTCTGTACCCTGTATGTAATTTCCATCCCCTTTGTAATCATCGGCTTTTGTGACGCCTGCAAAAACTTTTTTGTGTCCCTGAAAAAACGCTGTTTTCATTTTGCTTCCGTTTACTGGCTGTTTTTCCTGTGCGGCATTATTACCGTAGGTCTGACTACCTCCAATATTATTTACCGGGGAAATTATTACTATATTTCTTACTTATACTTTTTAGTATCGGGAATTTATGTCACATATCGTTTTGTGCGTTCCTATCGTTATGCCTTTATCAGCATATTGGGAGCCTGCTATCTGCTTTGGGGACTTTCCTTTTGCCGATACTACTTCACATTGTACAGCCTGACAAGTGATTACAAGGGCTTGTATGTACCTACCTTTGAAGAAGCTGTTGCTGATGCGGTAGGTCAGTCTCAGATTCAAGATATTTATATTGACTGTCACGGCATGAGTGAATACCTGTACTTTTTCTACCCTGAGTCCCCTTATGAATTGGTAGCCCAAAAGCATGAGGACGGCTATGGACGTTATCATTTCACCATTGATTCGGATACGGAAATCGATACTAAGGATGCCTATATTGTAAATAAGGAAAATGAATCCTTTGTGAAGAAAATGGTACTTTCCGGCACGGACTATGAAAGAATAGAATATGAGCATTATTATCTGTTTTATTACAAGTAAAAAAACGCCTGCATCGGTATATTACCGGGACAGGCGTTTTATTTACATCGATTTTTATTTCATCTCCAAACTATTCAGAACCCCATTCGCATGGCTCTGAATAGTTTAGATATACATATCAAAATTGGCACCTACAGCGGGATTTACACTGCGTTCCATGGCTGCTGCATCTATCATTTCTACGATTCCGGCACCCATAACCTCACTAGCATCCATAGCCTTACTCAAAAGAGCTGTTCCAACCTGATTGTTTGTTTCAATATGACTTAATGCCATTGATAATCCTGCAATATCCATTTCAAATGCCTCCTTTCAGACCTCCGTTGTATTAAAAGCTTTTCTAGCCTTATTATAGCAGTTTTTTCTCCATTAAACCAGCTTTTTTCCGTATTTTAGCAAATTATTTCTTCAAACGGATGGATTTCTCCGTAATTTCTATTTTACCGGCTTTCAGCAAATTACCTACTGCACGTTTAAATTCGTTTTTACTCATACCGGTTTCGTACTTAATTACCTCCGGTGCTGCCTTATCATTAAAAGGCAGGGAACCCTCGTAGCTATCCAACAACTGTAAAATTGCCTCCGCATCCTTTTCAATCTGCAGGTAAGCTTTCTCCCTGATACTCAAGGTCAATTTACCGTCCTCATGGACCTGCACCACTCTGGCAGTCAAGTCATCACCCACTTCCACTTTTCCGTATAACTCCTTCTTGGGAATCAATGCGGAGTAACAATTATCCACTGCCACAAAGGCACCGAAATTATCACTGATTTCATAGACTCTGCCGGTAACCTTGTCCTCTTTTTGATAGGGGCTGTCCGTTCTTAAGTTTTCATAGACATTCATGGTAGCGCAAAGTCTCTTACTCTTGTCAATGTAAAGGGACACCAATACCTTGTCTCCCTGCTTTACCCGCTTAGTCTGCTGCTTAAAAGGCAGGAGCAAATCTTTTTCCAAGCCCCAATTTAAAAAGGCTCCGAATTTCCCCACCTGAGCAACTTCAAGCTCCGCCACTGCTCCCATTACCAGCTTAGGCTCATTGGTGGTGGCAATCAATCTATCCTGAGAATCACGATAAACAAACACTTCCAGAGAATCTCCTACTTCACAGCCTGCAGGCACCTGCTTGATAGGAAGCAATATTCTGTCCTCCTGATGCTCCTTAGACTCTGCAAGATAAATACCAAAATCAACTTTTTTAACAACAATAAGCTTTTGCTTCTCTCCTAATCTAATCATCAGCCTTCCATGGGCTCCTTTCCTAAAAACTCCACTGCAACATAGGGCTTCCCTTCACAATCCAAAAGGGCTATTACATATCCACCTTCTGTTTTTACCACATAGGGCTCCAATACATCATCCAAAAACGCCTGTTTTTTGTATTCTGCACGCATCTGTGTAATCACAAATTTTTCCGGCAGATATTCCATGGCAATCCCTACATATTGACCATTATTCACATGCTGATTGGTATCCAAATGATGTTTTTTTACTACAACAGCTTCCGCCTTACATCCGCCCTCCGGTATATTGACCTTGCGCGGAGCATAATCCATAGGGAGCTTTTCCTCCAAAACATAACCTGCCAGCATCTTTTCCGTAGGCAAAGACGGCTTCCCCGTATCGGTATTCAACAAACTCCATATCGTGTTTGCTTTTGCAAGGTATTCTCCCTTTTCTCCCAACATACAAAAATTACGGACTCCGATAAAACTTTTAAACTCCGTGGGGAAGGTGCCAATGGTTACCTTTTCTCCCAATCTCGGGTATCGTTCCACCACAATCTGCCAGGAAGAAAGCACCCATGCCAAATGTAACTCCTTGGTATACTCCACTCCCAATCCAATATCCTCGGACTGAAAGGTAGTAACATCCTGAAAATAATTTAACAGGGATACTAATGTCAATTTTCCCTGGCTGTCTGTTTCACTGTAACGAATCCTGCTGTCAAAAGAATACATTTCAAATCCTCACTAACGAATTAACTGTACCATAATTGCGGCAACTTATAATAAGCTTAGGAACGTGTTTTAAATACACGATTAATAATCTCCAAGCCTACAATATAAGCCAATAGCGCCCCTGCCCAGAAGCCACCTATAATTACCACTTTATCATGATGGTCATAATAAACATATCGTGAAATCGTCTGCGCCTCAGAGCTTCCATAGGCATTATCCCCTACTAAAAACCGGACATTTTCCGGTGCCTGATCCTCCGGATATTCCGTATACATAGGTTTCCAATCATAAGCCTCATCGATGGGCGTAGTCAAACTCCAATAATAAACCTCTCCGGTCTTTAATCTCTGATTTACCTTTACCTCATAATACAGATTACTTTCCATGTCCTTCAACGGAATCTCACAGGAAAACAATTCTTTTCCCGTTTCTTTGCACAATACAAAGGTTACCTTTTCCTCGGTTTCATATTCCTCATTAAATTCTACCGCTAATTGAATACTCTCCAAATAAGGAAGTATTGGGGTAAAGTACTGCGTCATAACCGTATTGGAAATAGCCTCTGATGTAACATAGCGATGACTGGCTGTGTCACTGAGATACAAGGTATGAAAACCATATCCGGGATATGCCGACCACATGAACACCAATAGAATTATGGTAAGAATCCCCTTGGCAATCCATTTTGCATTTATTTTAGTTGGTATTGTAATTTTTTTTTCATTTTCCATATTCTTCTCTCCATACTCCGCTCGACAAATAGTAATGACAAAGTTTTCGAAGCATGTTAAAATATTAATCGTTAATTATCGTTCATTATAGCAGGTTTCTTCCATACCTGTAAAGACTTTCCAAGGTGGAAATCAGTTTCATTGAAGAGGAAATTTTATGAAATCATTTGTACATAAAAATAGATATTATATTACGCTGGGTGTGCTTTTTCTGATTGCTCTTTTCTTACGAGGCTATCGCCTTGCCACCCTTCCGGACATGATACATATTGATGAAGCCGGTCTTGGTTGCAATGCCTGGTGTATTGCAAATTTCGGTGTGGATCGTTATCTCAACGAAATGCCTTTTTATGCAGAAAACTATAATTACAGCGGACAGAGTCCTCTCTATACCTATAGCACGGCACTCCTGATTACCACCATAGGAAAAGGACATCTTTCTCTTTTACTGGCACGCATTCCCGGTTTTCTTGCAAGCATGCTTGTAGTTATCTTTGGAACCAAGAGCATGGATCTGGCCTTTCAAAACCGCAAGATTACCTTGTTGAGTGCTGCTTTATTGACCATTTGCCCCTATTTCATTATGCACGGTCGCTTTGCCCTTGACTGCAATCTGATGCTGGGCTGTTCCACTGTAGCACTCTATCTGTTACTGAAATACATTCGCAGCCAAAAGCTGCTTGATTTGGTATTATGCGGTATTGCCTTTGGTATTATTCTGTATTCCTATGCCTTAAGCTATTTTCTACTTCCAATGTTTTTGATTTTGATTACACTTTATCTGTTGTACACCGGAAAAATCACCTTTCGCCGTAGTATTGTCTGGGCTTGCAGTGTCTGCATTACCGGTCTGCCGGTAATTCTCTTTGCATGCAGTCTGTTGTTTAAGCTGGAGCCCATTCACTTTTTGGGCTTTGTGATTTCTCCCATTGCCTCTGACCGTATGAGTGACGTAGCAAATTATAACTTTTTTGAAAATATAAAAAACATTATCCAAATCACCTTGACCCACGATTCCTATCTCTTTGATGCCACGGATAAATTTTACACCATGTATGTAATTTCCATTCCCTTTATTCTGATAGGCTTCTTTTATAGTGCTGGAAAGCTTTTCCTGTCCATAAAAAATCGTAGCTTTCATGTCAGCGCAATTTATTGGATTTTTTATATTTGCGGTCTGATAACCAATGGACTTACTTCTGTTTACTATGTTTACCACGGAAACTTTTGCTTTATTTCCTATTTGTACTTTTTGGTATCCGGCATCTATGCCACTTACCGTTTTGTACGCCCCTATCGCTATGCTTTCCTTGGCATATTAAGTGCCTGCTATTTACTTTGGGGACTGTCCTTCTGCCGTTATTACTTCGGCATTTATACTTTGACGGATGCTTATACAAGCCTTTACATTCCCCCCTATGGGGAAGTAGTTGCTGATGCACATAATCTGGAATCCGCTCAGGATATTTATATTGACAGCCACGGCAAAATGGAATATTTTTACTTCTTTTACCCGGAATCCCCCTATGAGGTATCCTTTGACAGGAGTACAAAGGAGCAAGGACGTTACCATTTTGAGATTGACTCCGATACCCCCATAGAGACAGGAAATGCTTACATCATCAGTAGAAAAAATGAATCCTTTATCAATCGGCTGATGGTCTCCGGAATGGATTATGAGAGAGTGGATTATGAATGCTATTATCTGTTTTATTTAAAATGATATATTTAAAAATAAAGAAATCTTTTACTTAAAAAATAGGACTGCGCCGGCATATCAGCATTGCCGGCGCAGTCCTATTTTTACCATGAACAAACCTATCTTGGAAGCTTTTTTAAAGTATTTTTCCCTTCATCCTATCAAATTCCGAATTAAAATGATAGAAGTTCTTGCTGTCCAGTGTATCCTTTGTCATTTCCAAGGCCTCTCCAAAGCGTTGAAAATGAACAATTTCTCTTGCACGCAGGAATTTTAACGGTGCTACCACGTCCGGGTCATCAATTACCCGAAGTAAATTTTCATACACTGTCCTTGCTTTCTGCTCTGCAGCAAGGTTTTCAAAAAGGTCTGTAATAGCATCTCCTTTGGATTGAAATTCCAAGGAAGTAAAGGGAATGCCTGCTGCCGCCTGAGGCCATATTCCCTTGGTATGGTCAATATAGTAGGCATCAAAACCAGCCTTTTTCACATCTGCCTCGGATAAATCTCTTGTCAGCTGATACACCATTGCACAAATAATTTCCATATGATTTAATTCTTCTGTACCTATATCCGTTAAAAGACCACCTACTTTTTTGACAGGCATGGTATAACGTTGGGACAGATAACGCATACTAGCTGATAATTCCCCATCCGGTCCGCCATACTGACTCATAATCAGTCTGGCAATATCGGGATTGGTATTTTTGATTTTTACAGGAAATTGAAGTCGTTTTTCATAAACAAACATTATATACACGCTCCTTCCCAAGGCATGGGGCCTTCCGTCCAGCCATATTTCATCCGGTCATAGTTCCCGGTTATCATAGAGGTCTGTGTCAACGGGTAAAATTCACTGGAAAATGCAGTCAAAAGAGACAGACGTTCCTCCAAAAGCTGATAAAACAGTTCCCTTCCTTTCGGGCAATCCGGATGCGTATCCAAATACAAGGTCAAATCGTTAATAGCAAAGCTGACTGCGGTAAGACGGCTCATCATTTCTTCCCGGTTTTTTTGTACATCACCGGACATACTATGAGTCTTGCAGTGGCATTTATTGGCAGGCGCCTTGTAAAAGGTTAAATTTAAACAGGGGAAAATCGTTCCCTCTTCCAATGCAGTAATCAAATCATAAGGTTCGCACCATTCCTGCTTTGGAACAGTGGCCATTGCCAAATGTTCAGAACAAGGGCATAGACTAGATGAATCCATAAAAAACCTCCTTGTTTAAAGCAATATTTACAGTTACATAAATATTTTTCTCTAAACAAGGAGATTTTAATAGGGGAGATGTTGGAAAAATCGTCATTTACAGACAATTTTTATATCCCCAAATATTCAAGAAAGTTTCTGATTTCTTTATCCCAGAATTTCCACTCATGGCCAACATTTTCCATCTGATGGTAGGTATAATCATACTCCGGACAGGCAAGTACCTCCATATACTCTTTTACCAGAATATTCAAATCAAGCCACGGGTCCAGGCTTCCACAGGCATGGTAAATACGGGGTTTCGCTCCCTCCTCCTTTGCCACCTTTCCCGCAAGATATTTTATACTATATTCCGTATCACTGATATCTTCCTGTCCAAACATTCGGATCCTTGGATTCATGGTACCTTCTTTAAAAGGCTTGGGCGCAGCATCTGCTTTATCTCCCGCTGAAAATGCTCCTATGGCAGCAAACCTTTCCCGATTTTTCAAGCCTACAACAAAACAGCCGTAGCCTCCGTTGGACAAACCACTGATGTAATTATCCTCCCTTTTGGCAGACAGGCAGGGAAACATATTATGAATAATATCCGGCAACTCACTACCTACATAAGTTCCGTAATTTTTACCATAGGGCATATCCACAAAACAGGAATCATTCACATTCACTATTACGATGGCAATCCCTTTTTCATCAGGAAGTTCCGCTATTGTGGAATAATATAGCCATTCATTTTCATCCCCTGAGCCACCGTGACATAACCACAACACTTTGAGTTTGGAATCTTCATTCAGGTTGTCCGGGAGCAACACTCTACAGTCCATCATCATGCTGAGTGCATTGGAAAAATGATTTATTTTCATTGAGGTCATACCTGCACCTCCTTCCGGTTGTCAGCCATAAACCAGGGTATCATTTCTTTCAGTCTCTCATTCCAATATGTAAAATCATGACCGCCGTCCCCTTCTGTATATGTCACATCATATTCGGCATTCACTTCACGATAAAAACGCTCATTCATGCCATACAGAAAATCCTGCTTTCCACAACATAGGAAAATACGGGGTTTTTCTTCCTCCGATATTTCATGGCAACGTTTAAACACATTGTAGGAACTCTCTGTAAACGCTTCCCAATCTTCACCAAATACCAAATCAAATCGAAAGGGTGACATACGCATTTCTTCACAGGCAATATCAAGGGCTCCACTCATAATACCTACATTTCCGAACTGCTCCGTATGATTCAAGCCACATACCACAGCTCCATATCCGCCCATAGACTCTCCTGCAATCAACCAATCCCGTCTATCCCGGGACACACGAAAATGTGTCTTGATAAATTCCGGGATTTCCTTTGTAATGTAATCCATATAGGCATAGCCATTGAACGTATTCACATAAAAGCTGTTTTTCCCGGAAGGCATGAACACTACAATGGGAAGTTCTTTTACAAAATCATAAATCTGACTCTTTAACAGCCATTCCGCCCTGTCATTATTGGCACCATGCAAAAGAATCATTACCTTGTAATCTTCGCATTGGGTCAATGTCTTATAGCCCGGCTGGGGCACCAGTATTTCCGCCTCCACCGGCATGTTTAATGTTTTTGATTTGAATGATGTACTAATCCAGGCCATGGGTCCTCCTATAGGTTACTCTGTCAGCTAAGCACAGAGGAATCGTAAATATTTTTTCGTCCGCAATTCCACCCTTTGTTTCACCCTTCAACAGATACAGATAATCCAGCTTTCCATCCTCTAACAGTTTCTTACCGGTCTTGGCTACAGCATCCGTACTTTTGACTTCAATACCGTAATTCTTATAGTCCAGTAGGCTCCTCACATAGAAATCCAATTCACCATTAATTTTCTCATAAGAAGCAAACCAAGGCACAATACCGGCAATCTCTCTCGTATTTTCCAGCTTACGATGCAATGACAAATACACAAAATTTTCAGCCAGCAATCCTTTAATTACATCATAGGGAGCCCCTGTACCTCTTAAGAAATAATGGGAAACACCCATATCGAGGAAATAATATCTGCTATTTTCCTTAATTTGCATGTAATCACAATCCACTGCCTTTGAAGCATAGCCTATAATATGGGACTCCTGTAGCCAACTGATAGCATGATTAATCATCTTCTTAGTCATGCGACCGCTTTCTTCCTGATAAGCAATCTTACTCAGTTCAGAGGTTAAGTCACGGACACCTTGTTTCTCTTGTATCATCAACAATGCAATTGCATTAAAAAGCTTCTCAAATAAATTCTTATCAATAATATCTTCAAAATATCGCTTAGATTCATCTGCAAAGATGCTCATTAGTTTTTCAATTTTTGCATAACACCTTGATACATCTTTATACTGAGCATAGCATACTACAACCGCGGGATATCCACCTATCTTTTGGTAAATCTCATAATATTCCTTCAGCTTTTCATAATCTCCTGCCGGGTTTTTTCCATATAAATCTATTGTCTCATACAATTCCCGCTCACCAAACACATCCAGAAACTCATCAAAGGTAAGTGGCTCCATTATTATATGCTCAGTATCTCCTGCAGGCAAAAAAAACTCTCTCTCAATCAATCTTCCCAAATAACTGCCTGTCACAATCACGTAACATTGAAATTCTCTCGCAAGTGTACGAATCTGATTATACACCGTTGATGATTCCTGAATTTCATCAATGATAACTATCGTTTCTTTGTCATCCGTAAATTCTGAATCAAACATTTCTAGGGCTTTCCGTACCGGTTGCCGGGGTCTCGGTTCCCCCGGATTCCACTCAGATGCTTCAGAAAGGCACCTTAAAAAATCCTCTCCTGACCGCTCTGCCATACTGATATAAACCATCTTCCGAAAGTTTTCTCTACCGAACTTCTTCAAAATATAGGTTTTACCAACCTGCCTTGCACCTTTTACTTCCAATACTTGACCACTATCTTCTTTTTTCCACTCAAGTAATTTTTGATATATATTTCTTCTCAGTTCCATAAACAACCCTCTCTTTGTCAGGTCTCTTACACCCCAGAAAACATCCCCATAAAATAGTATTCTGCAACAGTATGTAAATTAATTTTATTATACCCATCTACCTGTTTTTTTACAAGAAATATCCCTACTCTTTTTTAGTAGTTCAAACGCTCTGCTTTTCAGTTTTTCCCAATTTCTTCCGCACAAAATCCATGCCTACATAGGTTCTCACCGGATTTCCACGTACAATTCGGTTATGCTCCCGCCATGCCTGATTGGTCTGTCGGCTTTTGGCATTTTCCTCCTGCTCCCTTAAAATAGTTGTCAGTTTCTCCATGGCGCGTTGCTTGTTCATGTACTGGCTGCGCTCCTCAGTGGAAGTCACGGCAATTCCAGTGGGAAGGTGGATGACCCGTACACCGGTCTCCACCTTATTCACATTCTGTCCACCTTTGCCACCACAATGAAATTTCTCAATGCGGTAATCTGCTTCCCTGTTTACCTCTTCCTTTTCCGGAATCACGCTCACATCCACAAACCAATTCTTCCGTTTATGTTCCGGTCTGAAGGGACTTTTACAAATCCATAGGATTGTCCCCTCCAAAAATCTCAAATCTTCTCCGGTGGTAAATGATATGGAATCATAGCAACCTTTTCTCCTGCCTGCTTTTGCAGAAAGCTGCTGAATGTCCTGAAATTCTTTTTGTAATGCCTCAAACAACTTTCCCACTGCCAACTGGCATTCCTCAGGACCTTGCCCTGCACTCAATTGTATTATCATAAAATTAGTTTTACCTTTCTTTTGCACACAAACTGCCTACTCTTTTCCACCTGCCTTAAAATTATAGACAGGCTTTAAAATATCCGTTACTTTTACCGTATCTTCGATGCACTGAAGCACCTTTTCCATGCTTCGATAAGCAAAAGGCGCTTCATCCAAAGTATCTGCACCGATGCAGCTACAATAAATTCCTTTCATTTCTCGCTTAAAAGAAGACACTGTATAGAGGTTCTTTACCTCCTCACGCTTTAAGCACCGGCCTGAGCCATGGGGCGCTGAATAGTTCCACTCAGCATTACCTTTACCCACACCAAGGATAATACCATCCCGCATATTCACAGGGATAATAACAAGTTCTCCCTGCTGTGCAGAAATGGCACCCTTACGAAGTATGTAATCTTTCTCTCCAAGATAATTCTGAAATCCATCTTTTGCATCCTGCGCCTCAATATAGTTATGTATCGAAGAAAATCTCTCCACAGCCTTCCATTTCATACCTTTCAGGATTTCCTCCAGCATAATTTTTCGGTTCAGTGCTGCATATTCCTGCACCACTTGTACATCTTGGATATAGTGCTCCATCAACTCGCCCTCCAGCTAAGTCCAAGGATGAGGAACTTCAATGCCTTTCGCTTTTAATTCCTTTGCTCCTGCCTCAATATAATATTCGGTCACTTCTTTTCCCAAGTGTCGACTGCCGGAATGTACCATCAGATACAGATTTCCTTCTTCATCCTTATCCACTTCAATAAAGTGATTGCCGGAACCCAATGTACCCAAACTCCGGTAACTCTTGTCTCCATTGATATGTTTGGCACAGTACAAATCAGAAAATTCAAAGAAATCTGCCATCCAATGTCCGGTATCCCTGATTACAAAACCGGATGGAATCCTCTCTCTGATAACCTTATCCATCTGCTGTGGTTCAAATCGCTTTTCCTTGATAACCACACAGCTTACACCACAGCCAATATCAATTCCAAGGAGGTTAGGTACAATCCGCTCTCCCACTGTCATAGTCAATCCAATCGTTCCAACCATTCCCGGATGTACGTCGGGCATTACTTTGATTTTGCTTCCCTCAGCCACCGGATTATCACAAATCATTTGTATCTGTGCCAGCGCATGCTGTTCCACATCATCGGTAAATATTTTTGCTTCTGTATATTGTCCTGTTACAATTTTCATATACTTTCTTCTCCTATTTTTGCGCACGAAAAAAGACACCCAGGCAAAGCAAAGGTGTCCACTCAAGTCATGTATTCTCTGAATAACTATGTCGGTATGCTAATTAAACAGATCGTAAAGAAAAGAGTTGATTGTGCCTGTCTGTTATTTTGTTACTTATGAAATTATCTGCTTTACTTCTGTACGTCACGGCAATCGCCTCCTTTCCAAATATTTTGCATTAAAATTTTGATTATAATAACATGAATCTTGATGTGGTGCAACACCTTTTTCATTATTGCAAACCAAATCCTTATGACGCTAAGTATATTTCCCTCTGCATATTTACTGAATAAACAGCTTCTTCTCTTCCTCTGTCAGTTCAATAACCTTCTTACCATTACGCTTTGCATATTCCATCAACCCACGCAAATCCAGCTTTATCTGAGGACACTGACTAAGCATAATGGGTTCCGGCATCATTGCCAGACTTTCTCTATATCTCTTCATCTGTCCATTCATAGTCATACACCTCCATAATCTTTCTTGCGCCATCCTCATCAATTGCAAATTGATGAGGATGTAATACAGCAATTACTTCTCCATTAAATACGTCAACATAATGCTCCAACAGTTTCTGATTTGCCGCAAAACCATACATGTATCCATCATAACCGAAATCAATAGATTTCTTTGCCGCAATAGCAAACAAATGCCCACCAACACCTAAATATCTTACATCGTCTGTGATCTGTTTATTATTCTCCGGGCTAGTACACATCCAGCTGATATATACTGCTTTCATGTCTTCATTCTTGGCAACCGCTATCAACCCTTGTATGTCTACCGACCCTTCTACTACCAAAGCATATATTTCATTCTCATCAGCCAACTTTTCCCAATTGGTATACCAACCATTTTTCTTATTATATTTTTTCAAAAATGATTTTCTTCTGACACGAATTACCTCTGTCTGTACAAGTTCACCTGTACAAGCATCCTTTAGACAAGGCGTAAATTCATCAATAATGATATTAATCATCTAATCACCATTCCTTTGTAATATTATAGCATTTTTTCCTCTTATATACTATAAATTGCGCATAAATTGTTTCTAATTTTACAATTTCGCAAACCTAAAGCATTCTCTCTACAAAAAGAATGCTTTTCTTGAACATGGGATACACCCCGAACATTTCCAGCCTATTCCCAGGCAACAAAAAAACCTCCAAGGATTTCTCCTTAGAGGTTTCTTAGCAGCGCAAGCGCAGTTTTCTCAAAACAAAAACTCGCAAGCATAGGCTTACGAGTTTTTGAAAACAGCGCTACAAGGATTCGAACCTTGAAATGACGGAGTCAGAGTCCGTTGCCTTACCGTTTGGCGATAGCGCTATTTCGTATTACTTGATAAAGTATACACGATGTTTTTCCATTTTGCAATACCTAAATTTAATTTTTTTTATTTTTTTTGCAAAAATTTCTACAATAGCTACTTTTTATAAATTGTAAGATAGGGATATTCCACAATTTCGGTTGCCTGAAACTCATTTCCCAGCCATTGCATGATAAAGCTGTCCGGCTCCGCTACCGTTATTTCTCCATACATGCTTTCCACAGCCACTACATCGGGATAGCGGTCAGGATTCAGTTCCCAATATGCAAGCATGCTTTCATTATAACTGGGGGTACTAATCGTACTGGGAATGGCTACCACACAATCTCCCATCATATAAGAATATTGAGAGGCTCCCACATACAAAAGCTTGCTGCCCACAGGCACCATTTCTTCCCAGCTTTCCTGATTTACATTATATCGATAGGATGTCATGTAATTGGTCAGGATTCCTGCACGGACACCTGTCCGATTAATTCCGCGCACCTCCAGAATGTTACTGCTCATGGAATCTCCACCTATCATACGATAAGAATACCCAAAAACATTGCAAATTATTACTACAAATAATAATCTCCAGATTAATCTTTGTCCCTGCACACCTAATTTTTCGGTAAAATAAGTGTTCCAACACCAAAAACCGCCCAGCACTGCAACCGTCAAATACACATGCAGACTGCTAAGTCCCCAATTAGACAATAATGCCACTGCCAAATATGCGCAAAAGGTAAGACCTATCATAAAAATTGCCGGACTATCCTTTTTCTGATTCTGTTTGTAGCAATACATTCCCAACACAGGAATAAAGAAATAATTGATTTGAGGACATACTACCGCATCTCCCCCCAAGCACCAATAGCCCACCTGGAATGTAGCCTGTGCAATAACAAACCAAAAAAACAGCAGGGGCACAAATGCAGTGACACAGCCCTGTTTTTTTACAGTTACATAATTAAATGCGGCACAGCCCGCTGCAAAAAGACCGCCCACCGCCAAATGCACAATGATGGTTTCCAAATCCTGCCCCCATCCGAGAAGCTTTTCAGACCATCCCACCTGATGGGAACCATCTCCCAGAATATATGGAATCACCTGTATTATCCGGTCAATTGACATATAAGAAAGTAAATATCCTACAAACAAAAGTGCCCCCAGCACGCAGGGTAGCACAAAACACCCACAGGCCTTAAGTGCTTCTGCCTTATTCTTTACAGCCTTAGCATTTGCCGCAGCATCCTCCTTTGCAGCATTACGTTCCGCAGCTACAGAGTACCATATAATGACACCTATACAAACAGGAAACAACAATGCCATACTGGGATATGCCAACACATCGCAAGTCAAAAATAATCCCGCCAAAGTTAACATCCATAACTTACCCTTTAAAGGAGAATTTTCACAAAAATACCACAAAAGACACAATATCAGCCCCAGCGTAAACCATACCTGTAAATTAGAATACTCCGGTATATAAATACATTTGGGGGAGGATACATAAAAAAATCCCACCATTAACGCTGCTGTAATATTACCAATTTGAGGTGCACAAACCACCACTGTCCGATATATCCAATAAGCCAGCAAGCCATGAACAGCAAAAAAACAAATTCTAAGATAGATATTTAAAAAATCCACCTGTCCGCCGGTTATCCACAAAAAGGGCTTGATAAACAATGCCGTAAAAATGGCTGAAGTCTGATGAGGCTCCCACATTTCCAACAGAAGTCTATCCCCCTGTGCCAGACGGTAGCCTACCATAATCCCATAGCCTTCATCCACATCTGCCCCCACAAATATATTTTTTACAGTGTATCCGATTAATGCCAAAACCAAAAACCAAAACCACTTCTTCTGCTTTGCCTGCAAATACTTCCTCATTGTTTTTTAATAGTTCCTTCCATTATCTTCTATAAACTCTCATATAAGGATAATCTACTACTTCCCTTGGCTGAAATTCTTGCTCCAGCCAATTCATCAAAAAAACATCCTCTGCAAAGGCTCCGATATCTCCATAGCAGCTTTCCAGAATCACCACGTCCGGATATCTGTCCGGATTCATTTCCCAATATGCCAAAAGAGTTTCATTATAGGTAGGCGTACTGATGGTACTGGGAACTGCCACACGACAATCCCCATGGAGATAGGAAAATTGTGACATTCCCACATACATTACAGTACTTTCCTCCGGTACTGCCTCTGCCCATATCTCCTGATTGGAATTATAGCGGTAAGCAGTCATATAATTTGCCAGAATCCCTTTCCGAAAACCATCATGGTTGTAGCCTCTGATTTCGAAAATGGTACTGGGTACCAGCTCTCCACCGATAATACGGAAACAATAACCAAAACAACTGCTAAATACCATACAAATACTCAGTAATGTTATTATCCCCTTTTGCATTTCTTTTCCATACTCTGTAAAATATCCATTCCAACAAAGAAGCCCCCCCAACATGCCCATAATAAAATAAGGCGCTAATAAAGACGGATTCCAATTGGACAACAACAATACACCACAATAATTCACCGAAGAAGCTAAAATCAAATAAAAACCAGTCTTTTCTTTTTTTCCCGTTTTTTGATAACAATAAATGCCGGTAATTGCTACTGCAATATAAATCAAACGGGTATAAGATGCATTATAGGTGTGTGTAAACCAGGTATAAAACATAAAAGCCAAATGCACCAGAAAAAAAATTATTAGGAAGCTGCTGCTCACATCCATTCCTTTTTCTACAGTTTGGATACCGCCTCCGCTTCTTTTCTGCTTCCTGCGATTTCCTATCTTTACAATTGCCAAAGTCAATACTGCGGCTACGATACCGCTACCCAGCAATTGTACCCCCATTATTCCAAAACTTTCCAAATAAATCAGTAATTTTTCAAGCCAACTTTGCTGATGAGAGCCATCGCCAAGAACATGGGGAAGCACCTGTAATAACTGCCCCCAAGTCATATAGGAGAACACATATGCCAAAAATACAACGGCGCTAATGATGCAGGGGGCTATCAAACACAAAACTTCTCTCCAAAAGAAATTTTTCTTTTGGAAAAATAGCACTCCCAGACAAAAAGGAAGCAACAACACCATACTGGGATATGCCAACACATCACAGGTCAGCCAAATCCCCGCCGCTGCAAGCAACCAAAGCTTTCCCTTCAACGGGGAATTGCTACAAAAATAACACATAAAACTCATTATAAGCAAAGCCCAAAACCAAAGATGCAAATTGGAATACTCCGGTATAAAAATACTTTTTGGGGAACACACAAAGAACACCAGTGCCAAGGCTCCCGCGCCCTTTTTGCCAAGCTCAGGCTTACATGCAAACAAGGAACGATACAAAGACCAAGTCACCAGACCATGTATCACAAAATAGACCACTCGCAAGTATATATTCAGAAAATCTACACTTCCTCCTGCAAGCCACAAAAAAGGACGAATTAACAGGGCAGTAAATAGGGCTGAGGTCTGATGGGGCTCCCACATTTCCAGCAAAAGCTTGTCTCCTTTTGCAAGACGATAACCAATCATCACTCCATAGCCTTCATCCACATCTGCACCTACCAGTATATTTTTTACAATATATGCCAAAAGCGCCAATAACAACAGTACAAACCAGATTTTTTGTTTTTTATCCGCATTACTCTTCATATAAATATCCATTCTGTCTTTACTTTATCTCATGCTTTGTATCCTATTCTTTATCATATCAATATTTAATGTCCGGGGCAAGGGTTGCACTCCTTTTTCCATAATTCCTTGAGTTTCCGCAAAATGTAATTTCAAAATGAATATAGCATCCAAAAGTACCAATCTGCCGATTTTTTTGAGGTCGAGAATGGCAGTTCTGTGAGTAGAGGCACTTTAATAAGCCCCGCCGGAACCGGACTTTGGGAGAA
>JAGAMG010000014.1 GCA_017624835.1 Lachnospiraceae bacterium
AGTCCATACATATCGGCTACACGGACGCTTACTTTGTTCACTTTGGCAAAATCAAACGCGGTGCAAACGAAAGGGCAGTTTTTCTATATTTAAAGACTGCTTTTTCGTTTACGCCGCTATTGATTGTAGCCTAAAGAATTTTACCAAGTGATTTGGACGAAAAATTGGGGTATGTGGTAGGATACCTGAATCCTGACGGCAGTTGGGGTGTTCGATAGCACCACTTCATGTCCTCTGCTTTCCCAAAAAAACAAAATAAATAATGCCCCCAAAAACAGGTCTATTTCCTGATTTTGGGGGCACATCTTTTTCATTCCAATAAGTAATTCAAATAAGTAATTATTCTACCGCATATTTCTGATTGAACTTATCTAATAACAATGCTGCTACAATACCAACCACCAGACAAATCACATTAATCAGACAACCGGATACAGATACGGTAAAGCTTGCAACAGGGATAATCATAATGGTTGCTGCAATTACCACACCCACAATTGCATGGAATGCAACGGAGTAATGCTTCTTAAATAACATATCCACTGCTTTTGCAAATAAGATAACGGTTGCCAGCGCACCGATTCCACCGGGAACCAAAACAGCAAAATCAAAATCACCGATACCTGCCACAAAAGGCTCATAAAGTCCTAAAGGCATCAGGGTAGTGGAAAAACTCATACCCGGTGCAATGACACTCAATGCCAGACATACACCACAGAAAATATACCAGCCAAAGTTGGGGGTAATTTCCACCTCAAGCACCTTAAGGCTGATTAACATGGCAAATACCAGCACCATGGCAATAACCATAGCTACGTAGGATTTCTTGCTTCTGCCCTGTTCTCCTGCTTCCCTAAAAAGGGAAGGTAACATACCTGCAATCAAACCGATAAACAGGCAAACGGAAGGATTTTCATATCTTTCCAGGAAAAAGCCCAACAGCTTTGCCACCCCGATAAAACCAATCACACCACCAATACCAATGGGCAAAAGCTTGGGGAAATGAGTCTTCAACTTACGGAAAGGGTCTGCCAGAAATTCCATGATAATGGTATAAATACCAAATACCACACAAAGCACACCACCGGAAATACCGGGCAACACCGCTCCCAGACCAACCAACGCTCCCTGGAATACTCTAAGTACAAAATTAGATACGGAAAAGTTCTTTTCTTGATTCATACTATACCTCACATATTTTATTTATATTTTCCGAATACTGCATATATGCAAAAAAAATGAAAGTGCCTAATGCTAAACACTTTCATCATTTTGCTAATAGCGAGAGGGGGATTCGAACCCTCGACACTACGGGTATGAACCGTATGCTCTAGCCAACTGAGCTATCTCGCCATATCTATACCAACCGAAGTTGGAGTGGAACCTATAGGGCTCGAACCTATGACCCTCTGCTTGTAAGGCAGATGCTCTCCCAGCTGAGCTAAGATTCCATTTGTTAGCTGCTGACGCAACCGACTTTGTTAGTATACAATGGCTTTTCGATTTTGTCAACAGCTTTTTCTAATTTTTTGCATTTTATTGCAAAAATTAGAAAAACAATCACAATAACGATGACAGCTCAGCACATACATATGACGCAAGTAAAAACCATGCAAGCATGTTTTTACTCACACCATAAGTATGGCTGAACTGTTGCACTACATTCTTTCAGGTGCATCAAATCCTAATATATCAATACAGGTTTCCAATACATCTCTGGTCAATGCCAGCAATGCAATCCAGCCTTCCTTCTTCACTGCATCCTCTTCATTCAGGATAGGTGTTTCATGATAGAAGCGGTTGAACTGATTTGCCAGATCATAAATATAAGCACAAATCTTATTGGGTGCGCATTCCTCATAGGCAGCTTCCATTATGGAATTAAACTTTGCAAGCTCCATTACCAATGCCTTCTCTGAGTCATTCTGAACCGACTGTAAGCTCGCAGCATTTACATCACCGCCCTGCTCGGCATACTTTCCAAGAATGGACTTAATACGCACGATGGTATATAACACATAGGGACCGGTATCTCCTTCAAAGGAGGTAAAGCGATCTACGTCAAACACATAATCCTTTGCAGGCTGATTGGACAAATCACCATATTTGATTGCTGCCAAACCTACAATTTTAGCGGTCTTGGCTGCTTCCTCTTCGTCAACAGCATAACCCTTAGTCTCACTGTTCTCCTTAATCTTACGAAGCATTTCTTCATTAATCTCCGCAATGAGATTTTCCAACCTGGGGACACCACCCTGACGGGTCTTATAGGGCTTACCATCCTTACCATTCATGGTACCAAAGCCGATATGGAAAAGCTCTGTCTCGGGCTTAACCAGCTTGGTCTTCTTGGCACAGCGGAATACCTGCTCAAAATATAAATCCTGACGCTTGTCAGTAAGATAAATCATCTTATCCGGCTGATATTCCTCCATACGCATCTGAATGGTTGCCAAATCCGTGGTATTATACAAGGCAGCGCCATCGGATTTTAAAATCATACAAGGTGGAATCTCCTTTGTGTCCGTCTCTTCCTTTACATCCACCACCAGCGCACCGTCACTGATGTAGGCATAGCCCCCATCCTTCATGTATTTTACCATGCCGGGAATTACATCATGGGCATCGGATTCGCCCTTCCACAGGTCAAATTCCACATTCAAATTATCATAATTTCTCTTAAGATCTGCTACGGACACCTTGATAATATGATTCCAAAGAGCACGATGACCTCTCACACCGCTTTGCAGCTTAAAGGTAGCCTCCATCGCCTTTTCCTTGTACTCCGGATTTTCCTTGGACTTTCCGCTGGCAGTAGGGTAAATTTCCTCTAATTCTGCAATGGTAACTGGTGCTTCCTCAGGATACTCACCCGTAAAGCTTTCATCAAAATAAGGTAAATCGGGATAGCGTAACTGCAACTCATGAATAATCAATCCCATAGGTTGTCCCCAATCTCCCAAATGAATATCACCGATAACCTCATGTCCGGCAAATCGTGCAATTCTCTTTACGCTTTCACCGATAATGGCTGAACGAAGATGTCCTACATGTAAAGCCTTAGCCACATTGGGTCCGCCATAATCCACAATAATCTTCTTAGGATTTTCCGGCATGTCCATACCAAATTTTTTATCCGCTCTCATGCCCTGTGTATATTCCAGCAAAAACTCCTCAGAAACCTTTAAATTCAGGAAACCGGGAGCTACTGCTACCGCTTCCTTGAACACCTTACTGTCAGCCAGCTTTTCTGCCACATCGTTAGCAATCATTATAGGAGCTTTCTTGTACTGCTTTGCACCAGCCATAGCACCGTTACACTGATATTCACACAAATCAGGACGATTGGATATGGTCACTCTTCCCAATGTCCCTTCATAACCAGCAGCCGCAAATGCCTGCTGCATTTCCTCTGTCAGCATATCTAAAATCTTCTTCATGTTACAACCTAAGCCTTTCCGTACCACGCCCATAGCTTAATTCCATGGACGGCATTTCAATTACTCTAATTACTATAACTTAATTTCCAAAATACCGCAATATGTAAATCTATTTTACCCTGCGGAAAGAATGCATACGCCCTACTGTCTGCTCTTCTCCCGCTCCACCTTGGAAAAAGCACAGCCACAGTAATCCTGTCGATACAAATCATACTCAGCCGAAAGCTCTATGGAACGCTTATAGCCATTTTTCTTTTTAAAATCCGAGGGAAGCCAATTCACTCCATATTCTTTACTTAATTGCTGACCGATTTCATTAATTTTTGCAGCATTTTTTAAGGGACTGATGGTAAGGGTGGTTGCAAAATAATCATACTTTCCCCTTTTTGCCTCTTCTACGGTACGACGCAAGCGCAAATCAAAGCATTTAAAACATCGTTCTCCGCCCTCCGGGCATTCCTCATATCCCTTTGCCATCTCAAAAAAGCAAGCCGGCTCATAATCCCCCTCTACAATCGAAATGGGATATCCCTTTTGTTCCTGATTGTATGCTGAAATCAGCCGTTTCTGCTCCTCCACTCGCTTTAAATATTCCTGTGAAGCGGAAATGTTAGGATTGTAATAAAACACTGTAATGGAAAAATACTTACACAAATACTCAAGACAATAGCTGCTGCAGGGGGCGCAGCAGCTATGCAAGAACAGAGTCGGTGGTGCCTCACTTCCATCCAACATCTGTAAACCATTTAAAATTTTTTCCAATTCTTTCTGATAATTTATCTGATTCATTTTCTTTCCTTCTGTATCTACAAACTTCTTTCCTCGTAACGCTTCTGAGCCTTGCGCCAATTAATCAGACTAAACCAGCCATCCACATAATCGGCTCTGCGATTCTGATACTGCAAATAATAAGCATGCTCCCACACATCCACTAAAAAGATGGGGGTATACTCCAGGAAATCCGGCACATCCTGATTGGCAGTCTGTACAATGGACAGCTTGCCTGCTTTATCCGAAAGAAGCCACGCCCAGCCGGAACCGAATTTACTGACAGCAGCCTGCTTCATCTGCTCCTGCCACTGTTTATAGGAACCAAAATCCCTGTTTATTGCCTCCGCCAAATCTCCTACGGGCTCCTGTCCTGCCGGACTTTTCATAGCATCAAAATACAATTCATGGTTATAAACGCCTCCACCATTATTACGAATCCCCACTCTTGCCGCCATGGGAAGCTCCTCCAGCTGTGTCAAAAGCTCCTGAAGACTCTTTTGCTGCAATTCCGGATAATCTGCCAAAATATTATTTAAATTATCCACATAGGTTTTATAATGCTTATCATGATGGAATTCCAATGTGGTCTCATCCAACACAGGCATCAACGCATCATACTCATAAGGAAGTGGTCGTACTACAAAGGGATAAATTTCTGCTTTCATATAAAGTTCCTTTCTGCCATAGTTTCTGCACTATTCTTTTCATATTACGATATAGTATATGCAATAAATTATAAGAATAATCCGAAAGGAATCCTTTATTCCACAAAAGCACAAACCCTGTCAGCAAGTGCAATGGTGGAAGGTCTATGGGCTATCATAATGATATTCTTACCATCCTTCATTCCCTTCAAGGACTCATTTACCAAAAGCTCGGACTCATTATCCAGCGCAGAGGTAGCTTCATCCAAAAGGACAATAGGCGCATTCTTTAAAATAGCTCTGGCTATGGCAATACGCTGTCTTTGACCGCCGGACAATCTGTTGCCCCGCTCTCCCACATTGGTATCATAGCCTTCCTCCAGCTTTTCTATAAATTCATGAGCATTTGCTGCTTTGGCAGCCTCTATCACTTCCTCATCCGTTGCCTTTAAATTTCCCATGCGGATATTTTCTTTAATAGAAAGATTAAACAAATAGGGTTCCTGTGGTACATAGGCAATTTTTTCCCGAATCTCCCTGTTACGCATTTCCAGATAGGAATTACCGTCCACCACAATATCTCCACTCTTTAACGGATATAATCCTAAAAGCAGCTTGGAAAGAGTTGACTTGCCACAGCCGGAAGGACCGGTAACTGCAATGCTTTCTCCCTTCTCAATCCCAAGGGAATAATCTCTGATAAGTGGCTTGTCCTCACGATAATCAAAGGTAATATTGCGGATATCTATAAAGTTTTTATCCTCTCCGCTTCTGCCGACTTCCGCCACAGCCCTGTCATACCAGCATTCCGGCTCCTCTTCCTCCTCCAGAAAATCAAAAATATTCTGAGCATTGGTAAGACATCCGATTAATTCCGGAATATATCTGCCTAATTGCAGGAATTGGAAGGAAAAGCTGCCGTACAAAGAATAGATTGCAGTAAGTGCCCCCAAGGTAGTAATCCCCTCTGATACAAAGTATACTCCCAACAGCAAAAACATCAAAATACACAGCATACGAAATCCACTGTTACAGCTTTCCAAACAAGCGGTAAGGAAAATCTTTTTATTATTTTGCTTTTCATAAACCTCCGTTTCAGAAACAAACTGTTCCACTGTGGATTTGCCGGAAGCATACATTCTTGCCTGCTCCATACCCTGCAACAAATTGGACAGCTTTTCCGTCATTTTGCCATTGGTGGCAGAAAGCTGCTTACTTACCTTTCGCATAGGATTTATCATTGCCCCATTGATAGCTAACATTACCAGATTTACCCCAATCAGACAAAGGGTAATCTGCCAGCTTAAAATCAACATGGGAATCAAAAACACAATTACATGAAGCAGTGGTGCTACTGTCCTTCGAAAACGGGAGCCATAGATACTGCCCATTTTTTCCAAATCATAGGAAAGCTTGGACATAAAATCCCCACTGTGGTGATTTTCATAATAGCTGTAGGGCAATCTTACCTCATGATGAAACAGCATTTTACTGATGGTTCCATAAGCACGCTTTGCCTCCACATTATAAGCAATTGCCGCCCTCCGATAAATCAAAAGGGAAAGGATACCACCCACCACATTTACTACTATAATCATCAGCATATGTCCGGTTTCCCCGGTCTGTGCTGCATCAACCACGTTTTTCATAAGCAGGGATGCCATAACCGAAAAGGCTGCCCAGCCGGTACTCATAAAAAAGATTCCCGCCAGATAAACCTTGCAATGCTTTCCCATCACCTTCATGGTACGAAGAAATAATTTCCAGGTTTTCATTCTACTGCGCCTCCTTTCCGTACATTCCTGCGTAAACTCCATCACTGTTTAATAGTTCTTCATGAGAGCCCTGTTCCACAATCAAACCATCCTTCAATACCATAATAGTGTCCACATTACGAATTGTCGAAAGTCTGTGGGCTATGGTTATGCAGGTTCTGCTCTTGGAAAGACCATCAATCGCTTCCTGAATCAACTTTTCCGTTTCCACATCCACCGCAGAAGTAGGCTCATCCAAAAGAAGGATGGGCGCATTTTTTAAGAAAGCTCTGGCTATGGAAATTCGCTGTCTTTCTCCACCGGACAGCAAAATGCCACGCTCTCCCACAATGGTGTCATACCCCTCCGGCAAACTCATAATAAAATCATGGATTCTGGCATTTTTGCAGGCTTCCACAATATCCTCATCGGTTGCCTGTTCATTACCATATCTGACATTTTCCCGAATACTGGTGGGGAACAGAAATACATTCTGGGACACCAATGCCATTTTCTCTCTGGCAGCCTCCACATTCCAATCCGTAAAGGTTCGCCCATAAAGAGCATACTTTCCCGACATTACAGGATAAAAGCCACATAAAATATGGAAAATAGTACTTTTTCCACCACCCGATTCCCCCACAAATGCTACACTGCTTCCGGTTTTTACCGCAAAGGACACACCCTTTAATACCTTGGCATTCTCTACATATTGGAAGCTTACATCGGTAAAGGAAATGGCAATGTCTTTATCCACTCCTGCGTTTTCCGTTCCGCTCACTTCATCCTTTTCATTCAAAATCTGCTCCACACGCTTCACACACACCATTCGCTCTCTGGCATCTACAAAGCAAAAGGGCAGTCCCACAAAGGCTCCCACAAAGGGCTCCAAAATAATAATAAATGCCAGCAGCTCGCCCACACTCAAATTGCCCTGTCTTACCAGCACATAGGCATACACGGCACATATGATATTGGGCAACCACTGTAGCACCTTACGAACTATAATGGCATTGTTGGAAACTCTGGTTCGTTTTTCCTCATTTTCTACCAAAGCCTCCGTAGCTTCCTCCAATTTTCCCTGAAAATAGTCCTCCGCTCCAAAGGAACGAAGCACCAAAATACCGCTGACACAGTCCTGGGCAATCTCGGTAATGGAATCCGTCTTTTGCCGAAACACCTTGCGCAGGCTGGTAAGCTTCTTTGCCACATAATTGGTAAAGGCAAGGACAATGGGGTAGGTAATCAGCATTACCAATAAGAGCTTCCAGCTAAGAGTACCAATATAAACCGCATAGGTTATCAATTCCACCGCACAGGTGCAAATTTCTGACAACGTCTCCTGCAGCAGCATGTCTATCTCTGCAATATCTGCATTCATTTTATTGATAACCGCTGCCGAACCATTGGCATCAAAATATTTGTATTCCAAACGATACAGCTTTTTTGCCACCAGCTTTTTGTATGTAGTCTGCACCTTGATACTGAATTTGGAATTTAATACACTCTTGAAAAAAGAGGCTGCAAAGCCAATGACCGTTAAGATTACAAACAAACCTATAAATTCCTGAAATTGTACTTTTGCACCTGAAAGCATGGTGTCCACAGCCTGTCCAATCACCGTATTGCCCCGTACCGTAATCCTCGCCAACAGATAGGACAATAGCAGTGCCGCCAGAAAATAAACACCGTACCGCAAGCTGCATCTTACGAAATAGTTTTTTCTCATAATCTCTCCCCGTTCCTCGAAAATATTTTCAACCATTTTATCACATATTCCATGTTAAAACTAGTCCACCCTGTTTTCTTTGCCAAATTCTCCTATCTGTTGTAAAATATACGCGAATAGAAAATCAAGCGGTGCAAAGGGACATTGATTTTCACTGCGAAAAGGAGATATTGCCAATGGAAAAATTATTTTATAAGGATATACATATCACAAATTTTGAAGCAACCGTTACTGACTGCATTTATGATGAACAGAAAAAGCTCTATGAAGTCATATTAGACCGCACCGCTTTTTTCCCGGAAGAAGGCGGGCAGGTTGCCGATAAGGGAAGCCTTGCCGGGCAGGAGATTTGCGATGTACAAATTAAAAATGACATTATTTCCCACTATGTAAAAGAAGCACTGGAACCGGGTACAGTGGTACATGGACAGGTGGATTGGGCACAGCGTTTTGACTTTATGCAGCAGCACTCCGGAGAGCATATGATATCCGGTTTGGTCAATAAGCACTTTGGACTAGATAATGTAGGGTTTCATTTAGGACTTTCAGAAGTCACCTTGGATTTTAACGGAGAATTGACCTTAGAGCAGCTGCGAATAATTGAATCAGAGGCAAATGTAGCTGTATGGCAGAATCTTCCCATTGAAATCAGCTATCCTGACAGCACTACATTAACTACCCTTTCCTACCGTAGCAAATTGGACTTAACAGAAAATGTACGCATTGTAACCATTCCGGGAATTGATACCTGCGCCTGTTGTGCTCCCCATTGTGATACCACCGGACAAATCGGCTTAATTAAGATTACCAATGTGCAAAATCACCGTGGCGGTGTCAGAGTGAATATCCTATGCGGCGGTCGAGCTGTTGCAGACTATACAGAAAAACAAAACAGCGTCAGCAATATTTCTGTACAGCTTTCTGCAAAACAAAATGCGGTGGCAGATGCCGTTTCCCGACTTAAAGAAGAAAATTTGCGTTTAAAGGAGTTGGGAAACACATTACAGGCACAGCTTTTGGATTATGCCGTACAAAGCCTTCCCCAGCCCAACCAATCCCAGCATGCAATTCTCTTTGTGGAAATCATGAATGAAATTGCTATCCGAAATGTAATAAATGAGTTAACCACAAAATATAACGGCTATTGCGCAGCCTTCGCCGGAAATGATGGGGATGGATACCGTTTCATCATCGGAAGCAGCAGCAAGGACTGTCGGGAACTTGCTACGCTCCTTCGCCAGAATTTCCAAGCAAAGGGGGGTGGAACAGCTCCTATGATTCAGGGAACCATTATTGCATCCCATATCACCTTGAAAGCATTCCTTGAACAACAATAGAAACAATCGCATATTCCAAATATAAACGCACATAACTGCAAAAGGCAGGACATTGTTGAATGAAAACAACGTCCTGCCTTTTATCTATAATACGCTACTACGATGCAACCTTCTCATCATTCATCTTAACCAACAACAAAAGTCCCAGCACCATAGCCATACCTATCGGCAAGCAAATCAATGCACTCTTACAGAAACCGGCTATAATATACACTACAAAGGAAATCACTGCCACTGTAATGGCATAGGGCAACTGTGTGGATACATGACTTACATGCTCACAATCCGCACCTGCCGATGCCATAATGGTGGTATCGGATATGGGGGAACAATGATCTCCACAAACAGCACCTGCCATACATGCAGAAATAGAAATAATCATTAAGGTAGGGTCTGTTTCCTGGAACACTGCTACTACAATAGGAATCAGGATACCAAAGGTTCCCCAACTGGTGCCGGATGCAAATGCAAGCAAGCAGGCAACCACAAAAATAACTGCAGGCAAAAAGCTCATTAGCCCTTCTGCACAGCCTTCCATTACACCTTCTACAAATTCTGCCGCTCCCAGACTATCCGTCATTGCCTTTAATGTCCATGCAAAGGTCAAAATCAAAATAGCAGGCACCATTGCCTTAAAGCCCTCCGGCATACATTCCATACATTCCTTCAAGCTCATGGATCTGCGAAGGAGATAATAAATAATCGTAATCATTAACGCAAAGAAGCTTCCCAGCATTAATCCTACAGAAGCATCACTGTCCGAAAATGCATCAATGATATTTGCTCCCTCAAAGAATCCTCCTGTGTAAATCATACCGATAATACAGCAGACAATTAAAGAAAAAATGGGAACTATTAAATCCAAAACCTTACCATCCTTTTCAGACTCCTTTGCCTCGGCAGCCTTCTTCTGAAGTGCCTGCATAGCATCTTCCTTTGCCTTCATAGGACCAAATTCTACTTTCAATATCACTGCCATAGCTACAAAAAAGAGAGTAAATATTGCGTAGAAATTATAAGGAATCGCTCTTAAAAATAATGTAAATCCATCTTCTCCCTCAACAAAGCCGGATACCGCTGCTGCCCAGGAAGAAATAGGTGCAATAATACAAACCGGAGCCGCTGTGGAATCAATCAAATATGCCAGCTTTTCCCGGGATACCTTATGCTTGTCCGTTACAGGCTTCATAACACTTCCTACCGTAAGACAGTTAAAATAATCATCAACAAAAATAAGAACACCCAACAAAACTGTGGCTAACTGTGCTCCTGTTTTGGACTTAATCTTCTCTCCCGCAAATTTGCCAAACGCAGCAGAACCTCCTGCCTTATTCATAAGAGATACCAATACACCCAAAATCACCAGGAAAATAAGAATACCTACGTTCCAGGAATCTGACAGTACACTTACAAATCCATCATTAAAAATATGAAGAACTGTGGCTTCCGGTGCAAAGCCTGCATAAAAAAGTCCTCCAATTAAAATTCCAACAAAAAGAGAACTATATACCTCTTTTGTTATCAATGCCAATAAAATTGCTACTATAGGGGGCACCAATGCCCAAAATGTTCCGTACATTATACACTGTCTCCTCTCTAGCAAAAAATCTTTCTTCGTTAAAAGATATCATAAATTAGCAAAAAGCACAAGGGAATCCCTTGTGCTTTCCTGCTTTTTCCTTATTTTTCTACTTTTTACAATCTTAAACATAAAAGTCTGTACCATACAAGGGAATCCATATATGCAGCAGAAATCTTTGCCTCATCCAATCCCTGTAAAATCATCAATCTGGAAACCTCCGGCCAATTAGCGGTTTCATATTGTACCATAAACTCATACAGCGGAGCCAGCTTTCCTTTATTATAAAGCAATGCATCTGAAATTTCCTTAGATACGGTTACCATCTTCAAAGCCTCTTCCATGGGCTTTTCCAAAATAACATCCAATACGGAGAAAAGTCCCATTAGGAATAACTCTTCCTTCTTAACAGCCAAATCAAACGCCGATGCCAAATTTTCTGCGAACTTTGCACGCAAAAGAGAAAGTCTGGTAATTTCATTGGGCTTATCTGCATACAAAGCATTTACTACTGCGGTATTAATCCATTTCTTTAATTCCCGCTGCCCCAACATTGCTGCCGCATGTCTGATGCTACTGATACCGGAATTCAGACTCATACTATTTACCATCTTTAAAAGTGAAATGGTAAGTGCAGTATCCCGTCCGATAATATCCGCAGCCTTGGTCAATTCAAAATTATCATCATTTACCGTGTTCAGCAATTCAATATAATTAACCTTTAAGGGCGCAACTTCATTTTGTCCCTTTGTAATCGGAACACGATAGAAAACACCTTCATAAAACTGATAACCACCATTTGCCCGCAGTTTTTCATAAATCTCCATATTGTCAATATTACCGGCACAAAGCTTTACATTGGGAAACAGCTTTCCAAAATAAATTTTTGCCTTGTCAATTGCAATCTTACGATTATTTAAAAACACGTAATCCACCAGCTTCAGCACTTCCCGATAGCTTTCAAATTCACTTACAGCCAGCTTACGAATCGCTAATTTAAATCCGCTTTCCTTTAATTCCCGCAATCTGTTTACATACATTTCAATGGGAGGTATGGTATTATCAATCAATAAAGCAATCCGTTCGTGAGGCACATTGCATTGTCCCTCAATATCTGCAAAAACATTGATATTGCTGATTGGTATAAACACCTCTTTATCCTCGGACAAGGTCTCAATTCCCATACTCTGTATCAATTCTAAGCCTGCAATATTAGCTGCTCCGTCATATTGTCCCGTTCCCAGCATTAAGGGATTCAAAAGATAATTATTTTTTTGTGTAAACACCGAATACGCGCGTACTGCCATATTCTCATCAAATAAGGGCACCAATGCCACCAGCATATCTTCCACCAATCCGACGTAATAACCGTCGTCCTTTCTTTACTACTTATTCTGTCTTATACTGCGCCTGCGATGATAGAAGTCACAATCACTGCCAAAATACCACCGATACTTGAGCCAACCAAATTAACAATTAACTGATATTGCCAATCAACCTTTTCCTTCCCTTTATTCGGAATAGGCAAAATAGTAAACCATACACTACTAAATACAGAACGCATTGCATTCATACTAAATCCGGTACTGTTTAAGGACAATGCTATAAGTGCCACTGCTGCAAAACCAACCAATCCGATTACAATAGGATTGCCATTTGCATATATAATACCCACAAATACCAAAAATAAGAATACAAAGGTTGCAATCATTTCCTGCACAAAGTTAAGCACCATATTCTTTTCAACAGGGTAGGCAGAAAAAATACCTCTCTTAGGTAAATCCTTGCTTTCCTTAAAGGAATCCCAAAAGAAAATCATACAAATAAGCACTGCGGCTCCTGCTGCCAAAAATTCCATCAACAGGTATATCAATGCATCGGTGATTGCCATGCTATTCCATATCACCTGACCCAAAACCACACCGGGATTCAATAGTGCCGGACCACCCATGGTTGCTGCAATGCCAAGTCCAAAACCTACAGCCAAAGCCCATGCTACTACTAACTCAATGTAATTTAAGCTTCCTACTAACGTTTTCTTTAAGGATACATTGCACATATATGCATATCCGCATAAAAGAAAAATGAATGAGCCACAAAATTCAGATAGATAGTTCATAGTCATCACCTCATATATGTATTTTGCAATTCTTTTGTAACAAGAATATTATACATCCAAATACCATTTTTTACAAGATTTCTGACTGAAAATTCGTCATTTTCTTCTGTTTTTATTTGAATTTTCCAACAACTTACCAATTACTGTAATAAGAAATACCTATTGTATGCATACCGGAATTACAGGCATTGGAAAAAGAAGATTTCTGCACAATCACATAATCAAAGGGAACACGTTTCAACACCTCTGCCTTTACCCATTCAATTTGCTTTACCGTACAGCCTACATGGGTAATAAAGACAACATCTTTATTTACCTTTCGCTTATTTCTCAAATGCCACCGAATCCCCTGTCTCCATGCAGCTTCCAGATTTCCTGCCAACAAGCCCACCAATACAACCTTCTTTTGTCGCACTCCTGCAAAAGGATGGAGATTAAATAATCTGCACACCTTGGCAGTTATAGCTCTGGTTCGTCCGTTTTGGAAGAAGATATCAGCTCCGGGCATGATGAACCTTGTTTGAATACGTCCCATCATCTCTTCCAACGCCTGACAAATTGTATCCGTACTCTTTCCTTCCATGGCAAGCTTTGCCGCATACAATACAATCAAACCCTGTCCACAGGATATTTGTCCCGAATCAATTACCCTTACATGGTCAAATCCCTTCGCTGCGGTCACGGCAATACCATAGCTTCTTGCCGATTTTGAAGTTACCGATATATGTATGACTCGTTCTGCCTCTGTCAAAGTTTCCGCAAAAAATTCCTCATACTCCTCCACCGTTACACTGTCAGCGTAGGCAGTACTGCTTTCTGCAGAAATATACTGTGTAAGACTGTCAGAGTCAATCTCTCTGGTATCTGCAAATCGTCCGTGTGGAGTCTTAATATACAAATACATCAGCTTAATGTCATATTTCTCCAACAATTCCGGTGGAACATCACAAACACAATCTGCAGTAATATAAATCTTCTTGCGCTTCTTTCGGGTAAGCTTCTGTATCTGGTTATCATTTTCCACCTCCACAGTTCCCGTTTCCAGATATTCTATAATATCCGAAGGCAAAACCTGAAGCAGTTCCATTTCCAAAAGCTTTCCTTCAATGGGCTTCTCCACATAACCGTCAAAACCCTCCTCCATATACATTTGTCTTGCGCCGGATTGAGCATTACCGGTTAAAACAATGATTGCTGCTTCTCTGCACAGACCATTTTCCTGGGTTCGGATTTTTTTTAGTGTTTCTGCCCCATCCATATCGGGCATCATATAATCCACCAAAATAGCATGATAAAATTTCTTTCTGGTAAGCTCCAGACATTCTTCCCCACTCTGCGCAACATTCACCTGCACCTTTGTGGCAGAAAGCAGGCTGCTTGCCACCAAAGAATTCATTTTATTATCATCCACCACCAGAATCCTTGCTTCCGGTGCTTCAAATAAAGGACGATAAAACTGCTCTTCATTTCTTTCCCTTTTTACAGCATTTACATTACCTACCGGCTCACTATCCACAATTTTTTGTTTCAGTATCACGGTAAATATTGTACCCTTAGTATAAATACTGTCTACGGTTATCTCACCGCCCATCAAATCAACTAACTGCTTGGTAATGGCAAGTCCCAAACCGCTTCCTACAATTTTAGCGTTACGAATCTCATCCGCTCTGTTAAAAGAATCGTAAAGATATTCTATATCCTCCTTTCGTATACCCATTCCGGTATCCGCAATTTTAATCTTAAGAATCATTTCACCTGTACTGCTCTCTTCCCCTTGAGCAGACATGGTTACAGAGCCCTCCTCCGTATATTTTACTGCGTTATCCAATATATTAAGAAGCACCTGCTTAATTCTTTTTTCATCACCGTATAAAACAGACGGAATATTTTTATCAATATCCAGATAGAATTCCAAACTCTTTTTTTCCATTTGGGCACGCATAAGCTCTGCCAATTCCCCAAACAGGATGTCAGTCCGATACTGCACCGGCACAATCTTCATCTTGTGCATCTCCATCTGAGATAAATCCAAAATATCATTTACCTGATTCAACAGCATTTTACTTGCCACTTGAATATCCTTCGCATATTCCCGGATTTCATCCGTAGGATTACTTCTCATAATCATTTCATCCAAACCAATAATGGCATTGATAGGAGTTCTGATTTCATGACTCATATGAGCAAAAAAGGTACTCTTATTACCGCTACTCTTTTCAAGCGCCTGCTTTTGCTCCTCATTTTGCCGATGCTCTTCCTCAAACACACACATATGTTCCTTTAAAATTCCACCGGCTACGATTCCTACTACTATTACGGAAAAAAAGGAATCCACATGTGCCCGGCCACTATTAAGCATTGGTACAATAAAGTCCGGCTCCCAGAATGTAACAAAATAAGTAACTCCATAGGATACAATGCACAACCCTAAAAAGAACAACAGCTTTTTACCAGAAAACATAACAAATATGTACAATAGCCCCAATGCCATCCATACCGGAGCTCCGCCTTCCAATCCCCCACTCAAACAAAACATGATGGGAAATACAAAAATAATAATCACAATCCCCAAAAGCATTGCTGCCAAATCAATTTTCCGATATTTGAAGGTAGCAATCAGACTGCCTGCCATAACAGTAAACAGCAATGCCAAAAAAGGAAGTAATACCTTGGTTATCTCCATTACCAGAAAGATTTCTCCCACGCCGATAACAGACGCAACTGCGGCAATCAGGATAATGATGCGGAACATTCTTTCTCTTAATTCGCAGCCTTCACCGGATATCTGACGGATTATTTTCTTCCACATTATGCCCTTACCTCCTTACCGTCCAGTCCGTTTTTAAACCGCACCACCATTTCTACAGCGGATACATAGTCCGACATTTCCACTTTTCTTCTAACCGGTGTACATACGGTATTTAACGCCACTCCGTAATATTGGTAATTTTCCAACTCTGTCAGAATTGCAAGCAAGCATTCTTCATCCAGAGAATACATGGCATCTTCCATTCTTTCAATTATCTGGTCAAAGTTTTTGCTCTCCAGTACCGGAAGATTACATTCCGTATCACTATTTGTTTCACTTTCCTTTTGAGGACAAATCCATTCCTTCCTGCGTAATCTTTCAAAAAGGGCTTTGTATTCTTCCAGCAATTCCTGATGATGCTCCCTGATATAATCAATACGTTCTTCTCTGCCTGCCACCTCCAGTTTTCTGGCAATTTCTGAAATGCCGATAGCACCTATGCTACGCATGGCACTTTTCATACCATGCACTGCAATTACATAGTTTTTCCAATCCTCCTTTAAGAATAACTGCTCCGCAAGGATTCCCGAGTCATCACAATCCTCGCAATAGCCCTGCAATACTTTAATATATTGCTCCTTACCGTTACAGTACAGGATACCCTTTTGTACATCCAGCCCTTCTGCCGCAAGCTCCTTTTCAATATTGGGTTCCTTGTCGATATTCTTCTCTTCCTGTATATCTTCAACAATCTGCTCTGGTACCACCGGTTCAATCTTATTATCAACAGGAGCATTATTCCTTTCCTTAAAAATAATCTTGTCAGCCGGAAGATTACGCTTTAATACACGTTCCAAAACAGATCTCTCAACAGGCTTCTCCAAAAAATCATCAAAGCCCTCCTTTAGCAGCATTTCACGGGTGCCTGCCACAGCATTTGCAGTCAGGGCGATAATGGGCACCTTCTGATAATAGGTTCCCACCTTATGCCTGATTCTGTGGAAGGTTTCCACCCCATCCATCTCCGGCATCATATGATCCATAAATACAAAATCATAATCCGCAGAAGTAATCTTTTCCAATGCCATCTGTCCGCTGGTTGCAATGCTGACTTTTATATTATAATTAGCAAGCAGCCCCTCAATGACACGAATATTCATACGATTATCATCCACCACCAACACATGTGCATCTCTTGTTACGAATTTTTCAGTATTGGCAATATACCGACCACCCTGTTCATCATTCAATCCATTTAATACGGATACAATGGTTAATATATAAAAAGGCTTATAGATTTTGAGAAGCTGTGGATTGGTAATCGTTTTTTCCTCCGCCCGTTCCAATACAATAATCACATTTGTTTTCTGTGCCAGCTTGTCAAAATATGCCGTATTTTCCCGATATTCCACTATACTGATAAAAACATGGGAAAAATGCTCCTTTTCCTGTCTTCTTTGTAACTCCGCTAAATTTCTGCATATATGGCATTTCCCCTTAAGCTGCTCCACCATATGCAAAATCATACTGGAATATTCGTCACGAATTGCCAGCATATCAAACTGTTCCATATCAATATAAGTTGCCACATTTATATTATCTTTTTGCTGAATGGATGCAATAGGAGCCTCATCCAATACCTTCTGGGGCACTACAAACTTTACAATACTTCCCTTGCCAAGCTTGCTTCTGACCGTAATGGCACCTCCCATTTTCTTTACCAGTGCCTGGGAAATCGCAAGTCCCAGACCCACTCCGCCTTCCATGCGGTTACTGCTGGTATCCACCTGACTAAATCCGGCAAAAAGCTTTTCTACACTTTCCTCTGCCATACCGATTCCGGTATCCTTAACCGTAATCACCAGATTGATTCCATAGGATTCCCTGCGAAATCCCACCACAATGGTTACACAACCATCCTCTGTAAATTTGATGGCATTATCCACCAGATTCATAATTACCCTTCGAAGCTTTTTTTCGTCTCCTAATAGTGCACAGGGTATATTGGCATCACAATCCACAATCAACTCAATTTTTTTCTCATTTTTACGTGCTAATGTCATATTTATGACATCATTAATGGTGGAGGTGATATTATACGCTTCCTCCTCCAATTCTATTTTACCGGACTGTAACTCCGAAAAATCCAAGATATCACTTACAACTGACATCAAATTTCTTCCGGCAATCTGAATATTCAGTATATTCTCCTTGGTTTTTACAGGCAATTCCTCTCTAAGCACCAACTCACTCATACCACAGATGGTGTTAATAGGCGTTCTGATTTCATGGCTTACATTTGCCAAAAATTCATCCTTACTGTTTTCTACTATTTTTAATTCTTCTATGGCGTCTAAAAGCTGACGGCTGCCTTCGCTATTCCTCTTTGTCCAGATATACACCACATATTCCAATAACAGTACATTTCCAAGCTGGGCAAGTGCCGTCATAGCTTCACTCATGGTATTATAGGGAATACTACCGATAATAACGCCGTGATAGAAATAGATAAACACACCGGCAATCACAGAATAATAAGTAATTTCCGGAATTCCATACAATCCCATAAACACAGCGAATGCCAAAAACACAGGAATTACCGCCGAAACATCCTTCAGATGTATGGCATAAAGTACCATACTTCCCTGCATCATTATCGCTGCAAATTTTGCTCTGAACTCATAATTTTTCCATTTACTGATAGATACTATCCAGCAGGCCGCCAGCATTACAACCAAAAAAAGACCTACCCAGCTGTCCCACTCTTCCTTCACAGCGATTACAATTACATTCAAATTGTAAATACTATAGATAAGCAATAAAAATCTTTCTATTTTCTTTTGATTGTTTCCTTCATAAGTTAAATGCTCCATATGTAACCTCCCGGAAATTTTGCAAAAAGCATACTAACACCCGGGACTTCCGGGCGCTAGTATGCTCTTATTTTCATTCTGCCTTAGTATTTACCAAAGCTTCCCTTCAAAGAAATAATCTGCTCATTTCTGTCTGAATGGTTATCATAATGACGGGCTACCGGTTCTCCCATTCCCATCTGAGAATGTCCGTTCAATTTATAAACAGAAAGCATTTCCTTCACACGATTAACCTGATTGGACAATTCTACGCTGGCTGCTGCGCACTCCTGACTGGTTGCAGAATTCGTCTGTACCACCTGTGACACTTGTTCAATGGCCTGATCAATCTGAGCAATAGCAGTTGCCTGATAATTAGAGGATTCTGCAATTTCATTGATAATTGTTTCACTCTTCTGTACTACATCGGTAATTTTTTCCAACGCCAATGCTGTCCCATTTGCAATCTTGGAACCGGCTTCTACCTTTTCTATGGAATCTTCAATCATTTCTGCCGTTTCCGCTGCTGCCTGCGCACTCTTTGCTGCCAGATTTCTTACTTCCTCCGCTACTACTGCAAAGCCTTTTCCTGCCTCGCCCGCTCTTGCAGCCTCTACAGCTGCGTTTAATGCAAGGATATTGGTCTGGAATGCAATATCATCAATTACCTTGATAATCTTGGAAATGCTTTCGGATGCCTTATTGATATCCTGCATTGCCACTACCATTTCCTGCATCTCCGCATTGCCCTTCTTTACATCTTCAATTGCCTGTCCCATTAAATCTGTTGCCACATTTGCCTGTTCTGCATTCTGCTTGGTCTTTTCTGCCACATCATCAATGGAAGCGGTAATCTCTTCAATGGCACTTGCCTGCTCTGTAGAGCCCTGTGCCAACGCTTCACTGGCACTTGCTACCTGAGACGCACTTGTAGAAACCTGACTTGCAGAATCTATTACACTACTTATTGCATGATGATTTTGATATACCAACTTTTTCATTGCATGTCCCATCACATCATCATCGGACTTAGGACGAACTTCTACAGTCAAATTTCCGGTTGACACTTCCTGAGCAATCTGCGCCTGATACTGAATATTGTCAATTACCTTCTGCATATCATCCAGCATCATACCAAATTCATCATTGCCGGTCTTTTCGATTTTAATGTCAGTTTTTCCCTCTGCCAATGCCTCTGAAACCTTGGTAACCTCTGCCAATGCCTTTTTGATTTTTCTGACCATAGTCACAGCAACGCCGGTGGTTACAACCATCATCAAAATAAATTCCACTGCTGTAAAGGTACCATAGCTACTCAAATAATGGGTCTGATCCTCCACTGTAATAATCTGAGCCGCAGTGGTATAACCAAAGTATAATGATAAAATCAGGATTGCTTCCATTATCAAAAATCCAATTGTCAATTGTGTCGATATTTTCATATTTTTTCCCATGATGTTATTCTCCTTCTTCCATAGTATCTTTACTTGCCAATTCCAACATTGCCAAATCATCATCCTTCAGCAAAAGCTCCGGATCCAAAAGCAATTTCACACCATCGCCAACCTTGCCAACACCGTAAACATATTTATTCTGGCATTTTTCGTCATTCCCAACAGTGGGGGTAGAAAGAATATTTTCATTCTTTATCTCCACTACTTCGGCAATCTTTTCTACAATCAGTCCTACCACAGTATCCTTTACATTAATGACAATAATGCAGGTTCTGTCATTATATTCAATGGGTTCCTGTCTAAAACGAATCCTTACATCAATTACGGGAATAATTTTTCCTCTCAGGTTAATCAATCCCTTAATGTAATCCTCACTCTCGGGAATCTGCGTAATCTCCTGAAAAACAATGATTTCGTTCACATATTGTATTTTCAATCCAAAATACTCATTTCCCGATTTGAAGGTTACATATTTATCCTGCTGTGTATCCTGCACGCTCATATGTACCTCTTCCTTTCTATTTTATTCAATTAATCCCACTGCATCCAAAATCAAAGCAATACTTCCGTCTCCTAATTGGGTACAACCTGATAAACCTTTTACCTTCTTGATATAATCAGGAATGGGTTTTACTACAATTTCCTGTTTGCCAATCAACCGATCCACCAAAAGACAGATTGTCTGATCCTCTACCTCAACAAGCACCAGCATTCCATCCTCTGCATCCGCTTGATAACCATCAATCTGATAACGTTCACCAATGCGTAATACAGGATAGCCTTCTCCACGAATCATTACAAATTCTTCTCCGCTGGGGTTCTTAATGAGTCTGTTTTCCCGCATTCCCACAAACTCTTTTACCATACCTGTTTCAATGACAAAGGAGGACTTGCCCACTTCCATGACAATACCATCAATAATCGCAAGAGTCAGAGGAATTTTTAAGTTCATAACACTTCCCTGTCCGGGAGTACTTTCGATTTCCAAACTTCCACCGATGGATTGAAGATTGGAGACTACCACATCCATACCGACGCCTCGACCGGAATATTCCGTTACCTTCTCATTGGTAGAGAATCCGGGTAGGGTAATAAACTGATAGACTTCCTTATCCGCATATTCGCTGTCAGGCTTCATGTAGTCAAGTAAGCCCTGTTTTCTTGCCTTTGCAATAATCTTTTCACGGTTCAGTCCCCTTCCGTTGTCCTTTACGCTAATCCAAACCTTGCCGGATTCCGTCTTAGCAGAAAGAGTTACCTTGCCCTTTTCCGTCTTACCTGCCTTCTCACGCTCCTCAATGGTTTCTATACCATGATCCACTGCATTTCTTACCAAATGCATCAAAGGGTCAGAGATATGCTCGATAATATTCTTATCCACCTCTGTATGCTCGCCTACCATCTCAAACTCAATATCCTTGCCCAGCTTTCTGGATACATCAAAGACAATACGATTCATCTTCTGGAAGGTATTGGTCAGGGGTACCATTCGCATACTCATAATTACATTCTGCAAGTCTGTGGATATCTTAGTCATTTGACCTGCTGCCTTATTAAAGTTATCAAGTCGAAGTCCCGGTATCTTCAAATCCGGATTCTGAAGTACTACAGATTCAGCAATAACAAGCTCACCAATTAAATCCATGAGCATGTCCATCTTATGTACATCCACACTGATAAAAGCTGCTTTTTCCTGCTTTTTAGGCTTATCCTTGGCAAGCTTCTTTCCTTTACCGGGCTCCTTGGATTCAATAACGAAATCACCGGGAGCAATTTTCTGTTTTTCCTGTGCCGCAGGCTGAGAAGCCGGTGCAATATACATTTCCCCGGGCTGAATTCCCTCTGCCTTAGCCTGAATTTCTTCCACCGAAGATTCCAAATCGATTCGGATTTCCGTACCAAAGCTGTCAAAGCCCTGCTGGAATTCTTTGGCAGTACATTCATAAATGTCTACCTTCTTTAGCTCGTAGCCCTCTTTAATAAGTCCCTTTAATTCTTCTTCACTGCACTGTGCCTGCAACAAAATTTTGAAACCATTCTCCAAAATTTCATCCGCACTTCCCTCATCGGAAATAATATCCTCGGGATAATGCAGTAAATCCTCTGCAATTTCTTTTAAGGAATATACAATCTTGTACGCATGCACATTGGCAAGCATAACATCCGGATGAAAGGTCAGATATATCTTATAAAAACGACTGGCACTGGTAGCCATAGGGGCAATATAAAACTGCTGCGGCTCCTCATGTACATTTTCCTTGATATCCTTTGTTTTTTCACCTTCACCGTTTTTAATTGCATTTAAAAATTTATCAATGGCCGCCACCTTTTCTGTAGCATCTCCGTCCGCAGACTCACCATTTTGAATTTTTTCCATTTCTGCTGTAATAAAATCAGCCACCTCTAAAACATGTTCTACCAGTTCCAGGTGGGGAACATTATCCGGCTTGGACTCTCTCAGATAAAAGAACACATCCTCCAGCTTGTGAGATATCTTCGTAATCTCATCAAACATCATAACACCGGAGGAACCCTTAATGGTATGCATGGTTCGGAATATCTCATTGATACTATCCTCATCAAAGCATTCTTCATCCTTTTGTTCCAACACAATCTCTTGAAGCCGTTCCAGCAGTTGTCCGTTCTCAAACAGGTACATGTCCAGCATGCCCTGTATACTAAAGTCTTCTGCCATTTAGCGCTCCTTTCTGCTGTGAATCTATATCAGCCCCAGCTTTTTTAATGCCTGTTCAAACCTTTCCTGGTCAATGGGCTTTCCTGAATAAATGGTACATCCCAACTCAAATGCCATTTTTACATTTTTCTCTTCATTTAATGCGGTGGTCATAATAATCTTTGCCGCCTTTTCCTTAGGAATATTCCGTTCCTTTTCCAGATTACGGATTCCCATAAGTGCCTGATAGCCATCCATAACCGGCATCATAATATCCAGACACACCAAATCATAAGGCTCCTCATCCTCCAATGCCATCATGAACGCATCCACCGCTTCCATTCCATCAACGGTTACATCGCACTCTCCATATTTTGACAAGAAACTTGTCATTGATTTTCTTGTTACAAAATCGTCTTCTGCTAGTAAAATCTTCATAAGTCTTTCCTTTCTGCCTGTTACATTTTGCTGAGTAACGAATACGTCCTTTTAGCAATATCCGGCAATTTTTCCTGATATTCTACTGCTCCCAGTTCATATGCCACCTTGGGCATTCCATAGACAACGCATGTGGATTCGTCCTGGCCAATTGTCCTTGCTCCTGCCTGTTTCATTGCAAGAAGACCTTTTGCACCATCGCCTCCCATTCCCGTCAGGATAATTCCTACCGCTCTGTCTCCTGCCACCTCTGCCACGGACTGAAATAACACATCCACTGAGGGACAATGCCCGTTTACCCTGGGACCTCTCTTTATTACTACCTGATAGGCTCCATTCACCTTTACCAGTTGCATATGGGCGTCCCCTCCCGGTGCAATTAAAACCTGCCCGGGAACCACCAAATCTCCTGTTTTTGCCTCCTTTACGGCAACCTGACACCGCTCATTCAGCCTTTTGGCATACATATCCGTAAATCCCGGCGGCATGTGCTGTACAATAACTACACCGGGAATATCCGAACCGAATTCCTTAATTACCGAAGCAATTGCTTCCGTTCCTCCTGTGGAGGCTCCAATTGCAACTACCATATCATTTCTGTTCGCCGCCAGCGGTTGATCCGGTGTTGCCATGGGCGTTTTCTTCCAACTGCCTACCTTGGCAACGGATGCTACTTTAATCTTAACCTGTAATTCCTTTTTGATGAACTCTTCTATCTGTGCTCTGGTAGCTCCTGAGGGCTTTGCCACAAAGTCCACCGCTCCGGCATTTAAGGCATCAAATACCCTTTCACTTAAGGAACTGATTACAACTACCGGAAGCGGATATTGAGGCATCAGCTTTCTCAAAAACTCTATCCCGCTCATCCGGGGCAGCTCTATATCCAAGGTCATAACATCCGGCTTATACTCTACAATTGCATCCCTTGCCTCAAAAGGATCCCTGGCTGTTGCCACCACTTTTATGGCTGGATCCTTATTCAGATTCTGTACCAGAAGTTCTCGAAATACCAGAGAATCTTCTACCACCAATACCCTTATCTGACGCATATTTATTTCGTCCCTTCTTATTTTCGGAAAATAGATGGCTGTATCAATTGGAAGGGAGTCTGACTTCTGTCAATGGTTTCCGTTCTTCCGATAAAAAGATATCCTCCCGGTTCCATCACATCATATACTTTCTGAATTAATTGATTCTTTGTTTCTTTATCAAAATAAATCATTACATTTCGTAAAAATACAATATGCATTTTTCGCTTAAACGGAAATACATCCATTAAATTAAACTGTCTGAAAATAATTTCATCCTTGATTTCCCGGGTAACCTCATAGGTCTGCCCGCCGTCCATGGAACGTAAAAACCTACGTTTCCAATGCTCCGGCAGGGAAGCAATCTGTTCTCTGTCATATCTGCCGGTCATGGCCTGCTTTAATACCTCTGTGGAAATATCCGTTGCTAACACCTTGGTATCCCACAAATCATGCTCCAATCCAAAAAAGTCCTTTAATAGCATTGCCAGCATATAGGGCTCCTGTCCGCTGGAAGCTGCTCCGCACCAAATACACAAATCCTTTGTGCTCTCTTCACTTCGCCTAAGCCCCGGCAAAACCTCCTGCCTCAGAAAATCAAAATGTTCAAACTCCCTCATAAAAAAAGTATGATTGGTGGTCAGGATATTTACCAGCTCCCGTTCTCTTTGTCCGGTAAAATCCACTTCCACTGCATTCATAAAATCATGATAATCCACAAATCCGTTGGTATGTATGTAATTGGTAAGTCTTCCCTCTATAATTTCCTTCTTACCATCCAAATCAATACCATACCGACTTTTCATAAAACAATAAATTCTGAGAAATTCCTCGTCCTTCATTTTCAAGTCCTTCCCATCTCAGTTTTTACAATTCTTCTAATGAAGCTGACGCACTATCTTTTTTAATATCCAGAAGATATCCGGATTAAATTTATTTTGGGCATCCTCTTCCATAATTTCAAAAGCACGCTCCTGACTAAAAGCATCTCTATAGGTACGTTTCTCTGTTAACGCACAATAGGCACTTACTACTGACACAATCTGTGCCGCAAGGGGAATCTCCTCTCCTGACTTTCCTTCAGGATAACCGCTGCCATCCCAATTCTCATGGTGATAATTGGCAATATCTATGGCCATACGAATAAAGCTGTTGTCATTTCCTATTTCTCCGATATCTCTTAAAATTCTGGCACCAATGGTTGTATGAGTACGCATAATTGCATTTTCTCCCGGTGTTAGTGCTCCCTGCTTTTGTAAAATATTGGTAGGAATTGCCATATTTCCCAAATCACATAGAGGCGCTGCCAATTCAATGGTATCAATATAGCTGTCCGATATCAAATGTCCATACTGTGCCGACAATTGCATTGCCTCTGTCAAAATCCGGCAATTATGACTCAGACGTTCCATATAGTCCTCATCATAGCAGGCATTCTCTCTAGCCACACGAATCAAAGCATACAACACGCTTCTACGCTCCATCTCAATCTGCCTTAATTGTTCATTAATGGATGCCTGCAGCTGCCTGTTCATTTCGGAAATATTCCTGTTTGCCTCCGACAGCTTTAAGTGCATTCCTACTCGCACTTTGACTACTTCGGGGATAAAGGGCTTGGTTATGTAATCTTCGCCCCCCAGATTAAATCCCTTAACGATATCTGCCGGATCATCAAATGCTGATATAAAAATAATTGGGATTTCCCTAGTAGAGGCATCCGCCTTTATTTGCTGACACACCTCATAACCATCCATTTCAGGCATTGCAATGTCCAAAATAATCAACTGTGGCTTAATTCGCTGTACCATTCTGAGTGCCTGCATGCCATTTTCTGTTAATATGGGCTGATATCCCATATCCACTATAATATCTCTTAAAACAAATCGATTAGCCTCAACATCATCCACTATCAGTATCCGGGGAATTTCTTTACTTGTTTTGACTTCTGCCATATCGTTCCTCCGTGACATCAAATCATCTTTTGTAATACCTCAAAGGCAACCGCTGCCTTTTCATAATTTCCTCTCTGCACCGCCATTTTTAGCCTCAGCGCTGCGCTTTTTACTTCTCTGGGAGCATCCTCCGTTAATTGCTTTACAGACTCCGCAAACATCTCTGCTTTTTCCCAATTTTCCATTTCCACACTGAGAATCAGCTTGGACATTTTCTTTTCCAATTCCGCTTTATTCTCCGTCGTACCATATTTCCAAATATTTTCACTGACACTATTCTCTGTCAGACTTTGCAGCTTATGCAGCAATTCCTTTTCATCCCTGCGGACTGTGTACTCCTTATCTGCCTCACAATCCTCCGGAAGCTCCACCCAGATATGAAAGGAAAAAGTAGTTCCCTTTCCTTCATTGCTCTCCACATGGATATTACCTCCCATCAGTTCCACCAGCTGCTTACATATATTTAATCCCAAGCCCGTTCCGCCGTATTTTCTGGAAATAGAAGCATCTACCTGCGAAAAGCTTTTAAACAGCTTGTCCTGATCCTGCTTGGCAATACCGATTCCCGAATCAATTATCATAAAGAACAATTCGACCATCTTACCTGCCTGAGCCGTTTTTACTACCTCCACATGAATCCCACCCACGGAGGTAAATTTGTAGGCGTTGGAGATAAGATTATTTAGAATCTGCACAATTCTAAGTTCATCGCTTATAACATTTTCCGGTATTTCCGGGGAAACATTTACCGAAAAATCCAACCCTTTTTCAATAATTCTATTGCTGTGATTTCCCTTCACATAATCTATCATATTACGGAAATGAAAGACCCTTGGCTCCAAAGAAAACTTTCCCGCTTCCAGCTTGGAGAAATCCAGAATATTATTAATAATGGCATTCATATCCCGGCAACCACGTTCTACCAGATGAAGAAGCTTCAGTTTTTCTTCATCCGTTTCAATTCCCAGAAGCTCACGGGTATTACCTAAAATTCCATTTACAGGGGTGCGAAGCTCGTGAGTAACATTTGCTACGAACTCTGTCTTAACCTTCTGTGCCTGCTCCGCTTCCTGCCCCGCCTGGCTTGCCTTTTTTTCAAAAAAGCTCTCCGCAGAAGCATCATAGGCCGTACAAATATAACGCCTAGGCTCCTTTCCATGCCCATCCTCATAAACAAGGATTCTGGCTTTCACCGGAAAACAGGTCTTATTCTTACGATAAGCCATGAGACTTTGGAAAGGCTCTTCTGTATTTACATTTAATATCATTTCATTATTTTCTATTTCAAATGTTCCCGGAAAAACATCCGTTATCAGACTTCTGCATAGCTCATCATTATACTCCAGCAGTTTTCCTGCCATCTGATTTGCATATTGAATTTTTCCGTTTTCATCAAAAATAAGTATCATTTCCAATGCATTGTCTATAGAAAATTGAAATAAGCCGTTCTGCTCCATCCGCTTTCCTCCAAAACACTAGATACTAAAATTATAGTAAATAGGTACCGAATATACAAGAGTATTTTTCAAAAAAATTATTTTTTTCTGATTCTTTTTATCACATTTGTTTCTCAAACCCTGAATTGTTTGAATTTCTCATCGTTTTTATTTCTTTTCTCATATATTTATACACCATTTCGCAGCATTATCAATTCAAAAAAGGCCCTCAAACGAGAGGTTTTTCTCATTTGAGGGTCTAAATAACATTATTTATTTAATTTTACATACTTTTTACACAATTTTTTACTTAAAGTAAGCAACACCGGACTCAAAGATCTTCATATCCTGCTCACCATAAATATTCATTGCTACTGCCTCATCACATCTCTCGGAGTGAGCCATCTTACCAAAGCATCTGCCGTCAGGCGAGGTAATACCCTCGATTGCACAGTAGGAACCATTGATATTGTACTCTTCATCCATGGATACATTACCGTTCTGGTCAGCATACTGAGTTGCAACCTGTCCGTTTGCAAAGAGCTTGTCAAGCCACTCCTTAGGAGCAACGAAACGTCCTTCACCATGGGATGCAGGATTACAATAGGTTGCACCAAGCTCTGCTCCCTGCAGCCAAGGAGACTTGTTAGATACCACCTTGGTGTAAACCATCTTGGAAATGTGACGGTTAATGGTGTTGAAGGTAAGTGTAGGAGAATCCTCTGTCTGTCCTACAATTTCACCATAAGGAACAAGTCCTAACTTAATCAACGCCTGGAAACCATTACAGATACCAAGTGCCAAACCATCTCTTTCATTCAAAAGCTTCATAACCGCTTCCTTCATTTTTTCATTCTGGAACGCAGTTGCAAAGAATTTCGCACTACCATCGGGCTCATCACCGGCAGAGAAACCACCGGGGAACATGATAATCTGCGCCTGTCCGATTGCCTTTTCAAATTCAGCTACGGAATCACGGATATCCTCTGCGCTTAAGTTCTTAAATACCTTAGTAATTACATTGGCACCTGCACGTTCAAACGCCTTGGTACTGTCGTATTCACAGTTGGTACCGGGGAATACGGGAATAAATACGGTGGGCTTTGCAATCTTATTCTTGCATACATAAATGCTGTCCGCCTTGTAAACATCACTTGCCACTGCCTCAGTACCCTTCACTGCCTTGGTAGGGAATACCTTCTCCAGCTTAGAGGTCCATGCCTTAAGAGCTTCGTCCATGGTAATCTTTACATCACCGTAAACAAATACAGATTCCTCAGTTACCGTACCGATTACAGTACAGTCATATTCGGATGCGGTAAGCACCTCCAGCTTGGAAGGCACTACTTCTACTAAAATATCACCTATTGCATTTTCAAAGAGGTCGTTTACAGTCACATTACTTTCTACAGCTACACCAAGCTTATTACCGAATGCCATCTTGGAGATTGCAGCAGCCGCACCCTTTGCATCTAATGCATAAGCAGATACCACCATCTTTTCATTCATCAAATGATGAATAAAATCATACAATTCTGCCACCGCATCATACTTAGGAATATCAAATTCATCCTTCTCAATAGAGAAGCGTACTAACTTATTGCCTGCCGCCTTCAATTCAGGAGTTACTACCTCTCCATGCTTTGCAATATCCACTGCAAAGGAAACCAAAGTAGGAGGTACATCAATATCATTGAAGGTACCGGACATACTGTCCTTACCACCGATGGAAGGAAGACCAAAGCCAATCTGTGCATCATAAGCACCAAGCAGTGCTGCAAAAGGCTGACTCCAACGGCTGGGGTCACCGGTCATTCTGCGGAAGTATTCCTGGAAGGTGAAACGAATCTTGTTAAAATCACCACCGGCAGCCACAATCTTAGCCATGGACTCTACCACTGCATAAACCGCACCGTGATAAGGGCTCCAGGATGACAGATAAGGATCAAAGCCATAGCTCATCATGGTTACGGTATCAGTCTTGCCCTTGAGTACAGGCAATTTAGCAATCATGGACTGGGTCTCAGTCAACTGATGCTTTCCACCGTAAGGCATCAATACGCTGCCTGCACCGATGGAGGAGTCAAACATTTCCACAAGTCCCTTCTGGGAACAAACATTCAAATCATTTAACAGGGTCAGCCATGCAGCCTTTACGTCCCCTGCTTCCAGCTTCTCGCCCACTGCAGGAACTGCCCATTTTTCAAAATAATTCTCTTCCTTCACAGGAATATCTACTTTTACGGTTGTCTCCTGATGAGCACCGTTGGTATCCAGAAAAGCACGTTTCAAATCAACGATTTTCTTGCCTCGCCAATTCAGTACCAGTCTGGGCTCTTCGGTAACTACAGCCACCTCAACAGCCTCCAGGTTTTCCTCAGCAGCATAGCCCAAAAATTCTGATACGTCTTTCGCATCTACCACTACTGCCATACGCTCCTGGGATTCGGAAATAGCAAGCTCGGTACCATCAAGACCTGCATACTTCTTAGGCACCTTATCCAAATCAACACTGAGACCGTCAGCCAATTCACCGATTGCTACGGATACACCACCTGCACCAAAGTCATTACATTTCTTAATGAGGCGGCTAACTTCCTCACGACGGAACAATCTCTGAATCTTACGCTCGGTAGGCGCATTACCCTTCTGTACCTCAGCACCGCAGGTTTCAATGGAAGCCTCGGTATGTACCTTAGAAGAACCGGTAGCACCGCCACAGCCATCTCTACCGGTACGTCCGCCAAGGAGGATGATTACGTCGCCGGGATCGGAGGTCTCACGGATAACATTCTTTCTGGGAGCAGCGCCCATTACGGCACCAATCTCCATTCTTTTAGCCACATAATTAGGATGATAAATTTCTTTTACAAAGCCGGTTGCAAGACCAATCTGGTTACCATAGGAAGAATAACCGTCTGCTGCACCGCGCACAAGCTTCTTCTGAGATAATTTACCCTTTAAGGTATCTGCAACAGGAACGGTAGGATCTGCCGCGCCGGTTACACGCATTGCCTGATATACATAGCCACGGCCGGAAAGGGGATCACGGATAGCACCACCAAGACAGGTTGCTGCACCACCGAAGGGCTCAATCTCGGTAGGATGGTTGTGAGTCTCATTCTTAAAGAATACCAACCACTCCTCTGTTACAGTCTCCCCATCGTATTCCATCTCCACAGGTACTACAACGGAGCAGGCATTGATTTCATCGGATTCCTCCATGTCATCCAGCTTACCTTCTTTTTTCAGCTTTCTCATAGCCATGGTAGCCAAATCCATCAGGCAGACAAACTTGTCATCCCTGCCCTTAAAAATCTCTGCTCTGGTATCCAGATAGCTCTGGTAGGTTGTCTCCAAGGGAGAACGATAATAGCCATCACCAAACTCTACATCAGTAAGTTCGGTAGAGAAGGTGGTATGACGACAGTGGTCGGACCAATAGGTATCCAACACACGGATTTCTGTCATGGAAGGATTTCTTAGCTCATCGTCACGGAAATAGTTCTGAATATGCTGAAAATCCTTAAAGGTCATTGCCAGACCTAAAGAATCATACAGTTCACGAAGCTTCTCCTCGCTCATGTCCTTAAATCCGTCAAAAACAGCTACATCTGCAGGGTCATCAAATACAGTAATCAAAGTATCCGGCTTCACCATATCGGTTTCTCTGGAATCCACAGGGTTAATACAGTAGGATTTAATCTTTGCAAAATCCTCCTCAGATATATTACCCTCAATCATATAAGTAACTGCGGTTTTAATCACAGGCTCCTCGTTCTCATTTAAGAATTTCACACACTGTACTGCGGAATCCGCTCTCTGGTCAAACTGTCCGGGTAAAAATTCTACAGAGAATACCTTACCCCTTGCAGGAATCTCAATACTTTCCTCATACAAATCATCCACAGGGGGCTCCGAAAATACGGTCTTACATGCTCTCTCAAAAACCTCGTCCGAGATGTTTTCCACATCATAACGAATAAATACACGGACATTTTCCACATCAATGTCCAAATAATTCTTCAGTTCCTCATGCAGTTCCTTTGCCTTTACTGCAAAAGGCTCTTTCTTTTCCACATAGATACGTCTTACGTTACTCATTTTTCTCCTCCGAAATTATATTATTAAGCTTTGTGTATGCTTTTTCTACACTTCTTCTACATCCAAGCCCTTTAGGATATATACAATTTCCCTGTCCACAGCTTCTTCGGTAATCCCAATGGTCTGGGCGGATATCTTTAGTCCCTCCAGCACAAACATAATGTTTCTGGCTGTGCCCTTACAATCCTCACAATAAAACTCGCCGTTTTCCACACCGGTTTCAATCAGCTTTTCCATAATCTTCACCGCGGAATCAAACTGCTTCTTCAAAATATTGTCCTTTTTGGGGAGATTATTTTCAAAATAAAACTCATAGGTAGCCTGAGTCAGGGTATCATTCTTACGAAGTAATTCTTTTTTTTGCTCCTTCAAAAACAAAACCAAAATATCTGCTGCGGTGGCATCCTCACTAATGCTGTCGGAAAACACATCATCCGCTTCCTGAGTCTCCATTTTTAGAACCTCAAGAAAAATTTGTGCTGTATTTTCAAAATACAGATAAAGACCACCCCGGCTAATATCACATGCCTCTACAATATCCTTCATGGTAACCTTTTTAAATCCCTTTTCCATGAACACCTTTCGGGCAGTCTCTACGATATACTTCTTTTTTTGTGTTGATTTTTCACCCATCTTCAATCGTACCTTTCAATCCCCAAACTCTTATCGCAAATTCATCGGTTTATCATAAAACTCAATAATTTCCCGCATCTGCTTTAACACCAGATAAAAAATTTGCTCAGAAACGGCCTCGCTCCAAAGCACACCCTTTACTCTGCCCTCCAATACATACTTGGACAAAATTCCGCAAAGGACATCCCATTCCCGCCAGCCTGCTGCTTTTATAATTCTTCGTTCATCATCATGATTATGAATACGATTGCGGGTATATATATATTTGTAATTTTTATCCATAAGAGGACTCTTAGCAGCCTCTTTGACAAAATTCATCAGTGTCCCATCATAAACAGGAAAGGAAAGAGAATGTGTCATGTCCTGTCCGCTGTATAATGTACTCATATTTTTACCCATTGTCTGTTCCAGCCATGGCAAATAACGCAACAAAGGCATCACATTTTGTTTGTATTCCTGCACCAGTTGTTGTCTGAATTCGATATTCTGCTCCATGAAATTCCCTCCTGCTTCAAAAAATGACACATATGTATTTTTATTTTATCACATTTTTATTAAAAGTACAGTAGAAAATTTCCTATACTTTGGTGTATACTATGTAATAGGTGGAAAAAATCAAGCGACGCCGAAGGCGGCATTTGATTTTTCACCTATTGCAACGAGCAAACCGTCTGCGCAGCAGACACAAAGCACGAAGTGCGGGGTTGCGAGTCTGGCAGAAGTATATATGATTACAACAACGAGGTGACTTATGGCAGGAAATACTTTAGAAAAAGGAAAAGCAATTTACACATATGGGCAGCCCATGACCGCTGTTCATCTGATTACCGGCGGTAAAGTAGATGTCCGCTATCCCGGTGGCTCCTATCAGATCGGAAAAGGAGACATTATCGGCATCTGCGAAATCTGTTCTGAAATCCATTATCTGGAATACACCGCTGCAGAGGATACCGCTATCCTCACCTATCCCCTTGCAAATATGAACGCTTTGGAGGATATCCTCAAAAAGCATCCTGATGTTGCAAGACTGTTCTTACTTTCTCTTTTTAAGCAATATAGTTTATTACAGGGACGTTATTCCATTTCCGAGTTAAATTATAGCAGCCTTTACCAGAGTCTTACTGAGGATTATGACAAATATACCGCTCTATGTCAGCGTTACCGCCTTCCTGTCCGTTCCCTGGACAAGCTACAGGATTTGGAAGAATACCTCAATGAGGATGCTCCCGATGTATGGTTAAATGCATATTATCAGGGTCTTTCCCATATTTATGCCTCCGAAAATTACAAAAGCTTTGTAATGGAATCCGCGGTTTCCATAGGTATGCTCCGAAAGGGCAGTCTGGATTTCCGCAGAACCTACCAAAGTATTGATGACTTATATACCTATCAAAAAGAATTGGCACAATTTTACTTTGATGAATCCGGCAATGACCTTTTTGATTTCTACACCGCCCTTTATTATAAGCTGGGACAGGATAATGAGGATGCCGGCGAGCTTCTTACAGATATTAATCGCATGATTCGTCAGATCAAGGAATCCGGCGCAGTAGAGCCAAAGCTTTTTGCCAAACGTGTACAGGCCTTCCAAAGCAATCTTGCCTCCTTAAACGAGGCTCCCGCCGTAACACAGGAAGTTACCGAAGTGGATTCTGCTATTGTAACTGCTCTGACAGGCTCCTTAAATACCATTTTAGACTATGCCGGTCATAGCTTTGAAAAGGCAGATGCTTTCCGCAAACACATTACCGAATACAAGGCATTACCAGACCGTTCCGCTGTAGACGACAAAACCAATGCCCTGCGCAGACGTCTCACAGACGAATTTAATTCACTTTACTCCATACTGTTTAAGCGCACTCTGGAAATGCCCGAAATCCCCATGCCGGTAAAATTATTTTTATATTTCGGTTATGTGGATGAAGAATTGGCAGGCATGGGCAATGCTGCCACCCTTTACAATATTGCCAACTCCATTACCGATTACAGCGATTCCGGAGTTTACACCTTCTATCATTGGCTGATGGCGATTTTCACAGGTGCCAAGGAACCCAGCCGAAACGAATTTGAACAGGATTATTTTGATTACATTCACAGACTGAAAGCTTCCAATAATCTTTCCGATCTGGAATATAAGGAAATGGAAAATGATGCCATGGCCAAAATTGACTATGAACTGCAAAACATGTTCCCTTCCGTAAACAAAGTAACCTTCGGACGTATTACAACCTTCTGTCCGATATTTACCTCAGATAATGTATTGAAGGATTTAAATGAGGCCTATGTAACCGCAACTAAATTAGGAAAAATCATTCAATTTATTCGCCAGGTTGACTATACCGCTTATTATCGTGAAAGTCTCGATACGGAGCATATGGATGTAATGGGCAAAGAAACCATACATAAAGAATACCTGCCCGATATTATTCTGACCCCCAATGTAGGTATCCGTGGTGTTATGTGGCAGGAAATCGAAGGTAAGAGACGAAACAGCTCCAGCCGTATGTGCTTCTCCATCTTCCATCTGGAAGACCTAAAGACCTCTCTGATTCGTCTTACCGGCGAATTCCGTTGGGAAATGTGTAAGCGCATACAGGGTGCCCGTTGGAATGATGTAAGTGAAAGCTCCCTGACCAGTGAATACTTTGATTATGTACAGTTCTATCGCAAGAACCATGACTTAACTCCGGAAGCCAAGGAAAAGGTACGCACCAGCCTACAGCGTGCTAAAAACAGCTTCAAGGAAATGTTTGTTCGTGATTATATTGTGTGGGTATTATTTGAAGGTAACGGCTCTCCCAGATTAAATAAGGTTGCAAGAAGGATTCTGTTTATTCACTGTCCTTTCCCCGATAATATCTGTGAGGATTTAACACAAAACCCTCTGTACACAGAATTATTAAACCGCCGCAAAATTGTCACCGCACAGCGCGTGCATCATTTAAATATGCTGTTACAGAAAATCAGAAATGGTCGCGGTCGGGTACCGGACACCTTGGAAAGCGAAATTATTTATGCACAGGGCAAGGTACAAAATTAATTTACTCAATGTGAATAAAATCTAGCATTTCTGCTGGAATTATAAAAGGGATGTCCCTCGCTATGATAAAAATCATATAGCAAGGGACATCCTTTTTATCTCTTCTATAATAATTATTTTTTTACTTAGTGCACATCTACAGCTTCGCCAGCTTCAGAAGGCTTAACCATAAACATGGATACCAATAATGCAATGATATACAATGCAATGGTTGCATACAATACATACTGATAACCGGAAGGATTTACAGTAATCATTTCACCATGGCTTTCAATCTGAACCTCTTCACCAAAGGTCTTTACAATCCATGCTGCCATTTGGTTACCGGTAAGTCCTGCAAACGCCCATGCAGAAAGGGTAATACCATGAATTGCACTGATACTTCCCATTCCATAATGATCAGAAAGCAAAGTAGGTACATTGGAGAAACCGCCACCGTAGCCTGCATTTACCATAAAAATTAATGCTAATACGAGAATTGCAAGTACAATATTGCTGCTTCCGTTCTTGATACCGCCTGTTACCAATACAATACCTGTTAATACGATAGAAATCACAAAAATCATTTTGTATACAGTATTTCTATCTTTCATTTTATCCGCCCATGCAGAGAAACCAAGACGTCCGCCTGCATTGAAGATAGCAGATACAGTGGAAATAACACCTACCGCACCGGCAAGACCGATACATTTTACAATCATCTTCTCCTGAGAGATTAATGCAAGTCCACAAGTAATGTTAATGTAGAACATCAACCAAATACCAATATAGTTTACCATAGGTCTGGTCTTTAATACATCCATGATACCCTGACCCTTTTCCTTCTTAGCAGGCTCATGCCAGCCTTCAGGTTTCTTCAATAATAAATGTCCTACAAACATCATTACAAAATAAACTACAGCCAAGATAAAGAACATTTTGTAGATACCGCCATCACCTAAGCCACCTAACAATGCCTGCATAATAGGGCTGGCAATTGCCTTTGCAGCACCAAAGCCTGCAACCGCAAGTCCGGTAGCAAGACCTTTTCTGTCACTGAACCAAAGCATCAGAGTCTTTACAGGGGACAGATAACCGGTTCCAAGACCGATACCCATAATCAGACCATAGCACAAATAAATACCAATCAGCGCAAGTACACTTCCGGGATTCTGACCGCCATACCAGATAAAGAAACCGGTACCTGCCATACCACCTGCGAAGCAGATAGTTGCAATCAGAGAGGATTTATGTATATCCTTTTCTACTACATTTCCAAGGAACGCTGCAGACATGCCCAGGAAAAAGATTGCAAAGCTGAATGCCCATTCAGTTGCACCCTTTGTATGTCCAATATAATCAGCAATTTCCTGACTAAAAATTGACCAACAATAAACCGTACCAATACTGCAGTGTAATAACAGAGCAGGGATTGCAGCACGGAACCACTTGTTACTGCGCCATCCAGACGCTTTCTTTTCGCTCACTTCTCCCATTTTCTTTCTCCTTTTTTAAGTGTTAATCCTTTGATTTCTACTTACCCAGAAAACAAACATATGCATTATACACCTTTTTTTCACAGGTTTCAACATAAAAGATACTTGAGTTTCCGCAGTTTTATCCACAGAACCCTGTTTTTATGAACTTCACTATAAACATCTTTCAAAAAACACCCAAAATATAAGGAATCTCATTCCTTTTTGATGTAAAATAAAGTCACCACAACAATTATCCACTAAAC
>JAGAMG010000002.1 GCA_017624835.1 Lachnospiraceae bacterium
TAAGAAATCCCAGGCTGCCGGTTGACAGTCTGGGATTGTTGTGTGAAAATCGATGTGTCAGGGGTTCGATTCCCCTACGAATACAAATCTAATATTTTTTCATGAATCTAAGAGGTTTACACAAAATAATTTACACTCTCTCTACCGGAGGAAATGAATATTACCATATATTCAGAGTAGAGGTCACATGAAAACACTTATTAAAGCAACAGGCATGCAGTTAAAGCTCATGGTAAATAAAAAGGAATTTCAATTTGTCTTTGGCATTAATTTAGGCTATGTATTGTTGACATACCTGTATTACGCCTTTATCAATTGGGGGCAGGAGATATCTACCATTCCGGCACCCCATGCTGTGTTTGCCTTGCAGGATACTAGTATATTTTATGACATATATGTCAACATTGTTCCTTTTTTAGTGGTTTTTCCTTATGCCATGTCCTTTATCAATGACAGGCAGAATCGTTTGCTGCCCCTTTTACAGGTAAGAACGGGTGTGAAAAACTATTATCTGTCCAAAGGAATTGCCTGCTTTTTGGGAGGATTTTTGACGTTTTTTGTACCATTGGTGCTGAACATCCTATTGAATCAGCTAACCTTCCCGGACAGCGGCATTACCTTTATTGGGGATTTGTATGACATCAACTATGATGCAAGAATCGCAGGAAGCAATATTATTCTGGAGACAGATTGGGCGGGGATGTGGTTCCCGGAGCTGTTTATAGCCAGTCCCCAGGGCTACAATCTTTTGTTTGCAGTTATCTTTTCGGTGGCTATGGGCATTTTCAGTGTGTTTGTGTATAGCATATCCTTTGGAATTAAGAAAAAGATAATGCTGTTATTGCCCCTGTATCTGATTATTATTACCGGTAGTACTTTGGATTTGCTTTTGTTTGATAAAGCACCCCATATGAGCTACAAAGTATTTTTTTATTTGTCCGTCAATACCATTTGTGGTAAAAATCCTATGTATATTTATCTGTTTTTCCTGACAATGGTGGTCGTTTCCTATGTGATGCTGTCCCTGCAGATTCGGAAGGATCAGTTGGATTAGGAGGAGCGGCGTATGATAAAGCATAGGGATTGGCGAAAGATTTTAGTGATATTGCCGGTGCTCTTTTTTCGGAAATGTGATTTGTTAATGAGTGGTGGCATTCCAAACGAGATGCCCGTGGCAGAATATTTTTTGCAAAATATTTTCTCTGGGAATCCTTCCAGACAGGATACCAATGTGATAATTGTCCTGTTTGGACTGTTTGAAGTGATTGTGTTTAATCTGCTGTTTGGAACCCATATTTATCATGATTTGTATGAAAACAGTGTTTACATTTTTGTAAGAGTGAAAAGCAGAACCACTTGGTTTGTGGAGAGAGCACGGGAATTATTTTGGTACAGCGGGATATATAATGCCCTGTTTTTGGGAATCACTTTTTGTCTGTGTGTATTTCACACGGAAAAGAAGATTGACGGGATTGCAGTAAGGCTGTTGGTAATAACCTACATATTGATACAGCTTTTTGCATTTTTTACCACGCTGTTAATCAATATTACCGCAATCTATATGGGAGCCTTTAAGGCTTTTATGGTAAATTATATCGTATTGGCGATGTTTTCCCTATGGGCGGTAGAATTTGAATCCGTTCCCATTTTGAATCAGTTTCCCATATTATTAAAGCTGAATCCGGTTGCCAATATTACCCTTCAGTGGAATGACGGCATTGGGGAAGGATTGCTTCCGGTATTGTACTTTGTGGTTTTGATAGGGATAGCCCTTTGGCTTGGAAACAGGATGATTTGCGGCATGGATATCAGTATTAACAGTAGAGAGTATGAGTAACAGCGGAGGAAGGACATGCAGGTTGAAGTAAAGGGAATGACCAAATGTTTTAAGGACATTACGGTTTTAAATGATATAAATATGGAAATGAACTCGGGAACCATTTATGGTATCGTGGGCAAAAATGGTTCCGGCAAGACCATGCTGTTTCGATGTTTGGCAGGTCTGGTAAAGCCTACGGAGGGAGCAATTCTTTTTGATGGAAGAGTATTACATAAGGAGCTATCCATGCCCCCCAATATGGGTGTAGTGATTGAAAATATGGGCTTATACCCGGAGTTTACCGGTTTGGCAAATTTAAAATATCTGGCAAATATCAGGAAAAGAGTTTCCGAGCAGGAGATTAAGAAAACCATTGCCAGAGTGGGATTAAACCCTGATGATAAACGTACCTTGAAAAAGTATTCCCTGGGTATGAGACAGAGGATTATTTTGGCACAGGCATTGATGGAAAAGCCGGATATCCTGTTGTTGGATGAGCCCACCAATGGTCTGGATGATAAGGGTGTGGAGCTGATTCGGGATATTCTGAAGGAGGAAGCCGAAAGAGGGGCATTGATTATGCTTGCCAGCCATAACAAGGAGGATGTGCTGTACCTTTGTGATAAGGTATTTTACATGGTAAACGGATGTCTGGAGGAACGCCAATGAAAAAATTTACAGTGATTGCAGGAATCATAGTTTGCGGTGTTTTGGCATTGGGATTTGTCTGTAAAAGCAGCTATGAGGATAGGGGAATCAGCAGTCTTCGGACAGTGGAGGATGTGGAAGCACTAAATTGTAATGTGAATCAGATTTTTACAAAAGAGGATGTGGAGCAGTTTTTGCCGGATGTAGAGGAGATGCTGGAGGGGCTGTCGGAGGATGCCGATATCTATATTGTGAAGCCTTTGAATCATTTGCGTCAGTATAATTTTACTTTGACACAGGATGTGGAAGTGGTGGAGGTGCTTCAGGGAGATGCCTTGGAGAAGGAAACCGTACGGATTGTGTCAAACGGGGGTATTTACGACCAGAAGTACGGAGTATATGAGTATGATAATTCGGCTCCCATTTATTTTGGTCTGACAAATTTATTGTTCCCGGAAAATGAATATTTGGTTTTTTTAGAGCCCTTAAAGACAAATGCTTATTATGAGGTAAAGCATTACAATCCGGCAGATGCCCTGTTTTTTGCTTTTAATCTGACTTGTGATGAGTCCACGCCGATAAGTGGCGGGGTAAATGAGATTGCCTATAATGATTTTGGCAGAAGTGAATTTCTGTGCGATTCTGAGGAAACGCTGGAGCATCTGCAAAGTTTCAAAAAAGAAGTAATAGAGAAAGCAGTATCCCAAAAGCAGTGGTAAAACAAATGCGGTTTTACCGCTGTTTTTGTTTACTTTTCCCTTTCCATGGGATATACTTAGAGCCATGGATATACAAGGCTTTCCCTTATTTTGGAAAGGGGTTTAAAAGCTAAAAATAAGTAGAACGGAGTTAGCTATGCAGGAATCACCACAGAACAATCAAAGTGATTTTATGATAGAAAAAATCAAAGAGCGGCCTGTGAATAAGAGGAAGCTTCTTCGGCGAACGGTTATTACCGCGTCCATGGCAGTTATTTTTGGATTGATAGCCTGTTTTACCTTTTTGGTGTTAGAGCCGGTTATCAGCAATTGGCTGTATCCTGAGGAAGAACCCCAAATCGTGGTTTTCCCGGAGGATCAGGAGGAAATGTCCCCGGAGGAAATGCTGGCGGACACCATGGAGCAGGAGCAGCAGATACAACAGCAGATACAGGAGCAGATTCAACAATTGGCGCCGGAAAATCCCGGTTTACAGCTGGAGCAGATACAGGAGCTTTTGGCGGGCGTTACCTTTGACATGGAGCATTACAAGCAGATGTACAATGCCCTGTCCCTGTATGTACAGGAATTAAATCAATATATGGTTACGGTAACAGGGATTACTTCCAATGTTGATTGGTTCAATAATATACAGGAAAGTGAGCATCAGGCTTCCGGTGTGATTATTGCCAATAATGGCAAGGAGCTGTTGATTTTGGTGGATTATGCACCTTTGGAGGAGGCAGAAAGTCTGAGTCTGACTTTTTATAATGACAGGCTGGTAAGTGCCACCTTGAAGGAAAAGGACGAAGATACGGATTTAGCAGTTTTGGCAGTGGAGCTGGAGCTTTTAGACGAGAAGTTTCTAAGCGAGGAATTAAAAATTGCCACCTTGGGCTCCTCCAATGGGAAAACCGTTGTGGGAATGCCGGTGATTGCTTTGGGCAGACCCATGGGAACGGATGGTTCGCTGGGGTATGGAGTGATTACCTCTTCGGGTACCAATCTTTCCGATGTGGATACCAATTATAAGCTGTTGCAGACGGACATTACGGGCAGCCAGAATGCGGGCGGCGTATTGTTTAATATGTACGGGCAGGTGATTGGAATTATTACCAATAAGCGTGGCGGCTCAGACATGAAAAATATGATTACCGCATATGGTATTACAGAACTGAAAAAGCGTATTGAAAAGATGTCCAACGGAGAAAAGATACCTTATCTGGGCATTAGCGGTGTGGATGTAACCAAGGATGCCAATAGCACTTTGGGAGTACCCTTTGGTGCTTATATTACGGAAACAGAAATGGATTCCCCTGCCATGCAGGCGGGAATTTTGCAGGGAGACATTTTGGTGGAATTTGAAGAGGAAGTAATTGAATCCTACAAGGATTACATTACGGAATTGATGCAAATGCAGGTAGGTGATACCATTCATGTTACTGTAATGCGTCAGGTACAGGAAGAGTACAAGGAAATGGAATTTGAAGTAGTATTGGGAGAAGTACAGTAAGAAGTCAAGTCATGACAATATAAGGAAGGAGAAGAGCCGGAAAAGCTCTTAACGATTATGAAATATATTAAGGATTTAAAAGAAGGCGACCGCGTATTTGACATTTATCTTTGCAAGCATAAGCAATCCGCTGTTACCAAAAACGGAAAACCCTACGAAAATGTGATTTTGCAGGATAAAACCGGCACCATGGATGCCAAGGTCTGGGAGCCCAATAACCCGGGAATCGGTGATTACGATGCCCTGGATTACATAGAGGTTTATGGAGAGGTTAATAATTTTCAGGGAGCCTTACAGGTAAATGTAAAGAGAATCCGGGTTTGCAGTGAAGAGGAGTACAATCCTGCGGATTACCTTCCGGTCAGCTCCAAGGGAATTGAACCCATGTACAAGGAGCTAAAGGGAATTATCAATACCATTCAGAATACATATTTACGCCAGCTTTTAGAAGCATTTTTTGTAAAGGACGAGGCATTTGTAAAAGCCTTTTGCAATTCCTCCGCTGCCAAGGTGGTGCACCATGGATTTGTGGGAGGACTTTTGGAGCATACTTTAAGTGTGACAAAGCTTTGTGATTATTATTGCAGTGCTTATCCTATCTTAAAGAGAGATTTATTGTTGACCGCGGCTATGTGCCATGATATCGGCAAAACAAAGGAGATTTCTCCTTTCCCGGAAAATGATTACACTGATGACGGACAGCTTTTGGGGCATATTGTGATGGGTTCCCAGATGGTAGCAGAAAAGGCAGCAGGCATTGCCGGCTTCCCCCATGGTCTGCTGGCACAGGTGCAGCACTGCATTCTGGCACATCATGGAAAGTACGAATTTGGTTCCCCCAAGATTCCTGCTATTATTGAGGCACTTGCCTTGAATTACGCGGATGATACGGATGCCAAGCTGGAGACCTTTAAGGAAATTTTGGAAAACAATAGCGAGAATAACGGCTGGCTGGGCTATAACAGATTGTTTGAATCCAATTTGAAGGCTAGCAGGATTGAGGGGATTAAGTAGAAAAAGGATATAGATATGAAGATTCCCTTGGAATATTGCGTGTGATCTGACAGCGATTAAATTCGAACCAGTATTGGTGGTGGAGTTGGTTTTGTATGTGTTGTCGTGGGTAAACGATAGGAAAAGGAAAGCAAATATGGAATTTAAAAAGAACGATTATGTAACGGTAACAATCGAGGATATCGGCAGTGACGGTGAGGGAATCGGTAAGGTGGACGGCTTTACCTTATTTATCAAAGATGCGGTCATTGGTGATACCGTGGAAGCCAAAATTATAAAGAGTAAAAAGCACTATGCTTATGCCCGATTAGAGAAGGTTATCACACCTTCTCCTTTTCGTGTGGAGCCAAAATGTGCCTACCACAGACAATGCGGCGGCTGTCAGATTCAGGCACTTTCCTATGAAAAGCAGTTGGAATTTAAGCAGCAGAAAATCCGCAACAATCTGATTCGTATTGGTGGCTTCTCCCCGGAATACATCGATGAGCGCATGGAGCCCATTGTGGGAATGGACGAGCCCTTCCACTACCGTAACAAAGCACAGTACCCTGTAGGTACCGACAAAGAGGGTAATGTGATTACCGGATTCTACGCAGGCAGAACCCACACCATTATTGCAAACACCAACTGCCATTTGGGAGTAAAAGAAAATCAGGAAATTCTGGAAGTGATTTTGGACTATATGCGCCGGAATAAAGTCAGTGCCTATGATGAGACTACCGGAGAAGGTTTGGTGCGCCATATTTTAATCCGCAGTGGGTTTACCAGCGGCGAGATTATGGTGTGTTTGGTGATTAATAAGGATATGACAAGAAGGAGAGCCTCCGGTGCTCTCAATTTGGCGAGGGATATTCATGGAGATAGTGCAAATTGCAACGATGAATTTTTGCCGAATCAGGGTGAATTATTAAGTAAGCTGGCAGAAATCAAAGGTATGACCAGCATTTCCGTGAGCATCAATATTGAGAAAACCAATGTCATTATGGGCAAGGAAATTCACACCCTTTGGGGCAGCGATACGATTTCTGATACCATTCATGTACGGGATATGCAGAAGGAGGGTTATCCCTTTACCGGGGATGCTCTGACCTTCCACATTTCCCCCCTGTCCTTCTATCAGGTAAACCCTGTGCAAACGGAGAAGCTTTACAGCCTTGCCTTGGAGTATGCAGGGCTGACCGGAAAAGAAACCGTATGGGATTTATACTGTGGTATCGGCACCATTTCCCTATTTCTGGCATTGAAGGCAAAGGAAGTCTGTGGTGTGGAAATCATTCCTCAGGCTATCGATGATGCCCGTGCCAATGCCAAGCGGAATGGCATTGAAAATGCTACCTTTTATGTAGGAAAGGCAGAGGAGGTACTGCCGGAGTTTTATGAGAGGAAGGCTTTAGGCAATGTTAGTGCACGGGGAGATTCCGGCAAAAGTGACAGTCAGGATGCCGGGGATAGTTTCCTGCATCCGGATGTGATTGTGGTTGACCCGCCCCGCAAGGGTTGCGACGACGCCTGCCTGTCCACCATGCTGAAAATGAAGCCGGAGAGGATTGTATATGTGAGCTGCGATTCCGCTACCCTGGCACGGGATTTGAAGGTACTGTGTGATGGGGGATATGAGGTGAAGAGAGTTAGAGGAGTGGACCAGTTCGGGATGACCGTGCATACAGAGTGTGTAATAATGATGCAGTATTGTGGAAAAGAGAAGAAAAAGTAGGGTTTGACCACAAGATGTTGTGGTTTGAGGGCAAAAATTAGACCAGAAAATGGCTAGTTTTTGCCCGATTTTTTTGCCCATTTTTAAAGATGCATAATACTCGCCAAGGGCGTGTATGGGTAAAAAAGTGGTTTTGGGAGTGATTTGGAGAAAAAACGAAGGAGGGAGTGGTAAGCAAAGTTAAAAATGAATATGGGTAGGAATGCAAGGCGGTGCTTATTTTAGAAATGAAATAGGTGCCGCCTTATTTTGAACATAAGGATGACATGCGAGTGTCATCCGTTGTTTTTTGTGGAGGTAGAAATGTCAAAATTATTTTGTTTAAGTCCGGGACTTCGGATACTGGAAAGGCAGATGCAGCAACCGCCGGGGTACAGACCGAGAGGATATGGCATCTGTATCATTGAGGAAATGGACTGGAAAAGCCGCGGTAACTATTCTGAAATCGTGGACTGTGTTATTAGCCGGATGCAGTTGGAACATCTGAAAAAAAGAGTGGAGGTAATTTTTGCAGAAGTGGATAAGGAACTGATTTTCCGAAGTATGAAACACAGAAATGATTTTTATTCCTTGCTTATGGGAAAGAGGTCAAAAACATTACAGCACACACCAAACTATGCTGCCGCTGTATTTCTTTTGTCTGCGGATGAAGAACTCTGGGATAAGGTATGCAAAAATGTGTTGGATATCGGGATTTACTTTGACAGGGTAAGGCTTGGAGGTGTGACGCTGGAACAGTATATATTATTCCATGCAGCTAAGGATGTTTATAACGGAACCAAGCATATCCGATTGTCGGAGCTGACAGACCGGGACCTGATACCCGATGAGATACTGAGACTCATTGTGAATGCTTTTGTCATCGAGAAGTGCGGCGTGGAAATTGTGAAGCAGGAGGTGTGGAATGCGGATTAAGGTGTTGAGCGGAGGACGAAAAAGTATCGAGCTGCCTTTGTCAGATGCGGAATTGAATTTCCAGATGAGGCGGATAGGTATTGAAGAGACGGTACCCATGTGCAGGCTTGTGGAAGTGTCAGAGAAAGATAATCCTCTACACTTGCTGGAAGGACAGACCGTAAACATGGATGAGGTAAACTTCTTTGCCAAGAGGATGGATAGTCTGACAGAGTATGAAAGAAAAGTTTTGTCAGCGTATGCCAATGATTACGGTGTAGGAACCATGCAGGATTTAATTAATCTGACATTCAGTATGAAAGGACTCTCTCTGCTTACAGATTTTACAGATGCCAGACAGGTCGGGGAACGTCTTTACTTGGATGAATTCTTGGGAATATCAGAAGAAGAAAAAGCGCAGACCAACTTTATTGAGTTTGCGGAAAAAACCTTAAAGGAGAGCCGGGTAGAAGTCCTGCCCTATGGAGTCTTTGTAGAGCATGGCTTTGAAATGCAGGAAGTGTATAACGGAAAAACCTTTCCGGCATACATTGCATCGGATGAGACTGTGGCAGTTGTCGAGGTACA
>JAGAMG010000015.1 GCA_017624835.1 Lachnospiraceae bacterium
CCGTATCATTCACAAGGCGTTCCGCCTTGAATTGAATGGAAAGAACATGCGTAATCCAGGTTAATTAGTAAAGCTTCCCGTTTGGAGCGGACAGCCTTCCCGCTATCGCGGACTTGCTGTTCCGTTCAAGCGGAATATGCAGTATGCCCCAACAGAAGGCGGAATAGTCGTATAAATCGCGTGACTTTGAATAGTTACCAAATATTAAAATACCATAAAATTTTCCGGTAAGATTCTTAAATTTTAGAATAAGCCTTGCAAAAACAGACGAAAAATCGTATATTGTATGTAGTGACATGATAATCTCAACTTAGCTTATAAAGTTGGATTATTTAGGAATTACAATAAATTAGATGGAGGATGAAATATGACAAAAGCAGAAATTTTAAAGAAAGAAATTCTGAGACAGTATCGCAGTGTACGTCAGTTTGCATTAGAAATGGGGATTCCTTACAGTACTCTTGTAACTGCATTGGAGCGTGGAATTGAAGGAATGGCATATGGTACCGTAATTAAAATGTGTGATAAATTAAGCCTGAACCCTGTAGATTTTTCCTCCCTGGAGAGAGATACTTCTCTTGGTGCACAGCTTTTGGAAAATCGCGTAATGCAGTATTATGTAAAGTTAAATCAGAGCGGTCGTGATAAGATTCTGGAGCTTATGGATGATTTTGTACAGATTGATAAGTATAAGGCAAAAGGTAAGAAAAGCAAATAGAAATAAAAAAGGACAAGTAAGAAAAGCAATAAGGACAGTAACAAACCATGAAATATGATTACTTAATCGTGGGCACAGGACTCTTTGGTGCGGTGTTTGCCCATGAGATGAAGCTTGCAGGAAAGAAATGCTTTTGTATTGATAAAAGAGAACATATAGCCGGTAATATTTATACAAAGGAGCAGGGAGGAATACAGGTACACAAATACGGTGCCCATATTTTCCATACCTCCAATCGGCGTATTTGGGACTATATCAATCAATTTGCAGAATTTAATCATTATATCAATTCCCCGGTGGCCGTTTATAAGGAGGAGCTTTACAATCTTCCCTTTAATATGAATACCTTCAGTAAAATGTGGGGCATTCGTACACCAAAACAGGCACAGGAAATGATTGAGAAGCAGCGGGCGGAAAGTGCCATCGCAGAGCCGCAAAATTTGGAAGAGCAGGCATTATCCTTAGTAGGCAGGGATGTCTATGAAAAGCTGGTTAAGGGCTATACGGAAAAACAGTGGGGAAGAGACTGTAAGGAGCTTCCTGCCTTTATTATCAAGAGATTACCGGTGCGTTTTACCTATGATAACAATTATTTTACCGACAGATATCAGGGAATTCCCATAGGTGGGTATACTCAGATTGTAGAAAAGCTGTTGGAAGCTACGCCGGTGCAATTAGGAATCAGTTACCGGGATTTCCTTACTGCAAACGCGGCAAAGGCAGAGCCGGACATCTTTGAGAAGGTGTTATACACCGGTATGATTGATGAGTATTTTGACTATCGATTAGGTGAATTGCAGTATCGTTCCCTGCGGTTTGAAGAAGAAACTTTATCCGATTGTGACAATTATCAGGGGAATGCCGTGGTAAACTATACAGAGCGAGAAGTGCCCTATACCCGTATTATTGAGCATAAGCATTTTGAGTTTGGAGCCGGTGAAGGTACCGTAATTACCAGAGAGTATCCTGCTGATTGGAAAAAGGGTGATGAACCCTATTATCCCATCAATGATGAGCGTAATAATACTTTGTTTGCCAAGTATCAGGAGCTGGCAGCAGCAGAAAAGAATGTGCTCTTTGGCGGACGTCTGGGACAGTATAAGTATTATGATATGGATAAGGTGATTGAAGCAGCCCTTGATATGGTGGAAAGTGAGATTTCCGGATAGTAAAGCAGGAGGGTGTTTCTGAGACAAATTATTAAAAAGATATAAAACATGAGGCGAGTAGAAAAAATCTACTTGCCTTTTTTGTGTATAGCTGTTATTATAAAAAAGGTTTGAATATCAAAACAATTGATATTCAAACAAAAAGCAACAAGAGAAGATAGCATAAGACAAACAAAGACAGACGCAAACAATATGTTACATAGTCAAGTGAAAGTAGAAAGAAATATAGGAGTATAAAGCTATGACTTGGGAAGAGGCATTAAAGGACTTAGACGAAAGACAAAGCAAAGCATTAATGGGCGGCGGACAGTTAAAGATTGATAAGCAGCACGAGCAGGGGAAGCTTACTGCCAGAGAGCGCATTGATATTTTGCTGGACAAGGGAACCTTTGTAGAGGTGGATGGTCTGGTAGAATCCAGAATCGATGATTTTGATTTGGATAAGCGCCGTGTGGCAGGTGATGGTGTTGTAACCGGATACGGAGAGGTTGACGGCAGACTGGTATTTGTTGCCAGCGAGGATTTTACCGTTATTGGCGGAACCTTGGGTGAATATCATTCCTATAAAATTCAGAAGCTTCAGGATATGGCAATGTCCATGCGAGCACCTTTTATCTGTATCAATGACAGTGGCGGTGCCAGAATTGAGGAGGGTATTTCTTCCTTAAGCGGTTACAGTGGCATGTTTTTGAGACATACCAAGGCATCCGGTATGATTCCCCAGATTGCGGTTATCTTAGGACCCTGTTCCGGTGGTGCCTGCTATGCGCCTGCAATTTGTGACTTTATCTTTATGGTAAAGGATATCTCTAAGATGTTTATTACCGGTCCCAACGTAGTAAAGACCGTTATCAACGAAGAGGTAAGTGTAGAGGAATTAGGCGGAGCTGATGTACATGCAAAGAAAAGTGGTGTATCCCACTTTACCTATGATTCGGAAGCAGAGTGTCTGATGGGAGTTAGAAAATTACTTGCTTATCTGCCCAGCAGCTTTGAAGGTAAGGCACCTGTTATTATGCCGGTTGCAGAAAAGGAATCCCTGCTTTTCTCTGTAAATAAAATGATAAACAAGCTTCCCTTCCGTAAGAATGCATTAATTCAAAAGGATGAGAATCCTTGTAGTAAGCTTTGTAAGCTGGTACCGGAAAATTCCCGTGTGGCTTATGATGTAAAAAAAGTTGTGGAATGTATTGTGGACGAAAGCAGCTTCTTTGAGGTACAAAAGGAATTTGCTCCCAATGTAGTGGTAGGCTTTGCCAGAATGAACGGCGAAAGTGTGGGTATTGTAGCCAATCAGCCCAACCACATGGCAGGTTCTTTGGATTATCATGCATCTGACAAGATGGCAAGATTTATCCGATTCTGTGATTGCTTTAATCTTCCGTTGGTAACTCTGGTGGATGTACCTGCATTCCTTCCCGGTACAGCTCAGGAGCATAGCGGTATTATTCGTCATGGTGCCAAGGTATTGTATGCTTATTCAGAGGCGACTGTGCCCAAGATTACTTTGATTATGAGAAAGGCTTATGGCGGAGCTTATATTGCCATGAACTCCAAGGAGATGGGAGCGGATATGGTATTTGCATGGCCCATCGCGGAAATCGCGGTTATGGGTGCTGACGGAGCCGTTAATATTGCCTTTAAGCGTAAAATAAAGGCTGCATCCGACCCGGAGGCAATGCGCGCCCAGTGCAAGAAGGAATACGAGGATCGTTTCCTGAATCCTTATGTGGCAGCAGCAAGAGGCTATGTAAATGAGGTAATCAAACCCGAGGATACTCGTGAAAAGATTTTGAAAGCCTTAAAAGCATTGAAAACCAAGAAAGTGGATGCACCTCAGAAAAAGCACGGAAATATACCGCTGTAAGAGGTGGAAGAAATATAAAAATAAGATAGATAAAAGGGCAGAACTCTCAAATGGTTCTGCCCTAAAATTTTACTCTTTAATAATTATTTTTGCATTTTCATTCAGACCAATGTCATTCATAACCGGAGGCTGAATGATTTCTTCAATTTTGTAAGGATCCTCTTCCTGCATTTCTGAAAGCTCTTCTTTTTTGCTCTCAGGATTCGTGCCATGCAAGGTGTCTAACTTGATTTCGGATTTCAATACATTTGTTTTTCCCTCTTTTTCCTGCTCGGCATTTTCAATAATAGAGGATTGCTGTATGGAGTTCTGAGTGGCGTAAAGCTTTTGCATATCGCCTACAGGAAGTTCAATATCTTCTAATTTTTCCTCCGGCTGTTGGAAATTTTTATCTTTTACCTTTTCCTGGGAATTGTTTTCTTCAAACATTTCCTCTCGAATAATCTTTTTTTCTTCCTGCTTTTTGGCTTCTTCCTTAGCTTCAGCCTTTTTTTGCTCGCGTAGGAGCTTTAGCTTGCGGTTTAACTCGTCGATTTCTCTTTGGATTTCCTGACGCTTTTTTGCCTTTTCTTCGGCTGACACCTGAGATTCGGAAGAAAGGTGACTTAAATCCTGTTTGGCGTTTGTAATCTGCGTCTCAAGTTTTTGAGTCTTGCTATCATTTAATGAAAAGTTAAGCTGTGAGACGCCGGAAAAACTGTTATTTGAGGTTACATTGCTGATATTCGTCATAGTGCCTCCTTCCATATAGAATATGGTTAACAATAGCTGTTAAACATCATTCCGCTGTATGCGCTGGTGGTATAGGGACTTGCAAAATTATGACCGGGATTCTTATAAGCCACAATTTTTTTGTCAACATAGTCCATGGGGTTTAAGGAAACCTGATTACTTTTTTGTAAAAGTGAGGAAGAAAAAGATTTCAGGTAATGGAAGGTTTCCTTGATATCAGTAGATTCAGCAGTGGTTTTCTGCAATAAATCCTTATCAATTGTCATGGTACCGTCTTCGGTCATATTTACGCCCATGGATTCAAAGGAATTACGATAATGGGATGCAATGCCCTTGAATTCTCGAATCAGCTGCTTACTTCTGTATTGGGAATCCAGATAGGTGGAAGCTGCCTTGACAAAATCATTATAGCCGTTAACCAATTGAATCACATTGTCCGTCAGGGAATCCATATCTGTTTTCAAACCAATCTGGGTATTGGAACCTTCCGGGCTGATATTTTTTAATTCCACTTCAAAAAGCTTACCCACTGTAAAGTGGTTGGAAGCAGAAGAACGATTTTCGCCATTAATCAGAAATTGGGCGTTGGTAGGCTTGTGGCTGACATAGTCCAATCCGAAGTAATCTACTGTTCCGCTTTGCTTACTGGTGCGTGTGTCACTGACCTTGAAAATCTGGGACTTGCCATGGGGAAGTCCGGTTGCTTCAGAAGTCAAACGTAAAGCGGACAGGGAATTGTCTTCGATAACGGATGCCTTTATACGAATGTCGGCATTGTTAATCAGTCGAGCCAGACGATGCTGCACATCCCTGTTTGTTTCGCCCTCGCTAATGGCAAATTGGAATTCATAATTCATATCATTGATTGCCACATCGAAGGAATAATTACCGGGCTCTAAGGAAATGGAATCATCATTTAAAAATAATCCCATATTTTCCTGAGGAGTGGCAAGGGATTTTACTTCTAACTGAAAAGAAGGGTCTGCATCGCCGGGAGCTTTGGTACCAATATAAGTAGCAGTGGCGATTTCCTCATCAGAGGAATAAGCACTTTTTTTACTAAAAAGACCTTCCTCTTCCAATCCACCCAGATGTGCGATGGTATTATGTAAATCCCGGGCATTTTCCTTTAATTCCACCGCATAACGTTGGGTTTCCTTGCTGGTGGTGGGAAGATACCAGGGAGATTCCTTATTTAATTTAATAATGGAATCATAGATATTGCGAAGTTCACTTTTTTTGTGAGTGTCATAGCGTGTTAACCCTTTGGGGGCATAGGTTGTCAGATATGTGTTATAAACATTGGTAAGAATTGCTCCCATTGTCACGCCTCCTTTCGTCCTTGAAACACATAGCAAAAATTGCAATGTTGTGACACATGTGCTAAAATTATAAATGCTCTAAAATCCATTTTAGAACATAACAATCCAATCTTATATGTAAAGAGTACCACATTTAATAGGAAGAAACAAGGCTTTGTCGTAAAAAAATGTTGACGTATATACTACTTTGTGGTATAGTTAGCAGGCGAGATAAGATTTAGGTCTTTTTTTTATGCTCAAAATTAGCAAAAAGAAAACACGTGGAGGTAGACAAATGCGTACAAGAATTACATTAGCATGTACCGAGTGCAAACAGCGTAACTACAATACTACCAAGGATAAGAAGACTCATCCTGATAGAATGGAAACCAAGAAATATTGTAGATTCTGCAAGACTCACACCATGCACAAAGAGACAAAATAATAACTGTTTAATGATGCAGGTCAAAATTTTTGGAGGTCAAAAATGGGAGATTCCGCAGAAAAGAAAGCACGTCCCAGCTTCTTTAAGGGCGTGAAGAGCGAATTTAAAAAAATTTCATGGCCCGACAGACAATCTACAGTAAAGCAATCCGTTGTGGTTGTAGCAATATCAGTTGTAGTAGGAGTTCTGATTGCGGTATTGGATTATGTGATTCAGTACGGCGTGAATTTCTTAACATCATTATAGAGCGAGGGAGATTGTATGGCAGAGGCAAAGTGGTATGTAGTGCATACCTATTCAGGATATGAAAATAAGGTCAAAGCCAATATTGAGAAGACCATTGAGAACAACAAGCATCTGGCAGAACAGATTCTGGAAGTCAGAGTCCCCATGCAGGATGTTGTAGAGATTAAGAATGGTGCAAAGAAGACCGTTCCTAAGAAGATGTTCCCCGGTTATGTTCTTCTGAATATGGAAATGAATGATGACACCTGGTATGTTGTTCGTAATACCCGTGGTGTGACCGGATTCGTTGGACCGGGAAGCAAACCCGTTCCCCTGACAGAGGCTGAAATGAAACCCCTGGGTATCAAAACTGAGAATGTCTCCATTGACTTTGTGGAAGGAGACAGTATTGCAGTGGTTGCAGGTGTTTGGAAGGATACCGTTGGTGTGGTTCAGAAGCTGGACTACAACAAGCAGACAGCTACTATTAATGTAGAGATGTTCGGTAGAGAAACACCCGTTGAAATCAGCTTCGCAGAAGTAAGAAAGTTATAATTAAGATATTTTTCCCGTATGCGTATGCAGGCGTGGTAAAAATATAGTGTGCCGGACTCTGTGAGGGAAAGGCACAAAATTGGGCGTATGCCCGGGCAACAAGAAAAGGAATGTCAAGGACATTCCCAGTGGGAGCAGGAGCGGATACCTATGGCAACCGACATACCTGCGCCGATTTACCACATTATAGGAGGTGCCACAATGGCAAAGAAAGTAACAGGTTATATCAAATTACAGATTCCTGCCGGCAAAGCAACACCGGCTCCACCGGTTGGTCCTGCACTTGGACAGCATGGTGTAAACATCGTTGAATTTACAAAGCAGTTCAACGCAAGAACAGCAGACAAGGGTGACGTTATCATCCCCGTAGTTATTACTGTATATGCAGACAGAAGCTTTAGTTTCATTACAAAGACTCCTCCTGCAGCAGTACTGTTAAAGAAGGCTTGCAACATTAAGTCTGGTTCAGGCGTTCCTAATAAGACCAAGGTTGCTACTATTTCTAAGGCAAAGGTTCAGGAAATCGCTGAAATGAAGATGCCTGATTTGAATGCAGCAAGTTTGGAAGCAGCTATGAGCATGATTGCTGGTACTGCACGTAGTATGGGTATTGTTGTAGAAGACTAAAAGGCGAAAAGAATTTCTAAGACATTAAAGTACGATGTCTAAGAAATACTATAGTTTCGCCTCGAAGAATCGCAAGCGATTCTTCAGGACATTTATAAACAGAATTGGGAGACAACCTGTGTGTTGTCGCTGGAACCTAGGAGGTAAAATAATGAAACATGGTAAGAAATATGCCGAGGTTGCTAAGCTTGTAGACCGTGCAACATTCTACGAGCCTGCAGAAGCAATTTCTCTGGTTAAGAAGACTGCAGTTGCAAAATTCGATGAGACTATTGAAGTACACATCAGAACCGGTTGTGACGGACGTCACGCTGAACAGCAGATTCGTGGTGCAGTAGTTCTGCCTAACGGAACCGGTAAGAATGTTAAAGTTCTTGTATTCGCAAAGGGCGATAAGTTAAACGAGGCTGAGGCTGCCGGTGCAGATTATGTAGGCGGCGAGGAGCTTATTCCTAAGATTCAGAACGAAGGCTGGCTTGATTTTGATGTAGTAGTAGCTACCCCTGATATGATGGGTGTTGTTGGTCGTCTGGGTAAAGTTTTGGGACCTAAGGGCTTAATGCCTAACCCTAAGGCTGGTACCGTAACCATGGATGTTACCAAGGCTATTGCTGATATCAAGGCTGGTAAGATTGAGTACAGACTTGACAAGACCAATATCGTGCATGTTCCTGTAGGAAAGGCTTCTTTCACTGAGGAAGCTCTTCAGGAGAACTTCAATGCACTTATGGATGCTATTGTAAAGGCTAAGCCAAGCGCATTAAAGGGTCAGTATTTAAGAAGCATTACCTTGACCAGTACTATGGGACCTGGTGTAAAGGTTAGCGTTGCTAAGTACTAATCTGAAATATCTCGTGTTTTAAATGAAAAAGAAAGTGGTTGTGGAATGGACAACTGCTTTCTTTTCTGGTTTAATGGAGTATATAAGGAATGACAGCTGCAAGGCATTTATATAGAAGCTTGGGAGAAGGACTATGATAAAAAAGCTGAACAAAAAGGAATGTATTGTATATCTGCTGGTGGTTTTGACAGTAGTGCTTACTACTAACTTTACTAATCTTAAGTGGGGACTGGGCGGATACATTGAAGATTTGGTTTATCATATGCTGCGCATAGAATCGGTTAAGGATGCGCTGTTGGCGTGGGAATATCCGGCTCGGGTAAATTCTATTTATTTTGGTGGGTATGGCTACGGCAGTTCCCTGTTTTACCCGGATATCTTTTTGATTCCGCCGGCAATATTCCGAATCATGGGTTTTTCCCCGGTGGTATCTTGGAAGCTTTATGTGTTGATATTGGCTGCTTTGAGTGCCACCACTACTTATTTTTCTTTTCGCTATATCATTCAAAATAGAAATTATGCAGTGGCAGGAACTCTTTTATTGACCCTGTCCCAATTTTATATTGCGGATATTATTCAACGTGCAGGAATTAGTCAGTATACGGCCTGCATTTTCCTGCCTGTGTTGGTGGCGGGTATCTATGATTTTATAGAATGTGAAGGAAAAAGGGTTTGTTTAATAGGCATCGCTTTTGTGGGAATGGTATTATCCCATACGATTATGACGGTGATTGGTCTGGTAATTATCTGTATTGCATTCCTGTGTGCATTGCTTACGCCAACCGGCAGAAAAAATATGTTACAAAAGGATAAACTTTTGTCCTTACTGGGAACGGCAGTGCTGTCCGTGCTTGCGGTTTCTTATTATATTTTCCCCATGCTGGAGCAGATGCTTAGCGGAGAATTCGGCTATATGGAGCCTTGGGCAAAAATAGGTGATTATACACAGCCTTTTTCCCAATTTTTTAATCCGGTGGGAACCTTTGAAAATATTTCCCATGTGGGAATCGGAATTCCTATATTAATCCTTTTGGGATGTAGAATGATATTTGGAAAACCGGGGAGAAGATGGACTGATTTCTTTTTATTTGGAGGAATTTTAATTTTTATTTCTTCTACAGATATTGTACCCTGGGAAATATTTAATGATACCTTTTTAAATATATTACAATTTACCTTCCGGTTGCATCCCTATGGTTTGTGCTTTTTGGTTGTGGGCTTGATGATGTATTTTGCAGAAAAGTGTGAATACAATCAGAAGAAAGCAGTTGTTTATATCGCCATTATTACCATTGGTTTTGGCACATGGCAGAATCTGGTGGTATGTGATACTGCAAATGATCCCAGAAAACCCGTGGGAGAAGAAACCTTGGCAGAGTATACTTATTATGTGGGAAAAGGAGAGTGGCTTCCTGTAGGAGTGCCGGATGAAGTAAGGTATGGAGAGGCGAGAAACGATGTGCTCTGTTCCCATACGGAAATTCCCTTTATGCAGGTGGGATATAATACCTATTCCTTCTCAAAGGAAGATAGAATACAGGCAGAATATGTGTTACCTTTAATTTATTATAAGGGGTATGTGGCAGAACTTGGCAGTGCAGATGGCGGGCAAACAAAGCTGGAAGTTACTCGGTCCCCGGAGGGACTTACACGTGTGGAAGTTCCGGAAGGTTTTGCAGGTACTATAGAAATAAGGTACAACGGAACGCTGGTGCAGACCTTTTCTAACGTGATATCCGTGCTGACTATTCTCTCTCTTGTAGCAGTGTATTTTATAAGAAAAAGAAGAATAAAGAAAAATAAAACAAATGGAAAAATAAGTGTGATAAGGGGTTGACAAGGTTCAACTCCTTATGCTATTATATGCAATGTTGCAAGAGCAACTTAGCCGAAGACAGTAGGTGCTTATGTTAAGACAAAAGCGTAAATCCTACCGAGGAGAAGATTACACATTGAATTTTGGTGTCTCTCTGGGTCTTCAGAGGGATTTTTTTTATGTGATATCCTTATCGGCACAAAATCTATAAGGAGGTAAAAGAAATGGCAAAGATTGAATTGAAACAGCCCATCGTTGAGGAAATTTCTGCTGGCATTAAAGATGCACAGTCCGTTGTATTGGTTGATTACCGTGGACTTACTGTAGAGCAGGATACTCAGCTTCGTAAGGCTCTGCGTGAAGCTGGAGTTACTTACAAGGTTTACAAGAACACCATGATGAACTTCGCGTTCAAGGGTACTGATTTCGAAGGCCTTGCTCCCTACTTAGAGGGACCCAGCGCTATGGCTTACTCTACCGAGGATGCAACTGCTCCTGCAAGAGTATTAGCTGAGTTTGCTAAGAATGCAAAGGCTCTTGAGATTAAGGCTGGTGTGGTAGAAGGTACTGTATACGATGCTAAGGGAATGGAAGCTATCGCAAGCATCCCTTCCAGAGACGTACTTATTTCCAAGCTGCTTGGAAGCTTACAGAGTCCTATTACCAACTTCGCTCGTGTCATGAATCAGTTGGCAGAAAAAGGTGGCGCTTCCGCATGTGAGGCACCCGCAGTAGAAGAAGCGTAAGCGATTCTACAATTATTAACAAAACAAACGACAATTAAAATGAAATGAAAAAATGGAGGAAATTAAAATGGCTAAATTAACAGCTCAGGAACTTATTGATGCTATCAAAGAGTTAACCGTATTAGAATTAAATGATCTTGTAAAAGCTTGCGAAGAAGAGTTCGGTGTATCCGCAGCAGCAGGCGTTGTAGTTGCAGCAGCAGGTCCTGCTGAAGCAGCAGAAGAGAAGACCGAGTTCGACGTTGAGTTGGCAGAGGTTGGTGCAGAGAAGGTTAAGGTTATCAAGGTTGTTCGTGAAGTAACCGGTCTTGGTCTGAAGGAAGCTAAGGACGTTGTAGATGGCGCTCCTAAGGTTCTGAAAGAGGCAGCTTCTAAGGAAGAAGCAGAAGAAATCAAGAAGAAACTTGAAGAAGTTGGCGCTAAGGTTAACCTTAAGTAATTTTTGCCGAATTGGTATATCAAGTTTAAGCCAAGGAACCATGTACATGCGTGCGTGGTTCCTTTTACAATGTAAGTCAGTACACAGCCGGAGAGTATCCCATAGTTTTTATGAGGACCGTATAAAAACGCCGGCACTTAGCGAGGTCAAGACGAATAAATTCGTCTTCGAGCTTAGTGTCCGCTGCGATTTTTATCCGAGCGAGAGCGTGTCCGAATGAGAACTATGGGATGCTCCCCGGCGTGGATATTTTCCCTTTTTTCTCAATTACTCTAACTTTCTTAAAAGTTTCAAAAATTTTCCGAGGAAAAAGAAATTTTTTCCTTGACCCCCTTTTCATATTGTGCTATTATGGATAGTGCACTATTGTGCGGTGCTATGCTTATTTTTCATGCAAAAAAGTTGTGATTTAAGAAATAGGCTTTAAATCTGAAAGAACGGGGTGAAATGTCAATGGAAAAGAACAGAATACGTCCGATTGCCGGTACCAAGGTTATGCGTATGAGTTATTCAAGACAAAAAGAGGTTTTAGAGATGCCCAACCTGATTGAAGTTCAGAAGGACTCCTATCAGTGGTTTTTAGACGAAGGCTTGAAGGAAGTCTTCGACGATATCTCTCCTATCGCTGATTACAGCGGTTCCTTAAGTCTTGAATTTGTAGACTTTGAGCTGTGCAAAAACGATGTGAAATATTCTATTGAAGAATGTAAGGAGAGAGATGCAACATTTGCAGCTCCTTTAAAGGTTAAGGTACGTCTTTATAACAAGGAAAAAGAAGAAATCAGTGAACATGAAATCTTCATGGGCGACCTTCCTCTTATGACTGAGACTGGTACATTCGTTATCAACGGTGCAGAACGTGTAATTGTAAGCCAGCTTGTTCGTTCTCCTGGTATTTATTATGCAATCGGCCATGATAAAATTGGTAAGAGACTGTTCTCTTGTACTGTAATTCCTAACCGTGGTGCTTGGTTGGAGTATGAGACAGATTCCAATGATGTTTTCTATGTTCGTGTAGATAGAACACGTAAGGTTCCCATTACTGTACTGATTCGTGCACTTGGCATCGGTACAAATGACGAGATTCGTGAGGTCTTTGGTGATGAACCCAAGATTGAAGCGAGCTTTGCAAAGGACACTGCTGAGAATTATCAGGAGGGTCTGTTAGAGTTATACAAAAAAATCCGTCCTGGTGAGCCTTTAAGCGTTGAAAGCGCAGAGAGCTTAATCAATGCTATGTTCTTTGACCCCCGTAGATATGATTTGGCTAAAGTCGGAAGATATAAATTCAATAAGAAATTAGCTCTGAAAAACAGAATCAGACATCAGATTCTGGCAGCAGATGTAGTGGATCCTTCCACCGGTGAAGTGCTTGCATCCGCAGGAGACAAGGTTACCGCAGAACTGGCAGATACCATTCAGAATGCGGCAGTTCCTTTTGTATATATTCAGACAGAGGAAAGAAATGTAAAGGTTCTTTCCAATATGATGGTAGATATTACCAGCTTTGTTGATTGCAATCCCAGAGAATTAGGTATCACTGAGCTTGTTTATTATCCTGTTCTTGCTCAGATTATTGATGAGTTTGGCGAGGATGCAGAGGCTCTTGCAGAAGCAATCAAGAAAAATGTACATGAATTAGTTCCTAAGCACATTACCAAGGAAGATATTATTGCTTCCATTAACTATAATATGCATTTGGAATATGGTTTGGGTAATGATGACGATATCGACCACTTGGGTAACAGACGTATCCGTGCGGTTGGTGAGCTTTTACAGAATCAGTACCGTATCGGTCTTTCCAGAATGGAGAGAGTGGTTCGTGAACGTATGACCACACATGATGCTGAGGATATTTCTCCTCAGTCCCTGATTAATATTAAACCTGTAACCGCAGCGGTGAAGGAATTCTTTGGTTCCTCCCAGCTGTCCCAGTTCATGGATCAGAATAACCCTCTGGGTGAGTTGACTCACAAGAGACGTTTATCCGCACTTGGTCCCGGTGGTTTGTCCAGAGACCGTGCCGGTTTCGAGGTTCGAGATGTACACTATTCCCATTACGGAAGAATGTGTCCTATCGAGACTCCCGAAGGTCCTAACATCGGTTTGATTAACTCCCTTGCAAGCTATGCAAGAATTAATGAATATGGTTTTGTTGAGGCTCCCTATCGTAAGATTGATAAGGCAGACCCTGCGAATCCTCGTGTAACAGAGGAAGTAATTTACATGACTGCTGACGAAGAGGATAATTACCATGTGGCACAGGCAAACGAGGCATTGGATGAGAACGGCTACTTTGTTCGTAACTCCGTATCCGGTCGTTACCGTGAAGAAACTCAGGAATATCCTAAGACCATGTTTGACTACATGGACGTATCTCCTAAGATGGTATTCTCTGTGGCTACCGCATTGATTCCTTTCCTGGAGAATGACGATGCGAACCGTGCGCTGATGGGATCCAACATGCAGCGTCAGGCAGTTCCTCTTTTGACTACAGAAGCACCTGCTGTAGGTACCGGTATGGAGCCTAAGGCAGCTGTTGACTCCGGTGTCTGTGTAGTGGCAAGAAAAGCAGGTACCATTGATTATGTATCCTCTAATTTGATTAGAATGACCTGTGATGACGGAGAAAAGATTGAGTATCGTTTAACCAAGTTCTCCAGAAGTAACCAGTCCAACTGCTATAACCAGAAGCCCATCGTATTTAAGGGTGACCATGTGGCACAGGGGCAGGTAATCGCAGACGGTCCTTCCACCTCTCAAGGTGAGCTTGCTCTTGGTAAGAACCCTCTGATCGGTTTCATGACTTGGGAAGGCTACAACTACGAGGATGCGGTTCTTTTAAGTGAAAGATTGGTTCAGGAGGATGTATATACCTCCGTTCATATTGAGGAATATGAGGCAGAAGCACGTGATACCAAGCTGGGGCCTGAGGAAATTACCCGTGACGTTCCCGGTGTTGGTGATGATGCACTGAAGGATTTGGATGACAGAGGTATCATTCGTATCGGTGCTGAGGTCCGTGCCGGTGATATTCTGGTTGGTAAGGTAACTCCTAAGGGAGAAACTGAGTTGACTGCAGAAGAGAGACTGCTTCGAGCAATCTTTGGTGAAAAGGCAAGAGAGGTAAGAGATACTTCCCTTAGAGTGCCTCACGGTGAGTATGGTATCGTTGTGGATGCAAAGGTATTTACCCGTGAAAACAGTGATGAATTATCTCCCGGTGTAAACCAGGCAGTTCGTATTTATATTGCACAGAAGAGAAAGATTTCCGTAGGTGACAAGATGGCTGGTCGTCACGGTAACAAGGGTGTTGTTTCCCGCGTATTACCTGTAGAAGATATGCCTTATCTGCCTAACGGACGTCCTCTTGATATCGTATTGAATCCTTTGGGTGTACCTTCCCGTATGAACATTGGACAGGTGTTGGAGATTCACCTCTCCCTGGCAGCAAAGGCTCTTGGCTTTAACGTTGCAACCCCCGTATTTGACGGTGCAAACGAGAAGGATATCATGGATACCCTGGATTTGGCTAACGATTATGTAAATCTGCCCTTTGATGCAGAAGAAGCTAAGGCAATTGCAGAGAGAGAAGGGAAGGAATATGATGCATCCGCTCCTACCTTTGCAAGCAAGCACGAGGCAGAATTACTTCCCGAGGTTATGGAATATCTGCAAGAGAATCGTGACCATAGAAAGCTTTGGAAGGGCGTTCCCATTTCCAGAGACGGAAAGGTTCGTCTCCGCGATGGTAGAACCGGTGAGTATTTCGATGGCCCTGTAACCATTGGACACATGCATTACCTGAAGCTGCATCACTTGGTTGATGATAAGATTCATGCACGTGCAACCGGACCGTACTCCTTAGTAACCCAGCAGCCTCTGGGTGGTAAAGCACAGTTCGGTGGACAGCGTTTCGGAGAAATGGAAGTTTGGGCTTTGGAGGCATATGGTGCATCCTATACCCTTCAGGAAATTCTGACTGTGAAGTCCGATGACGTTGTGGGACGTGTAAAGACCTACGAAGCAATTATCAAGGGTGATAATATCCCTGAGCCCGGAATTCCTGAGTCCTTTAAGGTACTTTTGAAAGAATTACAGGCACTTGGTCTGGATGTAAGAGTTCTTCGTGAGGATCAGACCGAAGTTGAAATTATGGAAACCATTGACTACGGCGATACAGATTATCGTTACGAGATGGAAGGTGACCGTAAGTACGACGATGATTATAGTAATAATTCCTTAGGTGAGATGGGCTATCAGACCCAGGAATTCGACGCAGAAAGCGGCGAATTGGTAAGTGCAGAGGACGATTTTGACGACGTTGCATTTGAAGATGATAGCTTTGACGGCGAGGACGAAGAGTTTTAGGAAAATAGAAGGGAGTGCCATTAATGTCTGAAACAAAAAATGAAACAACCTACCAGCCTATGACATTCGATGCCATCAAAATTGGATTAGCTTCACCGGATAAAATCCGTGATTGGTCCCATGGAGAGGTATTGAAGCCGGAGACAATCAATTACAGAACCTTAAAGCCTGAAAGAGACGGTTTGTTCTGTGAGAAGATTTTCGGACCCAGCAAGGACTGGGAATGCCATTGTGGTAAATATAAAAAGATTAGATATAAAGGCGTTGTCTGCGATCGTTGTGGAGTAGAAGTTACCAAGGCAAGTGTTCGTAGAGAGCGTATGGGACACATTGAGCTTGCTGCTCCTGTTTCCCATATCTGGTACTTTAAGGGTATCCCCAGCCGTATGGGCTTAATATTGGATTTATCTCCCAGAATTTTGGAGAAGGTTCTGTATTTTGCTTCCTATATTGTGTTGGATGCAGGCGAGACCAATTTAGAGTATAAGCAGGTATTGTCCGAGAAGGAATATCAGGATGCAAGAGAAACCTGGGGAAATAAATTCCGTGTAGGTATGGGTGCTGAGGCAATTAAAGAATTGCTGCAGGCAATTGATTTGGAAAAGGATGCCGTAGAGCTTAAAAGCGGCTTAAAGGAATCCTCCGGTCAGAAGCGTGCCCGTATTATCAAGAGATTGGAAGTGGTAGAAGCTTTCCGTGGTTCAGGAAATCTGCCTGAGTGGATGATTATGGATACCATTCCGGTTATTCCTCCTGATTTGCGTCCCATGGTACAGTTGGATGGCGGACGTTTCGCAACCTCCGATTTGAATGACTTATACAGAAGAATTATCAATAGAAATAATCGTTTGAAGAGACTGTTAGAGCTGGGTGCTCCTGACATTATCGTTCGTAATGAGAAACGTATGCTTCAGGAAGCAGTGGATGCTCTGATTGATAACGGTAGACGTGGTCGTCCTGTAACCGGCCCCGGTAACAGAGCACTGAAGTCCCTTTCCGATATGTTAAAAGGTAAATCCGGACGTTTCCGTCAGAACCTTTTGGGTAAGCGTGTTGACTATTCCGGACGTTCCGTTATCGTAGTTGGACCTGAGCTTAAGATTTATCAGTGTGGTCTTCCTAAGGAGATGGCAATCGAGCTGTTCAAGCCCTTCGTTATGAAGGAATTGGTGGCAAAGGGAATCAGCCAGAACGTAAAAAATGCAAAGAAATTAGTGGAGAGACTGGATACTCAGGTTTGGGACGTATTAGAGGAGGTTATCAAAGAACATCCTGTAATGCTGAACCGTGCTCCTACACTGCATAGATTAGGTATTCAGGCATTTGAACCGATTCTGGTAGAGGGTAAAGCAATCAAGCTTCATCCATTAGTATGTACAGCGTTCAACGCTGACTTCGATGGTGACCAGATGGCGGTGCATCTTCCATTATCAGTAGAAGCTCAGGCAGAGTGCCGTTTCTTACTGCTCTCTCCAAACAACTTACTGAAACCTTCCGATGGTGGTCCGGTAGCCGTTCCTTCACAGGATATGGTCCTTGGTATCTACTATCTGACACAGGAAAGAGAAGGTGCCGTAGGTGAAGGCAAGTTCTTCAAGAGTATTAATGAAGCGATTTTAGCTTATGAAAATGGTGCATGTACCTTACACTCACGTATTAAAGTACGTGTGTCAAAAGAAATCAACGGTGAAGTTGTAACAGGAATGGTAGAGTCCACACTCGGACGTTTCATCTTCAATGAAATCCTTCCGCAGGATCTTGGATTTGTAGACCGTTCTAATCAGGAGAATGCGTTACTGTTAGAAGTTGACTTCCACGTTGGTAAAAAAGGCTTAAAACAGATCCTTGAAAAAGTAATCAATATCCATGGTGCAAGCAAGACAGCAGAAGTTCTGGACTACATCAAGGCTACCGGTTATAAATATTCTACAAAGGCAGCGATGACAGTATCTATTTCAGATATGACGGTGCCAGCACAGAAACAGCAGATGTTAGACGATGCACAGGCAACAGTTGATAAGATTGCACAGAACTACAGACGTGGTCTTATTACAGAAGAAGA
>JAGAMG010000003.1 GCA_017624835.1 Lachnospiraceae bacterium
AAATCGCTACAGACCTTGAATTTAAAGGCTTGTAGCGATTATTTTGTCTATCAAACTGTCAAAGACGGGATTATACATTACAACTGTTTTTTGTCAATGCTAATTCAAAAAAATATATAATAATTTTTTAATATTGGGGCATGCTATTCCTGTATAAAAAAATATAACCAAACTTTTTTATCAATTGCACAAAAAGCAAGAAAAGAAATGAGGGATAATATGAAATATTTAGACTGTACCGCGCTTACCATTGCAATTATAGGTGCTGTTAACTGGGGACTTATCGGTCTCTTCCAATTTGACCTGGTTGCTTTTATTTTTGGAGATATGTCCTGGCTATCAAGAATTGTATATTCGCTGGTAGGTCTCTGCGGAATTTATCTTTTAACCTTCTATATGCGCTTAGGCGATAAGGAAGCGTAAATGAAATACCACAATATGCTATAAAAAGCTACGAAAAAAGGGACTATGCATACGCAAGTCCCTTTTTCATAGCTTTTTTACAGAGTATCCAAATCCACCTGTTTTCCATCTCTCCAGATTCGCTCCAAATCATAAAGCAATCTGTTCTCTTTATCAAAAATGTGTACAATTACATCTCCAAAATCCTGTAAAATCCAATTGGCAGTATCATAGCCTTCTACCTGCTTAACAGGAAAACCTGCTCGTCCCAGCTTTTCTTCCACATTTTCACTGAGCGCCTGAATCTGGCTGCGGTTACTTCCACCGGCAATAATAAAATAATCTGCCAGTACAGAAACCTCGCTGATATCAATTACCTTAATATCTTCTGCTTTTTTATCCTCCAATGCGTCAATGGCAAGTCTCGCCATTTCACGTGATGTATCATTCATTTCCATTACCTCCTTCTTTTATTCTTCATCACTATCTTCTACACTCCCACCCACATAATATTCATAGGTTCTGGCTGTCATAGGGTCAATTTCTCCATCGGTACTTTTTAGATACTCCAAAGTATCACTTAAGATTTTTATTAATGCAGCATCCAGGTTCTCAAAGGCAAGCTTTCTTATTTCCTTTAAATTAGGAGCATGCTTTCTCCCCGGCTCAATATAATCCGCTATGAAAATAATCTTCTCCAGCAGACTCATTCCCGGTCTGCCGGTAGTGTGATTCAAAATAGCATGTATGATGTCAGGGTCTTTTATTTTATATTCTTCCATTGCCAGAAAGCTTCCCACCTTTGCATGTAGCAAAAAAGGATTTCTTCTCTCTATCTCCGTCATGGAAATATTGTGCTTTTCACATATGGACAAACGCTTTTCATCCGAAAGACATTTTGCGCAATCATGTAAAAGACCTGCTATCTGAGCATTTTTGATATCACCGTCATAACGCATGGCAAGAGCGGCTGCTGTATATGCCACACCCAAGGTATGCTCAAAGCGCTTTGCATCCTGACATTTTTCCATTGCTTTTCTGATTTTTTTTAAATCATTTGCTTTCATAACCATAGAATCCTTTTTCTTCTATATATGAGATAACCTCGTCGGGAACAAGATATCGAATACTTTGTCCCATCGCCACCCTTTCCCGAATCATTGTAGAGGAAATTTCCAATTGCAAAAAGGGAAGCAACACAATATCAGCCTGATATTGTGCCCGTAATTCTTCTATTTTATTTTTCATTAAAGACAAATCACAGTTTTCCCGGACAGCAGCTATGATACTACAATTTGCAAAAATACGCTCCGGAAATTTCCACTTTTCAATAGAAAACAAACAATCTGCACCAAAAATAAAATAAAAATGATATTCCGGATATCTATTATGAAGCTCTTCCATGGTTTCATAGGTATAGGTATACCCTTCCCGTTTTACTTCCAAATCCAAAACCTTCATAAATGGATTGTTATTTACAGCAAGCCCGGTCATTTGTAAACGCTCCAAAGCTGTTATATTATCCGAATTTTCCTTCATATAGGAACAGCCTGTGGGAATAAACCAGATTTCCTCCAGTTTTTGAAAATCCATTGCCCACTGTGCCAATAAAAGATGTCCCATATGAATGGGGTTAAAGGTACCACCCATTATGCCGATTTTCTTCATATTTATTATACCAATCCGACTTAGTTTTTACACATTAGGCTATCTATTTGGGTAATTCAATCTTCGGTTTATCCTTATTGGGTTTGTAAAGCACAATCTTTTTCCCGATTACCTGAACTAATTGGGAATGGGTTCTTTCTGCCAAAGCTTCTCCTATGGCTCTGGGATCATCCATACAATTCTTTAATACGCCAACTTTAATCAGCTCATTATTGTTAAAGCATTCTGCAACCGCATTAGTAATCTCGGGGGTAAGACTGGATTTTCCCACCTGAAAAACAGGATTTAGATTACTTGCCAAACTCATTAAATACGCTCTTTGTTTACTGGTCATATTTTCTCCTTCCGTTCCTGATTAATACTATTAATTTATTTATAATAATCAAAGGAAAGTCCATACATTCTAACCGTGTCACCTTCCTGAATACCAAGTGCCTCAAGTTCATCCAAAATACCGGTATCCTTCAGGAAATTTTGGAAGAAGGTAAAGCCCTTCTCACTTTCCAGATTGGTATAACCCAGCATTTTTTCAATACGGGGTCCTTCCACCACATACTCGTCCTCTTCTTCATCATATTCCACAGTATAAGGTTCATCAGAGTACCCTTTCTTCTGCTCGGGGAAATATTCCTGCTCAAACACAGTGGGTTCCTCTCCAATATTTTCAAGCATTTCATTTACTTTGTATAAAAGAGCCTTTAACCCCTCTCCTGAAACTGCAGAAATAGGATATACCTCAATCCCCTTGGGTTCAAACTCGGCTTTAATTGCCTCCACTGCATTCTTACCCTCTTCATCAGTATACATAGCATCTATCTTATTGGCAGCAATTACCTGAGGACGCTTTGCAATATCAGGATTATAGGCCTCTAATTCCTTATTTATGGCATAAATATCTTCAATGGGATCCCTGCCTTCTGTTCCGGCAGCATCTACAATATGAATAATAACCTTGGTTCTTTCGATATGGCGCAAAAACTCATATCCCAGCCCCACTCCTTCGGAAGCACCTTCAATTAAACCGGGAATATCCGCAATTACAAAGCCCTTCGTACCATCCAAATCCACCACTCCCAAATTGGGGTTTAAGGTAGTAAAATGATAATTTGCAATCTTTGGCTTTGCATTGGTTACTCGGGATAAGAAGGTGGATTTTCCTACATTGGGGAAACCTACTAAGCCAACATCTGCAATTACCTTAAGTTCCAAAAGTAGCTCCAGCTCCTGTGCCGGCTGTCCGGGCTGGGCATATTTAGGAGCCTGCATGGTACTGGTTGCGTAATGCTGATTTCCATTACCACCCTTACCACCTTTCAGTAAGATTACTCTTTTATTCTCTCCCGACATATCCGTAATTACCTGCCCGCTTTCCGCTTCCTTAATAACGGTTCCTTCGGGAACTTTGATTATAATATCATTGCCGTCTTTTCCACGACAATTCTTCTTACCGCCCTCCTGACCGTCCTCGGCCTTGTACTTACGGATGTGCCTGAAATCAATCAGAGTATTTAAGCCTTCATCCACCTCAAAGATTACGTCACCGCCGTGTCCGCCGTCACCGCCGTCCGGGCCTCCATTGGGCACATATTTCTCACGTCTGAATGAGACATGTCCGTCTCCACCCTTACCGCTTCTTACGTATACTTTGGCTCTATCAGCAAACATAACGTTCTCCTTTCTACAAATGCCCTGAAAAGGTTTTAACAGGACTAAAAGGGCTTCAAACATATGCGTGTTTGAAGCCCTAATCAACTTACCTTATTTCTCTACAGGATATACAGAAGCCTGCTTCTTGTCTCTTCCCTTTCTTTCGAAACGAAGAACACCGTCAACTAAAGCAAACAATGTATCATCGCCGCCGATACCAACATTAACACCGGGGTGAATCTTGGTTCCGCGCTGTCTGTACAGAATATTACCAGCCTTAACGAACTGTCCGTCAGCTCTCTTCGCACCTAATCTCTTAGATTCGGAATCTCTACCGTTCTTGGTAGAACCAACTCCCTTTTTATGAGCGAAAAATTGAAGGTTCAAATTAAACATGGTCTACACCTCCTCGAATTTTACTTGCAAATACTGTTCGCCGTATTTCTTACTTAGATTCTCCAGTGCGTACACCATGGAATCCATCAAAAATACTGACTTTTCCTGTAACACGCTTTCAAAATCACATTTAATGAAACCAGTCTCCTCATTTAGAGTGGCATGAAGCTTTTCACCTGCCAAATCCTCCAAAGAATTCATAGTACTGATTACCATCATGGATATTGCTGAACAAAGAATATCAGGACTTTTGCCTCCAAACAACTTCTTCTTTGCGTATCCGGCGTGCCCCATACAGATAAAACCTCTGTATGTGTTTTGATTATCTTTACAAATGATAATAGTAGTCATGAGATTTATGCATTAATCTTGTCAATCTTAACCTGAGTGTATGCTTGTCTATGACCATTTTTCTTGTGGTAACCGGTTTTTCTCTTGTATTTGTATACAATAACCTTCTTACCCTTACCCTGCTCCATAACAGTTGCGGAAACGCTAGCATTAGCTACGTCTGCACCAACCTTGAGGGTGTTGTCACTTACTGCGATTACCTGGTCAAAAGTAACGGTATTTCCAGCTTCAACATCAAGCTTCTCAACTTTGATGATATCACCTTCAGAAACCTTATACTGTTTTCCACCTGTTGCAATAATTGCGTACATATTAAGGCACCTCCTTATACATGAACAAATCATATTTATTCATTTACTCGCTAACTTTGGTGGTGTTCTTACAACACACTTCTACCTAGTTATGCGGCATACTGTGATATATTACCATGCAGCATAGAAAAATGTCAATAGTTTATTTCGTTTTTTCTAAAAATTCTCCGGTAAAGAAGTCCTTCACATATACTGAAGTCTCTGACATATTGGGAATCACAACACTTTCCACTGTATCTTTTCCCTTAGAAAGCGTCACAAGCTCTCCCTCTGTCAAATTAAAATTCATACAAAATTCTCCCAGACTATCCAAATCCATACAGTTTTTTCCATAAATACGCAGAATTTCACCGGGCTGGATAATCAGCTTGGGTAAAGCATACTGTGTAAATTTATCATTATCACTCAAAAAATAACTAAAAGTGCTTAAAGGTTCCTCCGAATAATTAATCAGCTCAATATAATCATTATTTCCCTCGGAACATATCTGATACAACTGTAAGCAAGGTTCCTCCGTCCATTTTGTAAAAAGCATTACATCCATATAACCATCAACAGCATCCGCACCGGTGAGGATTAATTCTTCTTCATAACGCTCCTCACCATTTACCAGCCAATAATCAAATTCCATATTTGCCGGTACACAGGGCTTTAATGATATAGGGATTTCTCCGTAATAAATACCGCTAAATTCTGTTTGTTCCGTAGTGATACCGTTAATCTTTACCCCACCATTTTGGGTACTGTGAGAAACCTGTAGCTGATAGATTTGCTCATAACCAAAGTGATTCTGAATATCCTGATAAACAGCCCCCGGTCTGTTATTTGCAAAATCCTTGATGTCCTCTATCTGTGCATCCACAAAATCAATGCAGAGATTATTCGGATCCTCCCATGTCCAAATGGAATTTTTTTGTATATCCGTATTTTCCAACATATGATAGAGTTCCCCGTAGCGGGAAGCATGCATTTCATCGACAACGGCAGCAACATGCTGACTACTTAATGCGTCATTGATTAAATCACAGGTATAATTGACAAAATATTGCCTGCAATCCTCTCTTTTCATTAATGCACCAAAAAGAGGGGATACATCGGATAAAATAATATCTAAAGTAGATTCATCCCATGAGATACCAACTTGTCCGAAAATGGTTTTTAAGCCAAAGCCATAATCCGCATCAAAAAGCAGGAAACGATATTTTCCGTCAAATACAGAATCCTCCGTATATTCTCCGGTATCGGAAACATATCGATAAACCTTTTCATTCTTAGTGGGCCAGTCATAATTTGCAACATAGCCCTGAATTGCAAAATACTCCAGATAATTTTCCACATCAATGAAATCTCTGACCGCTTTATAATTTTCTTCCAACGTTAAATCAAGCTGACTATATTTATTGTACCACTCATTATATTCGTTTATATAATCTAACTCTTCCTGGGTGGGAACCTCCGTACTGTCTTCATCCACTTCCTTTTCCACATCATCCCCTGTGAGTACTACAAATTCACCGGTATACTCTCCGTATCGATTTTCAAAATACTGCCGGTCAAAACAATTTTCTATCCAGTATATGCCTTGATATTGCCCATTAATATAAACACAAACCGGCTCTGCATGCATTACATCCGGAAAGCCCGCATCTGCCGCAAGCTCCCCTACAAGTTCACTGCGCAGATATGCAAATCCATTGTCCGTACCTGCATTTCTAACCATCAATCGCTTATATTGGTGGGCAACTACATTGGTATTTTCAGCAATTAAATCTGCAAATAAAGGATACTCAAACTCATTATTTGCACTATACTCACTTCTGGCATAGAGCTTAAAGGATTTTTGATTCTTCATACGGGTAGCATTCCCCACAATTCGAACACCACCTGCATTTTCCATCAGTACATTTCCAAACTGATCGAATAACTGCACATATACCTCTCGTTCAAATTCAGGCCCTTTTTGCTGATAATTGGCATCCACACCATTTCCGTAAAAAGCATCCGGATTGGCTTCCATAAATTCATCAAAAAGCCTTCCCGGGACAAAAATACCATCATCATACCCAAATAACCCTTCCGGATCACCGGATAAATGCAAAACCATGGTACTATATCTATAGGGAACATTCTCTCCGCAAAAATAAGTTCTGGTAATCACATCGGATTCTGTTCCATCTTCATAAAAAGCCTTAAAGCGAAAGGTATTCACCGTTTCCTCTTGCAGGGCTTCTAAAAATATCTCTTTCTCATATAAAATTCCGTTTTCCCGACTGGGCATGGAACCATCCACTGTATAGTAGACCTGGGAAGTCGCATCTTCCATGGGCTTTTCCACTATAATCTGAATATCTTCCTGAAAAAAACCGCTTTCCGGTAACACATTGATTCCCTTTGCAGCAGCATTGACCGGCTGTTCCATAGTAACACCATACCCAAAAGCTGCAAGAATTGCCAAAACTACCAATGCGCTGATGATTATAATTTTTCTTTTAAGTTCCTTCTTCATCCTATCTTTCTCTCACATCTTAAGCTTACACAAAAACTGTTGGCTATGAATCTGCTTATCTGCACATTTCACAGCCAACAATTTCCACAAATTATTTTCTACTAATTATTTTTCTTTTCAAAATCTTCTATGTATTGTGTTATCAGTTTTACGGTTCCTTCTACTCCAAGTACACTGCTGTTGATACATAAATCATAGCTGTCTGCACGTCCCCATTTTTTAGAGGAGTAATAATTGTAATAGCTTTGACGTTGCTTATCCTTTTTGATAATCATGTCCTTTGCCTTTGCTTCCGGCAAATCATATTTTTCCATAATACGTTTTACCTTAGTGTACTCATCACCATAAATAAAGAGATGTACACAATTCTTATAGTCTGCAAGTGCATAATCCGCACAGCGACCTACAATGACACAAGGACCTTCGTCAGCGATTTTTTTGATGGTATCAAACTGTGCCAAAAAAACTTTATGGCTAATGGGCATATCCACAAAAGAGGATGCATTATAACCGAAGGAATAGGTATCCATTACTAAATTATAGAGAAATGAATTGGTAGGTCTTTCATCATGATTCTGAATCATTTCCTCACAGAAACCACTTTCCTTAGCAGCACGGCTTAATAATTCCTTATCATAGCATTTAATGCCAAAATATTCTGCAACCTTCTCCCCGATTTCACGGCCGGCAGAACCAAATTGACGTCCTATCGTAATAATTGTATTCATACATCCACCTGCTTTCTATTTTTGTATATATAGATTATACGTTATTTTTATGAAATAAACAACTAATTTTCTGAATATTTTACAAACAGTTTCATCCAATATATGGTACTACAAAAATATATCTATACTAAAAAACAGAACCTCCACTTTTCAGTGGAAGCCCTGCTTATATGTACATTTCTTATTTTGCTTTTTTCTGCTTAGCAAAGGTCTGAACACCTTCCACTACAAGGAAGATAGCCAAAATAGCCATTGCAGCTGCAAAAATCATCTGGAACCAATCGCCCCATGCTGCACCTGCAGAAGCAATCAGTTTAATCTTATTGATAACAGTCATAACCAAACTGGAAAGAGTTGCTGCAAGCATAAATACCATAGGAATGTAGAACATCTTATTGTTCTTACCTACGTTACCAAGCCAAGCTGCTACTGCCATCAAAGCAATACCTGCAAGAAGCTGGTTCGCTGCACCAAAGAGACCCCAAATCTGGCTGAGCTGTAATCCACCAAGGATACTACCAATCAATACCATGGAAACAGTACCAAAGAGAGGATGTGCAAGAATCTTACGAATACCGGTTGCATCCTTCCAGGTAGCTTCACCTTCCTTAAGTACCAGCTCGGAGAACATAAATCTGCTCAAACGAGTACCGGTATCAAGAGAAGTTAAAGCAAATACGGAAACTGCCAAAGTAAGCAATGCGTAAATGGTTAAATAAACACCACTGCCTTCACCGCCGAACATACTTGCAATACCTGCTGCAAATGCTGCAGAAGGAGAACCGAATGCGCCATCCAGATACTTCTGGAATACCACACCTACTGCAATCAGGGATACAATACCCAAAGCAGACTCGATTAACATGGAACCATAACCGATAACCTTAGCATCCTTCTCGTTGGCAAGCTGTTTGGAGGAAGTACCGGTAGAAATCAGGCTGTGGAAACCGGAACATGCACCACAAGCTACAGTAATAAACAAAGTAGGGAATAAATAATTACCTGCCTTAGGCTCCCAACCGGTAAATGCCGGAATGGTAAATTCTACATTGCCGGTAAATGCAGATAATACAATACCGATTACTGCCAAAGCCATCATTGCATAAAGCAGGAAGCTGGACAGATAATCACGGGGCTGTAATAAAATCCATACAGGAATCAGGGATGCTACACAAAGATAGATACCAATTACCACAATCCATGCAGTACGTCCCATAGCCAGACCAAAGTTAAGACCGATTACAACACTGAGAATAATTCCCACGATACCAATAATAGTTGCAGGAACAGTCTTAACACCCAAACGGCTTGTTAAGATACCATATACAATTGCCAATAAAATAAATAACATGGAAATAATAGCTGTGGTCTGATTACCGGTGGGATTTGCAACAATACCAAAGGTTACACCAGCATCCGCCGGTGTGAAAAAGGTACCTGCTACTACGTTAACGAAGGAAGCAATTACCAGAATCAGAACCAAAAGTGCAAAGATGATAAACAACTTCTGTGCTCTGCGTCCCATGGAATCCTTAATGATTTCACCTACGGATTTTCCATCGTGACGTACAGATGCAAATAAGGAACCAAAGTCCTGAAGACCGCCAAAGAAGATACCACCAACGATACACCAAATAAATACAGGAACCCAACCAAAGATGGATGCCTGGATAGGTCCGTTAATAGGACCGGCACCTGCGATAGAAGAAAAATGGTGTCCCATAAGAACTGCCGGTGGGGCAGCCACATAGTCAACGCCGTCTTCCATCTCTACTGCAGGAGTTTTTCTTGAAGGGTCAATACCCCACTGCTTGCAAAGCCAGTTACCATAGAAAATGTAACCAAGTACCAGCAGTGCAATTGCTGCAAGAATGATAAGTAATGCTGTCATTTTTCATTTCTCTCCTTTTCGTAAAAATATGACTTAAATATATATATTGCTTATAAGCTTCTTCAGGCTCTGACCCAGGCGGTTATGGACCACTCTGCCGGAAGATAACTCTATGGCAATCAATCTATAATTACTCCAGCCATGAATGCTGAAGCAATAGCTCTTATAATGACGGATTTTCTTAATCCTGTTAAAAGCTTCTTCCTCAATTTTGTCTGCAAGTATAATCAATGCAGCATCGGTATTCTTATGTCCCTCACCGGGTCTGACTCTCTCCATACATTCTGACCAGGCTTTTTCGTCCAATTCTTCCAAACGGGATAATGTAAGTTGTTCCTCCGTTGCAAAAAAGATATATTCTTTTGATTCCGATTCAAAAAGCTTTGCACTTTTTAATAAAAAATACTGCTCATCATGGGTACAAAACTCCGCTTCCGCTGCGAAGGGTTCTGTCACATTTTCTAATTTGATATTATAATATCGTTTAAAAGCCGGTAACAGCTTTTCCAATTCTTCTGTTAAATTCATGAAAATCTCCTGCTTATTATTTTCCTGTATTGTCGTTTGGAGGAGCAAACTCTGCTTCCGGCATCTTCTCCTTTAGAGCCTCCATTAAAGCCTTAGCTGCCTTGGTTCCGGGAAGCTGCACCTGAGCAAGTTCACCTTCCTTAGTACAAATCACCAAATTCTCTACCGGAATCTCTCCTTTCCCGCAACAAAGCTTTGCAGGTACCAGCATAACTCTGCGAAAGCATCTACTGATATCGTTATAAGGAATATAATAAATCCGAAACCCTCTCTTCACATACAGACAACTTTCCCCTATACGAAGCACACCAATTTGTCTTGCATTCTTATATTCAGTTTGAAGAATCCCCATATCTGCTATCCTTGTGGAAAGTGCATAGAGCCTCATGGATATTTCCTCCAGCCTTTAAATTTCAACACGTTAACACGCTAAATCAAATTTAACACAATTCTACATAAAATTCAAGTGCGATTTTACAACAATTTACGAAATACCGCAATTTTTTTCAAAATATTTGTAACAATTGCACCAATCACAACAGATACCAACAGCCAGCAAAATACTGCTACCACCCAGGTTGCCACAGGCTCTACTGCATCATAAATAAATACCAGATTATCCTTTATCTGTCTTTCAAACAAATAAACCCCAAACACACCGTTTCCCACAAACAAACACAGCTTTTGCAGCCACTGCGGTAAGGTTACAGTGTCACATAATTTTTTCACATCCACAAAAATTGCAAGCACATAAACAAACACAAGACCTTGTAAGGAATATTCGGTATCTCCATTTGTCTGATAGGCAAGATTTGCTTCCGCCACATTAATCATTAACGCCACTATTGCTGCAATATTTATGATAAGCAGGTTCTTTCGGCTCTGTAGGACTTTCTCTCCTCTGTAAGCAATAAAATGCCCTAACAAGGGATAGATAATCATCATGGTATTTACAGGAATTTTAATATTCAGCGAATCATTTTCCCAGAGACGATTTACAATGGGAAGAATTCCATCCACCAATACACAAATTCCGAACAAATAATAATAATGAATATCCTCCATATGTTTTGCCAACACTCTCAAAAAAGGCATAATAATCAGAAATCCCAGATAGAGATATAAATACCAATACTGACTGATAATGGGCTGGCAATACATAATTTTTAAGCCTAAAAGTACATCAAAACCCATTTCCGGAATCTGTAAATAGGTCCAAAAAAACTGAAATAAGGAAAACACAATCACTGTGATTACCATTCTTCCTAAACGCTTCATGGTTTGCTTCATGTTTTCTTCTCTATGAAGCAACAGGGCACCTGAAATCATCAAAAAAAGCATATTACAGATTTGCGCAAGAGAAAACAATATTAGGGAAATATAATAGGATGCGGACATTCCCGCAATGGTATAGTGAAGCTTTCCACGCACACCTGTATGAATATATAGTACAGCAAATATGGCGATAATTCTAAGGAGCTCCAGATAGACTAATTTTGATGAATTTGCTTTCTTCTGCATCATTTTTCCTCACATAAATAAGCTTATAATTTCATAACTATAAAACCTGTAATAAATGCTCAAAATATTCCGGTAAAGGTGCATCCACTTCTATATATTCTCCTGTTACAGGATGCTGAAATCCCAATATTTTTGCATGTAACGTCTGTCCCTGCAACGAAAAAGGACATTTTCTATTACTGTAAACCTCATCGCCCACCAAAGGATGTCCGATACTGGCCATATGCACACGTATCTGATGGGTTCTGCCTGTTTCTAATACACATTCAATGTAGGTATAATTCTGAAACCGCTGTAACACTCGATAATGAGTTACCGCATGCTTCCCGTTTTTCTCATTCACTGCCATCTTTTTTCTATCCGTAGGGTGTCTGCCCACAGGCTTATTGATCACTCCCTCATCCTCCTTCAAAACACCGTAGCAAATGGCATGATATCTTCTGTTTATGGAATGCACCTTTAATTGCTCTGCAATACAATTATGTGCCTTATCATTTTTACAGACAATTATGGAACCGGTGGTATCCATGTCAATCCTGTGTACAATCCCGGGACGCATAACACCGTTAATCCCGGAAAGCTCATTGCCGCAATGATACATTAAAGCGTTTACTAAGGTTCCGCTATAATGTCCGGCTGCCGGATGCACCACCATTCCCTTGGGTTTATTGATTACGATTACATCCTTATCCTCATACAAAATATCCAACGGAATATTTTCCGGTTCAATATCCGGTTCCACGGATTCCGGCAACTCAAAAGCCACCTCATCGTCCGTTTTTACACGATAGCTTCCCTTTACCGGCTTTTCGTTTACCAATACTCTTTCTTCCTTTATCATTTTTTGAATAAAGGAACGTGACAAAGAATCGATAAGCATGCTGACACACTTATCGATTCTTTCATCCTCCATCTCTTCGGTTATCCGGAAGCGAAAACTTTCCATTACTTTATCTCCTCACGTTTGTTTCGCTTAAAGTCAAGAAATTCCAAATCCTTTTCGCTGTAAACAAATAAAAACAAAATAAACAAACCAATAGTTCCTACCACCACATAAATGTCTGCCACATTAAAGATTGGATAATCAATCAATATAAAAGAAATAAAATCCACTACATAATCCAGACGGATGCGGTCTATCATATTACCGATTCCCCCGGAAATAATTGCCGCCACTGCCACATGCAGTACGCAGAATTTCTTCTGCTGGGGCAAACGGAACAAAAAGAACAGTAATACTAAAACAAATACAATTCCCAAAGTTAAAATAAGTACCTTCTGATTTTGAAACATACCAAAAGCAGAACCACGATTCTCCAAATATTGTAATTCCAATACGCCATCTATTAACACATAAGCCGGCCGTTCTTTTAGGTTTGCAACTGCCAAATGCTTGGTATATTGGTCAAAAACAAGCAATAACGCCGCAATGATAAGGTCTATTACAAGCATTACACTTCTTTTTACTTCCTTCTTATTCATAATCATCCTCTTCACTATAATAGATTTCCTTAATGGCTGCCAAAATTTCTTCCTCTGTAACCGTCTTATCAATGACAGCCTTACCGATTTTCTTTAACAGCACAAACTTAATTTTACCTGCTTCCATCTTCTTGTCCGACTTGGTAAGTGCAAGAATTTCCTCAGGGTTAATGCCATCTACAGAAATAGGCAGATAAAAGGGCACAAACATATCACGGATTTCATAATATTCTTCCATGGAAAGCATCTCTCTTTTCCAGGAAATGTAAGCAGCTGCAACAATACCCAATGCCACACACTCGCCATGGTAAAGTTCAAAATTCTTTGCTTTTTCAATGGCATGTCCAATGGTATGTCCCAAATTTAAAAGTGCTCTGTCTCCCTGCTCGGTGGGATCCTTTTCCACTACCAGCTTCTTTACGGTACAACTGCGTACCAGCATTTCTTCCAGCACATCCAAATCACGCTCACAAATTTCATACATATTTTCAATGAGCCATTCATAAAAAGCCACATCCTTAATCAAACCATGCTTCATTACCTCTGCAAAGCCCGAGAAAAACTGACGTTCTTCCAAGGTTCTCAAAACAGAAAAGTTCATATACACCAGCTTAGGCATCTTAAATGCCCCCACCATATTTTTGTAACCATCAAAATCCACCCCTGTTTTTCCACCGATGGAGCTGTCAGTCTGAGCCAGCAAGGTGGTAGGTACCTGTACAAAATCAATGCCGCGAAGGTAGGTAGCTGCCGCAAATCCGGTCAAATCACCTACTACACCACCACCAAGAGCTAAAAGCATATCCTTTCTGTCAAGTCCTTCTTCAATCAGAAATTGATAAAGAGCTCTTACCACATCAAGGTTTTTATTCTGTTCTCCCTCAGGAAATACATACTTTACAACTTTCACACATTTGCCATTCAGCAAACCAAGCAGCTCTTCTCCATAGATTTCATTCACTTTGGAATCCGTTACAATACAAATTCTTCTGTTTTCAATGTCAAGAGCCGCAAGCTCCTCACAAAGTTCCTCAAAGGATTTGCTGAATACAATATCATAACAGGGTTTTTTATTCATTAAAACCGGTAATCTCTGTGCCATCGTCTTTCTCCATTCCATTTTTATGTATTTCTATTGTAATTTCAAAATCTTTACAACATAAAAAACTTCCCATAGAGCATCAAACGGGAAGTTTTCTAAACTTTATAATCCGTTGTTAATAGGCATCTCAAAGGAGCCTGTACCGAAAATATCCTGAAAATCACCTGAAACATCCACACTTGCAGGTGTGATAATAAAAATATAGTGTGAAATTTTTTGTAAATTTCCTGAAATCGCAAAGCAGGAACCGGATGTAAAATCAATAATACGCTGGGCAATATCCACATCCAGACCTTCCAGATTCAGCACTACCGTTCTGTTCGCAAGTAAGGTTTCTGTAATCTCTCTTGCATCCTCTACGGAAGTAGGCTTAATCACACAAACCTCCATACCGGTACCGGGCATTCTCCTGGTAACGGACTGGCGTATAGGTGTAACCTTGGGCTGCGTAGTTCTCTTAGGTGCTCTATCCTCAAAATCATCCTCTTCCTTGGTAGCTTTTACCTTAGAAGGCAGCTTTTTAGGCGCAGGCATTTCATCCTCATCATCATCTAAATAATCATCATCCAGATAATCATCCTCATCCTCATCATTCAGTTTCATGTAATTTAAAAACTTGTCCATTACTCCCATTTATTGATTCTCCTTCTTCGGATTCTAGATATTATAATTACGCTCCCCAAAGATGCCTGTACCGACTCTTACATGGGTAGCACCCTCTTCTACTGCAACAGTATAATCTCCTGTCATCCCCATAGAAAGTATACTCATAGAAACATTATCAATGTTTTTGCGGCTTATGTCAACAGACAATTGCTTTAATTTCTGAAAATATTCTCTGTTTAAGGCGGAATCTTCTACAAAAGGAGCAATTGTCATAAGTCCTTTTATATGTATACCCGGCAACTTTGCTATTTCCTCCACTAACGCAATCGCTTCCTCTGTAGTGGCTCCAAATTTACTTTCTTCCCGGGCAACATTTACTTCAATCAGAATATTAACTTCCACATTCTTTTTTAAAGCCTGGATACTGATTTCTTCTGCAAGACGCAAGCTGTCCACACTATGTATCAAAAACACCTTGTCCACAATGTATTTTACCTTATTGCGCTGCAAATGTCCAATCATATGCCAACGAATATCCTCCGGTAACTGTGGAATCTTATCCAATAATTCCTGCACCTTATTTTCACCAAAATCCCTTGCCCCGGCTTTATAGGCTTCCTGAAGCATTTCCAGTGGTTTTGTTTTACTTACCGCTATTAAGGTTACCTCCTCGGGATTTCTATTTGCCTGTTTGCATGCTGAAAGAATATTTTCTTTTACTTTAGTAAAATTTACCGCTATAAGATTATCTTGAATCATACTCATTTTTGTTCACCTGTACTTGTTGTATTCGTTTTATTGGTTTCATAGATAAACTGGTCATCACTGACGGATGCTGCATCCAAAACAATATAATCGTATACATTTAAGCCATACTTGGTATTCGCCTTAACAATGGCATACTCTTCATTCTGATACAGAATATTAATCTGCTTAAAATCCGCATACCCTTTATTCATATTGTATACGCCAATCAGAGTAGCCCTTTTACTTACCGTATAGGTATCCTGACTGTCCGATTTATGTAACACATCTCCTGCATCCAGCACAGACTCTGCATCCACATAATAAACCCCTTCTTTTTCATCATAGCTGTATACCTCCATATCAATCACTTCAGTGGAGGTACTTCCATCCTCATTATAGCACTGTCTCATTACGGCAGTTTCCCCATTTTCTCCTGCTGTAATATATTCCTCATCAATCAGGAAAAATTCCTTTTCGACAATGGAGGAATTTGGAATCTTTAATCCTGTTTCATCATGAACAATCAACTCCACATCCATAAAACGTTCTGACACAAAGGTTACCATGGAATTGGTAAAACTAAGCTGTAAATAGGTCTTTCCATCACTGTTGTTCAATAATTTTGTCTTACCCCAGGATTCATACTGATTTTTTAAGAAACGAACCTTTACATATCCTTCTTCCTCAAGCTCTGCACCTCTGTCCGGCTCTATGGGAATCACAATGGACCAATTTTCATTTGTGGATAGCTTATATACGGCATCCCCTATGGCTGCAAGCTCATTTCCCAGCATCTGCTTTTTTTCGTATGTTTTTTCATCAAACACAGCTTCTGTAACACCCTCCGGTGTTAAGGTTTCATATCCATCAACCCAATATGCCACAATACCGGTCATAGGCGCGGCGCACATATTGACAATATTGGCTGAGGTACTGCTCCCTGTTTCATTCAGCGTCTGAAGCATATTGGCATTTGCAAGCTTCAATACCGTATTTTTTAAAGAATACTTGAAATCATAGGTAGTATCATAACGATTACTGTCAAAGCCATGCATAAAGTTCACAATTTCACTTCTAAATTCAGCAAGTTCTCTATCACTTAAGGTATTTTCTCCTAAACTGCTGTCTGAAATCTCCTCGCTGAGTCTTCCTGTTTCATCTATAATATAAACCAAGTCATCCTTGGCAACTCTTTCGCCTTCCCTTGCATAAAAATTCACATAACCTGCCGCCTGCGTATTAACAACGGTTTCCTCACGAAGAGCAATTCCGCGATATATGTTGTTGGCAGCAAGAGAACCTTCCTTTACTTCATATCGAACAATATGACTGGATTGAAAATACATTACCACACAGATAATCACATAAATAAATACAGCACTAAAAATAAGCATACCTATATTAATATTAAGAGGTTTTCTGTATTTTTTTACTTTATTGCCTTTTTTTGCCAAGACAGTTGCCTCCGTCATTTCTTTTCCCACCTATGAAAAGCCCCGGCTAGCATCCGAGGCTTCTCATAAGTAATATATCTATATAAGATAATTCATAAAATTTCTACTTTTACGGGTGGTTTTTCCCACGCGTATTAAAGAGATACAATAACCTTACTCTTTAAGCTTTCAGGCAGTTCCGCTTCATCCAAGGAAACACTTAAGATGAAATCAACATGGAACAGTTCACTGATTTTATCAAGCTTCTCAACAGTAGCCAAGATATCTGCATTTTCCAATGCTGCAATCTTTAAGAAGCTGTCAAAATACATCTGCTGCAAATCATGATCCTGAGAAATAATTCCACATACAAATCCTAAAAATTCACTGTTATTCTCAATGACATATTCAGAAACGTCAATGAGACGAACCTTATTATTCAATTCATACATATGCTTGGTGCTTTTGTCCAGGTATACAATATTACCTGAAATGTTTTTCACTTCATTATTCACTTTGTCCAATAAGTGTTTTGTTTTGCCTTTTCCCTTCTTGCCTACGATTAACTGAACCATTGGTAAACCCTCCTATTGTAAATTAATGAGTAGAAAATTTTATCTATTTCTATTATAGTGTATCTTATGTCAAAAAACAACCATTATTTGTTTATTTCGTCTAACAAATCAATCATTTCCGGATACAAAATATCATTTGCCTCCGAACAAAGAATTACAGAAATGTAAGGAGCACCGCTGGTATCTCTGGAAAGCAACATTAAACAATGTCCTGCTGCATTGGTAGTTCCTGTTTTGCCTCCAATCACCGTAACATTTTCCGGTGCCTGAAAATCACCCTTCAAAAACCGATTGGTGGTATTAATGGATAACTCTCTTGCTTCACCATCCCCTTTATAAAAGGTGGTCTGATAGCTTGTCATGTGTATGATTTCATTAATCTTTTCATACTTTATCGCTTCATTGAATATAAGATACAAATCATATGCCGTGGTATAATGCCCATCCTGTGTCAGACCATGAGGATTACAGAAATTCGTATTGGTGGCTCCAAGACGCTTTGCTTCCTCATTCATCATTTCCATAAAATGTTCCGTAGTACCACCGATATTTTCTGCAATTAACATTGCCACATCATTGGCAGAATACATTAACAATATATGTAAAGCCTGATCCAGAGTCATGGTATCTCCGCTTTTCAAGCCACATAATTGAGCACCGGATTCTGTTATGGTTACCGCACTGGTTGCCGTTAAAACCTTATCCAAAGGTGCATTCTGTAATGCTACCAGAGCAGTCATTACCTTGGTAAGACTGGCAGGATGGAGTCTCTCATGAGCGTTTTTGGAATAAATTACTTCCTTCTGATTTACATCAAAAAGTACTGCCGCCACTGCCTGAGACATATCCACATTTTCATCATCCATAACATTGTCAGTAACTACACACAAATCAGCAGCAAAGGCTTCTAATCTGCCGGGATAATTGGTAGTAACCACATTAAAACCGGTAAGTTGTGAATCCGTATCATATGCCATATCGTATTTTAAATTCCCACAGCCGCACAGACTTCCCAAAACAAGCATACAAATACAAACAGTACTTACAAATCTGTAAATGAAGCTGCGTTTTTCTTGTCCACGCACCCCTTCTCTATTTGTACATTTCACGCCACTCTAAATCTCCTCTGTCTAAGGACTTAATTAACAGTTCTGCACTGGCAAGATTAGTTGCCAAAGGAATATTATGCATGTCACAGAGCCTGATTACATTATTTACATCCGGCTCATGTGATTTGGGTGTCAAAGGATCTCTTAAGAAGATAACCAAATCCATCTGATTATGTTCTATCTGAGCACCAATCTGCTGTTCTCCGCCCAAATGACCTGCCAAAAACTTATGAATATTCAGATTGGTAACCTCTTCAATTAATCTTCCGGTGGTACCGGTTGCATATAAATCATTCTTACTGAGAATCCCCCTGTATGCAATACAAAAATTCTGCATTAGTTTTTTCTTTGCATCATGTGCAATTAACGCTATGTTCATATAGTTACCCTCTCACTTTAAAATTTATTGACTTTTTTTCGCCTGCAATCGTACATTCAGCACAATTCCCATTCCCATAAACAAACTCCAAAGGGATGTTAAACCGTAACTTACAAAAGGCATGGGCAAGCCTGTATTTGGCAAAATAAAGGTGGCCACACCCATATTGATAAAACCTTGAAAGGCAACAAGCCCTCCCATGGACGCGGCAATAATAGTACCTGCCAAATCCTTGGCTTTTCTGGCAATGCTGATGCATTCCAAAGCAATTCCGAACAGAAGGATAATTACCACCACACAGCCCTGAAATCCAAATTCTTCACCTACTACCGCAAAGATAAAATCGGTCTGTGCTTCTGAAATAAAATTACCATTTTTTACGGAAGTAATTTCGTTATTCAGATAGCCCTTACCTTCTAATTGTCCGGAACCAATGGCCATTATGGAATTCATTTGCTGATAGGCTTCCGCATTTTTATATTCCTCCGGATAAATAAATGCAAGAATACGATTTCTCTGATAATCTTGCAGAAAACCATTATCCGGCTGCAATGCCAAAGATATTACAATGGCTACAGCAGGTATTAAAACCGCCAACACACCAAAGATCAATTTATAACTGATTCCGCCGGAAAACATAATCACACAAAAAACCACAACTACCACAATACTTGTTGACAAATCCGGTTGTTTAAAAATCAATGCCCATGGAATTAATACCAATACAATACAGCTTGCTATTATTTTAAAGGTATTTAATTTCTCCTTATATTTCATAATAAACTGTGCAAAGAATAAAATCAATAAAATTTTCGCAGTTTCTGAAGGCTGAAATTGCAATCCGCCAATTTTTAACCAGCGCTGTGCACCACCGCCCTCTTCACCGGTTACGATAACCGCAATCAACAAAACCAGATTGGCTGCGTACATCAGCCAATATAATCGTAAAAACATGGAATAATTAAAAAAAGACAACACTATCATAATCAGAGCACCGGTAATCACTCCGACCAATTGCTTGGTCTGGAGTGAAGGCTCGGCACTGCCAATCATCATGACACCAATACTTGCCAATGCAAGTATCATAACGATTAATTTAAAATCATAATCACGTATTCTGTAATTTCTGAACATAGTTCCCTTTCTGCCTTAGCAAAAACATTTTAGCTTTTATGTATATCAATAATAGGAATATTGGCATACAAAATGGGAGTTTTTCCTCTGCCTCCTTTATTTGCTTTTGCATTTATCTGAATGTCCATATTTTGTGCATCTATTTTCATGTATTTCGAAATAACCTTTGTAATATCAGCCTTTATCAGCTCCATAATTTCCGGTGAACAATTTACACGGTCAGATATCAGTAAAATCTTTAATCTGTCCTTGGCAACCTGACAGGAGCTTTTTTTGCGAAAAAAACGTTTCATCGCTCATAAACCTCCTATACTTTTCGAAAAATACCCGTTACCTTTGTCCAGAAAGATATTCCCTTTTCAAAATTCAGGAAAGGAACCTCCTTTCCCTGGATTCTGTCTACCACATTGGCATAAGCCTGTCCGGCAGGGGTATCATTTCCCACAAGCGGTTCTCCTTGATTGGTGGCTATTACTACATTCTCATCATCCGGTATAATTCCCATCAGGGGAATTGCTAAAATATCCACCACATCCGCAGCCGACATCATATCCCCACGCTTCACCATGTCCATTCTAAGGCGGTTGATAATCAAATCCATCTGCTTAAAGCCATTGGCTTCCAACAATCCGATAATACGATCCGCATCCCGGATTGCAGAAACCTCCGGCGTGGTAACTACTATTGCCCGATTGGCACCTGCAATGGCATTTTGAAAGCCCTGCTCTATTCCCGCCGGACAGTCTAAAATAATGTAATCAAACTGTTCTTTCAAATGTTCAATTACCTTAACCATCTGCCCCGGTGAAACAGCTGATTTATCCCTGGTCTGCGCCGAGGGCATTAAATAAAGACCGGGATGTCGCTTATCTCTGATAAGAGCCTGTTTAATGCGGCAGTTTCCTTCTACCACATCCACCAGATTATAAACAATCCTGTTTTCCAAACCCATTACAACATCCAAATTTCGCAGGCCGATATCCGTATCAATCAGACATACTTTTTTCCCCTGCTTTGCCAGACCCGTTCCAACGTTTGCAGATGTGGTGGTCTTACCCACACCGCCTTTTCCTGAAGTGACGACAATTACTTCGGAGTTCTTTTTCTCCGTGGAAATATTATTTTCCATGTAAAAATCCTACCTTTCCTTTTAATCTGTCGTCCTCCGTTTTCCTTTTAAAAGGAACCCAGCAAATCTTTTGTAAGTGGATCAAACACAATCTTATCATTTTTGATGTGTGCGATTTTCGGTTGTACCTTGGGACGTATGCCCCATTTACTCTGTTTGGTATTTGTTTTATATTTGAAATCGCCGATTTTTAATCTTTCCGGCTCCATTTCAAGCGCTACAATATAGGCATCCTCCATTCCGTTTCCGCCGGCATAGGCTTCTCCGTAAAGACCACCCAAAATAATAATATTCTTAGCAGAAATCACCGCACAGCCGGGATAAACATCTCCCAACACTACAATGCTGTTCTCTGTTTCCAGCACCTGATTATTTTTCAAACTTCCCTTATAAAACTGTCCCTCATCTGCGGCAGTGAGTCTGCGCTGCATGTGTTGAAGTGCTTTGATATATTTCTTATCGGTTTCCTCATCATGTCCCACGATACACATTATATTTATGTTACTGTTTTCCCTGATGGTTTCCAATATCTTGATTTCTTCCACATTGGTAAGGAGCCTGCCTTCCATGGAAAGTGCTACACTTGCCTGTCCGAAAAAGTTCTTTGCTTCCGAAAATTTAAAGGCAAGCTCCTCCAATATTTCCTCCAAGGATGCCTCTTCATTCAGCATCAATGTAATACCACTTTGAAAACTCTTAATTAATACAGCATCCTTCATTTTAATCTCCATCCTTCTTACAATTCATTTGAAATACCTGCATCCGGTGCATCCGCAGTACCGGTAATCAGTTCTTCCTCTTCTGCCAATCCGTAGTGATACTTAATAATATCCCGGGTAACCTGCGCCGCATAATCCGAAGAATATCCCCATGGAATACGGGTTGCCACAGCAATTTCAGGTGTTTCATAGGGAGCATAACACACAAAAAGCGCATGGTTGGGGCGGGACGAAATCTGCTCCGCCGTACCGGTCTTTCCGGCAACATTTACTGCCAAATCACCAAAATAGCTCTTATTCTGTACCACCTGTCTCATGCCAAGCTGCATGGCATCCCAATAGCTCTCAGGCAAATCAATGGTATTTCTGATATCCGGTTCAAACTCTTCCACTATATTGCCCTCTGAATCCAGAGTCTTGTCCAATAATGTCAGGTTATAACAGGTTCCGCTGTTGGCAATGGTGGTAACATATCGTGCTAATCCCACTGTGGTAAAACTGTTGGTACCCTGTCCGATTGCAGAACGAACCGGGTCAATATCTGATAAATTCGGACTCTCCTCATTGATTTCCACTCCCGACTTCTCCGTCAGACCAAACAAGTCCGCATATTGATACAAGGTATCAAGGCCTGCCTGTTCATCATAAACTCCGGTTCTGGTGGAAAGCTTATAGCCCACATCATAAAAATAATAGTTACAGGAATCCCTGATGGCAGAGGTAAGCATTTCACTTCCATGTCCTGTTCTCTTCCAACAACGGGGAGAAGGTGTGATTTCCGTAAAAGTACCCACACAAACGGTGGTATCAAAGGGACTGATGATTCCTTCCATTAAGCCTGCCGTTGCGGACACAATTTTAAAAGTGGAACCGGGTGCCATAGCGGACTGGGTGGCATAATTATACTGGGGATTCGCTTTATCCGCATTCAGTTTGGCAAAATATTCCGCATCCACGGAATTTGCCATCTTATTATTGTCATAACCGGGATAAGAAACCATAGCAAGCACATCTCCCGTATTTACATCCGTAATTACTACAGATGCATTGCAGGGATCCAATGCCAGCTGTCCGGGAGTAATATCCAGATTATCAATACGATGCTTCATAAATTCGTAAGCAGTAATGGTTCCCTTATACAGAGCCTCTTCATCCGCCGCAGAAACATCCGCCGCATCCTGCTCACAAAGTAACATACAGATATGCTTTCCGGTAATTCTGTCGTTTAAAAGCATATACTTATAAAAACGCTTTTGAATCTCCGTATTCTTATCCAGCATTTGAATAATGTATTCATTCATCTTCTGGTAGATTTCTGCGGAATCCGAATACTTATCATCCATATTCAGCTTACTGACATCAATCCAATTCATGGAAATACAGTATTTCAGATATTCACCAAGACTGATTACCTCTTCCGTAGTCCACGCAAGATAAGTGGCATCCTCTTTATCCACAGCCTCCTTCATAATGATTCCCTTATCATTCAGAAGCTCTACAATTTTACTCTGATATACCTGAAACTCCTTTGTCAGCTGATTATAAGGAGTATATCCGCTTGTCAGTTCCCAGGTGATTTTATCGTAAACACTCTGCTTATATTCCAAATAAGTCTGATAAACTGCCTGCTCAGTAGGACCTGCATCAGCTTCCGCAAAATGCTTCATATCAACAATGCCATTATTGATAACTGCAAAATAAACATCATAAATCGGTATTTTTATATCCGAGCTGTCTTCATGCTCACCCATGTTATATTCCTTGGCATTGATAATCTTGCTGGAAACAAGACCTGCAAGCTTTTGTTCTACAATATTGTATACTGCTTTGGTCAAATCCCGGTCAATGGTCAATTGCACCGAATCACCGGATATTGCCTCCTTACGGTCCTGAATGGAAATTACCTTACCGGTATTATCAACCACCACTGTTTCGCTGCCCTTTGCACCCTGCAGTGTGGTTTCCATATACGCTTCTATTCCACTCTTTCCTACTACATCATTAATATTGTAGGTATCAGCGCTCTTTCCCTGAGCAACAGCCTCTTCATTTAACTGAGACAATTCTTCAGAAGAAATTTTACCGGTATACCCCAAAATATGTGCAAAATACTTGCTGTCATTATACCGTCTGACGGTATCTTCTACAATGGACACGCCCGGAAGCTGCTCCGCATTTTCCATTAATACCGCCACCGTTTCTTCGCTTACATTGGTGGCCACAGTGGTTCCGATATATTTACGATAAGAGGTCAGATTCATGGCATAACGTATGGTTACCATTTTTAACCATTCCTTATCGGTATAACCTTCCCCGGGAATAAAACTTTTGGAATCATCGGGATCAGCATATTCCCCGATGGCAAAGGTTTTACTTAAATGCTCCATCACCTCACTGGCTGTCATGGTTTCCTCGTCCTCTTCCAATTCCCCCACTGTTTTATATCCAAAAACATCTGCCAAAAACCTGAGTCTGCTTGTCCCATCCACAGAAAAAGCAAATTCTCCGTCTTCATCAATTACTATTTTAAAATCCGTTATCACATTGTCACCGTTTTTTTCAATCATTTGAATCAAACGGTAAACCACCTCATTCATTCTGGCATTTTTCTTTCTGCCGGACTCAAATACATCCTCAATTTTTACAGAATAGGCAAGCTCATTATAAGCCAGAACATTACCGTTTCTATCCCAAATCTGTCCTCTGGTACTGGAGATATCCCTTGTTTTTTCTGTTTGCAGAATAAAATCATTGAGGAATTCTTCTCCACGTACAATCTGTAAATTGAAACATCTGTAAATCAATATGGAAGCCAGCAGACAAAACATAACAGTTAACACTGTAAGCCTGCTGGTTATAATACTGATAATATGATCCATTAATTCATCAAACAAATTTTTGCGCGCTCCTTTTTTCCTTTGCTTCCAGCTTTTGATTTACCGTTAAAATAAGGGGATATAAAAACATTGTAATTACAATGGTATATAACGCTTCCGGTAAAATAACCCTTGTAAAATAGTAGGGAAAATTTAAACGCCCTCTCAATAAGAATAACAAACTGTAACACAGAACTCCGTAAGAAATATCACTTACCACAATCAATGCCAAAGGAAGTTTGATATCCTCCGGGTAAAATATTCTGGAAAATTTCCCGTTCAGATAACCTATGTACATCATAATTAATGCATAAAATCCTAAAAAGTCACCTGAAAAAACATCACATAAAAGTCCGCATACAAAGCCGATAAGAAGTCCCTCTTCCTCTCCACGCATAAAACCAAAAGAAGAGGTTAAAATAATCATAAGATTGGGTATAATGCCTGCAAATGCTAAATTACTGAATACACTGCATTGTAAAATAAAGCAGACAAATATAAAAACTGTCACAATTATTTTTCTCAGCATACTGCCTCCGGTTTCTAGGATTCTTCGTCTATCTGCTGTTTTAAATCTGTAATTACCAATACCTCTCCCAGATGTTCAAAATCCACTGCCGGAGTTATGTAACCTGACTTGGTCAGGTTATTGGCATCACGATTTATGGTATTGATATATCCGATTAAAATATTGGGAAGATATTTATCACTGATATTGGATGTAACAATCTTATCCCCTTCCATAACAGCATTCTTGCTGTCCACCAGCTTCGTAAAGGTAATTACGCCTTCCGCCATTAACTGTAAATCGCCGGATACAATCAGATTGTCCTCGGTTGCCAGCGTCATGGCACTAACATTACTGTTATCGGAAATAATAGAAGTAACTCTGGACCAATTAGGTCCAACAGAGGTAATTCGACCTACCAGACCACCTTCCGCAATTACATTCATATCATCAGCCAATCCATCATTGGAGCCTTTGTCAATAATAAAGGAGGAATACCAGTTGCTGGAATCCCTGCTGATAATACGGGCACCCACCTTTTCATATTCACCATATTGTTCATCTAATTCAACCAATTTACGCAATTTGTTCAATTCATATTTGTCCTGTTGCAATATGGTATTTTCCTCAGTAAGTGCTGCAACCTCTTCCTTAAGCTTGGCATTCTCATCCAAAAGCATACGAATCTGTACCAATTCATCGGAACGATTAGAAATCCATTCTCCGGTTTTGGCAATCCCCTGCTGGAAGGGTATCACGACATATCCCACCACTCTGTTAAAGGGACGATTAAAAACATTGGTACCAAAAGTAACCAGCATCATTGTGATGCAAAGAATCGTTAAAATAAAAAGGAGATATTTACTGGGTATGGTAAATCTCTCCCCTTTTCTTTTTATAACTGGGCTCATTTACTCATTCCTTCAATTGCATAAGCTACCGTTTTATAATTTTCATCCTTAATGATTTTAGCAAGCCCCATTGCCACACTGGTCAAAGGATTTTCTGCCAAATTCACCTTTAAACCGGTACCGGTAGCAAGACGTTCTGCCAAATGGCTTACCTGGGATGCTCCACCGGTCAGATATACACCATGACGGTAAATATCTGCTGCAAGCTCGGGGGGCGTTCTTTCCAAAATCACTTTTACATTATCTATAATGGTATTAAAATGCTCTTCCAAAGCATCCACTACTAATTGAGTAGGGATTTCTCTTTCCACAGGAAGACCTGTCACAATATCTCTTCCGTATACGATTGCACTACAGTTATCCTCTTCCAGCTCTCTCAAAGAAATTTTAACGGTTTCCGCAGTTTTTCCGCCAATAATCAGACCGAACTCTCTTCTTACCGCACCGCGGATGGCATCATCAAATTTCATACCGCCTTCCTTAATCAGACGACTAAGTACAATACCGCCTAAAGAAAGGATGGATATTTCTGTGGTTTCATAGCCTACATTTACAACCAGAACACCCTGGGAATTCTTAACATCAATATCCATGCCCAGACCATCTGCAACAGCCTTTTCCACTACCATAATCTTTTTCGCCTTTACGTTTGCATCCTTTATCAAATCATAAAAAGCTCTCTTCTCCACCTCTGTTACATCCGTAGGTACTGCCACATAGAAATCACAGGGCTTGCTGTTCCCTTTTTGTAAATCTCCAATAAAGAACTTAATCAGAGTCTCCATATTCTGAATATCTGCAATAACACCATTGGATAAAGGATAAGAAATATGAATATTGCTGGGAGCCTTCTCATACATTTCAAATGCGGAATCTCCGTATGCAAACAAGGTATTCTTATTTTCAATGGCAATCATGTTTTTTTCCACCATGATTCCATCATCATTTCTGCTGTAAATTTTAATGTTGTTCGTACCTAAATCAATACCAAATACGTTATTAGCCACTTTTTAAGCCACCCTTTCTTATCGTATAAATTTCATAATCTATAAATATGATAATTCCCTAAAGCTAGTATACCTATTATCCCCAATAATAATGTGGTCTAACAGAGGAATATCCATTTTTTCTCCAAGCTCACATACATTTGCAGTCAGTTCTCTGTCCGCCTGACTGGGTGTGGGATCCCCACTGGGATGATTGTGTAGTAAAACAATATTAACAGCCTTACATTCCAAAGCCATCATAAAAATTTCTCTGGGAGAAATCAAAGCCATCTTTACACTGCCATCTGACAATTTATTTTCCTGCAAAAGTTGTCCTTTGGCGTCCAGACATAAAAGATAAACACATTCTGTATTTTTGTGTCGAAGTCTTTCCATATAATATTCTGCCACCATACCTGAGCAGGTAAAACAGATTCCCCGTCCGGCTCTAGCGCAGCTGATGCGCATGGAAAGCTCAGTAAGGGATTTTAATTTTACTGCCTTTACCAAGCCAATCCCTTTTATCTTCATAAGCTGTTCCAGACTTACATCATAGAGCCCAAGCAAGCCTTCCTTAGGATATTTTGCAAGAGAAAGTACCTCTTCTGCCAGCTTTAATGCATTAGCATCCTTTGTCCCTGTGCGAAGAATGATTGCCAGTAATTCACTTTCCGTCAAATGCTCCGGACCAAACCGAAGAAACCTTTCATAGGGCAGATTCTGATTTTTTAATGCCTGTTCTTTCATACGTCTCCTTTGCCTTCTTCGACGTATGCGTGATAGCTATTTTATAAATTTGTAAATGATAAAGGAAATAATCACACCTATTACACTTGCAATGGTAATGTGAAACTGCAACCCAAAGGTTAAAATCACAAATCCCATATTTAATTCAATAGGATTACTTAATCCAAAGGTTTGTCCGTAATTCAAGAAGGTACCGTCAAAATAAGTCCCTATAAATCTTCCAATCACAAATCCTATGAGGACAAGAATAATTAAAACCCAATTTACTCTTTTCAAAATAGTCCCTCTGCTTTCTTTTGTAATTTCAATTACAGCCTGCCCAAAGCCGCAATCCTCCATACATCATTTAATACTACCACAAAATGGGAGTCCTGTACACAAATTTCATGGATTTTATTTTGTGGATTTTCTGCATATTCCTACAAATTTTTCTGACTTTTACGCTACATTTACAAATTATCTTTTGATACAATCCCCTTATTTACCAATGACTGAAGAGATTTCAAAATACCGAATTTAGCATGCTGCCAGGTAAGTCCTCCTTGGAAATAAACTGCATAGGGTGGCTTAATAGGTCCGTCTGCAGAAAGCTCAATGGAGGAACCTGACACAAAAGCCCCCGCCGCCATAATAACCTTGGCATCATATCCGGGCATATCCCAGGGTTCCGGCGTCACATGGCTATCCACCGGTGCCGCAGCCTGAATCCCCTCACAAAAAGCCACCACACCTTCGGGAGTTCCAAAGGTAACTGCCTGTATAATATCATGCCTGCTTTCCTTACCGTTTGGCACAACACCAAAGCCCAATTTTTCATAGACATTAGCCGCAAAAATAGCCCCCTTCAAAGCACCCGCAGTAACGGTTGGTGCCAGGAAAAATCCCTGATAAAAGGCGGAAAGAACTCCCAGCGAAGCGCCTACCTCTTTGCCCAACCCGGGAGAAGTCAAACGATATGCAGCATTGTCCACACATTCCTTTTTGCCGGCTATATAACCGCCGATAGGTGCCAGACCGCCACCGGGATTTTTAATCAGAGAGCCTACTACCATATCAGCTCCCACATCGGAGGGCTCACGCTCCTCCACAAACTCACCATAGCAATTGTCCACCATACAAATTACATCGGGCTTGATTCCCTTGATAAAAGCAATCAACTCCCCGATTCGCTCCACGGAAAGGGTGGGACGTGTCTGATAGCCCTTAGAACGCTGAATGGTTACCAGCTTTGTTTTTTCATTGATACTCTTTTTGATATTTTTATAATCAAAACCACCATCCGGCAATAAATCCACCTGCTTGTAGGTAATGCCATACTCGGATAAAGAGCCCTTAGTAGGTCTGATACCGATTACCTCCTCCAGGGTATCATAAGGCTTCCCTACCGGTGATAACAGTTCGTCTCCGGGGCGCAAATTACTCATAAGTGCCAGCGCCAACGCATGGGTTCCACAGGTAATCTGGGGACGTACCAAAGCATCCTCTGTATGAAATACCTTGGCATAAACCTCCTCCAAAGCATCCCGTCCGATATCATTATATCCATATCCCGTAGTTCCTAACAGGCAGGCTTCACTGACCTGTGTTTCCTGCATAGCCTTTAACACCTTTAGCTGATTATATTCCGCAGTGGCATCAATGGTATCAAAACGCTCCTTAAGTCCTTCCAATATTTTATTTCCAAATGCATATACTTCTTCACTGATACCCATGGCAAGGTACATATTTTTTGTAGTCATATCTAAACTCCTCGTTTCTATTTTGTATCTTAAACTGCTCTTTATTTTTTCTATAAGCAGGCTCCAAGCATCCCTGACTGCTTACATTTCTCAAGCATAAATTGCAGTATTCTCTCATCATCGTAGGAAAATGCTTCCTTATCAACCCAGATAACATCGCTCTCTCTACGAAACCAGGTAAGCTGTCTCTTGGCAAAATGTCTGGTGTCCCGCTTCAGTAAGTATACTGCTTCCTCCAGACTGCATTCACCCTCCAGATAAGCCAGTATTTCCTTATAGCCCAAGCCTTGCATGGATACCATCCCTCTATGGCAGCCAAGCTCCTGTAATTTTCTTACTTCCTCCACAAGTCCCATATCCAGCATTTCATCAATACGCTGTTCAATTCGACTATAAAGCTTTTCCCTATCATCATTCAATACAAAATAGCAGAAATTATAAGGACTTTCTTTCTGCTTCTCTGTTTCATTATGATCCGATATCCGTTCCCCGGTTAAATGGTAAAACTCCAAGGCACGAATACAACGTTTGATATTATTAGGATGAATCGCCTTTGCTGAGGGCGGATCCACCTCTGCCAGCATATGATGCAGGTACTCTGCTCCTTTTTCCACTGCCAGGGCTTCCAATTCCTTGCGATAGGAGGATTCTTCATTTTCCGTAAAGTCAATATCCTTCAGCACTGCCTGAATATAAAAGCCGGTTCCCCCTGTAAGGATAGGAATATGTCCTCTTTCATAGATGGCATTTATAGCTTCCTTACACTTTTGTTGAAAAACCACCACATTAAATTCTTCCCAGGGCTTAAGCACATCAATCAAATGATGGGGCACTCCCTGCATTTCTGCCTCGGTAATCTTTGCAGAACCGATATCCATATATTCATATACCTGCATGGAGTCTGCCGATATGATTTCACCACCCACAGCCTTTGCCAGCGCAATGGAAAGCTTTGTTTTTCCTACTGCAGTAGGCCCGGTCAGAACAATCATGGGGTTTCGCTTTGCTTTTCTTTCTCTATTTTCCATATTTTTTCCAATATTACAATATCATGAATCCAATTCACATTTTATACAATTCGCTTAAACTTCTTTTCCAATTCACTTTGACTCATGGAGATAATGGTGGGTCTTCCATGAGGACAGTTGTAGGGATTTTCCAATGTCAGCAACTCGTCTATCAGTTCTTCCGCCTCCGCGCGGCTTAAACGATTATTTCCCTTTACCGCAGCTTTACAGGACATGGAAGCAATTTTTTCCTCCACCACCTTAAAACTGCCACGGTTATTATTCTCTGCCAATTCATCCAAAACCTCTAGGAACATTTCCCGCTCACTACAGCCATATAAATCAACAGGCACACTGCGCAGGGCATATTCACTGCCTCCAAAGGCTTCCAGCTCAAAGCCCAAGGCCAAAAACACTTCCCTATGTTCCTTCAATACACTCTCTTCCTGCCCTGACAGACTTACAATTATGGGCGGCATCAGGGTTTGGGATACTACATTTTTTTCCTGATACTGCTTCATCAGACGTTCATATTTTACCTTTTCATGAGCTGCATGCTGGTCAATGATAAATAATTTATCTTCAAACTGCACCAGCCAATAAGTGGCAAATACCTGTCCGATAATCTGATAACGGGAACGATTTTCCACGGAAAGCATTTTTTCCTCGAATAAGTTTATTTGAGACACTTCCGCAATTTCCGGTTCAGCACTTAGCCGTTCTTCCACACCCCCGGACGACTCCATTACAGTTACCGGTATATCCTCCTCTGCCTCCACAAAGAACGTCTCCTCTTCCACAAGGCTTTCCTGAGTTTTTTCCGGTTGAGGCTTTGCCGTTACTACTTCCGACTTTTTTTCCTGTGTTTGCAGATTCGCATGTTCTATTTCCGTCTTTCCAAACACCCTGCTCCACACAGGATTTTGCATAAACTCTTGTTTTTTAGCAGACTGACTCTCTTTTTTAGGTAGTATTTCCTGCTTTACCGCTTCATATCTTGCTTCTTCCATAACCCGGTAAGCAGTTTCCCGTTTTATTTCAAAGGGCTCCGGTGTCTGTAGCTTCTGTGCTTCTCTTTGCTGTTCCCTTTCCTGCCTTTTCGCTTCCTTTTCATCCCCAAGTTGCGCATCCGGAATCATTTCCCGATTCTTTAAGGTACGGCGCACTGCATTACCGATAAAATTAGCTACACCAATGGCATTACTAAATCGTACATCCATCTTGGTAGGATGCACATTCACGTCCACCACTGCAGCATCCATGGTAATATGCAGTACACACAAAGGGAATTTGTGCTGCATTAAATATTCCTTATAGCCTTCTTCTAAGGCTTTTGCCACCACAGTACTTTTGATAAATCGTCCATTGATAAAATAAATCTCAAAATTTCTGTTAGAGCGCACCAATATAGGCTTGCCCAGATACCCTTCTATTCGGATGCCGTTTTCTTCTTCCTGAATGGGCACCAGGGAGCTTGCTACCTCTCTTCCGTAAATCCGATAAATTACCTCTTTCAAATCTCCATTGCCCGAGGTGTGAAATCTGGTCTGATTCCCCAATACAAATTTAAAGGAAATATCCGGTCTGGACAACGCCATATGCTCCATTAAATCGGCAATATAGCCACCCTCCGTAGCCGGCTGTTTTAAAAATTTTCGCCTTACCGGAGTGTTATAAAACAAATTCCTTACGATAAAGGTGGTGCCATCCGGTGCACCAACCTCCTCAAAGGACTTTTCTACGCCACCTTCCAATAAAATCCTGTTTCCCACCAAAGTGTCCGCCCGTTTAGTAATCACTTCCACCCGGGAAACCGCTGCAATACTGGACAATGCCTCACCGCGAAAGCCCAGACTGGCAATACGGGTCAGGTCATCCGCATTTTCTATTTTACTGGTGGCATGACGCAGAAATGCTTTTCTGAGCTGTTCTCTCTCAATACCGGCTCCGTTATCGGTGACACGAATAAATTCAATGCCCCCATCCTTTGCCTCCACAGTAATGGCATTGGCACCTGCATCTATGGCATTTTCCACCAACTCCTTTACCACACTGGAGGGTCTTTCCACCACCTCACCGGCAGCAATTTTATCAATTGTTTCAGAGTCCAGAATATGTATTTCTCCCATACGAATCCTTTCTGCTTAAACCTTTCTGCTTTGCAGAATTATCCATTCCAACGGTTTTTCAGCTTATTCTGTAAACGATACAGGGTATTTAAGGCATCCAAAGGCGTCAAGGTAGTCACCTCAATCTCCATTAATTCCTTTAATACATCCTCATCCGTTACCGTATCAA
>JAGAMG010000016.1 GCA_017624835.1 Lachnospiraceae bacterium
AATTCAAGCAAATTCACATGACAAGATGGTGCATTAACATATGGATTTGGCTGTTCAAAGTAGCTTTGTGCCGGAACCTGATTTTCCATGAATTTAGGTCTCGTTCCATTCATAGTGATACACCTCCAATAGATTTTTTGCTTGTTTTATTCGTTATCCCAAAACTCACGATAGGAATTTATTTCATAGGCTATCATTTCAGGGTATATTTCGTAATAGTGTTTACAGATCTGTTTAAACAGTTTTAGAATTTCATCGCAACCGCAGAAATCCAACATCCTATCCAGAATATGTTCCACTTCGTCGCTAGAAGCAATTCTACCACACAAATCATATGCAATTGGTTTATATTGAATATATGCCAATTCATTTATATGCTCTATTTGGGCTACCAATTTGCTTAAATCATCATTACCCTTGTTCAAATTATTCCCCTTTTCATGCAACTTCTTAACTTTATCATCCAGAATTGTCAGGTACGTATTTAATTGCCCCAGATAAGCAGGTTTAAACTTTCCGGCTTTCAATTCCACTGCAACAAGACAATTCGACTCACGATTAAAGAAGAGAAGGTCAATATACATTTCTTCCCCCTCTATCTCAATTCTATATTGATTTCCCATAAAAATAAAGTCTGTTCCAAACCTTATTATGAAATCTTTGATATTATTAACTATTTCATTTTCAATTATTCTTTCATCAATATCATCAAAGGCTTCTCCAAGGTTTTCTGTATTAATGAAGTCAAGTAAATAATTATCTTTAAAGGCCTTCGTTGCTTTTATTGCAAACTGTCTATCAGTAAGTGTATTCGAGAAATTATTTGGAAAACTTTCTCTTTGCTGGTATAGTCCTGATTTAATGTATTCTCGTAAAGTATATTTGTCTCAGGCTCTTGTAGCACATTCATGAATGTAAAATATTCGTTCCTCAATGTTCTTCGTCTTGGACAAAATTTCCATATGATGGGTAAAACCTAAGGATATGAATTCATTCCAATTTATTTCGCCAGCCACCGGCTGACGAATTGCCAAAAGAAAGCTTTCTTCATTGACTTCCAAATCGTCAGCCAGTGGCTGACGACTTACATAGGGCTTCCATTCTTCATAAAAAAGACGCATATTTTTAATATTAGTTTCCGAAAAGCCTCTCATACCTACCAATTCAGATTTTAATCTATCTGAAATTGTTTTTATTGCATCAGTTCCCCAAGTACCATTTCTTGTATTTTCTGATACATATTTACCAATACCATAATACAAAGAAAGCAATTCTGCATTTCCAGCTTTTGCTGCCCGATAACGACTTTTTTCAACAGCTTGCTTAATTGCCTTTACAGCGTATTCATATTTGTTAATATCGTTCATTTTATTCCTTTCTAATAATTATTGCATTTGTTCCCACATTCTGCGTATTATTCCATACATAGTGCAATCTTGAAATCCATCTCTTGTTTTATAGTAATGATGTAGAAAACCTTCATAGCACATCCCGACCTTTTCCATCACTTTTCCGGAAGCAGTGTTTTCTACCGAACTAAATGCATCAATTCGTTCAATATCTGTATTCTGGAACATATAATCAATAACTGCTTTAGCAGCTTCACTTGTATACCCTTGATTCCACCAGCGGCTTCCAATTTTATAACCTAATTCACCTTTTAAATCATATTCTGAGGTTATAGTGATACCAATCGAACCAATCATTTCACCATCTTTTAGGTATATTCCCCAGTAGTAAGTGGAATCATCAGGATAGCTATTAATCCATTGGTCAATCATATTCTTTGTAGCATCTATGGTTTTATGTGCATCCCATCGTAAGAAACGTGTAACTTTATCATCACTTGTCCAATTATCAAACATCATTTCCGCATCGGTATGTTCAAGTCTTCGCAATATCATTCGCATAGTTTCTATTCTACATGCTTCAATGTTATTTCCTCCTTTGAACCATTCTAGTTTCTATCTGTTCTACATGTTGGAAGTTATCGAGTTCTTTGAGTAAAAACAACTTTTGAGTTAAAAGAAATAGCAATTATCTTCACCAATTATTCCAGTGAGTATCTTCTTAATCTCTACACCATGTGGCGGTGGCTCGCTTGAACCACAAATTGTTCTGAGACAACTCCTTTGAGTACATATCTTAAACTGCCAGTGATTACCATCGGACCCATCAACTGTATAATCGTCACAGTCCCAATCTTCAATGCATTTATATAAAATGCAATACAGCTCTTGTTTCTGTTGCTCGGACATCGGCCATATTCTGCCGCCGATTAAATTATCATTATTATAAAGTCTTACATGAATTTCTGTTTGAAGTACTTTTGTTACAACGCTTAATATATCTTCTGTATTTTCCCAGGAAATAGTACAACTGGTTATGTGATTGCTCTCATTTTTTGCCATACTGTTACCTCAAATTCAAGTTGTTAATTGTTCGACATATTAGAATTTTAATTACTTTTTATACGGTTTATAATGTGGATTTTCGGAATATTTCTTCCAAAATGCCTCTATACCGTATTCTTTAATTTGTTGATTTCCTTCCAGCCACTGCCTGTATACTAGTTCTTCAAACAATCCCTGCGTTTTTTTGCATGGGAACTCATTGCACTCTCCACAAAAATCAACTCCATGGTTCTTTGTACACTCAAGCAAAAAACACCCTTCAATGCTGCAACCATTATGCTCTGTGCTGCGGCAGCCTGAACAAGGAGCACCACCATATATGCTAAGTACTCCCTCAAAGTTGTTATAGCTTTCTACGGCGTCGGGCATATGTACCTCATAAAATTCTTTTATGCCCTCTAAATATTTTAATAATGTTTTAGCAGACACACAAATTACACCATCATTATATGCCGAACAAGTGTGACACATTAAAGAACATGGTGCAATCCTTTTAATAATTTCATTTTTTTCCATCTTTTGTGCTCCTCCACTTAATTCAAGTTTCCTAATTAAATTATACTATATTTTCGCCATTTTCTCCATCAGTACCATTAGACATACGTTCTAGTAAATGCTTAGAAAGCTCATAAAACATCATGGTTTCCGTTTCATCCAAAGCATCTACACCGGAGAGGAGGGAAGCAGTAATATTTGCGATATCTGTTTCAGTGACCGGACGTTTAGCCTGTATGTCATCGCTCTGTGTCTTTATTTCTGCCAACATCTCCTGAAACTCTGTTGCCTCAATATCCTGTGGTGCATTATCATAATCAGCTTTGATATCCTTCAAAATGCTCATAAAGATATTACGGAGCTTGTTCATATCCGCTTCATCACCACCGATTTTCTCTGCATTTAATTGGCGGATATCATGACTAATTTCCATGCGATTCTCAGGATGTTCTTTCATGAAATCCTTAAGGCTTGCAGTAGCAAGATTGATAACATCGTTTCGTGATTGGATTCCGGCTTTATGTGCATCTTTAAAATAAGCATCTGCGGTATCAAGCAGTGTTACAAAATGCGGATGTTCTATTATCCGGCTGAGTAACGCACCGTCAACGCTACCGGAGAGCAGTGCAAACAATGCTTTATTCGTCAAGCCAAGCTCAGACAGTTCCACGTTCTTCTTAAACTTCACATTCGTTAATCCAAGCAAATAATCTGTGGAGACATTGAAGAAATTTGCCAGTTTAATCAGTACATCATTGCTCACATTTGAGATTTTCCCTTGTTCAATTCGGCATAAGGTTGATGTAGGTACATCAATTCTATCTGCAAGCTCTTTTTGTGACAAACCACTCATGGTTCGCAAATCTGTAATTCGTTCATTTATCGTAATGTCAATTTCCATATTCACCTCGTCATCGAACATACATTCAGTATAGTAATAGATATCATTAATGTCAATTGCAAATCTGCAATTATTTGAGGATTTAGGATTGCAAATTTGCAATAGTGCCTAAAATCAAGGATTTCCGAATTTAAGTGCTATTCTTGTCCTACAGCAAAACGCTGACATATGCGCATATGGGTAACTCGTAAACGGTCAATCTATGACTCACAGAAAGAAGGAGGAACCCGATTTGGAAAAAGAAATCACAGAAATGTTATTAAGGAATCATCCCTTGAATTACATCCCTCTGTTGCAGACAGCAGAGAATTGGCAAAGCGATACGAACTGATGTCAATATTCAGTGAAGTCAAACAACGTCTGCCAATGAAAGAGGTTGCAAGGTACTATGGGATAACTGTCAACCGGTCAGGCTTTACAAAGTGTCCGTTCCACAAGGAGCGGACACCCAGTATGAAGATATATGATGACCATTTTTACTGCTTTAGCTGTCAATGTGGTGGAGATGTCATAAGGCTGGTTAGTCAGTTGTTTTCCTTAACTCCCTTGGAAGCAGCCAAGAAGCTACAGACTGACTTTGGAATTGCAGATGTGGAATTTGATAAGGAGAGCTACAAAAAGGAATGTAATACCCGCATGAAACAGCTTCTTAAGGAAAAGCAGTTTGAAAGCTGGAAGCACAACACCTATCTGCTCCTCGCAGATTATTGCTCAATGCTTCGAAAATGGCGTGAAGCATTCGCACCAAAGACTTTGGATGAACCATTAAAGGATGAATATGTAGAGAGTCTACAGGAGCTTGAAAAAATGGAATATTATTGTGACCTGTTCCTCTATGGAATAAGGGCTGATTTAGAAGATTTTAGACAGAATGAAGAAAGACTGGTGAGCAGGATTGAACAACGTGTCAGGGAACAGAAACAAAGGGATGCAAGGGAGCGTTGCCCCACACTTTACAGGATGTGAATGGCAAAATTAGTTTGTCATGGCGAGAAATATACAAAGGGTGCTATCGCAAAGATTGAGCGGCATAACGAACGACAAAACGAGCATTACGGCAATCAGGATATTGATTTGGAGCGTAGTCATTTGAATTACAGATTGATGGAATGCGCGGAAAAGAATTACTTTGCGGCTGTAATGAAGCTGGTGGATGCCAGAAACAATCCTACCGGAAAGAAGCTTCGCAAGGATGCTATTGTATTAACAGAATTTATCATATCATCCAGCAATGAGTTTTTTGATACCTTATCACCGGAGAGACAAAGGGAATATTTTCAGTCTTCCATGGAGTATTTGGAGTCTCTCTTTGGTAAGAAAAATACAATTTATGCCGTAGTCCATAATGATGAGCATACACCACATATGCACTTTGGATTTGTACCTATGACGGAGGATAATCGTGTCTGTGCCAAAGAGGTCATAAACCGTAATATTCTTCGTCAGATACAGGAGGAACTGCCAAAGCATTTGCAGAAAGCCGGATTTGATATTGAGCGTGGAGAAGTAAATTCTGAAGCAGTTCACCGCACAGTAAAGCAGTATAAGGCTGATATGGAGAAGGAAAAAGCAGAGCTTGCCACGGTTATTCAAGAACAGAAACAGGAGCTACAAGTAATTGCTGAGAAAAAGACGGATATCCGTTCCGTGGAAGAAATAGCAACCGGAAAAACATTACTTGGTGGCAAGGTAACTGTGGAGGAAGCCGATTATCAGAAACTTACTGATTTGGCAAAGAAGCAGATTGTGGGAGAAAGCAAAGAAAAGAAACTTAAGAGAGAAAATGCTATTCTGCGTAAAGAAAATCAGCAATTATAAGCATCCAATGAAGCCCTAAGCTCCCAGCTTACCTGTGAACAGTCTATGAGTAGACGGCTTTCCTTAAAGAAGCTGGAAGCAGAGGTTCATGAGCTTCGTAAGTTCAAGCAAATGGCAGAAAAGTTTCTTGCAGAGCGTGATTTAAAGGATTATTTCAGAAAAGCATTCATACATTCTAATAATCAGGAACTTTAGGAGTAAATGGTGCTTGAAACAGATAAAAACAGTCTTACAGAAAAGGAGAAATTGATGAATATAACACTTGATGCAACACAGCAAAAGGAATTAAAAAAAACGCTGAAATGCGGAATTTATAAGGAATTACATAAACGGGATGTTTTGACAGATGCGCAACTAAATAGCTTACTTGAACGTAATTCTTAGGAAATTACTTGCACATCATCATTTGCATTGTTATACTGTAGGTGGTGATGTGTCAGCCTAACAAAAGGAGGACACATAAATTGAATACAAAAAGTAAACTTAGAGTTGCCGCATATTGCAGAGTTTCTACCGACAAGGATGACCAGACCAATTCCTTAATCAGCCAGCGCAAATACTTTGCAGATTATATTACACACCATGTGGATTGGTCTTTGATGGATGTGTATTATGATGAGGGTATCAGCGGTACGCAGACCAAGAATCGTGCCGGATTTAATGCCATGATTGAAGATGCTATGCGAGGTGAAATTGACCTTATTCTAACCAAGGAAGTATGTCGATTTGCAAGAAACACGGTGGATACCCTGTCCTACACCCGAAAGCTAAAGGATAACGGTGTTGGTGTGATTTTTACTATTGATAACATTGACACCAGGGATTCGGATGGCGAGCTTCGTCTGACCATTATGGCGAGTATCGCACAGGAAGAAAGTCGTAAGACATCGGAGCGTGTGAAGTGGGGACAGAAACGCCGGATGGAGCAAGGTATTGTCTTTGGTAGGGATTTGATTGGTTATACTGTCCGTGATGGTGAGCTTGCAATCAACGAGGAAGAAGTACCTATCGTCCGTGCAATTTTTCACAAATATACCAACGAGGGAAAAGGTACTCATGTGATTGCAAGGGAATTGTCAGAGGAAGGCTTACGTCCTAAGAGAGTTAAGCTATGGTCTGCTACCGTTATTCTCAGGGCATTACGAAACGAGAAATATGTGGGTGACTTGTGTCAGAAGAAAACCTTTACACCCAACTATCTGACACATGCAAAGAAGTACAATCGAGGGAATGAAGAAATGGTTTATTTGAAAGACCACCACGAGCCTATCATTGATAGGGATTTGTGGAACCGGACACAGGAGGAATTACTCCGACGTGCTCCTACGGAAGAAATGAAATCCAAGCACAGCAACCGCTATTGGTGCAGTGGCAAACTCTACTGTGGTATGTGCGGTCAGCGGTATGTCAGCCGTACCAAGAAGCTGAAAAATGGCACTACCTACAAGGCATGGCGTTGCTATGAGGCGGCAAACCACGGAGCCCGTAAGGTATCTGAGGATGGTGAAGTGATTGGCTGTGACAACGGTTCAATCAATGAGCGAGCATTGCTTACCTGTGTACATTATTGTATCTGCCAGTTACAGACCAATCAGAAGGAACTAAAGAAGGAAATCCTGCAGGAAATCAAGGCGCTTAAAGGTATCACAGAGAAAAAACTTGATACAAAGCGTATTACAGAGAAAATGGAAAATCTGAATGCTAAGAAGCGTAAAGCCATTGATTTGATGCTGGATGGATTGATTTCTAAGGCTGATTTACAGGAGCAGACAAAATGGTACGATGAACAGCTTGTAGAGCTTTCAGAACTGCTTGCCAGTGCACAGAGCAATGATAAAGCACAATCAAAGCAGATTGATGTATTTGAGCAGTATATCACTGCTTTGGACGAGATTATGACCTTTGATGAGAACAACGAAAGTCTGTATCGTGAGATACTGGATAAAATGGTTATTTACCACGACAACACTGTAGAAGTCTGGCTGAAATGCGTTCCCTTCGGCATGAAGTTGACTATTCATTCCTATGGTAAGAATGAGGACTATACAACGGACATTCTTAGCATGGAGGTTATTGAAAAATCTTAAAGCTCCGGAAACCGAAACTTCCGGAGCATCTACTTAAATCTAAGATGTGCAATTTTAGTACCGATACACCGATATCTGTCAAAAGTCCTGCAACCTCTCGATAAGGCATGGAATATCTCTGGGATAGATAACGCATACTTGCTGCCAATTCACCATCAGGTCCACCAAACTGGGAAATAATAACCTGTGCCAGCTTTGCATTGGGCTCTTTGATTTTTACAGGAAACTGTAATCTTTTTTCATAACTCCACATTTAGCTACACACTCCTTCCATCTCCCATGGCAATGGTGCTGTGCCCCATTTCCACTCCTTGTTACTTTCAGCCAAATTCTTTGTCAAAGGAAAATATTTCTGTGAAAACTCTTTTTCCATCTGATTTTTAATACGGGCATAATGGTTATAATATTCCATTGCGGTTTTATCAAAGGGATGGGTATCCAGATAAAGCATAAGCTCAATCATTGTAAAATCCACCATGCCAATATCCATCAGCAAACGCTCCTGTTGATTCATTATACGCATCTCCTTCCTGTGAAAGGTTTATTCAATTCGGGAAAAACAGTGCCGCATTTGTATGCTTTTTCCAAATCATCGTACATTCTGTCAAAGTGCTGCCATGGTACATATGCCATAGCAATAGGATATTTATCAAAATGCTCATCAAATGAATAATTCTGCATATGATTCCTTTCATATTTCTTTATTCTCTTTAATAATATAGTATGAAAATTATTGCTTTGTGTGAAAACAAAAAGACTTATGATGATTATTTCTCATAATACGTCACAAGTCTTTTATTACTTCTATCTGGTTTCACCCATAAAGAATAATGCAATGGTTCCCGGACCGGAATGAGCACCAATGGTAGGACCCACGTTATTTATTAAGATATTTTCAATCCAAAATCTTTGTTTCACCATGCCCGCCACATATTCAGCACATTCTAAATCATCACCATGACTAATCATAATGATGTCATTTTCAGAAGCAAAGCTTCCCATCTTTTCTGCCATATAATCTACCAAAGCATGCAGGGACTTTTTACGGCCTCTCACCTTACTTACAGCCACCAAATGCCCTTCATCATCCACATGCAAAACAGGCTTAATACCTGCTAATGTTCCAACAATTGCTGTTGTCTTGCTGACACGTCCGCCACGATGAAGATGGAACAGATCATCCACGGTAAACATATGCACAAAATTTAAAACATGCTTATTTATCCATTCTGCCACTTCATCCAATGTCTTTCCTGCATCCCGAAGCCCTACAGCCTTATGAACCAACAAGCCTTCTCCCAAGGAAGCTGACAAGGTATCAATTACAATAATTCTACAATCGGAATGCTCCTCCATTACCTCTTCCGCTGCAATACGCATACTGTTATAGGTTCCGCTTAACCCGGAAGAAAAGGCAAGGCATAAAATTTCTTTATTTTCCTGTATTGCCTTTTCAAAACATACTTTAGCCTCCTCAGGATTTACCTGGGAAGTAGTGGGCATCTTTCCCTGACGCATCAAGGCATAAAATTCATCACAAGGCAACTCTTTGCCATGTCCATAGGTTTCTCCATCCACAATATAAGATAAATTGATACATTCCACATTATGCTCACGAAAATATTCAAGTGGTAAATCCGTTGTACTGTCAGTAATAATTTTAAACATGGGAATCCTCCTGTGTTCTTTTAGCATCTTTTTCATAATAGCTAGAATCATTTGTTTTATTATATAGTTTTCCAAACCACATTATAACACTGTGGCTTATACATTGCAATGTATTTCTCACTTCTCCCCGGAAACAGTTCCTGCTGAATTCGCTTTTTGCAAAGCACCCGGAAGGCGTCTCCGAAACAAGCGACTTTTTAGCTTTTTCCAATCAAAGGGAATCAGCGGATACAGATAGCTGGTATGGAAAATCGTCCGATTCATTGAAATTGATAATATCGTTAACACAATTCCACCAAGATATCCGACTATACCAAACCACTGCGTTAAAATCAGATTTACAATACGCATAAATTTCAAGGCATACCCCAATTCATAATTCGCCTGAGTATAATTGGCAATTGCCACAAATGCCATATACAGCATAACCTCAGCAGAAAACCAGCCACTGTTTACCGAAAACTCTCCCAAAACAAGAGCTGCCATAACACTTAACGGAGTACTTAGCATACTAGGGGTATTCACCGCAGCCAAACGCAATCCGTCTATCGCCAGCTCCAATAACAAAAACTGCCACAAAATAGGCACATTGGGTGGCTCCTTTAGCAATATGAACTCAAATCCCTTTGGAACCAGTTCCGGCTGATTTACTAACAAAAGAAATGTGGGAGTAATAATATAAGTCATTACCGCAATCAAAAATCTGGTAACTCGCAAATACGTTCCGGTAATAGGAGGAAAATAATAATCATCCGCTTCCTCCAAAATATCAAAAATGGTGGTTGGCACCACCATTGCCGCTGTTGAATTATCTACCAATATAATAATATTGCCCTCCAACACCTGTGCCGCTGCCGCATCGGGTCTCTCCGTATATTTAAATTTTGGAAAAGGATTATACCATTTTCTTTGATAAAGACATTCCGCCAGACTCTCCTGATTCATGGTCAGAGCATCCACATTGATATTTTGTATCTTTCGCTTTATCTGCTCCAAATATTTTGTATTCACTCTGTCCTGCATATAGCAAACCACAATATCCGTCTTAGAAGAATCCCCTGCACTCATCATTTCCATGCGAAGCTGGGTGCTTCGAATTCGTCTGCGTATCAGCGCGGTATTAAATACAATGGTTTCCACAAATCCATCCCGGGAGCCTCTCAGCACCTTATCCTTTTCCGGCTCTGCCACGCTTCTTGCCGGATAAGTGCGGGAATCAATGAGAATAGCCTGAGTATATCCATCCACAAGCAGGATAAATACTCCCGAGAGCAGAAAATCCACTGTTTTTTGCCATTCTGCTGTCAGGTCCACCTCCACATAGGGAATTTTTTGTTTGAATAATTCATGGGCATCCCTAGGCGTTTCTTCCGACTTGATATCCATGAAATATTGCAATATTTTTTGAATGATATCGTCCTTACAAAAGCCATCAATAAAATACATACATGCCTGTCTGTTACCGATATAAAAAGTACGATAAACAATATCAAAGCTTACATCCGCTTCCAGCAAACGATTAAAGTACTGCATATCCCCATTTAAATTTCCCGATAGAATATCTTGCTTTTTCAGATTTTCCAAAATAAATACTCCCTTTCCGTAAGAACACTTTGTCTATATTCTTTCCGAAAAGGGAGTCATTATTCATTATTTAGTAGTACTGCCAAAGCCACCGTTACGGATACCTTCCGCATCATCATCCACTGTAATGCCATATTCCAAGAAGATTCCCTGAACAATACCTGTTCCCTCAGTTACATCCACTGTTTTTCCTTCATTGGAATCATTGGTCAGCTTTACAAAAATATGACCTTCATTATCTGAATAAAAATAATCACTGTCTATGACACCAACCGTATTATTCAATTGCAGACGGAATTTAAATCCAAGTCCGCTTCTGGGATAGAGCTTTAACACCCAATCCTCTTCCATCTCTGCACGAATCCCGGTAGGAATCTTAATGGTAGTTCCGGGGGGCAGTGAAAAGGAAAAGGGAGCAAAAAAGTCATAACCTGCGCTTCCCTTAGTAGCACGCTTAGGAAGCATCAAAGACTCATACATATCCTGAATATCTCTTTCTGTATACTGAGGAAAATCCTCTCTCATGGCGCCCATAAACTGCTCGGGACTTACCTTGTGAAACTTTGCTATTCTACGCATCTTTTTCTCCTTACATATAATCGGGACAATGTAATACAGGTACGGACGGGTCTGTCTGTGCAAGAGTCTTCTTCACATCGATTACTCTTTGATTCTTGCTACCCTTCCAAAGAAGCTTTACATCTTTTTCCTCCAGCTTAAATTCTCCGTCAACCACCACATCCACATATTGCATGGTAGCATAATGTAAAATATTTTCCCAGCTGTCACCGGTATAAAGCCAGATTGTCTTATTGGGATATTTCTCTTTTATTTCCGCCATAAAATTTCGTACATCCAAACGATTGGCGGGATGCAGGGGGTCCCCGCCCGAAAAGGTAATCCCGGATATGTAATTTTTATCTAATTGTTCAAATATTTCCTGCTTTGCAGCATCATCAAAAAGAAGACCGCCGTCCGGATCCCAGGTAATGGGATTCTGGCAGCCCTTGCAGCAATGATTGCAGCCGGCTACCCAGAGAACGACCCTAAGGCCGTCTCCGTTCAGCATATCATCCTTTGTTATATTGTGATATCTCATTACTACATACTTTTCCTTTCCGCAATTTCCGCCATTTTCGCGTCATTCAATCTGGTATCCCCATGTACTCGGGAATAGGACAGATATCCATTCATTCTGTCAATCTTGGTCAGATTGCGGCTTCCGCACTTAGGACATACATCCATCTCCAATTCCTGATGTCCGCAGTCATCACAATAAGCCAATGACAAATTGACACCCTCATAGAATCCCATATCCATGGCACGGTGAATTAATGTCTTTACAGCTTCAATATTATAATCAATGGGGTATTTTACATATTGAAACTTACCGCCATTACTCAAATCCCAGAATCGATTCTCCAAATCCTGCTTCTCAATGGGTGTAATATCCTCTGATACATGACAGTGGAAGCTGTTACTTACATATTCTCTGTCAGAAACACCCTCAATAATGCCAAATTTCTCACGGAACTGCTTTACCTGTAAGCCACAGAGGTTTTCTGCAGGAGTTCCATAAATAGCATAAAGATTGCCATCCTCTTCCTTAAATTCATTTACCTTCTTATTAATGTGCTCCAAAACCTCCACTGCAAAGGCACCATCCTCTACCAGAGATTTACCGTTATACAGCTCCTGAAGCTCATTTAATGCAGTAATACCAAAGCTTGCGGTTGCAGACCTAAGCAGGGGCTTAATCTTGTCAGTCAGCTTCAGATTTCCTCCAAGGAAGCCTCCCTCACAATAGGCAAGAGGGTTAGTGGATGCACGCATTTCACCCAAATATGCATAAGTACGGATATGAAGCTGACGAATCAGATTCAGATAATAATCCAATACCTCATAGAAATCACGGCTTTCCTTTCTTGCCTTTGCTAAAATCATAGGCAAATGCAGGGACACTGCACCAATATTAAAACGACCTACAAAGATTGGCTTATCCTCATCATTTGCAGGATGCATTCCACCCTTCTCATACCAGGGAGACAAAAATGCACGACAACCCATGGGGGAAATAATTCTGCCATACTGCTTGTACATGCTGGCTACATAGCCCTTTCCGGTAAGGCTCAGCCAATCGGGATACATGGTCTTTGCAGAGCATTTTACACCTGCCTCAAACACATCCTCCAGAGGCTTTCCGGGTCCATGGAGATTTTCATCATACAAAAATACAATCTTAGGGAACAATACAGGCTTCTTGCATTCCTTCTTACCCTGTCCTCTTCTTCTTACATTCAACATACAAATGGTTCCCAGCTTTGCAAATCTGCCGGTACCGGTGCCTGCGGTAACGGTAATAAAAGGATAATCACCACGGCTGCTGGCAACCGTATTAAACTTATACTCCCAGCCCTGGAATCCCTGCTCAAATTCACGAACTACATCTGCGTAAGCTTCAGCCTCTGCAGTTTCCTTATCAATACCCATTCTGGTATATTTCTCAATATTACGTTTGTAGGATTTTTCGGCATAGGGTTCCAAAATCAAATCCACACTGGGCACCGTGAAACCGCCATACTGCTGACTGGCTGCACTGAGTACAATATCTCCGATAACATCAAAGGCTACATCCAGGGACTTGGGCTCATTGTACCAAATATTTCCCATCTCAAATCCACCGGTAAGGACATTCTGCACGTCAAAGAGACAGCAGTTCATGGTATCCCTTCTGGCAGACATATCATGGACATAAATATAGCCATCACGACATGCCTGAATCTCCTCTGTGGTCATGAAAAACTTCTGATAAAGCTCCTTATTTAACTGATTAAAAATCAAACTTCTCTTGGTAGATACCAAAGCAGAATCCGTATTGGCATTTTCCTTATCGCCAATATACATGATGGACTGACTCTTTTTGTAAACATCATCCAGCATGCGCACAAAATCCTGCTTATAATTACGATAATCCCGATAGCTCTTTGCAACAATGGGCTTTACCTGCTCCAAAGCACTTTCCACAATATTGTGCATAATGGGAATGGGCACCTCATCGGTATCCAATTCATTTACCTTATCTACAACATATTGGCAAATATGACGCTTTTCCTCATCCGTAAACTTTGTCAAAGCTCTGTATGCGCTCTTTCCAACTGCACTGATAACCTTCTGCACATCAAAAGCCTCTTTACTGCCATCCTTTTTTATGACATAAACAATCTTTTCCGGCTTATATTCAATCCCGTAATTCTCAGCCTCAGTATTGGTCTTGTTCTCATTATTACCCATCTGGTTCCATCCCTTCATCCGATTATTACTATTATTTATATCCCTTTTTTGCTATTTAAAACCCACCATATATAGGGGGCTTTTTCAAAAAAGTGCAATATCTTGTATTCGCTAACTACAAGTATATGAAAAAAGCTACTGCTTGTCAACGTGGTAACTTTCTCAAAAATAAACAAAAAAGGCACCTGAAATTTAGATACCTTTTTCGTAAATTATACTTGACTTAAGATTATCCCAAGATTCCGCTGATTTTTACCTGCTCCAATGCTTCTTCAATTACCTCTACGGGCAGAACCAAAGCAAAACGAACATGTCCTTTTCCCAATTTACCAAAGCTGCTTCCGGGAGTACACAGCACTCCTGTTTTGTCTAAAAGCTCCATTACAAAGGCTACATCATCCGTAAAGCCCTCCGGTATTTTGCTCCAGGCAAACATGGTTCCCTGACTACGCTCAAATTTCCAACCAAGCTTTGTAAATCCATCACATAAAGCATTTCTTCTTGCTTCATATTCCTTACACTGTGCTTTTATCATATCATCCGGTCCCGTCAATGCAGCAATGGCACCATATTGCACCGGCAGGAAGGTTCCGTAATCAATCTGGGAACGGAGTTTTTTGAAATTCTGCACAATAGTTTCATTTCCCACCAAAAATCCCATTCTGGCACCTGTATAATTATAGGACTTAGAAAGCGAATAAAACTCTACACAAACCTCCTTAGCCCCCTCAAAGGAAAGAATGGAGCGTCCGACTTTTCCATCAAAAATAATATCCGAATAAGCATTATCATGGATAATAATAATGTTATTTTCTTTTGCCCAGGGAATCAGCTTTTCATAAAAGGAATCCGGTGCCGTTCTGCAAACGGGATTTAACGGATAAGATACAATCATTACCTTTGCTTTTTTTCCATACTCTTTGCCGATTGCATCCAAATCCGGCAAATATCCGTTTTCCTCTTTCAATTCATAAGTAGCAAGCTCTGCTCCTGCCAAAGCCGGTCCAATGGCAAAGATAGGATAACCGGGGTCGGGAACCAATACAATGTCTCCCTCATCCACCAAAGACAAGCCAATATGTGCAATGCCCTCCTGAGAGCCATATACACTCATAATTTCCTCGGGCTTTAATGATACCTGATATCTTGACCGGAATCTTTCAATGACTGACTGAGTCAATTCCGGCAAATCTGCCAATGCATACTTATAATTTTCCGGTTTTGAAGCTGCCTTAGTCACAGCATCAATAATATGCTGTGCAGGCTTAAAATCAGGCGTTCCCACAGAAAAATTATAGACTCTTCTTCCGGTACCTTCCACTTCTTTTTTCTTTTCATTTAATACCTGAAAAATTCCTTCTTCAAAATCCTCCATCCGCTTTGCGGGACGAATGTTCATAGCAATTCCTTCTTTCTCTTTCTCAAATTTATTATATAAGCTATTATTCCTGTCCCAAAATTTCCTGCAGCCACTCATAATAGCTATTTTTTACAGAATCCGGTGCCACAATTTTGGCATCCTTGCCAATACCTGCCAGCCACCCAAAAAACTGACCACTGACTGCCACCTTAGCTCTGATTCTAAAGCTTCCGCCATCTATAGGACGTACCTCTGCTTCCTTCCCAAAACGGTCTAATACCACACCTATTAAATAACCGGGAAACTGCAAGGTTACAATTTCTTCTTTTCCACCAAACATACCAAAGGTCTGATTGGTGTAGGACGCCAAATCCACATGAGCAAACTGTTCCACTCCTTCTCTGGGCTTATCAAGCAATACAGCCTGTCCCATTTTATCCACTCGATAGTGCTTAATAATACCATCAGCCATATCATAGGCAGCCAGATAATAATTCTCCTCGCGCCAGATTAACGCCCAAGGGCTTACCTGCTTTTCTCCATTCTTTCTTGGCTCCAGCTTTTTTTGCAGATTCCAATCCAAATAGTTAAAGCTGATTTGCTTATTTTCCTGAATCGCCCGATGTATGGTGTCTATATTATAATAAATACTTTCATTTTCCGTTTTGATTCTGCCGGCCACATAAACCTGACGTTGAAGCTTTCCGGCATCATGCTTTCCAGCCTTCTTTTCCAGCTTCTTTATCAATTCTCTGGACTTTTTGCTGGTAATAAAACGGGAGGACTGCACCGCATCCACAAGTAGCTTTAACTCCGGCAGCTCAAACTCCCTGCTTGCCAGATAATATCCACCACCCAGCCTGCTTTGAACCTGAATTACATCATATCCAAATTCTACCAGCTTTTCCATATCATCATAAATACTTTTCCGCTCAGAATGAATCCCATTCGCTTCCAGCCGCTTGATAATTTCTGCTGTGCTCATGGGATAATTTTCGTCCGTATTCTCTTCCAGCATCTGTAAAATATACAAAAGTTTCAGCTTTTGTCCGGGAGATTTCGCCATTCTCTTTTCCTTCTTCTTAAAATAGTATGCCCTTACCCGATAATATCATAAATCTGATGCAAATCATTGATTTCATAAGTGGGCTGAAATTCTGTGGGATTATCCATTCCTTCAGGACGATACCAGCAGGTAGGAATCCCTGCATTCACACCACCCTTAATATCACTGGACAGACTATCCCCTATCAATAAAATTTTGTTCTTATCCTTTTCTGTTATGTGTTCAAGGCAATAATCAAAATATTCCTTGTGCGGCTTGGGTGCACCAATCTGCTCAGAAATAAAAAGCTCCTCCATAATATCATAAAAACCGGAAAGCTTTAATTTGTTAAGCTGCGTAGAGGTAACCCCATTGGTTACCACATATTGCTTTACCTTTCCCTGCAAGGACTTGCAAATAGTGAGAGAATCATCAATATAGGAGTATACACTTCCCAATCCCTCCTGATATTCCTCACGAAAGGCCTCCACATCCACTCCTTCAATCCCATATTCCTCAAAGAGCTGCACAAATCTGCCCGTTAACAGCTGCGCCTTGGTAATCTCACCAAGCTCCAGCCGCTTCCAAAAGCCATCGTTAATCTCAGAATAACGGTTTAAAATCTCTTCATTTACCTCTCTGCCTATAGAACGAAAACATTTGGTCAAGGCATAACGCTGGGAATAAATAAAATCCAAAAGAGTTCCATCCACATCCCAAAGGATGGTGGTAAAATTACTCATTTGCCTGTTCCTCTGTCAGAGCAGCAGACGCATTTTTCTTTTTCCTCATGGTAATACCGATAATCAATGCCACAGCACCTACACCTAATATAATTAACATCAATAATAAATAAGATAAAAAAGAATTTACAAAAGCCATAATTCTACCTCCAATTGTTTTAATTAAGTATATCAATGCATAACTTTTCCGTCAAGAAGCTTCCCCCTTCACCTTAAACAATTCCCCTAATTCTTAATTTCTTCCCATTCGCCGGTTTCCACAAAATGCTCTGCCTGAGATGTAGCTTTTTCAATAATTGCCCTGTCATATCCCATAATCTCCAACAGTTTAATAGCATTCCTGGTAGAGGCTCTGCCGGGAAGCAGCTTATAATTAAAGAAAATATCTCCTTCCTTTATTTCCTCTTCAAAATGATAATTGTCATATTCCCGATATAAAAGTCTGGTTAATTCAATATCATGGGTTGCCGCAAAGCAAAGAATCCGATTGGCAGAAAGACTCTTTAATATCTGGGTGGATGCTGCAATTCGCTCCACTGTATTGGTTCCTCTTAATACCTCATCTACAAAGCAAAGTACGCTTCCCTTGTTTTCCCCTGCCCCATCCAAAATCCGTTTCAAGGCTTTGATTTCCACAATATAATAGCTATCTCCACTTTCTAAATCATCTCTTAAGGACATGGAAGAAAAAATCCGATATACCGGTGCTTTATATTCCTGTGCAGTACAGGTATGAATCGTCTGAGCCAATATAGCATTTAACGCCACCGTTTTCAAAAAAGTGGATTTACCGGATGCATTGGAGCCCGTTAAAAGCACTCCTTTTTCAGTGGTAATACTGTTTTTCACAGGGTTTACAATTAAAGGATGATACGCTTCTGTAAGGGTAAGCTGACACACCATACTGCCGCTCCAGCTTCCCTGCTTTTCCAAATTATCATTTGCAAAATCCACCTTAGGAATACAATACTCCGGCAGGGATTTACGGAAGGCTCCGATTGCAATGGCAGTTTCCACAAAACCAACTGTAGAAATCAGAGCATCCACATCCTCAATATGATTCCGAAGCTGAGCAAGCATCTTATTGAACTTTATTAAATCCAGATGGAACACCATGCGCAGGTAATCCAATACCACATCAAACGGATTTCCTGATATTTTACCCATTCCCGAGGTTAATACAATAAAAGCCCCTCTTTTCAGCCCTAACAATCCACTTCGGTGTCTGCGAATACTTTCCCATTCCTTCTCGCACACAGGAACCTTAATTTTTAGTAGCTTTTCACTAATATAAACAAGTCGTAATATATAGGCAAAGCTTAGAATGTACGGATCAATCTCCTTTTTTTCCTTAAAATAGCTTGTAATATTATAAACGATTAGTCCAACCAATCCCATAATTCCGAGACTTGTCTTAAAAGGTAACAGCAATAGTAAAGGAAGAAACAAAAAATCCAGCAGATAATGCTTTTTATTGGAACGAGCCCCCAGATATCCCAGATTATCAATATAATCATAAAGGGAATATTTTCCGGTATATCCCAGCTGACTCATAATATACTGAATTCTTACTCTTTCATCTGGATGCTCCTGAAAAAATACAATAACCTCCTCCAGATGCTCAAGCTCTTTCTCTGTCTTTCCCGCATTTCGCAATGTATCATATAAATACTCTTCTCCTGAAGCGGAAAAAGTATAATTCATTCGTTTGAAAATCTCATCCATATTCAGGTCGTTCCAGGTAATATCATCAATTCCCCCATCCCGACCTTTCTTGTGCTTCTCATAATAGCTGGGAATACGCACAAAGCGCTCCAATGCATATTCCTTATCGGGTACATTTCCATAATCCGTATATAACGAATCGATAAATTTTTTCTCCCTTTTTTTGGCACTATAAGCCTCCCTTGCAAAGACTACTGCAAAAAAGATTGCCATAGCCCCAAAAAAGAACAATAACTCCATACTTCCAATCCCTTATCTTTATTTTTTTACTCCACATCCTATTTGCAGAAGGGTGGGCATATCCCAGCGATACTGCCCACCCTAATTACATTATTATCAGCAAACCTTAACAGCTTATACAGCCAGGAAGAATTTAACCAGGAAAATTACTGACAATACATAGGTAAGTACAGATACCTCCTTGCCCTTTCCGGTAAACAGCTTTAATACAGTATAGGCAATCAATCCAAGACCAATTGCATGTCCAATGGAACCTGATACGGGCATTGCAATCAACATCAATGTAACAGGAAGTGTCTGACTCAAATCATCAAAATTAATATTCTTAAGTCCTGTAAGCATCAATACACCTACATAAATCAATGCCGCAGAGGTTGCTGCTGCAGGAATAATTGCTGCAATAGGTGCAATAAAAATACATGCCAGGAACAAAATACCGGTAGTTAAAGCGGTCAAACCGGTACGTCCTCCTGCTTCTACACCGGAGGCAGATTCTACAAAGGTTGTAACCGTGGATGTACCTGTGGCTGCACCTGTTACAGTACCGATTGCATCTGCCAAAAGTGCTTCCTTCATATTAGACATATTGCCATCCTTGTCCAGCATACCTGCACGACTTGCAGTACCAACCAGAGTACCAATAGTATCAAACATATCAATAATGCAGAAAGTAACTACTAGAGTGATTGCAGTAAACCAACCAATCTGAACAAAGGCTTCAAAATTAAACTTAAATAAAGTAGTCTCTACCATATCCTTAAAAGGAGGTACAAAGGATGCTGTAGTCAGGGAAGCAAAGGGATTGGTTCCAAGGAATATTGCCTGTCCAATCCAATATACCACACTTGCAACCAGCATACCTAAAATAACGGATGCCTTAATTCCCTTCTGCGCAAGTACCACGATAACAAAGAGGCCTACAAACATGGTTACCACGGTAAGAACCATCGGACCATAACCGGAGCCCATATTAGTCTTAGCTACTCCGGGAGTCAATGCACCGAAGAAATCACGCATAGCATAAAAGGGTCCACCAGTTTCAGAATAAATACCTGCATTGGAACCCAAACCGATATTCATCAGCATCAGACCTATAGCAGGTGCAATACCCAGACGAACACCCAAAGGAATTGCCTCTACAATCTTTTCACGAACATTTAATACAGAAAGTATGATAAACACAATACCCTCTATCAAAATAATACAAAGCGCTGCCTGAAAAGATTCCACATAGCTCAATCCTGTAATACTTACGATATTGGCTACAACCACTGCAAAGAAGCTGTTTAAGCCCATACCGGGTGCCATTGCAAAAGGCTTATTGGCAAGGAAAGCCATTGCAAACATACCTACTGCAGATGCAATACAGGTTGCCATAAATACGCCGTTCCAAAGCTCCTGTCCATTTGCACCAAAGCCTGTCAGCAGATTGGGATTCAGGGCGATGATATAAGCCATCGTCATGAATGTTGTAAGACCGGCAATAATCTCAGTCTTTACCGTTGTTTTGTTCTCCGTAAGTTTGAACACTTTCTCTAACATGTTTTTCCCTCCTATTTTTTAGAGAATACTTTCTATGATGTCTGAGCACTTACTCAGATAACATACGCTTTACAATTTTATCACATTTCTGATAAATCTGCTCCGGGCTCTCTCCCACATTAAACTCACCATTGCGATAAAGAATTTTACCATTTACCATAGTCATCAACACATTTGCTTTGCTTCCACTGTACACAAGATTCTTAGGGATATTATGTATGGGCTGCATATTGGGTTGATGCAGGTCAATCATAATAATATCTGCATACTTGCCCTTACTCAAGGTATCTGCTTTATTCAAACGCATTGCTTTAGCTCCGTGTACCGTAGCCATTCTGAGCACTCTCATGGCATCCACACTGGCAGCATCATTTTCGCGAACCTTGCTTAAGCCGGATACCAAAAACATTTCCCGGAACATATCCAAACAGTTATTGCTGGCAGGCCCATCCGTACCGATTGCTACAGGAATCTTTCTTCTTTCATATTCTGCAATGGGAGCAATACCACTGGCAAGCTTTAGATTAGAAGCCGGGTTGGTAATCACATGCATTCTGCGTTTACGAAACACCTCCATATCCTGCTCCGTCATGTGAACGCAGTGGAAGCCTCCACCACCAAATTCAAACATTCCCAAGGAATCCAAAAAGACAGCCGGAGTCATACCATATCTTGCCTTGCATTCCTCCACCTCTCTGGCGGTCTCTGCCATATGGGCATACACCGGTGTGCGATATCTGTGTGCAAGCTGCGCCACCTTATATAACAGTTCCTTGGAACAGGTATACTCCGCATGGAAGCCCAGCTGATAACTAATTAAAGAATTCTTTTTATTAAATTTCAAAAACTCCTCTTCCACCTGCTCCGGGGAAGAACTAAAATTATTCAGCCCGGAAACCAATACACAGCGCATTCCCATATCCATGCAGGCATCTGCAATGGTATCCGGTGTCAGATACATATCAAAAATAGAGGTAATACCAGAGGTTAGATACTCCAATATAGCAAGCTTGGTCAGTTCATAAATATCCTCAGGCGTCAGCTTCGCCTCCATAGGAAAAATCTTTTCATTTAACCATTCCTGTAAGGGTACATCATCCGCATAGGAACGAAGGAATGTCATACCGGAATGGGTATGGGCATTTTTAAAGCCGGGCATCAACAAATTATCCTTACAATCTATTTCAATATCCCAGGCAATTCTGGGAAAAGCCTTTCTATCCCATTCCTGTGCCAGTTCATCCTCTCCTGCTACATACGCAATTTTATCATTTTTTATCCAAACTTCTCCGCGAAATACATCCTTATTCTTTTCCATTGTCAGAATTCTGGCATTGTATAATCTAATATTCATCTGATTGCATCTCCTCCAAACCCATGGGGTAATAATTCCTCTAAGGTAAATATCTGATAATCGGTATTACTTTTTACCACAATAATCTGAAAAGTCTCCTTACAAAATTCCTTCATAACCTGTCTGCAAATGCCACAGGGATAAGCGTAGTCTTCAGGGGACTGTCCTGCCAAACCACCGGCAATGGCAATTGCCAGAAACTCTCTTTCTCCCTCGCTGACTGCCTTGAAAAAAGCGGTTCTTTCTGCACAATTAGTAGCTCCATAGGAAGCATTCTCAATATTGCAGCCATTGTATATCCTTCCATCCTCTGTAAGAAGGGAAGCACCTACCGCATACCCGGAATAGGGCACATGCGCATTATTCCGGGCTTCCAACGCTCCGGCAACTAACTGTTTTATTTGATTTTCCGATAAAGTAATTTTCATACTCCGTACCTTTTAACCGACAATCTTAATTTTCGTTTACTAACTTCCCAAACTTCTTTACGGACTCTGTTACCAGCTTTTTAAAGCAGGGTGCAGCCATATCCGCAGCTTCCTGTACCTCTTCATGGGTTAAAGGATTTTCCGTCATTCCTGCCGCCAGATTACTGATACAGGAAATACCACAAATCTTCATTCCACAATGATTTGCTGCAATTGCCTCCACTACGGTACTCATTCCCACTGCATCGCTTCCCAATACTCTCATCATTTTAATATCTGACGGGGATTCAAAGGAAGGACCTGTAAGCTGGGTATAAACGCCCTCCTGCAGATAAATATTATTTTCCTTTGCAGTTTCTCTGATAATCTGCTGTAACTCCTTATCATAAACAGTACTCATATCGGGGAATCTGGTTCCCAGTTCATCAATATTGGGACCAATTAAAGGATTGGGAGCAAACACCGCAATATGGTCGCGAATCAACATTAAATCCCCTGCATGGAAGCTGGTATTCACACCACCTGCCGCATTGGTAAGAAACAGTATCTTCGCTCCCATAAGCTTCATCAGTCTGGTAGGAAGTACTACATCCGTAATGGGATATCCCTCATAATAATGCACTCTTCCCTTCATACATACCACGGGAATCTCATTAATATATCCAAAGATAAATTTGCCCGCATGACCGGGAACAGTGGATACCGGAAAGCCTTCTATTTCTGAATAGGAAATTTCTGTTTCCACTTTTATCTGTTCTGCATAATCTCCCAGACCGGAGCCCAATACAATTGCCACCTTGGGCACAAAATCTGTTTTTTCCCTTACACATTTATAACAGTTCATCAATTTCTCATAAACAGCATTCATCCTTACATCCTCCTTATTTTTATACATTTAATTTCAGTCACTTAGTTTTACTATAATAATACCTTCCTGATCCTTCACACAATCATCCATGGGCCAAGAGGACATATAATAGCTATAATCTATGGCATGGTCAAATCTATCCTGAGGTGCAATCTCATAATCCACCCCTAACACATGAAACAGACCTAATACCCTTTTGGTACTCCAATAATACATAGGTTCTGCATGGGCATCATGGTCAAACAAAGAGGTACCAATTGTCTCACCTTCTACACAGGACTGATTCCCCACAAAGGGCTTGCTGCCTACCACTACCAATGCCACCTCATCCATTCCTTCGGATATTCGTTCCTTTTCTATCCTGACAATCAAATCCCTTGCCAAAGCAATATCCTGCTCATAACGCATGCTGTCCGTATAATAGAGCGAAAAGGTTGTTTGAATCTGTTGCCAAAGTCCAATGATGCAGCCCACAAACAATACGCAATAAAGAGCGCTCATTCCTATCTGAAGCTTCCTGCCCTCCTGAAATATTCCCAGAAAACCAATTACCAAATATGCCAAAAAACCTGTTGCCATAGGCAACACCAACTGGGAGCGATATGCCGGTGTTCCACCGATTACAATGGTCATCAAATAGGGCGTACTCAAGAAAGAAAACAGATAAAAGAATAACACTACTGCTACGCCTTTTTTTATTGCCCTTTTTTTCACTACAAACAATAGTAACACTACTGCCAAAACAGATAATATTCCGAAACCACAATTATAATAAATTCCCTCATAGCCTGTCATGGACTTCAAAACATGTCCCAATATTGCCCGGAAATTATTAATTCCATTATCCTTCCCCCACAAAATCTGATTATCCAGATAATCGGAGGATTGGAAAAAGCATCCCGTTACCAAGGAATTCAGACCAAAGGCAACCAAAAAAACACTTGCATAAGGCACAATAGGAAACAAAAGCCTGTCCATTTCAAAATTTTGTTCTTCACAGGCATTGCTTACGCTTTGCAGTAAAATCAAACTTACCGTACCGCAAATATAAACCACCACAAATATCTGATACACGGAAAAAGTAAGCAGTAACAACAAAATACTCACAAGGGGCATCCATACATGCTTCCCAAGTCTTCTAATTGTTCCATCCGCTTTGCATTGCCATTCGTAAACCAAATACAATGCCAGTGCAGTAAGGAATATACTGATACAGATTTCTGCACTTTGCAGGGTAAAATAAAATTGCTCCGTCATAATGGGATGGGATATCCAAAGTGCTCCACAAAAAGTCCAACTAATCACACTAATTTTTTGCTGTTTGCCCCAATTACCTACTTTATCCCAAAGCATCAGAAAAACAGACACTGCAAGGGCAAAACAAAGCAATGTCAATAAACCTGCAAAATAGGGATTAAAGGTCAAGTTCCCCATCAACCCCTTTAAAAGAACCAAGCCCTGTCTGCCCGTATCCAGCCAGCCACTGTAAAATTCCTCCCGATACTGAATCAAGTCCTCCGTATCAATTCCTACAATATTACTGTTTAATTTTGCTCCATGGATTAAAAACACAAATAACCCCATTAATATAATGTGGCTACGATATTTCTCCATATATTCCTTCATATATTTAAAATCCTCTATTTTCATCACCAAATAGTATATGCAAATTTGTCAAAAAGAACAAATTCATTATACAAAATTTTTATCTAAAATGCAATCGTTCTGCTTAAAACCCCCTGTACCAAATACCTTTTATCTGCTTCTTCTGCAACACAGGTCGATAATGTAAGAATATTACAATATTCATTTACTTCTATCTCTGCATTAAAATTCCCTTCCATACTGTAAATTTCTTCCAAATATTTTTGATACACACTTTTATCCTCAAAATCATGATTCAACAAAATATGACAATCTTTATATTCATAAGCCGCAAATATATCATAGACCAAAATACCTTCCGATACATAAACATAAATGTATGGATGATTCTCGAAAAAATCTGCGTTTTCATACTGATGCAAACCTGCAAACATAGTACCATCCTTCATATTATGTCCATATAATATTGTAACCGGATCTGAAAAATCCTTTGCATTATAATTTTCAGAATAGATACATCCCGGATAACCTTTTGAACCATCCAAATTATAATTCAAATAATAACTATTATCCGTAGCATGTTGAAGCACAGGATAATCAATTTTTGTATCAGGAATTGTAATCCATGCATAAATATCTGCATTATTTTCTTTCTGCATTTTTTTCAAATCAACTTCTTTGTGCAATATCCATTCTTCCGATTCTACATGTTCTTGCTGTTCTCCCTCCACTGCACTCAAAGCTTCACTGCTTTCTACTATAGGAATAGGCCGGATTGTCTGCACGCTCCATTCCTCTTCCTTTTTCCTGCACCCACAGAGCATTGTCCCTATAAACATAATTAAGAAAAAAGCTGATTTCTTTTTCATAGTTTACCTTTCATATTATCGCAACCGCAAACGGGCAGAAGGATTCTCCCCCTGCCCATTTAGTATACCATTTTTATATAATGATGCAAACCATTCCGCCATTACTGTCATTTACAATTTTCTGCATGGTATCCTGTAGCTTTATCTGACTTTCCTCACCAATCGCCGCAACCTTAGTAGTAATGCCATCATTCACAAGCTGTTCCACAGTTTTTCCAAAAATATTTGTCTCCCAAATTCCCTGCTCCACATCTGCTTTATTAATAAAACGAATCAAATCCTCCGCCTGCTCCTGGGTTCCTACAATAGGTGCAATCTCCGTTTCAATATTTGCCTTAATCATATGAATGGATGGACTGAGTGCCTTAATTTTTACTCCAAATTTATTACCATGCCTGATTATTTCCGGTTTATCCAATCGTATTTCTTCTTTATCCGGGGTAACCACTCCATACCCCTTCATACGAACCGCACCAACTGCATTCAGTACCTTTGAATACTCCTTTTTCATAACAGCAAATTCTCGAAGTTTACTAATCAACTGATATTCATCCGTAATACTTTCTCCTACCATTTCTGTAAGCATCTCATAATAATAAGCTTCCTCCACATCCAGCATAACCTTTATCAATCCATCGGACAACCGGATGTGGTCTGTTTTACAGCGCTTTATAAAGTCACCTTGAAGCTGTATGGGTTTTTCCAGCACATCACGAATGGTATTGTATTCCTTCATCAACGCCTTCACATTTTCTATTAATTCCAGCTTTATCCTATTGTCAGAGGGCAACATTTCCACCCATTTTGGCATATAGAATTCCATGGCCGCCAAGGGAAATTCATATAAAATATTTTCCAGAATTTTTAGGATATCCTCCTTCTTAAGCTGCTCACAGTTTACAGCCATTGCGCCCACATCATATTTGGTCACAATATCATTCACAATCGCCTTTACTTCCTCCGAATAAGGCTTCTGACTGTTTACAAGCACCAAAAACGGTTTATGCAAACGTTTTAATGCCAATATGGTTTTTTCCTCAGCTTCCAAATAACTATTCCTTGGAAGCTCTCCGATACTGCCATCCGTAGTAATAACTACTCCAATGGTGGAATGATCATTCATTACCTTATCCGTTCCAATTTCTGCCGCCTGAGTAAAAGGAATTTCTTCCTCAAACCATGGAGTCTTTACCATACGTTCTTGATTTTCTTCCAGATGTCCCACTGCGCCATCCACCATATATCCCACGCAATCAATCATCCTGACAGAGACCTCCATATCCTCATTCAAGGATATTTTTGCTGCCTCTTTGGGAATAAATTTAGGCTCCGTAGTGGTAATAGTCTTTCCACCGGCACTTTGAGGCAGTTCATCCTGAGCTCGCATTTTCGCATGCTCATCCTCCATATTGGGTAGCACCATTTCATTCATAAAGCGTTTGATAAAAGTAGATTTTCCTGTTCTGACAGGTCCTAATACCCCTATGTAAATTTCTCCCTTACATCTTTCTTTTATATCACGATAAAGCTCATATGTATTTACTGCTTTTCGATTTTCCATACAAAAACCTCCTACATTACTGTTAAAAGTATATGCAGGAGGCTTTTGATTCATGCTTTCATTAAAACGCTTATTTAAAACTCTTCTTTATTCTTACGATACCACAGGATACCGAAAGCACCTCCGGCAACCGCTAAAATTGCAAATACAACCAAAGCAATCCATCCATTACCGTTTTGAACTGTTTCCTGTGCAGCAACAGCCGCTGCCATAGTTACATTGCCATTAGTATCCACACCCTTCGCATTTTCTTCGCCGTTCTCAGCATCAGTATTTGGCCAAAGAATGCTGTGAATCAAGGAGCCCTCTTCAAAGAAAGTCTTAGGGCTTCGTATCTTCTTCCATAATCCATCGGAAGACTTCTCATCAGCAGAATCGGAAGCATTATCGTCCTTAGAATCCGTACTATCCTCATCCTTATTATCATTCTTATTGTCATCCTTAGAATCGGAATCCGTATTATTATCATCCTTGGAATCATTACCCGGTGTAGGCGTAGGTGTATTCTCTGCATTATCAACAGCTTTTTCCCCTACAAACATAAAGGTACTGAAATGATTTACAGTAAAGGTAATCTTATCACCATTCAATGTATATTTCACTTCTTCAAAGCTTCCATCCTCTGCAAAATGAAGAAGCTTTAAATTCTCATTTAACTTCATGTTCTTAGGTACAGACATTGTAATGGTTACAGGAACCTTTAAGGAAAGAGACTTATTCTCTCCATTCACCAGCTTGATATCCATGGAAACCTTCATTTCCTGAGGATACTTTGCATTATCAACAGATACTGCTTTATCCGTCTTGCCAATTACTAATTTCACAACTCCCTTGTCCACATTCAGGGCAGCATACTTAATTTCTGCCACCTCTGATGCCAACAAATCTTTTGCTTCATTTTCCACTACAACAGAAACATCAATGCCTTTTTCTTTGATATATTCAGCTTCCAGCTTTGTTAACATTTCTGCTACTGCGGCATCTTTTTCTACAAGCTCCAATAATTCTCTCTCATCAGTATAGCCAAGAATTACTTCCAATGCTTCTTCTGCAGAAGTTGCATTGGTAACTGCATTTTCGATTACATCCTCAGTCTTTGCATCCGTACTATCCGGTAATACACTGCTTCCCGGATAAACCTCAAAGCCCTCATGATCCATCAGCTTCAAATCGAGGATTTCCACAGTGGCACCGATAACACCAATACCATAACGGATTGTATTTCCTTCTGCCAAAGTACATTCATTAATCTTAAAATTCTTACTGGAGGGTGAACAGGAACCATCTGCTGCTTCCCATTCTACTAAAAATCCACTACTTCCATTGCTGGTAAAGTTGATAGTATACTCTACATTCTCACTCCAGCCCAGCTTAGGAGAACCATTTCCGGCACTTCCGGATGCCTTGGTCCAATAACCGGCAAGCTCTTCTGCAGTCGCTTTACCATCATCATGACGGAATCCCAAAGTGGAAAATGCATTTCCGGGAATATCAAAGATACCAACAAATACACCGGTTTCCTTAGGGCTCTTGGTGTCCAATTTTTCTTTAATTGTCATTTTCATGGACATGGTATAGGCTTTATCCGTTTCCGGGAAAAGGATATACCCCATTCCGGTTGTTGCTGTAGAAGTATTCTTTGCAATTTTTCCATCCAAGCCTGTATGAGTTAAAGTAATTACACCATCCTTTTCCTCAACAGTCATGTTATTCTCAATATCAACCTCTTCAAACTTAACCTTTACAACCTTTCTCTTAACAGCGGATGCCTTTACTACAATGTTTCCTGTAACATTCTCAAGAGAAATGGTTCCATTCTCTGCATCATAGGTATGTGGAATAGCTACACCATCCTTTGTAACCTCCACGGTTTCAGGAAGTAAATAACCGGTTCCTGCAATCAGCTTAATTACCACATCTTCTCCGGCTGCAATTCTCTCTACACCATTTACATCCAGCTTGTCCACATCATAACTGATATTTGCAAAATCAGTATTAATCTGAATATTGGAAAACTTTGCAGTTGCATAGTTTTCAATATCATTTGCTGCCTTTCCGGCATCTACCGCGAAACCGATATAGAGTTCATCCGGCATATCCATGGTAATCTCACCAATGGTCTGCCAAGCCACGCCATCCTGGGATACATAACCGATAAAGGTATCTCCATCCCTTGCCAGCTTCAGCCAAATTCCATAATAGGTATCCAAGTCCTTGAAGTCGAGACCATATACAAAAGGAATTCCTGCTTTTTCAGCCGCACTAGGGCTGTCAATGGTTTCACTGATGGAAGGCATTGCAGCACCGGTAGTTTCTCTGTTTACCATAAAAGCAGTCCAAATGGTAGAATCCTCCACAATCTTGGACATGGAGAAGCCCACACCTACGGATGCTGCATTTGCATCCAGACTTTCTCTAAACATCAGACCATTATAGGTATGATTGTCCACTACGATATAGGAATCCAATCTTGTTACCAATTCCATATCACCGGTAAATTTCTTATAAACATAAGCATAATTATCCTTGGTTGCATCTGCATAAGCAGTTCCGAATACGGAGCCTTCACATCTGCCAACCTTACCGGCACCCTTTACCGTCATTACACCATCAATATAAGAAGCCGTACTCTTGATTGCCGGATTACCGATATCGGTAACACTCCACTCTTCTCCGGTACCTGCGGTAGCATTTACATGTAACTTTGCAGTATTACTCTGTGTTGCATTTTCCTGATTATCATAGGCTCTTACAGAAATATCATAGGTTCCATCCTTAAGACCACTATAGGTATAGCTATAAGGAGCGCTGGTTGCCTCACCAACCTTTTTTCCGCCATTATAGAACTCCACTCTGTCAATGCTGCCACCATTCTTTGCGGTAGCAGAAGCTGTAACCGTTACAGCAGTACCTTCATTTACAATTGTGTTATTTGCCAAATCAATAGATACATTAGGATTTTTTGCGGCATAATCAGCCTTCACAACATCCTGTACCAACTCGTTAAAGTATACCTCTATCCATGCATATCCTGCATCATTCAAGGTTCTACTATCCAGCTTATCGTTGGGATTTAATCCATGTGCACTTTCCCATTCATCAGGAATACCATCCATGTCGGTATCAAAGCTTTCGCTTCTGTAGGCCTCAGGTGCACAATAACCACCAACTTCATCCTGTGTATTAATAAAGAATCCGGTATTCTCTTCCACCTGCTGAATTACTCTGGCATCAATGGCATCACGCTTAGGATAGGTAACACCTGCACCATTCAATACCAAATCATATGCCTCTTCTGCACTTCTTAAGGTTACAGAATCAAAGGATTCTGCTGTATAAGCTTCCTTAGACCAGGTTGTAGTACCTCCCTTTTCATTTTTGGTAATGGTAACTCCCTTTGTATTATCTGTCAGCTTACCATTTTTACTTTCTACCACATTACCGGAAATATAAACACCACCGGTTTTGGAATCCTCGCCATAATCAATCAGACTATTCTGAAGAGAATCTCTGGTTCCCGGACCTGTCTTAAGGTAGTTATTGATATAATTGGTATATGCATAACCACCACCATAGCATGCATAATAACCATAATCATAGGTTACATTGTTATTTAACTGTACCGTTGCATAGCTCTCAACAGAGGTAGGATCCGTCATGGAACCGCCGCCGATACGAGGATTACGTGAAGTATGGTTCGCAATCAGATTATACTGAAATACGGTGTTGTCACTACCCCAGATACCGCCGTAACCATGACGCCCCTTTGAATGTCCTGACACAGTCAAACTCTCAGAAATAATACTCCACTGTACCGTACCATTCTGTCCTCTATATGTGGACAAGCATTCGTCCGTATTCCAGCTAAAGGAACAGTGGTCAATCATAAAGTTGCTCATATCTCTTCCCCAAAGAGCATCAATGGAGTCACCACCATCTGCCAATCCTGCTGTACCGGGACGGAAATGAACAAAACGAACAATTACATTATCTAAATCACTAATATTGGTATCATAGCCCGCAATGGTAATACCTTCGCCGGGTGCGGTCTGACCAGCAATGGTAATATTATCAGCAAGCTTTAAGGTATCATTTAAGTAGATGGTTCCACCTACGTTAAATACAATAATACGTCCTGCAGCCGGTGCATTCTCAATACCATATCTTAAAGTACCTTCGCTACCATCATCTGCAAGGCTGGTAACTACATAAACATCACCGCCACGTCCACCGGTTGCATAGCGTCCACCACCTTCTGCACCTTCAAATGCAAGATATTTGCCTTCCGGTAAGATAATCTCGGGAAGCTGTTCGCCGGTGGTTTCCACTTCATATTTATAAGCAAGAGAATAGAAACGCATCTTGGTTCCTTTAGCATAAATATAATAGGTTTTTCCGGCTTCCACCTGTACTGCTTCAAAACGAGTATTCATTTTATCACCACTAGTATTTTCATAGGAAAATACGGTAGTTCCATCATTGGTATCAATACGGAATGTTTTACCGGAACCTAATTGTCCTGCCACCTGAATTTTTCCATCTTGTGTAGGCGTAAATCGAATTAAAGCACCGGTACCTGTTGAAGTATCAGGATTTGTACCATTTGTTACATAACCGGTTGCTTTTCCGGCATCTCCACCGGACACATCCGTTAATGTGGTATTACCTGATGTATATGCCATATCTGTACCTACGCTGACCATACCATCCATATAGGTTTGTCCTGCGGTTAATCCGCCTGTAATATCCAATTCAGCTGTTTTCTCAACAGTAACAGTAGGTGCCTCATCCTCCTTTTCATAGGAATACTCTAAGGAGTAGAAACGCATCTTAGTTCCCTTTGCATAAATATAATAGGTTTGACCAGCTTTCACTTCTACTGTTTCAAAACGAGTATTCATTTTGTCACCACTAGTATTTTCATAGGAAAATACGGTAGTTCCATCATTGGTATCAATACGGAATGTTTTACCAGATCCTAATTGACCTGCCACCTGAACTTTTCCATCTTGTACAGGCGTAAATCGAATTAAAGCACCGGTACCTGTTGAAGTATCGGGATTTGTACCATTTGTTACATAACCGGTTGCTTTTCCTGCATCCCCTCCGGACACATCTGTTAATGTGGTATTACCTGAAGTATATGCCATATCCGTACCTACACTAACCATGCCATCCATATAGGTTTGTCCTACAGTTAATCCGCCTGTAATATCCAGACTGACAGTCTCCGTCTTCGTTGCAGCCTTTGCCGCCAATGTTAATCCATTGTTAGGAAATATCCCCCCTAATAACAACAGAAGCGACAAAAGAACAGCTATTTTCCTTTTGCATCCTTTCATGAAAGAATCCTCCCATTTCTTTAATGTGCACGTGCACGTTTTTTGTTTCTTTTTTATTCTATATATTTTCCATAACAAATGCAATTACTTTTTCTATATAATTCTTTTTTCTCCTTAATACACAAAAAACAGGACATAGAATTTCTTCTTGTCCTGTTTTTTTGTGCATTATATCCAAACTTTACCAAAAGCGTGCCCGTGCTAATTACCTTTTTTCTTCCGATACACCGTAATACCGCATGCCGCTGCAATGCAGCCAACAATCAAAAGCACAATGATGCCTACACCATTTCCACTCTCTTCCTGCAGGCTTTCACCTTCCACAGGGATATCTGTTTCCTGATTCGCAGATAAATTCTTGCCGGGATAAATTTCATTTCCCTCGTAATCAACCAATGTCAAATCACTGATTTCCACAGTGGCACCGATAATACCGATACCCATACGTACCTTTTCTCCCTGCTGCATAAAGTTTTCATTTACCTTGAAATTCTTTACACCATCAGAAGCCTTTACAGAACCATCCATAGCTTCAAAATTCACCTGATACTGTCCTTCTGCATTGGTGGTAAAGGTTACCTTATATTCCACTCCGGTTTGTGCCTGGAACTTAGGAGAACCGTTTCCCACATAATCATCCGCCTTAGTCCAATAAGCAGAAAGGGAATCCTTTTTCTCATTTTCATAGGCTCTGAAGCCAAGGGTGGTAAAAGCATGATTGTCCACTGCATAAGCACCTACAAATACACCTGTATTTTTCTCATCGGCAGTTTTTACAAATTCTGTGATTTTCAAGGTCATGGACAGAGTCTGGGGTTTCTTTGTTTCAGGGAACAAAATAAAACTCTGGTTTACAGGAGCTGTTTTGGAATCCTTGGCAGTCTGACCACTACTTGCAGTCTGGGTTAACACAAGCTTTCCATCCTTTTCCTCTACCGTAAGCAGATTTCCTTCATCCACCTCTTCAAAGGTTACCGCTTCCACCACTCGAGTTTCTCCCTCCCCAGCAATGGTAAGATTTTCTGTTACATTCTCCAAGGTTAAAAGTCCGCTGGAGGGCTGATAAACAAAGTCAACCTCTGCACCGCCTGCATTGGTAACTTTTACATTCTTAGGCAAATCATAGCCGGTAGCATTGGTAAACTGAATTACCACATCCTTACCCAGGGCAATTTCTGCCGGGCCTTCCACCTCCACATCTTCCACATCATAGGTTAAGCTAACCCATTCCGTATTTACCTCCACGCCGGAGAATTTAGCTGTTGCATAATTATCAATATCATTTGCCACCTTGGCAGCATCCACAGCCAGACCTACATAAATAGTTTCCGGCATTTTTACATCCATGGTGCCAATCTGGCGCCAGCTCATACCATCCTCAGACACAAAACCGTTAAAGGTATCTCCCTTTCTCAGAAGCTTCAACCATGTTCCGTTAAAGGTATTCCCCTCTTTAAAATTCAAATCCTGTATCATGGGGATTCCTGCCTTCTCGGCAGCACTTGCGCTGTCGATGGAGCCTCCGATGGTTGTAATATCCCCACCGGTCTTGTCTCTGTCAATCATAAAGGCAGACCATACCGTACTGTTTTCAATCTTAACCATGGACAGACCTACGCCCACTGACGCAGCGTCGGGAGTCAAATCTTCTCTGAACATAACACCGTTAAAGGAATGATTATCCACTACCAGATACTCATCCAATTTAGCAATGATTTCTCCATCTCCGGTAATGGATTGATACACATAATGGAAATCATCATTGGTGCCATTGGAATAGTCCGTTTTGTTTGCTGCATCCAGTTCTTTATTATTTCCTTCGCTCTTGCCAATTCTTCCTGAACTCTTTATGGTCATAACTCCTGTATCAGCATCCAGGGACGCAGTTCCGGGAATATTATGGTTGCCGATATCTACACTTTCCCATTCTCCTGTTCCCGCTGTGGAATTCACATGCAGCTTGGAGGTTTCACTCTGGGTTGCATTTCCATCATTATCAATGGCTCTTACAGAAATATCATAGGTTCCGTCAGGCAGTCCCTTAAAGATATAACTATAAGGAGCCGCCTCTATCGTACCAACCAATTCATTGCCCTTGAAAAATTCCACCTTGGCAATACTTCCTCCATTATTAGCTTTGGGACTGGCTGTAACCGTTACATCCTTTCCTTCCTCTAACAAAGTATTATTTGTTAAATCAATGGATACATCCGGGTTCTTTGCCTTGTAATTAGCAGCTACCACATCCTCCACCAATTCATTAAAGTATACCTCAACCCATGCATAGCCTTCCTTGTTCAGCTTGCGGCTGTCAGTATTGTCGGAAGGATTTAAGCCATTTGCTGTTTCCCAAGCATCGGGAATACCATCCATATCCGTATCAAAGCTTTCTTCCCTATATACCTCAGGCGCACAATAACCGCCAATTTCATCCTGAGTATTAATATAGTAGCCCGTTCCATTGTCTACATGCGCTACCACTCTGGCATCAATGGCATCCCGCTTAGGATAGGTAGCTCCTGCCTGTGCTAATACCTTGTCATATGCTTCCTCCGCACTTACTAAAGTAACGGTATCAAATGCATCCGCAGTATATTTTTCCGTTGCCCATGTGGTATCTCCGGTGATATCCACACCCACAGTATTATCAGTGATAATTCCACTTTCGTTTTCTACCACATTGCCATCCAGATAAACACCGCCCTTCTTACCATCCTCACCATAATCAATCAAGGTATTCTGAATGGAATCTCTGGTACCGGGACCGGTTTTTAAATAATTATTAATATAATTCGTGTAAGCATAACCACCGCCATAACATACGTAGAAACCGTAGTTATATGCCACGTTATTACTTAATTGAACTGTAGCAAAGCTTTCCTCCTTGGTAGGATCAGTCATGGAACCGCCACCAATACGGGGATTTCTGGAGGTATGGTCGGAAATCAGATTATACTGGAACACAGTATTGTCACCGCCCCAGATACCACCATAACCATGACGTCCCTTGGAATGTCCTGATACAGTTAAACTCTCGGAAATAATACACCACTGAACCGTACCATCCTTACCCCTGTATGTGGACAGAGTTTCATCCGTACTCCAGCTAAAGCTACAATGATCAATGATAAAGTTACTATTATCTCTTCCCCAAAGGGCATCAAAGGAATCTCCTCCGCTAAGAAGATTTTCCGTACCTACACGAAAATGCACAAAACGGATAATCAAATTCTCAGAGTCGGAAATATTGGTATCCGCACCACCAATGGTAATTCCTTCTCCGGGTGCGGTCTGACCTGCAATGGTAAGATTCTTTTTCCCGCTAAGACTCAAGGTATCCTTCAAGTGAATGGTGCCGCCTACGTTAAACACAATAATTCTTCCTGCCGTAGGTGATGTCTCCACACCATATCTGAGGGACCCTTCAATTTTATTTTCTCCGGGACCATAATCCTCCAAATTGGTAACCACATACACATCTCCGCCACGACCACCGGTAGCGTACATACCGCCGCCTTCTGCACCTTCAAATGCCACCAGACCCTCAACTAACTCCACTTCCTCCAACTGGGTCTGTCCCACAGGCGTACCGCTGTAGGTGTAGCTGATTTCTGCAAAGCTTGCTTTGGAGCCGTTACGATATGCATAGTAGGTATTACCTGCCTTCAGCTCATAGGTAAATCTCTTGTATACTTTACCATCCACACCGCTTTCATCCTCTGTCACGGAAGTAACAGAACCGTCCGCAGCCTGGGTTACAAAATAAAAGGTTTTCTCCGCATTGGATCTTACCACCAAACTTACGGTACAATCCAACTCCGGTACTAATTTAATAGCCGCACCTTTTTCCACAATATCTCCCTTACCGGGCTTGGGATTATTTTTTCCTACCACATAGCCGGATATGCTGCTTCCATCCTCTAAGGATACGGTTGCAGATTTATGTCCCATTTCATCCAGAACATAAATGCCGATTATCCCCGGAGTACCATAATCCGTGCCGGTTTTCAAGCCTTCGCTTGTAATTTCCACAGCACCTGTGTTTTCTTCTGCCCTTGCTATTACCACATTATCTCCCAGGTCTGCAAAAACACCACCAAACACTAGAAATAAGGTCAGCAAAGCAGCTAAAAATCTTTTTGTTTGCTTCATTTCTGTTCCTCCCTTTGAGCAGTCCGCTCTTTTGTGCTCGTGCACATCTTTTCTCTTTCCTCATTATATTGTTGGTTTTCCAAGATTGCAAATGATATTTCCAATTAAAAAGATTTTTAGGGATTTCCACAAAAACACCTTGCGTTTTTGTACGAAATAGCCAAAAGAAAGACCTGCCTCTTACGATTGTTTTCCCCAACCGCAGGATGCAGGCCATGCTTCTTACTTTTTCTATGAACTAATTCATTACTACACGTCTAAAGTTCTTTTTACCACGCTTCACCACAATACCCTCTCCCTTAAAGCTATCAGGAGTGTACATGGTTCTGGTATCGGTAATCTTCTCGCCTTCTACCGTTACGCCACCCTGTTCCACAGCACGTCTTGCCTCAGAACGGGATGCAGTCAGACCGGAAGCGGTTAATACACCAAGAATATCAATCTGTCCCTCAGTAAAATCAGATTCCTGTATTTCATAGGTAGGCATTTCAGCTGCATTACCGCCGGCAAACAATGCTCTTGCACTTTCCTGTGCCTTTACAGCCTCTTCTTCTCCATGAACCAACTTGGTTAATTCGTAAGCCAAAATTTCCTTTGCCTGATTTAACTGGCTGCCTTCCCAGCTATCCATTTCCTCAATCTGCTCCAAAGGCAGGAAGGTCAGCATACGAATACATTTCAACACATCCGCATCTGCCACATTTCTCCAGTACTGGTAGAATTCAAAAGGTGAAGTCTTGTTAGGATCAAGCCATACAGCCCCCTTCTGAGTCTTGCCCATCTTCTTACCCTCGGAATTTAACAACAGGGTAATGGTCATTGCATAAGCATCCTCACCCAGCTTACGACGGATAAGTTCTGTACCACCCAGCATATTACTCCACTGGTCATCTCCGCCAAACTGCATGTTACAGCCGTACTTCTGGAATAACTGATAGAAATCGTAGCTCTGCATAATCATATAGTTAAATTCAAGGAAGCTCAATCCCTTTTCCATACGCTGCTTGTAGCACTCAGCAGTCAGCATTCTGTTTACAGAGAAATGTGCACCAACCTCACGAAGTACTTCTACATAATTCAAGTCCAAAAGCCAATCTGCATTGTTTACCAAAAGTGCTTTACCCTCGGAGAAATCAATAAATTTGCTCATCTGCTTCTTGAAGCATTCTACATTGTGAGCAATGGTTTCCTTGGTCATCATGGTACGCATATCGGTTCTGCCGGAAGGGTCACCAATCATTGCAGTACCGCCACCAATCAATGCGATGGGCTTGTTACCTGCCATCTGTAATCTCTTCATCAGGCACAATGCCATGAAATGTCCTACATGAAGGCTGTCTGCGGTAGGGTCAAAGCCGATGTAAAAGGTTGCCTTACCATTGTTAATCAGTTCCTTAATTTCTTCTTCGTCTGTGAGCTGTGCTAACAGACCTCTTGCTTTTAATTCTTCAAATACTGTCATGATTTTTCTCCTTTTTTATTATACAAATCAGACTCGCAACAAAGTTGCTCGTTGATGCGACATTCGCCGAATGCATCTGCTAATGCAGACACATCATCGCCCTAGTTCAGACATATGTGAGTGTGTGCAAGCACCCCTCACATATGTCTGCCTTGGGCGGCGCGTGCATCACACGCGCTCGGCTCATTGCACGCACAAAAAGAGCTCGCCCTTTCTTTTCAAAAGGACGAGCTTAAACTCGTGTTACCACCTAATGTTCCCATATGCCTCACGACATATAGCTTAGCAAGTATCCATCAATACTTCGGCAGATATCGGTGCCCACCGGCAAAGTCTACTTGGCTTACGCCTTTCAATTTGCTGCTCGGAGATGTATTTCCCACTGTCCTTCTTGCGCCTCTCACCCACCGGCAACTCTCTGTTAGCTTTTAAACAGTAGTACTCTTCTCGTCATCGCGTTATACTTTTCTGATTTCTTCAAATTATACAAAGTGTTATAGGGTTTGTCAACTGTTTTTTCTACTTATTTACCATCAATATAAATCATTTTTGATAATGTCACTATATACCACAAAGGAAAATGTCACAGATGTGGTATGATACCCTCCTATAAAGGAGGTTGATATTATCAGAAAGGTTAATTTGAACATGGATGAACAGAAGAAATATGAAGTAAT
>JAGAMG010000017.1 GCA_017624835.1 Lachnospiraceae bacterium
ACATCACCATGACCATGATGAGCACTGCACCTGCGGCTGCCATGACCACGAACATCATCACGACCACGAGCACGAGCATGACCACGAACATCATCATGAGCACGAGCATCATCACGACCACGAGCACGAGCATGACCACGAACATCATCATGAGCACGAGCACCATCATGAGCACGAGCATCATCATGAGCATGAACACCATCACGAGCATGACCAGGATGAGCATTGTACCTGCGGTTGCCATGACCATGAGCATCATCACCACCATCATCATGCAGACGAGGTATTTACTAGTTGGGGAATGGAGACGCCTAATGTTTACAGCATGGAGGAGATTCAGAAGATTTTGGAAGCTCTGGACAGTGGGGAGTATGGCATGGTTTTGCGTGCTAAGGGGATGGTACCTGCTGAGGACGGAACATGGATTTATTATGATTATGTGCCGGAAGAAGCAGATGTTAGAACTGGAAAGCCTGAGGTGACCGGTAAGATTTGTGTGATTGGTTCCAAGCTTGATGAGAGCAAGCTGGCTGTTTTATTCCGCAAATAGTGTGTTTGCGTAAATGATGGATGGAGATGAAAGTAAAATGAAGCCTGTATATATGATTAACGGTTTTCTGGAAAGCGGAAAAACGGAATTTATTACCTTTACATTGGATCAGCCTTATTTTCAGATTAAGGGAAAAACCTTGATTATTCTTTGTGAAGAAGGAGAAAATGAGTATGATGAAAAGCTTCTTGCAAAGAGTAAGGCTGTGGTAGAGTTGATTGAGGAGGAAGAGGATTTTACCGCTTCCAAGCTTATAGAGTTAGAGAAAAAACACAAACCGGAGCGTATTATTATTGAATATAACGGTATGTGGAATTTTAAAAATGTAAAGCTGCCCTGGCATTGGAAAATAGAGCAGCAGATTACAACTATTGATGGTTCCACTTTTCCCATGTACTACACCAATATGCGTTCCCTGCTTGCAGAAATGGTAAGAAAGTCAGAAATGATAATTTTTAATCGTTGTGACGGTATTGAGGATTTGAATGTTTATAAGAGAAATATTAAGGCAGTAAATCCTTCCGCAGATGTTATTTTTGAAGATTCCAACGGGGAGATTGATGAAATCTTTGAAGAGGATCTTCCCTACGATTTGAATCAGGAAATTATAGAACTGGATAATCAGGGCTACGGTATCTGGTATTTGGATTCTATGGATCATTTGGAGCGTTACATTGGTAAAAAATTACAATTTGTAGCCATGGTATTGAAGCCGGAGGATTTCCCGGAGGGATATTTTGTACCGGGACGTATGGCAATGACCTGTTGTGCGGATGATATGGCATTTTTAGGTTATGCCTGTGAGTTTGCAGGCGCAGGAGCCTTAAAGCAGAAGGAATGGGTAAAAGTGACAGCTACGGTTGCCAAGGAATATTGGGAAGATTATAAGGGAGAAGGTCCCGTGCTTCATGCAATCAGCGTAGAGAAAACAAAGGCACCTAAGGATGAAGTAATCAGCTTTGTTTAAGTAGTCTTTATATATGAGAAGCTGATGCCGGAAATCATGGAATGGGATAAACTATGAATCGTAATACTATAGTACAAAATAATGATGCCCAAAAGACGGGATGGAAAAGCGCATGGTTGGAGGAAAGCAGAGCGGGAAGAGTTGTTTTTCTGACAGCGTTATTAATCTATACAGGAATTATGCTGTATCTATTTATTATGCAGTGCTTTGAGGTGCCTGTCTTTCGGTCTGACATGCCTGATTATGTAAAAGAAGTGGCCGGTATTAAGGGGGATTATGAGTTTCCATACCCCCTTTTCTTTGTTACTGCCAAAATTTTTGCTGTAATCATGGGAGCACCGGTGGCAGTTGCTGTGGTAACTGCATTGTATAACAGTTTTGGTTTATGTGTTGCCAAATATTACATGGGCAGGGAAGTGAAAACTTTTGTAAACTATAAAGGATTAAGCAAGAACAAACATGTAGCTATAGATATAGCTGTTACGGTAGCCGTATTTGTGCTGTTTTTGCTTTCTCATTTGTATTCCCCCAAGAATACAGCATTTTTTGGCTTTGATTATGCCTATCGTTGTATGGGAATTTATACGCCGAATCCATTTTGGAATGCTACCTATATGGCAACCAGACCCTTTGCCATTATTTGCTTTTTTGAGGCGGCAAGAGTGCTTCGGGAATATGAAAAGGATTTTTCCTGGAAAAACTGTATGCTTTTTGCGGTAAGTCTCTTTTTAACAACTTTGGCAAAGCCCAGTTATACCTTGGTTATATTGCCTTTGTTAGCGATTATATTGATTTTTCATTTGATAAGAAGTAAGGGAAAGAGCTTTCGCAATGCATTTTATTTCTGTGTAACCATGATTCCTACGGGATTGGCTTTGTTATATCAGTATTCGGGAGTTTTTACCGGTATCAATGTAATGGGTGAGGAAACAGGAATCGGTATTGCTTTTGCCAAGGTATGGAGCAATTATTCCAAGAATATTCCATTAAGTATTTTGATGGGAATGGCACTTCCTATTGGGGTATTGGTAATAAATTATAAGGAATTTTTGAAGAATTATATTTACCGGTTTGCCTGGTGGAATTACCTGGTGGGTATGATAATGTTTTTGTTGCTATATGAAAAAGGATTTCGTATGCTTCATGCCAATTTTTCCTGGGGATATATGCATGGCATGTTTGCAGTATTCTTTATTACATTGATTTTGGTAATCAAAAATACCATTCAATGGTGGAAAAGTTATAAGATGGTGTTTGTAGCAGCAGAATGGGCAGTGCTTCTGTATCATTTGGTCTGCGGGATTAACTTTTTGGTGTATGCATTGGGTGGAAATGATTTGGCAGGATTTTAGAGAGAAAATGTGTAACCTTTCAAGAATTGTTTGCATAGAATACAGTAGATTTTTGCGAACAGATGGAGTGAAAGGTGAGAGGATAAAGATTTAGTAATAGATAAGGAGGTAGAAGAATATGGGATTTTTAATGGCATTATTGCTTCCTTTTGCGGGAACATGCGCAGGTGCTGCCTGTGTATTTTTCCTTAAAAAACAGATTAGTATGAATCTGCAGAGAGTGTTCACCGGATTTGCAGCAGGCGTTATGGTAGCTGCGTCCGTGTGGTCTTTGTTGATACCGGCAATGGATATGAGTGCAGACATGGGGAAATTATCTTTTGTCCCCGCGCTGGTGGGTTTCCTGCTGGGTATTCTTTTTTTGTTGTTCATGGATAGCCTGATTCCTCATTTACATGTGGGCAGTGAAAAGCCTGAGGGTAAAAAAAGTAATCTGGGAAGGACTGCTATGCTGATGCTGGCGGTAACTATCCATAATTTACCGGAAGGCGCAGCCTGCGGAGCTATTTTGGCGGGTGTATTGAGTGGTGACAGTGGGGTAACCATGGCTGGAGCCATTACCCTCAGTGTGGGAATCGCCATTCAGAATTTCCCGGAGGGAGCTATCATTTCATTGCCCTTACGCAGTGAAGGGCATAGCAGAGGAAAATCCTTCCTTTTGGGAGCATTATCCGGTATCGTAGAGCCCTTGGGAGCTTTGTTGGCGATTATGCTTGCAAGTATTGTAACCCCCATTTTACCCTATATGCTTGCTTTTGCAGCGGGAGCCATGATTTATGTAGTGGTGGAGGAATTGATACCGGAGGCAAGCGAGGGCGGACATTCTAATCTGGGAACCATAGCATTTTCGGTGGGATTTGCTTTGATGATGGTGTTGGATGTAGCCTTGGGTTAAGAAACAAAGGATGGATTAAAAAAGGAGAAGCATGCTGTGGCATTGGAAAATGAAAAGGAATTACAACAGTTAAAAAATCGATTCCGGGATTTGGCGGATAAATCCTTTCAGCAGAATATGTTTACCTTTACAGGATTTTTGGGATTAAGTGAGCAGGATGCATTCTGGCAGGTGGAGCGGGAACTTCACTTTGCCGGATGTGTCCTGTTTGGCGGTTATGAGGGAGCGGACAGAGTGATGGTTCGCTTCGGAAATGAGGCTGATTTGGGTTATGAAGTACCCTTTCCGATTTGCTGTATTCATATCCGCCCATTGGTTGCAAAATTTGCAGACAAGCTATCCCATCGGGATTTTTTAGGTGCGCTAATGAATCTGGGAATTGAGCGGAGCACAATTGGTGACATTAAGGTGGGAGACAAAGAAGCATATCTTTTCTGCCAGGAATCCATTGCAGAGTATATATGTGAAAATCTGGGACAGATTAAGCATACTCATGTAAAGTGTGAGGTAACAGAGAATTTTGCAGAGGTTGCTCAGGAGGAGCCGGAGAATAAAACGATTCAGGTCTCGTCCGCAAGAGTGGATGCAGTCATCGCAAAGGTATATAATAAATCAAGAAATGATTGTCTTGAGCTATTTCGGACGGGCAAGGTGTTTATAAATGGCAGATTGTGTGAAAATAATTCAAGACTTTTAAAAACCGGAGAAACCGTAAATGCCAGAGGGTATGGGAAGTTTGTTTTGGTAGGAGAACCCAGGGAAACCAGAAAGGGGAAGTTTGCCATAGAGGTTTCCGTTTTTAGATAGGATAGGGAGGCGATAGGATGTATTCTTCTTATACGGCAGTGCATTGGTTGTTTTTCTTTTATTTTTATTGCTTTTTCGGATGGTGCTTTGAATCTACATATGTATCTTTGAAATGTAAGCGTCTGGTAAACAGAGGATTTATGAGAGGACCTTTTTTGCCGCTGTATGGCAGTGGAGCAATTATGATGCTGTTGGTGTCCATGCCCTTTCAGGAGAATCTGTTTTTAGTTTATGTGGTGGGCTGTATTGGTGCCACTGTTTTGGAGTATGTAACAGGTGTTGCCATGGAAGCCATATTTAAGGTGAGATATTGGGATTATTCCAATCAGAGGTTTCATTTTCAAGGTCATATTTGTCTAAGCTCTTCTTTGGCATGGGGGGTTTTGACCATTCTGATGACGGAGTGGATGCACAAGCCCGTGGAGCGTTTTGCCATGGGAATACCCTTATCAATATTGACTGTATTTATTATGATTGTAACGGCAATTGTATGTGCAGACTTTGCCCTTTCCTTTAAGGCTGCCCTTGACCTGAGAGATGTGCTTATCAAGATGGAAAAGGCGAAGCAGGAGCTTATGCATGTACAGAAGCGTTTGGATGTAATTATTGCTTTAACCAATGAGGAACTGGCGGCGCGGAAGGAAGCATTGTCTGAAAGCTTAACGCAACGTAAAGAAGAGTGGAATGAGAACATCGAGGAACACCTCGAGAAAATGGAGAATCGCGTAGAAAAGATAGAAAATCATGTAGATGAAATGCGAGAACGCGTGGAGCTTCGAGTGGATGAATTAAAAGGAAATATTGAGGATAGATTACAGGGAATCCGTAAGCTTATACAAAACGGAGAGTATAAGAGGTTGGAAAATCTGCGTGAGGAACTGTTTGAGTTAAAGCATAAATATATGGGTATCTTGGAAGAGAGGGAGCGCTTAAGCCGTTTAAGAGGTTTCTTCCAACGAGATATGTTGCGTGCCCATCCAACCATGAGTTCTTCAAAATTCCGTGAGGCTTTGGAAGAATTGAAGGAGAAGGCAGCGCAGCGTTTAGAGAAGGATAGTGAAGAATAAAGGTTTCTTTGTAATGTGAAAAGTGGCGTCACTAGGCGCCATTTTTTCTTAATCAAATCTTAAACTTTTCCCTTATTTTTTGTTAAAACATTATTTGCTAAGATAGACCCATAGAGGAGGCGGAATATGTACAATATACTGATTTGTGATGATGAAAAGGATATCGTAAATGCTTTAAAGATTTATCTTTACGATTCCAATTATACTTTATTTGAAGCTTACAACGGCAAGGAAGCACTTGGAATTATCCGAAATAATGAGATTCACCTGGTACTGATGGATATTATGATGCCGGAAATGGATGGGATTGAGGCAATGGTAAAGATTCGGGAGATTAGTAATGTTCCTGTGATTTTGCTTACTGCCAAAAGTGAGGACTCGGATAAGATTCTGGGGCTTACTGTGGGGGCGGACGATTACATTACCAAGCCCTTTAATCCTGTGGAGGTTGCGGCAAGGGTAAAATCTCAGCTTCGCAGGTATATGCAGCTTGGCGGTGGAAATGTCCGTTCGGAGGTAATGCGGGTAGGTGGCATTGAATTGGATGATAAGGAAAAGACCGTTACCTTGGATGGGGAACCGGTAGCACTTACCCCTACGGAATATGATATTTTGAAGCTGCTGATGCAAAATCCCGGTCAGGTGTTTTCACCCAAGGAAATCTACACCAAAATCTGGAATGATTTGCCCTATGGAAGTGAAAATACAGTAGCGGTACATATTCGACATCTTCGTGAGAAACTGGAAATTAACCCTGCAGAGCCAAGATACATCAAGGTGGTCTGGGGACAGGGGTACAAATGTGAGAAGATTTGAGAGGTAGCATATGAGGAAGAAGGATGGAGTAGAAAGAAAAAAGCTGACAGGAAGTACCTTTGCCAAGATAGTAGCCTACTTTTTACTTGGTATTAGTTGTCTGGTAGGAAGTATGGCAGCAATTTTTACCATTCATATGGCAGTGGAAGAGGTATATAGTTATGGAGATTCCATGATTGGCTGGAGAAATTGGGCAAAACAGAGTATGTACTCAGAGGCAATCAATGATTTGAGTATGTTTTATCACATGAAATGGCCGGATGACCCTGAAAAATTGGAAGAGACCTTAGCTGAGTTTTGTGAGAATAAGAATATCCGTATTGAGGTTTGGAAGCATTATCCGGATAGGGAGAAGGATGGGGAATGCGTTATAAGTAATTATGACGGGTTTGATACGGATTATTCTTATTATAGATATTTTACGGAATTTGAGCAGGTGGAGAGAAAGACGGAGAATGAACCGGCTGAAGAGGAAAAGCCGATAGCTGAGGAAGAGCCTAAGGTAGAGCCCAAGGAAGAACTGCAACCTAAAACTCTTCCGGAGCAGGATTCCAACGGTGAAACAAATATACCGGTGGAGGTTCCGGAAAGTAATGTGGTTTTATTAGATGAGACAATCGGTATTGATACTGCAGGTGGAACAAATTATGTAAAGGTGGAGGAAATTGTAGAAGAACAAGAAGTAGAAGAAAAAGAAGTAGAAGCGCAAGAAGTAGAAGCACCGTCGGAACCCGTCATGGAAGAGGTTCAGTATGTGTTGACCGGCTATATAGATTCTAAATTCCCTGTTTATGATGAATATACTGTTGCATACGAGAATGCGGAGCGGTTATGGGTACATCGGTATGAATTTCCAATGGTAGCGTTGGTTTGTATCTTGATCAATTTGATTCTTTTTATCTTTTTAATGTGTGGTGCCGGGCATAAAAATGGTAAGGAGGGAATTACGCCCAGCATACTTGCGCCCATTCATTTGGATATCTTTACAGGAATATTTGGTATTGTGGCATGCTTATGCTTAGTTGGTATAGTGGAGTTCTTTCAGTATAGTAAAGATGTATTGAACTTGGCCTTAGGTGCCGGAACCTGTTCGTTTTTGGGAATATGGTGCACCATCTACTGCGCAGAGGTAGCATCCAGATTCAAATGTGGACAGTGGTGGAAGCATACAATTATTTATTTCGTATTACGAGCTGTCGGCAGGATGCTTAGATTTGTTTGGAAGGTATTGGTAATGCTGGTTAAGGGGATTCCTTTAATGGTAAATACTGTGATTGTTTTGATAGTCATTACTTTTGCAGAGTTTATGGGCTTGTGTATCTGGGGAGCTTATGATGAATTAATTATTATCTGGTTTTTTGAAAAGCTGATATTAGTGCCGGTTGTTCTTTATATTGCTCTTATGTGTAAGAAACTACAGGAAGGCAGCAAGGCTTTGGCAGATGGAAATTTGGCTTATCAGGTGGATACCTCTAAGATGTTGCTGGATTTTAAAGCCCATGGAGAAAACCTCAATCACATCGGTCAGGGAATTTCCAAGGCAGTACAGGAGCGTATGAAGAGTGAGCATATGAAAACGGAGCTCATTACTAATGTGTCCCATGATATTAAGACCCCTCTTACTTCCATTATTAATTATGCAGATTTGTTGGGAAATGTGGCAAAGGAAGAAAATCACTTGGATAAAGAGAAGGTAGCAGAGTACAGCGAGGTGCTTTTGAGACAGTCCAAGCGTCTGAAAAAGCTTTTGGAGGATTTGGTAGAGGCTTCCAAGGCAACTACCGGAAGTATTGAAGTAAAGATGGAAAAATGTGAGGTGGGTGTGCTTTTATCCCAGGCAGTAGGAGAATATGAGCCTCGCTTTTGGGAAAAACAGTTGGAATTGATTGTAAAGCAGCCCCAGGAGCCCGTTTGGATTATGGCGGATGGCAGAAGGCTTTGGAGAGTTTTTGATAATCTTCTAAATAATGTCTGCAAATATGCTCAGGAAAATACCAGAGTGTATCTCACAGTGGAGCCTAAGGATGCTCAGGTGGAAATAATCTTCCGTAACATGTCCAAATATGCTTTGGATTTAACAGGGGAAGAATTGGAGGAACGCTTTGTAAGAGGGGATAAATCCAGACATATGGAGGGAAATGGCTTAGGACTTTCCATTGCCAAGAGTCTGGTGGAATTGCAGAACGGTACTCTGGAAATTATTACAGATGGGGATTTGTTTAAGGTGATTTTGCGGTTTCCTATGTTGAAGAATTAAAAAATTACGCCCGGAAGCTACCTGAAAAGGTGCAACCGGGCGTTTCCATTAGTTTTTCGCTGCTTCAGAATATTTTTCTTCACAGTACTTACAACGGTATACTTCTTTTTTCTCGTCAGCCAGAACAAAGATGTGAGGAAGTCCCTGCTCGATGGAAGTAATACATCTGGGGTTGTGACATTTGATAACATTTTTAATCTGCTTGGGAAGGACAAGCTCCTTTTTAGCTACGATTTCACCGTTTTTAATTACATTTACGGTGATGTTGTGGTCGAGAAATGCCAATACATCCAAATCCATAGTATCAATATCACATTCTACCTTCAAAATATCTTTCTTTCCCATTTTGTTGCTACGGGCATTTTTGATAATTGCAACAGTACAGTCCTGCTTATCTAACTGTAAATGCTCGTACAGGGAAAGGCTTTTGCCGGCTTTAATATGGTCGAGAACGAAGCCTTCTTCGATTTTTCCTACATTTAACATAAGTAATCCTCCCTTTTTTAAACTGTGATTTCAAGTAGTGTCAATATCAATGCCATTCTTACATAAACACCGTACTGTGCCTGCTTGAAATAGGCGGCACGGGGGTCATCATCCACTTCCACAGAAATCTCATTTACTCGGGGAAGGGGATGGAGCACCAGCATATCTTCTTTGGCAAGAGCCAGCTTGTCTTTGTCCAGAATGTAAAAGTCTTTCAAACGAATATAGTCTTCTTCGTTGAAGAAACGTTCCTTTTGAACGCGAGTCATGTAGAGGAAGTCTAGCTGGGGCATTACATTTTCCAGACGAATCACTTCTTCATAGGGAATATTCTTTTCCTTTAGCATATCGGTAATATAGTCGGGTACTCGTAACTCCTGGGGGGAGATAAAGATAAAACGAATCCCTTCATAGCGAACCAAAGCATTAATCAGAGAGTGAACGGTACGACCGAATTTCAAGTCACCGCACAGACCGATAGTAAAGTTGCTTAAGGTGTTTTTCATGCTGCGGATGGTAAGCAAATCAGTTAAGGTCTGGGTGGGATGCTGATGTCCGCCGTCACCTGCGTTGATTACAGGAATACCGGATTTTTCAGCGGCAACCATGGGCGCACCCTCTTTGGGATGACGCATAGCGCAGATATCTGCATAGGCTGAAATTACACGGATGGTATCGGATACACTTTCACCCTTGGTAGCAGAAGAGGAAGCTGCATCGGAAAGCCGATAACACGTCCCCCCAATCTGGTCATTGCAGATTCAAAGCTTAAACGGGTACGGGTGCTGGGCTCGTAGAAGCAGGTTGCAAGAATTTTGTCATCACAGGCATGCGCATACTTTTTCGGATTTTTTTCAATATCGTTGGCAAGGTCGAAGAGCTTGTCCAATTCTTCTGTTGTAAAGTCCAAGGGACTCATTAAATGTCTCATATTTCCTCCATTCTGCCATTTTGGCAACTGTTTTTCATAGAAAGCTGCATAGAAAAGCCGAAGAGAAAAATCCCTTCGACTCTTATTTACTTATAGGATAATAAATCCTCCACAGTTTTACGTCTGGGAGCAACGGGAGCTTCAGCGGGATAGCCAATAGGAATTAAGGCAATTAAATCTCTATCCTCGGGAATCTCCAATAATTTAGAAGCTTCTTCATGGTCAAAAATACCCATGATAACAGTTCCAAGACCCTGCTCATATGCAGCGAGACAAAATGCTTCGCTGGCAACACCTGCATCATACATCTGCCAGGAGTCACCACGATGAGTGGTATGGGAACCGTCTCTTTCAAAACCACTTCTGCCCTTGATAACAGTAACTGCAATTACCATGGGAGCGTTTTCCATAATCTTTCCGTTATTGGGGAAAGTGGAAGTACATGCAGCAAGCTTTGCTTTGGTCTCACCTTCTACAGCAATGTAGCGGACAATCTGAGTGTGTTTCCAGCTGGGAGCGTAGGAAGCTGTTTCAACAATCTGTTCCAACAATTCATGGGAAACAGGCTGTTCGGTAAATTGACGAATACTTCTGCGCCCTGTAATACATTCTTTTGCGGTCATGAATCTGCCCTCCTGAATACATTTTTATTATGATACCATTTCTGGGCGGGAGTTGCAATTGGTTATTTGTAGAAATATGAATATTTTTTGCGAGAAATGACAGAGCATTCTATTATGAAATCTTCCTTGCTGTTTATAGAGAAATAGGGTATACTATGAAGTAATGAGAAGCGGCGAGGAAATCCTACGGATTTCTAAGTTTGGCTCGGGAGTTTCTGTAATTATACAATGAAAGGATGACAGCCATGGAATTTGTTGAAAGAAAACGCTGGGTATTTTTGGGATTGCCTTTTACATTTACAAAGTATACCATTAAAGAGGATATGCTTACCATTCAATCCGGTTTGTTAAAGACGGTTGAAAATGATTGTTATATGTATAAGGTGCAGGATGTACAGCATACAGCCACTTTGTTTGAAAAAATGTTTAAGCTGGGGACTATTGTATGTCATACCGGTGACACCACTCATCCGCAGTTGGTGTTGGAGCATATTAAAAATTCCAAGGTGATTAAGGATTTTATCTTAAAACAGTCCGAGGAAGCAAGAATTAAGAGACGTACAGTGAATATGCTGGATATTGGTTCCGGTGATATGGCTGATATGGATGAAGTAGAATAAAAGGATTTCATGAGACGGGGCCTTAACAGGTCCTGTCTTTTAGGGAGAAGAAATTTATGGAACTTGATATGACGAAGGGCAAGCCTGCCGGATTAATTGTAAAATTTATTATTCCTATTATCATAGGAAATATTTTTCAGCAGATGTATAGTATGGTGGATACCATTATTGTGGGACGTTTTGTTGGCGTGGATGCTTTGGCGGCGGTTGGAGCAACCGGCTCCATTACTTTTTTGATTTTGGGATTTACGCAAGGTATGACAACGGGTTTTACGGTTTTGACAGCTCAACGCTTTGGTGCAGGAGACCGGGAAGGAATGCAGAAAAGTATCGGAAGTGCAGCAGTGCTGTCCGTGATTGTTACCATTGTGATGACCATTATCAGTATGTGCGGAATGGATTGGTTGCTTACTGTGATGAATACGCCGGACAATATTTATGATATGACCAAGTCCTATATTATGATTATCTGTGCCGGTATTTGCTGTAATGTATTGTATAATTTATTGGCAAGTATTTTGCGAGCCATCGGAAATAGTGTGGTACCGCTGGTGCTTTTGTTGATTTCCTCAGTAACTAATATTGTATTAGACTATGTACTGATTGTTTATGGAAATATGGGAGTAGCAGGAGCAGCCTATGCAACTATTATTTCCCAAGGCTTATCCGGTGTACTTTGTCTGATTTATATTATGAAGGCAGTCCCCACTCTACATGTGGAATGGCGGCATTATAAATTGGAGGAGCAGTGTGTACGCAATCAGCTTTCTGTGGGAATCCCCATGGCATTACAGTTTTCCATTACAGCAATAGGAACGATTTTGGTGCAAACGGCGCTGAATTTGTTAGGTTCTACTGTAGTAGCATCCTATTCTGTATCCTGCAAGGTGGAGCAGTTGGTAACACAGCCTTTCGCAGCAATGGGAGTTACCATGGCTACCTATTGTGCTCAAAATCGTGGAATTAATGACTTAAACAGAATTCAAAAGGGTGTGAAGGTTGCCAATATTATGTCCGGCATTTATGCAGTGATTATTTTTGGAGTAGTATATCAGATATTGCCTTATGCAATTCGTCTGTTTATTACAGAGGATATTGAATTGGTTTATGGTTATGCCAAGACCTATATTATAATTTGCGGCGTGTTCTTTATTCCCTTGGGAATGATTTTTATTTTCCGCAATGCCCTGCAGGGATGCGGATTTGGTTTTATGCCCATGATGGGTGGTGTGGTAGAGCTTGTCAGCCGATGTGTGGCGGCTTTTGTGGCAGCAAAGCTGCTTAGCTATGAGGGTGTCTGTCTGGCAAATGCCAGCGCATGGCTTACAGCGGGAATTTTCCTCTGGATTGCTTACCGTGTGCTGATGAAGAAGATGGTGGCTGATAAAAAGCTGCATCAGCAACAGATGGAGACAGAATCCGCTCAAATATAAGTCCTGCTCCAAACCAAAAGGGAGCATAATCCAAACGGATTAATCTGCGGATATGCCAGCGGCAGTGTCCATAGTCCCAGGGACAGAGTTTGTGTTTAGAAAGAAGACTTCCGGTCAGAAATTCTGTAGAAAAAATCAGGCTCATATAGGTGATTCCCCGTATCCAAAAGGGTTTGTGACGAAGCAGGCGGCTGATGGGAGTTAGAAATGCAGCACAGCCGTAGATGGGGAACATCCATAGAGAGGTTTGTCCTCGAAGCTCCATGTTTCTGCATCGGAGTGAATGGAGTGCGGTAAAGATAATTTCCATACACCAGCCAATGGTACCACAGCGGATAAAATCCTTTGTAAATTTTGGTAAGATTCTTTTTATGGTATTCATGGGTAAAGAGTCCTTTCCGAAAAGATAATTTGAAATTATTATGGGCTGTTTGAAAGAAATTTAATCATATCAGAATAGATTTTGTAATAGGGATAATGAGGTTATTATGAACTATAATGAAGCATTGGAATATGTGGAATCCTTAAATCAATATGGTATTGTACCGGGACTTGAAAGTATTCGGGAGCTGTGTAGGCGCATGGGGAACCCTCAGAATGGTCTTAAATTTGTCCATATTGCGGGAACCAACGGTAAAGGTTCGGTACTTGCTTATGTTTCCACTGTTTTACGTTGTGCAGGATATAAGGTGGGAAGATATATATCGCCTGTTATTTTTGAATATAGGGAAAAGATTCAGGTAGGAAAGCGTTCCATATCCAAGGCAGCATTATGTGAAGGGTTGGAGTTAATTCAAGGGATATGTGAGGGAATGGTAAAGGATGGTTTTCATCATCCTACTCCCTTTGAGGTGGAAACGGCTTTGGCTTTTTGGTATTTTGCAAGAGAAGCATGTGATATTGTGGTATTGGAAACGGGTATGGGTGGAAAAATGGATGCTACTAATCTGATAGCCACTACTCAGATAGCAGTGCTTACTTCTATTGGAATGGATCATATGCAGTTTTTGGGGAAGAATTTGGAAGAAATTGCAGCTCAGAAGGCTGGAATTATCAAAGATGGCTGCGCTGTAGTAAGCCTGTTGCAAAAGCCGGAGGCTATGTCCGTTATTGAGAACCTTTGCAGTCAAAAGAATTGTGACCTTTGGGTGGCTGATTCCGGGAAAGCAACCCATATTCGCTATGGTATGGAAAAGCAGTCCTTTGATTATGCTGATTACAAAAAGCTGGAGATTACTTTGGCAGGAAAATTTCAGATAGATAATGCAGTATTAGCAATAGAGGTACTAAAAGCACTTGGTAAACGAGGATTTCCGGTCTCGGAGAAGACACTTCGAAAGGGACTTAAGGAAACACAGTGGAGAGGAAGATTTTCCTTACTTGCAAAAAAGCCTTATTTTATTGTGGATGGTGCTCATAATGAGGATGCAGCACAAAAATTGGCAGATTCCATAGAATTCTATTTTACAAACAGGCGAATTGTTTATATAATGGGAATATTAAGAGATAAGGATTATGAGAAGGTCATTGGGTTAACGGAAAAGTATGCAGACCAGATTATTACAGTGACTCCACCCAGTCCGCGTGCAATGCATTCCTACGAGTTGGCGCAGGAGATTGCAAAGGTGCATCCTAATGTGAGCGCAGTGGATAGTCTGGAAGAGGCTGTAGAAATGAGTTACCTTCTGGCAGGAAAGGATGATGTAATTATCGCCTTTGGATCCTTATCCTATTTGGGAAATTTGATGAATTTGATAGAACATAGAAAGAAATAACATATGTTATATATGAAAAGTAGTGTATTGTTACAAGGAGAAAGGCTGAGACAGTATGATAAATCATGAAAAAGTGAAAGAAGCAATTAAAATGCTTTTAGAGGGCATTGGCGAGGATGTAAACAGGGAAGGCTTGTTGGATACACCGGATAGAATTGCCAGAATGTATGAAGAAATCTGTGGTGGCATGGATGAGGATGCGGGAGAGCATTTAAGTCGAGTGTTTTCCGTAGATAATAATGAGATGGTATTGGAAAAGGATATTGTATTTTATTCCACCTGCGAGCATCATTTAATGCCTTTTTATGGAAAGGCTCATGTGGCCTATATTCCGAACGGAAAGGTGGTAGGTTTAAGTAAGCTTGCCAGAACCGTGGAGGTTTATGCAAAACGTTTGCAGATTCAGGAGCAGATGACAGGACAAATTGCAGAAGCAATTATGGAACATTTAGAGCCCCAGGGCGTTATGGTTATGTTGGAGGCAGAGCATATGTGCATGACTATGCGTGGCATCAAAAAGCCCGGAAGTAAAACTGTAAGCATTGCCTGTCGTGGATGCTTTGAGGAGGATGTGAATTTACAGAATCGCTTTTTCCAGATGGTAAAGAATGGATAAATAAAAGAAAGCAGTGGTATAGAATATATGGACAGAGTTGATAAAATATTAAAGCATCCTTTGTTTCAAAAAAATTTAGAGGAAAATAATACGGCAGAAGCAGACAGACGCTTCTGCCGTCATGATATCCGTCATTTTTTAGATGTGGCACGGATTGCCACCATTTTAAACCTGCAAGAAAACTTGCAAATTTCAAAAGAATTGGTTTATGCGGCTGCATTATTGCATGATTTGGGTAAACATATGCAGTATTCAGAAGGGATTCCTCATGAAAAATCCAGTGCAGAAATTGCACCATTTATCTTAAAGGATTGTAATTTTGACGAAAAAGAAACGTGTGTTATTGTTGAAGCTATTCTGACACATAGGGATGAAAAGGTTGCTACAGAAAGAAATTTAAAAGGAATACTTTACAGGGCAGATAAGGCAAGCAGAGCCTGTTTTGCCTGTGAAGCAGAGGCGGATTGTAACTGGAAGGAGGGAAAGAAGAATCTTACTATTAAATACTAATATTGCTGTAAGCGATATTATGGATGATAGGACTTGAGTAACAGGATTATAATGACAGGAAGGACGATATATAGGAATGAGAATAGGAAATAGGGAGTTTCATACAAAAGAGCATACCTATGTAATGGGTATTTTAAACATGACGCCGGATTCTTTTTCCGATGGGGGAAAATGGAATGACAGGGATAGAGCCTTGTATCATGTGGAGTCCATGATATCGGAAGGTATGGATATTTTGGATATTGGCGGAGAGTCCACCAGACCGGGATATACTCTTCTTTCTGAGGAAGAGGAAATAGAGCGGGTGGTGCCCGTTATTGAGGCGGTAAAGAGTCGATTTGATATTCCGGTTTCTCTGGATACCTATAAAGGGAAGGTTGCAGCGGCAGGTATTCTGGCGGGAGCAGATATGATTAATGATATTTGGGGACTAAAATATGATGATAAAATAGCGAATGTTATTTCTGAGAGTAAGCTTCCTTGCTGTTTAATGCACAATCGTAAGGAGAATTTCTATCAAAATTTTGTGCAGGAGGTTAGAACAGAACTGACTGAGTCAATCAAAATTGCAGAGGAAGCAGGTATTTCGGAGGATAAAATTATTTTAGACCCGGGAGTTGGATTTGGAAAAAGCTATGAGCAGAATTTAGAGATTATTAATTCCATGGAAGAATTAAAGACTTTGGGTTATCCCCTGTTATTGGGCTGTAGCAGAAAATCTGTAATTGGATTAACACTGGATTTACCTGTGGAAGAACGGTTGGAGGGGACTTTGGTAACCACTGTTATGGCAGTGATAAAGGGTTGTAGCTTCGTGCGGGTTCATGATGTAAAGGAAAATGTAAGAGCAATTCGTATGGCAGAAGCAATATTGAGAGCAAAGGTATAGTAAGTGTATGTATGAATGAGCATAAAATGAAAGGGAGAAGGCGCATGAAGAAACAGAGTATGGTAGCAAGAAAAAATATGGACGAAATCAGAATCGAAAATTTAGAAGTGTATGCTTATCATGGAGTGTATCAGGAGGAAACTGAAAAGGGACAGCCCTTTTTTGTAAATGCAGTGTTATATACGGATACAACGCCGGCAGCGTTGACGGATGAGCTTACTTTGGCTACGAATTATGGTGATGTTTGTCATTTTATTTCAGAATGGATGAAGGAGCATACCTGTCAGTTGATTGAAACGGTGGCGGAGAATGTGGCAAGGGAGATTCTGCTAAGATATCCTTTGATATTGGAGGTGGATTTGGAAATCCGTAAGCCCAAGGCACCCATAGGTCTGCCCTTTGGCTGTGTATCGGTAAAAATTCATCGTAGCTGGCATACGGTATATTTATCAATTGGTTCCAATATGGGGGATAGACAGCAGTATTTGGAACAGGCAATTGATGCACTAAGGGATCATGCTCAAATAAAGGTTGGAAGAGTTTCGGAGTGGGTGAATACGAAGCCTTACGGGGAAGTGGAGCAGCAGGATTTTTTGAATGGAATTGTAGAAATACATACTTTGTTGACTCCACAGGAGCTTTTGGAGGAATTACACAGAATTGAAGCGGCAGCCGGTAGAGAACGTCTGGTGCATTGGGGACCCAGAACCTTGGATTTGGATATTGTTTTCTATGATGATTTGGTTTATGAAGCAAAGGATTTAACAATTCCCCATGTAGATATGGCAAATCGTTATTTTGTGTTAAAGCCCTTAAGTCAAATGATTCCCTACTATGTGCATCCCGTTATTGGGAAAAACGTGAATCAGTTATTGCAGGAATTAAATAGCGCTGAGTAAATTGAGCACATAACCCGGTGAAAAGACCGGTCAAAATAGCACTAAGGAGCAGAAAGGGAAGATATACCAATACTCCCGGAACCTCTGTAATCAGGTAGGCTACTGCCAATTGCCCCAGATTGTGGAAAATGGCACCCACAATGCTTATCAGAAAAAGGTAATGACCTTGCAGGAGCCTGTGGATGAGAAGCATTGCTGCAAAACAGAGTAATCCCCCCGCCAGGCTGTACAGCAGACTGATTGCCTGACCAAAGAAAAAGGAAGCAAGCAGGATACGCATAAGGAGTACAAGGAGGGTATCCTTAGGGGAATAATTGTGTAAGACAACAAGTGTTATTATATTGGCCAATCCCAATTTGATACCCGGAATGGGAATTAGCGTGGGAATTGCATTTTCGATAGTGAAAATAATAAGTGCCAGAGTAGTAAAAAGTGCGAGAGTAGTTATTTTATTTAGTTTCATTGTTTTTTTAAAATTCCTTTTGTATTGGTAGTAAGTAACATGAATAAATATTAGTAGGTTATAATATCGGGGGTTATGTTATGCTCTTCCATAGGTTTTGAGGAAGACGTATCAGAGTTTTCCAGTCGTATCTGTATTACCAAGCGGTTTGGCAGGCAGGTGATAGGAATCTGTGAGGTGCTGATAAAGCCTTGGTTGACACAGAGCTTATCGGGACAATCGGCAGAAAGGATTCCAATACTTCCCGGGCGGACTTCAATGGTGTTTGTATGTTCTCCTTCTCCATAAATGGTGAAGGTAAAAGGCTCGGTAACGGTGGTCAGGTCAATACTTTGTTTTAATTGCCCATTTTGGTAAATATCTGCATACAAGAAGGAAGAGTGTATGCTATTTGCACCGGCGGCAATCCATATGATACAGCCAAATGTAAGGAGCAAAAGAAGAATGATTAATAGCAGGGCAACTTTTTGATACCCCAAAGGGGTTGTGTTCTTCTTTGAGGAGAAATTTTCCCACATAAAATAAAGCTCTCCTTTCTGAATATATAAAGGTAAAATAATAGGTGCAATAAACATATTCAGTATAGCAAAAAGGATATATAAAATGAAGATGTTTTTCAAAAAAACAGGTACTATGCAGGCATTGGCAGTGCTTCTGTTAATTGGCGGGACATGCTTGTTTTGTGGTTGTAGCAGGCAAACTCAAAGAATACAAATGGTGGATACTGCCATGGGAACCATTGTTAGTCAGACTCTTTATATAGAGGGGAGGACAATAAGGGAACAGCAGGACATTGTACAGGAAATTTTATTCTGTATCCATGATTTGGAGCAACAACGTTTGTCCTGGCGGCTTTCCGGTTCGGAAATTTATGAAATTAATGCTAATGCGGGAGAAGAGAATGGAATAGGGCTTTCACCGAAGTTATCCGAGCATTTGAATGCTTGCTTGAGAGTGTCGGAAGCATCTCAGGGAGCCTTTGATATTACCATCGGTGATGTGGTGCGTTTGTGGGATATTGACACATGGGCAGGAAAAGAAGAAACAAAAGGATTTGTAATACCTTCTGAATCGGAGATAAATGCAGCATTAGAAAAAACGGGATATCAAAAGATTAGCTTACAGGATAATCGGATTATTCTTCCCAAACCTTTACAATTAGATATGGGTGCTGTGGGAAAGGGAATTGCATTGGATGAAATTAAGCAAATACTGGAGGAGTATGAGGAGATTACAGGTGCAGTTGTTTCGGTAGGAGGAAGTATATTAACCTATGGCACGAAGTCTGATGGGAGCTTATGGAATGTAGGGATTGTGAATCCGTCAGAAACTTCGGAAAATATAGGTGTTTTAAAGCTTGAGGGAGGTTGGTGTGTTTCTACATCGGGGGACTATGAGCGTTTTGTGGAAAAGGATGGCGTAAGGTATCATCACATTTTAAATCCGGAAACAGGATATCCTGCGGAGAGTGGAGTGCGTAGTGTGACGATTGTAACGCAGAATGGTTTGTTAAGTGATGCGCTATCCACAGCCTGTTTTATTTTGGGAGAAGAAGAGGGATTGGCGTTGGCAGAAGAATTTGAAGCAGAAGCGTTATTCGTGTTAGAGGATGGTCGGATATCCATGACGGAAGGGATGCAGCAATTTTTTGAATTAACAGTGGAATAGAAAACAGAGAATAAGGGATAAATGTATGATGACAAAACTAGCGGAATGGAAAAATAAATACGGAATGCAGTTGTGGAAGGGGATTGTAGTGCTACTCTTTCCCACGATTTTATGTGGTGTTTTTTGTGCAATCAGAGGAACTGCATTATCAGAAATGTATGCACCGGATTCTTTTAATAATGATAGCTTTTTTTATTTTAAGATGGTGCAGGGAGTGATTGAAAACGGTTTTCCGAAAGGATATTTTGGTTTTGATGAGAGCAGGGCTCTTGTAGGAAGCTTTGGAGTATGGAGTCCCCTGATATTGACGCCATGGGCAATATGGGGAATGCTATTTGGCTGGGGTTATGCAAGTGCTTTTGCCTGCAATATTGCTTTCTTTTCCTTTGCATTGCTGGTGTTTGTGTTATTATCCAGAATGGAATGGAAGGGAATATGCAGTATGATTTGTATGCTTTCTTTGATTCCCAGTCTGCCCCTGCATTTACTGTCTTGTTTGCCGGAGGCCAATTTGCTGTCCTTTGTGGTTCTGTTTTTGGGACTGGCAGTGGGAATACAGTATACCGGACGAAAGCAGCTTTATCTTGCTTGGATGGCAGTAATATGCATTTTCTTGACAATTATCCGCCCCTTTATGATTATTTTGACGGTAATTCCCTGTTATTATTTGTGGAAGGAAAAGAGAAAGATAGGAATACTATATTCCCTGGTTTTGATAGGAATGTGTGGTGGGCTGTATTTGTTGGGAAGCCACTATTTTTCAGCACCTTATTTTTTTGAAATATTGAATTTTTCTTTCTTCCAATATTTATTACAGGGGCAATGGTATGCAGCATATAGATTTCTGAAGGAATGTGTGAAAGATATCATTCCTACGATTCTTTGGTTCATGAAGGAAGCCTTTGATTATGGACTGACGGCAGGAACTCATTATGTGATTGCGGTGTTGACTACTGTAATTTCTCTGTATCATTTGTTTTTTGATAAGAAATCGAACCATAAAATAATACATTTTATGCTTGTTATGATGAACGCTGCCATTGTTTCCTCAATTTTATTGGTATATCGTCAGGTAAATGAGGGTGGAAGACATATTTTCCTTTTTGCAATTGCCGGATGCATGATAGCTTGCTTGGAGAGCGGAAAAATATCCTATACTGCCAGAGGAATTTGTGTAGTAATATTTATGGTAATTATTGGTAGGGGTGCGATGGTGCCCACGGATTATGATATTCCTATTCAGAAGGAATATACCAAAAATATTATTACCTATTGGGAAAATGCATTTCAGGAAAAAAATTTTGAAATGTCGGATGGGATAGGATATGAAAATACCTTAATTTGGTGTTTGGGGGCAAGCTATAATGAATTATACGGAACACCTCCGGGAATTGGAGTAAGTTGCTGCTCAGAATGGTATTTGACGAATCATTTTTCAGAAATAAAATGTAGATTTATTGCGATTCCGTCGGGCAGTACATTGGATATAATGTGCAATGAAGCGGGATATGAAGAAATCGGAAGGTCGGCACAAATGGTTATCTATGAGAGATTTCGTTTGTCTAACGAAGCAAAGTAGAGTATACTAAAGGATGAGGTGATAATTGATGGAAGGAAATACATACATTTATTTAACAGAGGAATTGATTGAAAAAATTGATGAAAAAATGCCCCCCGAAGAGGAAATGCAGGATTTGGCAGAATTTTTTAAAGTATTTGGGGACCCAACCAGATTAAAGATATTAAATGTATTACTCTGCTCAGAAATGTGTGTTTATGATATTGCGTCTGTATTGGGGATGTCTCAATCAGCCATTTCCCATCAGCTTCGGGTATTAAAGCAAATGGATTTAGTAAAAAACAGGCGGGAAGGAAAAACCATTTTCTATGCTCTTGCAGATACTCACATCAGTACCATACTAAGTCAGGGACTGGATCATATCGAAGAATAAGACGAGTTGGTTTTTCTAAATTTATCACGATATTTCTGTGGTGATAAAGAATATTTCTTTTTAAATGCAAATGTAAAGTGACTTTGAGAAGAAAATGCCAAATAATTACTTATTTCAGACAAAGAAAAGACGGAATGACGTAATAGAAAGGCAGCTTCTTCTAATTTGTAATGCATAATGCATTCGGATACCGGTATGGGATGATATTCTGAAAAATGTCTGGTGATGGTTCGGTTACTTAAGTTACAATGTTGAGCTAAATCAGTAATTGTAATTTTTGAACAAATGTTATCCTGAATATATTTCAGGCATTTCATTACCACAGGAGAATCGGATTGAGCCCTTGCCAGAGGAATCATTTGTTTGCAGTAGTCAATGGAAATTTGTCTGCATAGTTCACTTAGATTCTCAAGAGAGGTTATGGCTGTTGTTTTTGCAACATAGGTATCAAAAATAGGAAAAGCTTTTTGCAAGTCAAGTCCTGCTTCCAAAGTAGCGACACAGCATAGTGTGGCATACACAAAGAAAAGCTTCATCAAGTCTTCTGCAGAAGAAGGAGACATTTCAAGTGTCGCAAAGAGAGATGTCTGCTGAAATGCAGTTTCTACGTCATTTATATTCCCATTTTGAATCATTTTAAGTATTTTTTTCTGAAAGTTTATGGACTCATTTATACTCATATAATGTGGTTCATTTACATCATTGTGTGTGTGCGGTAAATCTGTATTTGGAAAGCATACATGATTCGCCAATAATTCTTCTATAGAAATACTTTCCCCAAATAGTAACTGAATAAGTAAAGATAAATTGCTGACAAATTGGGTTAGGGATATTCGTGGGCTTTGTTGCATAATGCGATACAAATGTATCAAGTCCTCCGGAATATAGTCGTTTTGAATGGTAGAGTAGAATTCTCTGTAGGTCATGGGCATTGAGTTAACCGGACCAATCATGACATTTGTATTTTTATCTAACTGTAGTAAAGCAAAAAAACAGGAGGATGAGGAATAGAGTAGGGGATAATGTGAACTGCACTGTTTGTTTTTTATGGCTTTACAGCAAAGTGATAGTGTTTGAGGTGCGCATTCCATAGAAGCAATATAAGGATAGCGCAAAATATCCTTTGGGGTATTATCAAATACACAAAGACGTAAAAATGAATTTTTGATACAATTGTTTAAAATAACGGTATGCATACTGAAAATTATTGCTGTATACTGAATATTCTGAAATTGTAAGGCAGAGGAGGACTCACTATGATTAAAAACCTGAAAATGAAAACAATGCTTACAAGTGTAATATCATTAGTAACAGTTATTTGCATTACTTTGTTGTATCTGAGTACCCGGGCGGGAATGACTGGTTTGATGAAAAACTCAGCTATGGAGCATATGGAACTTGCATTGAATGCACAAGCTATTTTAATTGAAGAGTATATAGCACATCAAGAGGATTTGTTGAAGGAATTTAGTGTGAACCCTACGATTGCAGATTATTTGCAAAATCTGTCCAATGCTCCAAAGCAAAAAGCGGCTCAGGACTATACTCAGATATATTATTCCTATTTGGAGAATTGGGAAGGCTTATATGTTGGGGAATGGAATACGCATGTAGTAACGCATTCCAATCCTCAAGTGGTAGGTATTACAACCAGAGAAGGAGAACCCTTAAAAGCACTGCAAGCTTCCATGGAGGCTGCTGATGGAGTATATAACGCCGGTATTATTGTTTCTCCTGCTTCGCAGAAATTAACGCTTTCCATGTATTGTCCTGTTTATGGAGAGGATAAAAAAACAATTATTGGTTTTGTGGGTGGTGGACCATTTGCAGAAACCTTAGAGACTATTTTGAATAATTTAAAGGATGAAAAGAATGAGTCTATAAAGTACACTATGATAAATGTGGAATCAGAAATTTACATTTTTGATGAAGATAAGTCCTTGATTGGTAGCAAAATTGAGGATGGGATGATGTTAAAGGTAATTGAAGATATCAAGACAAATACAGAATCTGATATAGGAAACATTACATATCAGGATGAAAATGGAGTCAAATATATTGTAGCTTATCAATACGATGAAGAACATGGTTGGGCAGTAATTTCTCAGGATAGTGAAAAGCATTTATATGCAGAGGTTTACAAAATGATGCAGGAATTGGGAGTAATATGCGTATTTTCCTGTGTTATGATTGCTGTATTAGCCTGGCTGTTTATACATATTAGTACTAAGCCGTTGGTCTACGTAACGGGGGCTTTATTAGATTTAAAAAATTTAAAAATTCGGAAAGATAATAGATTGGAAAAGTATATCAACGCTAAGAGTGAAGTGGGACAAATTGCTACGGCTTTGGATTCTCTTAGTGATTCCTTTAAGGATATTATTGAAACATTGGGGGAATGTTCGGATTCTTTGACCAGATCCGCAACAAAGATGACAGATTCTTCCGAAACATTAATGCTATGTGTAGAAGAGAATGCCAATGCCACAGAGCAATTTACGGAACATACGGAAAGAATTAATGAAACAGTAAAGCGAGTGGATGATGGGATTGGAGAAATTGCAGAGGTTGTTTCACAAGTGGAATCAAAGATTCGCATTGGTAATACAAGAAGCGTTGATTTGATGAAACAGGTTGTAGAGATGAGAAATCTTGCCAGTGCTTCTTTAGATAATACCAATATAAAGATAGAAGAAAATCATAATGCAATTCAGGCGGCAATGGTAAATTTGCAGTCACTTACCCAGATTGATGAAATGGCAAAACAGATTTTGGATATTACAAGCCAGACAAATTTGTTGTCGCTGAATGCTTCCATAGAAGCAGCACGAGCGGGTGAAGCAGGACGCGGATTTACAGTGGTAGCAGGAGAAATTGGCAATTTGGCAAATAGTTCTTCTCATACGGCAACGGAAATTCAAGCTATTTGTAGTGAAACAAGACAGAATATTGCTAAGGTACAGGAGTGTTTTGATAATATTATTAACTTTATGCAAAATGATATTAAGGTACAGTTTGAATCCTTTGTAACTGCAACCAATGAATATAATACATCAATTGCTGAAATTCAGGAAATTATTCGGGAAATGAGTGAATGCTCCGATATTTTTGTACAGGCTGTTTCTGATATTCAGAATCAGATAGACAGTGTGCAAAGTAATCCTTCAGAAGTAAATATAAGCACCGATGATATGATGAGTAAGGTTGGTCAGACAAGGCAAACTACAGAAGATTTATCAGAAATTGCCAAAGCAAATGAAGGAAATGCCATGTCTATCAGAAAAATTATTAGTCGTTTTTCTTATTAGGATAATTGAGCAAAGAGAAAGAGGAGTTGCATTATTGCAACTCCTCTTTTGCGGCTTCTCTGGCAGCCACGAAGATATCTACGCTATTACTTCCCAGATAGCTGTGATACAGAGTGGTATCATTACCAAATTCTTGGAAGTATACAAATGCGGAAGTAATGTTAATATTGGTGTAATTCCCTTCGGCTAAAACAAATTGATTAGAACCGTCGGTCAGCATACAATTTAAGCTGGGCGAGGTGCCGTTTTTTTGATAATAAATATATCCCTTTCCTACGTTAAAGCAGTCAACACGGTCATCGGTCAGTACTTCTACTACATTTTGAGATAAGGAGTAGCGGCAAAGTCTGTAATCATTGGCAACATCCATGTAGTATACATAATCGCCTTCTACAATGGGATTCCAGATATTACCTTCCCAAATGACATTGGATACATGAGTAGCGGTATCAAGGGCATGTAAGTAATGCTCAGTCTGGGTGCCATTGTAGTAGATGGTGCCGTTTACAGCACAGGCGGGATTGATGATGTAGTCGGCTAAATGGATCTGCTCGGACTTGTCAATCTTCATTTTATCAAAGGAAGGGGTTGCGTCATCACCTGTAAGCAGGTAAAGGTGGTTGTCTACCAGCTGGGCATTGATGACAGTATCTCTGGTAAGTCCTGTGACAGAACTGCCATCAAGTTTGCAACGGTTGAAGGATTTGGGGACGCGTACACTGCCCAAACCGGAATCACCGGAGGTGCCAAGGCTATAATAGTAGAGGAATTCTCCACCTGCAAGGATATTGCATGAGTTGGAATTGTTGAGCTTTTCTAAGTTACTTTCGTCTACGCCCATGGAATAGAGGTGGCCGTTGTCGAAGGAGTTGGCAAAGTAGACTTTGCCGTTGTATTCACAGAAAAGACCGGAATTGTTTAGGTTGCCGGCAGAGTTGCCGATGGTGCCCGGGGGATTTTCGGGAATACGCTCGCCAAAGATAATGAAGAGGGTGAGGGCTGCTATGAGTAGAACGAAGATGATTGCTGTGATGATGTATGCTTTTTTGTTTTTCATGGGTGGGTTCTCCTGTGTGTTTTTGTTGTGGGGCGTGCCTACGCTGCGCTGGGCACGGTTGAATGGTGCGCGCACTTCCGCTGCGCTGGGCGCGCGGAATGGTTGAGGCGCGCCTGCGCTGCGCTGGGCGCGGTTGAATGGTGCGCGCACTTCCGCTGCGCTTAGTGCGCTGGGGAGTGGGGAGGGGTGAATGTTCCGCTCACCGCGCCATTCGCAAAGCCGCACCTGCGGTGCTCTCCGCTGCTTCGCAGCTATCTTTGCTCATAAGAAGGCGCTCCTTCCATAGTCTGTATCAGTGGCAAATTCATGCGAGCATGATTTGCCACTGGTACAGACTATGGATGAGCTGGTAAATTAAATTATACCTCTCTTCCGGCTTGCTATCAAGTTTGTTTTGGTATAAGATATTAATTAAATGATATTGTGGCTATAGTATTGCTGCAGGAGAAAGGATAAAATAAAATGGATTTATTGGAATTGCGGGATAAACTTGATGTGATAGATGCTCAGATTGTGGAGCTGTATGAGAAGAGGATGGATATCTGTAGTCAGGTGGCGGATTATAAGATTAAGAATGGGAAAAAGGTGTTTGATAGGGTTCGTGAGCAGGAGAAGCTGGCGAAGGTGAAGTCTTTGACGCATAATGAGTTTAATGGTCACGGAATTGTGGAGCTGTTTGAGCAGATTATGTCCATGAGTAGAAAGCTGCAGTATCAGTTGCTTGCTGCTAATGGCAGTGAGGGAAGGCTTCCTTTTATTGGAGTGGACGAGCTGGAGACAAGAAAGGCAAGAGTGGTATTTCAGGGAGCAGAGGGTGCTTATTCTCAGGCGGCTATGATGCAGTATTTTGGGGATGAAGTGAATAGTTTTCATGTGGATACCTTTCGGGATGCGATGAGTGCCATTGATGAGGGGAGTGCGGATTTTGCGGTGCTTCCTATTGAAAATTCTACGGCGGGAATTGTAAATGAAATTTATGATTTGCTGGTGGAATATGAAAATTACATAGTGGGTGAACAGGTTATCCGTATTGAGCATTGTCTGTTAGGTGTTCCGGGGACTAAGATTGAGGATATTAAGACGGTGTATTCCCACCCCCAGTCCCTGATGCAGAGTGCGAAATATCTGGCAGATCATGATTGGCAGCAGATTAGTATGCAGAATAATGCTTTTGCAGCCAAGAAAGTGGCGGATGAAAAGGATATGACTCAGGCAGCCATTGCCAGTGAGCATGCAGGCAAGGTTTATGGTCTGGAGGTTTTGAAAAAAGGGGTAAATCATTCCGGAACCAATTCTACCAGATTTATTATTGTTACTAACCAGAAAATTTTTAAGAAGGATGCGGGAAAGATAAGTATTTGTCTGGAGGTACCCCATGAGAGTGGTTCCCTGTATCATATGCTTTCCCACTTCATTTATAATAACCTGAATATGACGAAGATTGAAAGCCGTCCCATGCCGGATCGCAATTGGGAGTACCGCTTCTTTATTGATTTTGAAGGAAATCTTTCCGATGGTGCAGTAAAAAATGCGCTCAGAGGACTTCGGGATGAAGCCAGAAATATGAAAATTCTGGGTAATTACTAATATAAATAAAAAGGAAAATACAAAAGGAATTCTAACAGGAGAAAGCTTGGAATGAGAGAACAGGAATTAATTGTTTATAGAAATTTTGAAGATGGTGAATTGCTGTATGACATGGCATTTTTGATGTCCCATTATAATGATGAGTATTATAATCAAGAGGATTTGACGGCACTTTTTTATGAGTGCATTCATCAGTTGATTGATTTGGCAGGAAATTACGGTTTCCATGGGAATTTGTGGCATTGTTATTTGGCAAATCTTTTGGTAAATAATGAGAACAGCTATAGCTGTGGCTGTGAAATCCGTGGGGAGATTGAGGGAACCATTAATGCGGCTGCGCTGCATGATATTGTGATTTTTAAGGAATTTTATGATTTTGATTTTAAGCCGGTGGTGGAAAAGCTTCATGTGCCGGAGTTTGCTTTAATTGAAAATTATGAGAGCAGTAAGCAGGAGAGTAAGGTTTATAATACCAGAATCTGCGCTCGTATTTGTGAATTGGCAGAGAAATTCTGTCAGGATAATACGCCGGAGGAAATGAAGGCTACCTTGACAGAGTTTTATAAGGAATATGGCGTAGGTAAGTTTGGTCTGCATAAGTCCTTCCGTGTCATGCATGATGAGGAGGGTGTGCATATTGTACCGATTTTGAATATTGCCCATGTGCATCTGGATGATTTGGTGGGCTATGAGATTCCCAAGAAGAAGCTGACGGACAATACCAATGCCTTTGTAACCGGTAAAAAGGCAAACAACTGTCTGTTATTTGGTGATGCAGGTACGGGCAAATCCTCCTGTATTAAGGCAATTGCCAATGAATATTATGACAGAGGACTTCGTATTATTGAAATATATAAGCATCAGTTCCAAGATTTGAATGAGGTAATCAGCCAGATAAAGAAGCGAAATTACAAATTTATAATTTATATGGATGATTTGAGTTTTGAGGATTTTGAGATTGAATATAAGTATTTGAAGGCTGTGATTGAGGGCGGTTTGGAAAAGAAACCGGCAAATGTACTGATTTATGCTACCTCCAACCGTCGTCACCTGATTCGTGAGAATTTCAGTGACAAGGAGGAAATACGTCAGGATATGCATACCGGGGATACGGTACAGGAGAAGCTGTCCTTAGTATCACGCTTTGGTGTAACCATTTATTTTGGCGCTCCTAATAAAAAGGAATTCCAGAATATTGTGAAGACTCTGGCAGAGCGTTATGACATTACCATGCCGGAGGAGGAGCTTTTATTGGAAGCAAATAAATGGGAGCTTGCCCATGGGGGACTTTCCGGCAGAAGTGCCCAGCAGTTTATTGACTATTTGTTAGGTTTTTAACACACAAAAGTAGGAGTACATTATGAGTATCAAAACCTTTGCTGCAATTGATGTGGGCAGCTTTGAGCTGACCATGAAGATATTTGAATTTTCCGGGAAAAACAGTATGCGCGAGCTGGATTGTATCAGCCAGCATATTGATTTGGGAACGGATACCTATGCGGAAGGCAAAATCAGCAATGAAAAGATGGATGAGCTTTGCCGCACCCTGAAGGAGTTCTCCGATATTATGAAATCCTATCAGGTTTCTGCTTATCGTGCCTATGGAACCAGTGCCATTCGGGAAACCCAGAACACCCTGATTATTCAGGATCAGATTGAGCAGCGTACGGGGATTCGTGTAGAGATTTTGAGCAATTCGGAGCAGCGTTTTTTGGATTATAAATCCATTGCATCCAAGGGGGAGAGCTTCCGCAAAATTATTGAAGGAAAAACTGCCATTGTGGACATCGGAGGCGGTAGTATTCAGTTGTCTCTTTTTGATAATGATACCTTGGTTTCTACCCAGAATTTACGCCTTGGAGTGCTTCGTATTCAGGAACTTTTGAATCATTTAAATGCTAAAAGTACTCAGTTGGAAAATCTCATTGATGAAATGGCAACAGCTCAGCTTGCTACCTATAAAAAGCTTTATTTGAAGGATAGAGAAATCGAAAATATTATTATTGTGGATGACTACATTTCTCCCTGGGCAGTAAAAAGATCACGTCAGGGAGAACACAGGTCAGTCATTCTAAAAAATGAATTTGAAGGGCTTATGAAGCTTCTTAAAAATAACGGAACCACTGAAATTGCAAAGACCATGGATATTGCAGAGGAGAAGGTTCCATTGGTATTTATCAGTGCGGTGCTGACCAAGCGAATTGCGGAGCTTATGGGAGCAAAGCAAATTTGGGCGCCGGGAGTAACCCTGTGTGATGGTATTGCTTATGAATATGCAGAACAGCATAAGATGTTTAAGGGAGAGCATGATTTTGAGAAGGATATTATTGCCTGTGCCATGAACATCAGTAAGCGTTATAATGGCAGCAGGAAGCGGGCAGAGACCTTGGAGAAGCTTACTGCAACTATTTTTGATAGTATGAAGAAGGTGCATGGATTAGGTGCCAGGGAGCGTCTGTATCTGCGACTTGCGGCAATTTTACATGACTGTGGTAAGTATATCAGCATGCGAAATATAGGGGAAACCTCTTACAATATTATTATGGCAACGGAAATCATCGGACTTTCCCATGCAGAAAGAGAAATTGTGGCAAATGTGGTGCGTTATAATCACAGCGCCTTTGCTTATTATGACGGAATGAAAAACGGCGGGACAAAGCTGGATAGAAACAGCTATTTGGTGGTAGCAAAGTTGACGGCTATTTTGCGGCTTTCCAATAGCATGGATAGAAGTCATAAGCAAAAGCTAAAAGGGGTTCAGGCATCGTTACGGGATAATCAACTGATTCTTACTGTGAATACCATGGAGGATATTACTCTTGAAAGTGGTTTTTTCCGTGCAAGTACAGAGTTTTTTAAGGAAGTATACAGTGTGGAGCCGGTTTTAAAACAGAAGAAGAATTTCTAAGGCAATAGAAAGGTATGGTAATCGTATGGGTGAAAAGGATTTTCGTAATCCAAAATATTATACAAACAGAGAGTTAAGCTGGGTGCTTTTTAATCATCGTGTCTTAAATGAAGCAAGGGATAAGAGCATCCCTTTGTTTGAGCGTTTAAAATTTTTAAGCATTACAGCATCCAATCTGGATGAATTTTTTATGATTCGTGTGGCATCCCTAAAAGATATGGTAAATGCCGGATATGAAAAAAAGGATATTGCAGGAATGACACCTTTAGAGCAGCTTACGGCTTTACATGAGTCGATTCATGAATTGGTGGAATTGCAATATACCACATACAATCATTCTCTGCTCCCGCTATTGGAAAAAAGCGGGCTGTGTGTTATCAGACAGCATGAGCAGTTATCGGAGGATGAGGGAGCATATGTGGACCAATATTTTGAGGACAATGTATATCCTGTATTGACTCCCATGGCAGTGGATTCTTCCAGACCATTCCCTCTGATTCGCAATAAGTCATTGAATATCGGAGCAATGGTGCGCAAGAAAAATACGGAAGAGGAGCTGGAATTTGCTACTGTGCAGGTTCCCAGTGTGCTAAGTCGTATTGTACAGTTACCCACGGAGGGAAAAGCGAAAAAGATTATTTTGTTGGAAGAAATTATTGAGAGAAATATCCATAAGCTTTTCCTGAATTATGATATTGTTTGTGCTCATCCTTTCCGTATTATGAGAAATGCAGATTTAACCATTGATGAGGATGAGGCGGCAGATTTATTAAAGGAAATTGAAAAACAGTTAAAGATGCGTCAGTGGGGAGAAGCTATCCGTTTGGAAGTGGAAGCGGGTATGGATAAGCGCTTGCTGAAAATCATCAAAAAGGAATTGAACATAGAAGGACAGAGCCTTTATGAGATAGAGGGACCTTTGGATTTGACAGTGCTTATGAAGCTGTATGGTTTGGATGGCTTCCAGCATTTAAAAACTCCTAAATTTGAGCCACAGCAGGTACCGGAGCTGCCGGCAGGCTGTAATATTTTTGAGGAAATCCGTAAAGGAGATATTTTGCTCCATCATCCCTACCAGACCTTTACGCCTGTAGTAGATTTTATTCGTCAGGCAGCAAAGGATCCTGAGGTGCTTGCGATTAAGCAGACTTTGTATCGTGTCAGTGGTAATTCACCGATTATTGCGGCATTGGCACAGGCGGCGGAAAATGGCAAGCAGGTAACGGTTTTAGTAGAGCTGAAGGCTCGTTTTGATGAAGAAAATAATATAGTATGGGCAAGAATGCTGGAAAAGGCAGGCTGTCATGTTATTTATGGTCTGGTGGGATTAAAGACCCACAGCAAGATTACTCTTGTGGTAAGAAGAGAAGAGGACGGTATCCGCAGATATGTACATCTGGGAACCGGAAATTATAATGATGCCACAGCAAAATTATATACGGATGTAGGCTTGTTGACCTGCGCAGAGACTATCGGAGAGGATGCTACGGCGGTATTTAATATGCTGTCCGGTTACTCTGAGCCCAAGTTTTGGAATAAGCTGTCTCTGGCACCCCTTTGGTTAAAGGATAAATTTCTGCATCTTATTGCCAGAGAAAAACGATATGCCAAGGAAGGGCGTCCGGCACATATTATAGCCAAAATGAATTCCTTATGTGATCCGGATATTATTGCAGCCCTTTATGAGGCAAGTGCGGCAGGAGTAAAAATTGATTTGATTGTCAGGGGAATATGCTGTTTGAAGGTTGGCATTCCGGGAGTCAGTGAAAATATTACCGTACGCTCTATAGTAGGAAATTTCCTGGAGCACAGTCGTATTTTTTATTTCAAGAATGATGACCACTATGAGATTTACTGTGGTAGTGCGGATTGGATGCCCAGAAATCTGGAACGTCGTGTGGAGATTTTATTCCCCGTTGACCGTCCCGAATTAAAGGAAGAGCTTTTGCATATACTGATGAATCAATTGAATGATACCGTTAAGGCGTCGGTACTTCAGGCGGACGGAAAGTATGAGAAGGTGGACAGAAGAGGGAAGGCTATGTTTGTTTCCCAGGAGGCATTTTGTAGGGAAGCTATGGAAAAGGCAAAAATGTCCGGGGAAGAGCCGGTGCATACAAGCAGAAGGTTTGTGCCGGAGACACATCAGGAGTGAGGATTGAAGCATGGAAAATAAATCAGTAAACAATGAATTGGTAGAAAGCGAACTTGAAAAAAATGAGTTATTGGATACCGACTTGATGGAGTACGAAACCTTTGAAATGGAAATGGGTGAAGAAGTCAAGGAATTTGCCATTATAGAAGAATTCAAGGTAGAAAACAAGCATTATGTGGCGGCTGCGCCTGTGGTGGATGATACCATAAGTGCTGATGGTTGTTATCTTTTCCGCAGTCTGAAGATTGAGAATGAAATCTGCATTGAAAAGATTGCAAGTAAGGAAGAGTATGAAAAGGTGTCAGAGGTATATATGGCATTGTAAGAGCTTTGGGAATGCTTTTGTAAATATTCGTAAGAAGGAAGAAAATCATGAAGATTATATTAGGTTCGGCTTCACCCAGAAGACGTGAATTGTTGGCGCAGATTGGATTGGAGTTTGAGGTTTTGGTTAGTAATGTGGAAGAACAGGTAACTTCCACTGTGCCCTATGAAGTGGTGGAAGAATTGTCCGTTCAGAAGGCTGAGGGTGTGTTGGAATTGTTGCAGAAGCAGGAAACTTTGCTGGTTATTGGCGCAGATACTATTGTTGCCTGTGATGGACAGATTTTAGGAAAGCCAAAGGATGCAGAGGATGCTAAAGCTATGCTTCGCAAGCTCCAAGGACGCGCCCATGAGGTGTATACCGGGGTGACAGTGTTGTATGTTGAAAAATCCAGTGTGGAAATTCCCGGGGATAAAAGCATTTTGGGGGAGGATGGTACTTTGAAGGTACAGCGACATACCTTCCACGAGGCAACCAAGGTGGTCTTTTGCCCTATGAGTGAGGAAGAGATTTCTGCATATGTGGCAACCAGTGACCCTTTGGACAAAGCAGGAGCCTATGGCATCCAGGGGCTTTGTGCAAGGTATATTCAGGGAATTGAAGGTGATTATAACAATGTGGTAGGTCTTCCGGTGGGCAGACTTTATCAGGAAATAAAGCATTGGCTTGAGTAAGCCAAAGTAGGATATTAAGCGACTAAGGATGGCATAAAGTGATGAAGAAGGCAGTTATTTTTGATTTGGACGGAACCCTATCGGATTCCATTAATAGTATAAAATATTGTGGAGATAGGGCGCTGGCACCTTTTGGGATTGGTCCCTTTGAGACAAAGCAGTATTGTTATTTTGTAGGGGATGGTGCCGCCAATCTGGTAAAGAGAGCTTTGATTGCCGGAGGGGATGAAGAGCTTGTGCATTTTGAGGAGGCATTTTCCCTGTATAAGGAAATCTTTAGGGACAATTGTATGTATCAGGTAAAACCCTATGATGGGATCAGGGAATTGCTTGCCAAATTAAAGGAAGCAGGGGTAAAAATAGCGGTGCTTTCCAATAAACCCCATGTGGAAACCATCCGTGTAATTGAGACCCTGTTTGGCAAGGAGTATTTTGATGTAATACAGGGACAAAAGGAAGGAGTTGCCATTAAGCCAAGCCCGGAAGGAGCATTTCAGGTTTTAGAGCAGCTTTCTTTGTCCCCGGAAGAAATTCTGTATCTGGGGGATACCGCTACCGATATGAAGACCGGAAAGGGTGCAGGAGCCTTTACAGTTGGTGCACTCTGGGGGTTTCGAGAGCGCCGGGAACTGGAGGAAAGCCATGCAGATGCCATTATTGGGCATCCGTTGGAGTTATTGGAGTACTTGTAGTGGTATATTGGTAATAGAACTTCTTAAATAGAGAAGAAAGTTACCAATTTTATTGAAGGAAATATGTAAAAATTGGTAAGTGATGAAGATGCTTTACCAATATAGAAGTAGAAAAGCATAAAAAGTTGGTAAAGTATGAAGCAAGTATACCAACCTAGAAGTGAGAAAAGCATAAAAATTGGTAAAGTATGAAGCAAGTATACCAAGTTAGAAGTGAGAAAAGCATAAAAGTTGGTAAAGGACAAAGCAAGTATACCAACCTGAAAGTAGAAAAGCAAAAAAAGTTGGTATCAAGTGAAGAATACATACCAACTTAAAATCGGAAAATAACCAACAGGTTGGTAAAATGCCAAGAAACTCTCAAAAGCAAGTAATTGATAAATGTAATATGGTAAGGCGATAACAGATAGGAGATGGGAAGCTATGAAGAGAAAAGTAGTAGTGTTAGGCGGTGGAACCGGTTCTTCCACACTTCTGCGAGGATTAAAGGAATTTCCATTAGATATAACAGCAATTGTTTCCGTATGTGATGATGGCAGCAGTACGGGAGTGCTGCGGGAAGAGTTTAGCATTCCGGCTGTGGGAGATATTCGAAGAGTATTGATTGCTTTATCTGAGACAGAGCCTTTGGTAATGAAGCTATTTAATTATCGTTTTCATACGACCAGTGATTTGGACGGACATACCGTGGGCAATCTTTTACTTACGGCATCCTCTGAAATTACAGGAAATCTGTCCGATGGGATTGAGGCTTTAAGTAAAGTGTTTAACTTGAAAGGAAAAGTAGTGCCGTTGACAGAGGATAATGTGGTTTTGATGGGAGAAATGTCGGACGGAAGTATTATTGAAGGGGAGCATCATATTACCCAGAACCATAATGGAATCAAGCGAGTTTTTTATAAGGAGAATCCCATGCCTACCAGGGAAGCTATCAAGGCATTGGAGGAGGCTGACTTAATTTTGCTCAGTATGGGAAGTGTATTTACCAGCATTATTCCTAATTTGATTTGTGATGAAATATTGGATGCCATTGATAGAAGTAATGGTAAGATTATGTATGTCTGCAATATGGTAACGCAGCCCGGAGAAACAGAAGGCTTTAAGGTGTCCGACCATATCAAATTATTGAATCAATATCTCGGAAAACGTAAGATTGATGTAGTCATTGCCAACAGTGGAGAAATTGATGAGAATATGGCAAAACGGTACGAATCTCTGGAGCAAAAAGACCCGGTAGAATTAGACAAAGAAGAAACAGAAAATCTGGTGGAACGGTTGATTTGTGATGATTATGTAACGGTAAAAAATAATTTGTTGCGTCATAATGTATTGAAGCTTGGTATGCATATATTCGGGTATATGCTGGAGCAGAAGTAAAAGCTTATATATTCTGTAGATTCTTATATAGCTTATTGTAACCCAAAGTGATATTATGTCAAAATGGGAGTTGCAATAAGCTATATTTATAATTATAATATTCATATCTTTAAGCATTAGCTTTTCAGCTTGGTCAAGGCGTTCGCCAAAAATTCCAAGTAAAAATGAAATAATTGAATACGAAGGAGAGTTTGCATGGAAAGTATTAGTATGGAAAAGGAACTGTCCCGATATAATTTGGAAGGGAAATGGAATGATTATGTGGGTATTCAAAAGGAGGTATTGCGAGTACTTCGACAAGAAGGTTTTTTTATGGATAATGAAATTATTAATAAGAAAACGGGAATGCTGATTAAGATAAACACGAAAGGAATAAAGGAAACGTTGGGGACGGGCAAACGTTTCCAAGCATTACCGAAAAAACTGAAGCAATATAAAATTGCAACTTTACTACATTTGAAACAAATTATTGAAAATGCAGAATTGCTTGCAGACTAGGTTGAAAATAAACATGAAAAAAATGGTTATATGTTTGCGTATTTTGCAAACGAAATATTGCTGGATGATAAAGTGGTTTCCATTAGAATCTCTGTAAAGAAAAAAATATCTTCAAATTGGTTTTGGATACATAATATTGATGAAAATAAAAAAGTCCTGAATTACTCGACCCATCAGTAAGATGGAATTAAAAGAGATCCAAAACTTTTAATTAATAAATAACACATTTTCTTTTTCGTGTCAATAAAAGCTTGAGTTTCCAAAACAGATTGTAAAAAAGGAAGTATTATAATATAATTTATTGGATAAATACTATCTAAAGGAATGTCAAATATGATACTGAATACCGGAAGCAGAACGGATATCCCGGCGTACTACAGTGATTGGTTTTACAATCGCATAAAAGAGGGCTATGTACTTGTGCGCAATCCTTACAACCCTACCTTGATAACAAAATATCTTCTGAATCCGGAACTAGTGGATGTGTTGGTGTTTTGCACCAAAAATCCCATTCCATTCCTAAATAAAATGGCTAATACAGATTTAGGAGAAATGCTGTTGAAATATGATACCTTTTGGTTTGTAACCATTACACCCTATGGTGAGGATATAGAGCCCTTTGTGCCACCAAAGGAACGGGTAATGGAAGCCTTTAGGGAGCTTTCACGGATTGTCGGAAGTAATAAAATCAGTTGGCGATATGACCCGATTTTTATTTCAGGAAAATATTCCATGGATTATCATATAGAACAATTTGAATATATGGCAAAAAAACTTGCAGGGTATACTAAACAATGTGTGGTAAGCTTTATTGATTTATATGAAAAGACGAAACGTAATTTTGGTGGTGTACGCAGTGTTACCTCTATGGAACAGGAGCAATTGATAGAGGCTTTTTCACAGATTGCAGAAAAATATGATTTGCAAATCCATTTATGCTGTGAAAATCTCGGGCTGGTAAGAGCCAATGTAGATTCGGATGGTTGCATGTCCCAAGCGGTATTTGAGAAAGCCATAGGCTGTAAATTAGATGTACCTAAAAAGAAAACTGCCCGCAAGGACTGCAATTGTTTGTTGGGAGCGGATATTGGAGCGTATAATACCTGTGGGCATGGATGCCTATACTGTTATGCCAATTATGATAGAAAAACAGTGCTGGAAAATATGAGACGGCATAATCCTGCATCTCCTTTGCTGGTAGGAGATGTGAGAGAAGAGGATGAAGTGAAAATGGCGGAGCAGAAATCATGGAAAAATGGGCAATTAGATATTTTTGATATACTATCCCGTCTTTGACAGTTTGATAGACAAAATAATCGCTACAAGCCTTTAAATTCAAGGTCTGTAGCGATTTTGGGTTTCGTTTTACAATGTAGTAATTTATCTCCCTTTGCTATTTTTTTGAATTTCTTTCATCTTTCGT
>JAGAMG010000018.1 GCA_017624835.1 Lachnospiraceae bacterium
AAAACTTTTGGCGATATAAAAAGATTCCGAATTTTTAGATTTGGATGTAGTTACTTTCATAGTGAAATCCTCCTATGAATAGTATATCATACTTTTGCACATAATGCTATATAATACTATAAAATAAAACTAAAAATTTGACGCAAAAAATGCAGGTAAATCAATACCTGCAACTACTTTTTCTAAGATTCAACTGTCAAACTCCCGAGTATCTATCATAAGCACCTCCTCTGTATGTATTATTCTAATGTTTGGCTAAAAGACAATATAGTATTCATGTGTAATAAAAATATTGCTCAAATGAAAGTTAAGGTGTATAATAAAATTTAATATAGAATTTTACAAATGAGGAGGATGGAGCAACATGAAAAAAAGAATGTTTAGTTTTATCTTGAGTTTATGTATGTGTATGTCTTGCGTACCTATGCAAGCGAGGGCACACGAGAGTGCGTTGCAAGTATCTTCGGGAGATGTACAACAGATATCCGATATAGTGGTGGAAGAACAGGTTTCTATGGGTGATATTGGAAAAGAATTATCTTCAGAAGAAATAATGCAAATACAAAATGAGGTTGCTTTAATGGTTATGTCGTTGGATGAAGGAGCGAATAAGATTACAGAAAATCAACTTTACTTATATGCACCATCATATTTGTATAATAAACCATATGATGACATTATTGATATGTGTGGAGATATGGCTCTTGAGGCAATGGGCAGTGTGTCAGAAACAGATGAAGTACTTGCATCTTTTATGCATGGCTTAAAGGAAGGCGCTTCATTTATATGGAATGAAATATGGGCAAGTTGTGGATTGACTGATAGTACATATAGCGAGTTTCAAACAGAAGCTGCAAAAGAAGTCGTGTTGGAATATCTTAATGCAAATCAAAATCTTGTGAAAGTAAGTAGAGAGGTTGGTGAGTCTTTTGGTGTTGTTGATGAATTATATGATATAACGACAGAGGGGGGGAAAGAAGGTATTGCGAAGCTGATTAAAAAAAATAATACATTGCTGTCAGAAGCAGAAGTCGACAAAATGACAGAGTCGTTGTTTGCAAATATAGATACTTTAATGAAGTACGCTGGTGAAGTAGAGGAATTGTTTATGCTATCTATGTCGTTGGTTGAAATGCAGATGATTGAGATACAAGCAATTGATGATTTGATAGTTATTCACAATCAGATTAAAGACAAAACTATGCGAGATGCGTTGGTACAATTGAGAAATGAGATTACTACAGATATAGGAACTTATTTCATAACAACATACTTTAAAGATAAAGCATTAGAAGTAATACAGGATGAAGTGAAAAAAGCAGTTCTTAATTTGACTGTGGGTGAATCTTATTTTAGTGATTTTTCTGTTGCATTGGGAAAATTTGTGGTAAGTTCGGTGGCTAGTATATATGAGGCTGTAAAACCATCAGTAGCTGATATTGTATATTCTCAATTACTTGTTCAATATTGGAATGATTCTAATATGGCAGTAGGATATTACAAAGATAAGTTTAGGTCAGGTAACGGAAATGAGGATGATATCAGATTATATGAGGCGGCAATAAATTTTAATTGTGCATGTACAAAACTTTTTTTGTCAAAAACAAAAGAACTTGTAAAGAATAGTAATCAGGCACTTTATATAAAGATGGATTGTTGGGAAAGTAGTATGGGTTCCCAGATAAATTATGATTTATATTTACAAGGATGTTTATTAAGTGCAAGTAAGGCAATAGAAGAAGGTGCACTAGTGTTAGAAGAGGAATCTGCAACCATAAAGGATGTTAATGGCAATATTATTGACGAAAGTTACGATAGTACAGAAAGTATAAAGGCACGCTTTGAGGTTATACAAAAGGAATTTATACCAAATGTGGGACAAACTTGGAATGATGAATGGTATGGTACAACACAATGTTTTGGCTTTGCAAGAATGGTTTTTTATAAACTGTTTGATTGCAATATGCCAGCACAGTATCTGAGAAGCGCAAAATATAGGTTTGCAACAGAAGTAAATGTTGATATAGTGGGACAACTTGTAGGTAATGAAGTGTCTGCAAGCAGTGCAAAAGAGTTGCTTCAGAAAGGAAAATTAGGAGATATTGTACAAGCATCAGGAAATACATATGGTCAACATACGATGGTATTTGTTAGTGCGGATGATAGTGGAGTAACAGTTTATGACTGTAATGCGCATTTGGATAAAATGGAACCAAATTGTGTAATACATCAATGGAAGATTAGCTGGAATGATTGGGCTTCATGGTATGGAAATGGAAGCGTAGATAATGAGAATGGGATATCTCTTTATCGTGCAAGTAATTATGCAAAAATATATGATAACGGAGAGGATATTTTTTTTGATGATACAGCCAATTTTGTGATTGAAGAGGGCGTTCTCACTAAATATAATGGTTCAAAATATATAGTAGAGATACCCGATACAGTAACTGCTATTGGAGATGGTGCATTTAAAAATAATATGTCTATCCATTCGGTAAATATTCCTGACAGTGTGACAAGTATTGGCATGGAGGCTTTTGAGGGATGTACTTCATTAGTGGATGTCGCGATACCTGACCATGTGACAGATATAGGTCAGTTCGCATTTTATGGGTGCAAAAATGTTACAAATATAACATTACCTAAGTCTTTGCAGACAATTGGAAGAGGCGCATTTGCATATTGTGGCATAACAAGTGTTGAAATCCCTAAAAATTTGCAAGTGTGTTCGGGAGATGATTATACAATAGGACCATTTAATGGTGCTAGTTTATCGAAAGTAACATTTGAGGAAGGAACTACAAAGATAGTAAATGATTTGTTTGCTGGTTGTGCAGGATTAAATCGGGTAGAGATACCTGATGGTGTAACAACTATAGAGTCGAGAGCTTTTGATTCCTCGAATTTAAAGGAAGTTATTATACCAGATAGTGTTATAAGCATCGGTGAGGATGCGTTCTATTATTGCTCAAACTTAACGAATGTAACGCTTCCAAAGTCGTTAGAAACAATTGGAGATGCCGCGTTCGCGTATTGTGGTTTGACAAGTGTAGAAATTCCTAAAAGTTTACAAAGCTGTTCTGACGGAGGCGCTTTTGGGTATTGTGATAATCTGTCCGAAATAACTTTTGAAGAAGGAACAACAAAAATTGTAAAAAATTTGTTGGAAGCTTGTTCTGGGTTAACAAGAATTGAAATTCCGAATACGGTATCCGTTATAGAAGAGAATGCGTTTGGAAATTGTATAAATTTGAAAGAAATTATAATACCATATGGTGTAAAGGAAATCCAAAGAGGAGCATTTCATTCTTGTGATTCTTTGAAAGAGATTGTAATTCCTGATAGTGTAACGAGTATGGGAAGTAATACTTTTTATATGTGTACAAATCTTTCAGATGTTACATTATCAAAATCCTTACAAACAATTGGGGGTGGAGCATTTGCATATTGTAGTAATTTGATGAGTATAGAGATTCCCAAAAGTTTGCAGCAATGTAATCTTAATGATGAGCTAGGAGGAGCATTTTATAATTGTGACAACTTATCGCAAATAACATTTGAAGAAGGAACTACTAAGATTGCAAATAATTTGTTTACTTTTTGTACAAGCTTAACTAATGTTGACATTCCTAATACAGTAACAGTGATAGGAGAGGGTGCATTTACGGCGTGTATTAATTTGGAAAAAATAATAATACCTGATTCTGTAATAAGTATACAGGAACGTGCATTTGATGAATGTAATGCTTTGTTGGAAGTTGAAATACCAAATAGTGTAGTTGAGGTAGGTGATTACGCATTTAGATGGTGTGAAAAGTTAGAGTCCGTCAATTTAGGAACTGGAATTACAGAGATTTCTTGTGGAATGTTTAAAAATTGCTCTTCATTAGAAAGGCTGGAACTACCTAATAATATTATAATGGTAGATAAAGAAGCTTTTAGTAATTGTACGAATTTAAGTGAAATTATTATACCAAAGGGAACTACATCAATAAGCATGGAAACTTTTACTAATCCATCAGAGTTAGTTATATATGGTTATTATGGAACATATGCGGAAGATTATGCAGAGATAATTGGAGCAAAGTTTGTTAATTTAGATGTACAAGAGATTTCGGTAACCATAAGCGAAAAGACAAAAATATTGTATAAAGGAACAGGGGTTCAACTGAAAGCTTATGTAGAACCGGAAAAATTCAAAAAATTAATTACATGGAATTCCTCGGATAAAGAAATTGCAACCATTACAAAAGATGGATATGTAGAAAGTATTAATCCAGGAGAGGTTATGATTACTGCAACAGTAGGTGACGTGAGTGATACCTGCACAATTATTGTATTGGAAAAAGAATGTTATCATAGCGGTGGAATTGCAAACTGTACTCAAAGAGCTGTGTGTGAAAAATGTCATTTAGAATACGGTTCGATTAATTCAAATGTGCATGATTATATTCAGACTGTTATACAAGAACCGACTACAGAGGACGAAGGTCAAAAAAAATATACGTGTAGTCGTTGCAGTCATACATATTTTGAAAAAATTGATAAACTATATGAACAATCTGAACGCGAGGATAATAGCGAAAGTGGACAAGAGGAGGATGTAATACAAGTTGGGGAAATAATTCCTAAAAGTAATGAACTGTATATAGAAAAAAATAATAGTAACTCAAATAATGTGCAGAATGAAGAACGGACAAATAAAAAACAGACAAATGAAAAACAGACAAATGAAAAACAGGATAATAGTTTGAATGAGGGATTGCCATTTGTTAATAGCCATATCGGTGATGTGCAAGAAACTATATATGGATGGGAGGCTATAAGAAAAGAAATTGTTGATGCACAAAGCGGAGATGAGATAATAGTAGATATGAATGAAACGACAACTGTTCCTAAACTAGTATTGCAAGATATACAAGGAAAAAATATATCTATTTTGTTTGTTATGTCCGACAACGTTATATGGAAAGTAGATGGAAAAACAATTAAAAATATTGTTGTTGAAAACGTGGATTTTGGAGTGCTAACTAATGTAAATAAGATTCCACAAAATATTATAGAAACCATTATAGGAGAAAATGAAAGTTTGCATATTAGCTTGGCTCACAATGGAGAATTTGGTTTTAAAGCAATACTTTTATTTAAATTGCAAAAAGAGCATGCAGGAAAATATGCAAATTTGTTTTATTATAATGAATCCCAAAATACAATGGAATTTGTGGAAGCGAGTAAGATTGAACGGGATGGCAATGTAGAATTTGTGTTCGAACATGCATCTGATTATTGTATTGTAATAGCTACAGAAAAGTTAGATATTAAAAAACAAGAAGCAGAAGTGATAGATGAACAAAAACAAATTGCTAATGAAAACCGTCAAACTTCAACAGATAAGGGTATGATATTTAAATTGATTATTTTGTCACTTGTCATTTTGAGTTTGGGAATAGTAGTTTATGCAATAATAAACAAAAGAAAGCAAAATGATTAAAAGAAGGGGCACTGAAACAAGTAATTAGGGTTGTTTCAGTGCCCTTTGGGGTTCGAAGAAGGTCAAATGCCGGAGAACCTACGGTCTCCATCCCTTAAGCACATTCTCCACCGTATACTCCTTTGCTTCCTCATCCGTCAACTGATGAGAGAAATCAGCTCTGGTCTCGGGAGAAGCACCGGGGCCAGAGGATTTATATTCTCCATAATAGAAATGTCCGTGGGGTTTCTTCCAATCATTCCATCCTAAGGGATGAATATGTTCGCCCAATTCGCAGTTTAAGAACACTGTCTTTGCCCATTCTCTCCAAGGTCTGCCCAGATAGACAGTGTGGGGAGGGCAGTCACTGACTAATTTGCAATCCTTGAATACATAGCCATAGGGCTCCTCCTGAGGAGTGGAGGCTGCGGTTACATAACCGTAGCAAACCTCTTTGTCAGGACTTTCCGGGGGCTTGCGGTCTCCCGGAAGCTGGGAAAAGATGGTACATTCCTCAAAATAAGCAATGGCACTGCCGAAAATAAAATCCACATCTCCACGGATAAAGCAATTTTTATAAAAATGCCGTCCCATGGTACGGGGCTTGTGCTCACCGGGACCCTTAAAGCCACCGGGCTGTGCTTCTTTCAAAGGCAAGGGTGCGGTAAACAGCGTGTCCTGACTTGCAAGCAGACTGCAATCCTCAAAATAATTCCGGTCACCATCTACATAAAGTGCCAGAGCCTGACCTACAGTATGACCAAATCCGGCATCATTCTGGAAGGTAAGATGCTTTGCCGTAAAATCATGGGTGTCAATTCGTACGGAAGCAGTACGGAAGGTTCCTCGCTTATCACCCTCCGGCATAATATCCAGAGCATAATGACCATATACTAACACGGTTTTATCCCGTCCGGCACCTAAAAAGGTTACATTGGGTCTGGCAACCACTAATTCTTCACGGTAGGTTCCCTCTCCAATATGAACGAATACGGGGGCTAGATTACTTTCCTTTGCAGGGAATATTTTTTCTTCTTCGCTATCCGCCGGGTTACAGTCAATTGCTGCAAGCGCATCGCTTACAGTAGGATAATTAGGCGAAAACTCCGGCATGTTTACATAAATATGTATTTCTGACATGATGACTCTCCTTTCAATCTCTAAATAATATCATCCACTTCAACAAAACACGCTTCTGTACGGTTCTCGCTAACAGGATGATTAAAATAAATTCTTTTTGCATCTCTGGAAAACGTAGGATTCGGATGTATTTGCAGCTTCCAAATACAATTCTGGAAGTTTGTTCCGCCAAAAGTTGCAATGGGTGTGGTTTCGCCTCTTTTATAGAGGAAAATATCTGCAGGATAACCCGGATAAGCTCTGTCACCTACAAAATACTGTCTGTCTGCAGAACCATCAATATGATTACCAATTCCGCCCAAGGTTTCCAGACATTCGCCATCAACGGTAAAACGCTGGATTCTACTGGTTTCCATTTCAATTTTTGTTCCGTCATGATATTGTCTTGTAGCCATGTAAGTATCATCATCAAACCACAGCTGATGAACCGGTTTGTCAGGAATAACATGTGTTTCTCCGGTTTCCAAATCAATGCAGCCTAAAGCACCGAATACAGGACAATTTGCCACGCTTAGACGCATCATAACCCTTGTTGCTGACGGGTTCAGCTGCACATGACTCATGGATGTGGTATGTTCATTGGGTTCGCAGCCTGCTTTGATAACCATGTTGTAAATGGTATCTTTATCGGCAACCCGCTTGATTCTGCCGTTTTCTAAATTTAACAGATATATTCCACAAATATTCAACTCAGGATGTGTAGGATTCTTATCTAAGAATTCCTCTGAAATCGAAAAAGGATACCAGCCATTTTCCTGACAATGACTTTCTTTGCCCCAAATGGGTCCATATTTTATTTCCCCGGTATAAATATTCATAATACGGAAAGCTGAAAAACCATTGATAATATCCCTAAACACGATATGTTCATTGTCTACAAAGGTTGCAGAGGGTCCATTATGATTGCCGCATCTGACCGTAAACAAATGTCTCTGGTCACTTAAGGTGTCCCTGTCGCATATCCAAATTTGCGTTTCCTGCTTTTCTTTATCCTCTAAGTCAGGTTTTCGACCATATACCAGCCATTTGCCATCAGGACTTTCCGGCTGTCCGCCATTCATTCCCCAAAGGGAGGAACCTTCATATTCGCAAACTTTTTTTATAATCATATCGTTCCTTTCCATGTATTATGTGAGATACATTTTGGTATTTTTTTACCTTCGAAAATAACAATAATATTATACTTTTTTCTAAAGGCAGTGTCAATTTTTACATATTCTTTATAAAATGTTCACACTCGGGAGAGGAACAGTGCTTGAATCTAAGGGGTAAATCTGTTACAATATGCTTTGGATTATGTAAAAATGCGGTGCGTCGTAAACGCACAGATGGGAAAGTAAAAATATGAAAGCATTTGAAAAAATATTCGGCACCCATAGTTCCAGAGAGTTAAAGCGTATTATGCCCATGGTGGATAAGATTGAAGAACTGCGTCCTTCCATGCAGGCGCTTTCTGATGAGGAACTGCGTGCCAAGACAGAGGAATTTAAGAAACGTTTGACTGAAGGTGAAACCTTAAATGATATTCTTCCGGAAGCCTATGCAGTAGTGCGTGAGGCTGCAAAACGTGTGCTGAACATGGAGCATTATCGTGTGCAGTTGATTGGTGGTATTATTCTGCATCAGGGAAGAATTGCAGAGATGCGTACCGGTGAAGGTAAGACCCTGGTGTCCACACTTCCTGCGTACCTGAATGCCTTGGAAGGAAAGGGTGTACATGTTGTCACTGTCAATGATTATCTGGCAAAGCGTGATGCGGAGTGGATGGGACAGGTACATGAATTCCTTGGCTTGAAGGTTGGTGTTGTGTTAAACAGCATGCGTTCTGAGGAAAGAAAGGCAGCATATGGCTGTGACATTACTTATGTAACCAACAACGAGCTGGGCTTTGACTATCTTCGTGATAATATGGTTACTTACAAGGAACAGCTTGTTTTAAGAGATTTAAACTTCTGTATCATCGACGAGGTGGACTCCGTTTTAATTGACGAGGCAAGAACACCTTTGATTATTTCCGGACAAAGCGGAAAGTCCACTGCTCTTTATGAGATGTGTGATTTACTGGCACGTCAAATGAAGCGCGGTGATGATATGCAGCAATTATCCAAGATGGATGCCATCATGGGTATTGTACAGGAGGAAACCGGTGACTTTATCGTAAATGAAAAGGACAAGGTAATTAATCTGACCGCAGCAGGTGTGGAGAGAGTAGAGCGTTTCTTCCATTTAGAGAACTATGCTGACCCTGAAAATTTGGAAATTCAGCATACCATTATTCTGGCATTGCGTGCCCATAACCTGATGTTCCGTGACCAGGACTATGTGGTAAAGGATGATCAGGTTATGATTGTAGACGAGTTTACCGGACGTATTATGCCCGGTCGTCGTTATTCAGATGGTTTGCATCAGGCAATTGAGGCAAAGGAGCGGGTAAAGGTTAAGCGTGAGAGCAAGACCCTTGCTTCCATTACCTTCCAGAACTTCTTCAACCTGTTTGCTAAGAAATGTGGTATGACCGGTACTGCTCTTACGGAAGAAAACGAGTTCCGTGAGATTTACGGTATGGACGTAGTAGAGATTCCTACCAATCGTCCTGTTATTCGTATTGACCATCAGGATGCTGTATACAAGACCAAGGAAGAGAAACTTCGTGCTATTGTGGCAGCGGTTGAGGAAGCTCATGCAAAGGGACAGCCGGTTTTGGTTGGTACCATTACCATTGAGTCCAGTGAAGAAATCAGTAAGAGACTGACCAGAAGAGGTATTAAGCATAAGGTACTGAATGCAAAATTCCATGAGCTGGAGGCGGAAATTGTTGCAGATGCAGGTATCCACGGTGCAGTAACCATTGCTACCAATATGGCAGGACGTGGTACAGATATTAAGCTGGATGAAGAAGCAAAGGCGGCAGGCGGTTTAAAGATTATCGGTACCGAGCGTCATGAGTCCAGACGTATTGATAATCAGCTTCGTGGACGTTCCGGTCGTCAGGGAGACCCCGGTGAATCCAAGTTCTATATCTCCTTACAGGATGATTTGATGAGATTATTCGGCTCTGAAAGACTGATTAATATGTTTAATGCATTAGGTATTCCCGAGGATCAGGAAATTGAGCATAAGTCACTGACCAATGCTATTGAGTCTGCACAGAAGCGAATCGAAAATAATAACTTTGGTATTCGTAAGAATCTGTTAGAGTATGACCGCGTTATGAGCGAGCAGCGAGAGATTATTTACGAAGAGAGAAGCCGCGTATTAAATGGCGAAAGCATGCGCGATGTGATTTATAAAATGATTACCGATATTGCAGAAAATTGTGTGGATATCAGTATCAATGATGATGTGGATGCGGATGATTGGGATTACAATGAACTGAACAGTCTGCTTCTTCCTACCATTCCTCTGCAACCTGTAACTTTAGAGAGAGTGAAGAAGAATAAGAAAAACAGCTTGAAGCAGCAGTTGAAGGAAGAGGCTGTGAAGCTTTATGAAAGCAAGGAAGCAGAGTTCCCGGATTCTGAAACCATCCGTGAAATTGAGCGTGTGATTTTACTTAAGGTAATTGACCGCAAGTGGATGGATCACATTGATGATATGGAGCAGCTTCGTCAGGGTATCGGTTTACAGGCATACGGACAGAAAGACCCTCTGGTAGAATACAAAATGAGCGGTTATGACATGTTCGATGAAATGACACAGAATATTAAAGAAGAGACTGTAAGGTTGCTTTTCCGTGTAAAGATTGAACAGAGAATTGAGCGTGAGCAGGTAGCAAAGGTGACCGGAACCAACAAGGATGAATCCCTTAAGGCACCTGTAAAAAATGAAAACAACAAAGTTTACCCCAACGATCCCTGCCCCTGCGGAAGTGGCAAGAAATATAAGCAGTGCTGCGGACGCAAGGCGTGATGATAGAAAGTAATATTTAGTATTGAAATTTGTAGTGGAATGAAATTGAGTGTGGGGGATGTGTTATTTTATGTTCCTTTGGGAGGGGATTAGAAATTCTTAGTATCCCCTCTAAATAGCAGCAATCCGAGGACAGGACGTCCGAGGAAAGCATGGTTGTGCCATGGATGGCACATTCATGCTGTTTGCGTCAGGATTCAAAAGGTATATGGGGATACTTAGTATTTCTTATCCCTGTACATCGGAATATAAAATAACACATCCCCCACGCTCGTCGCATCCCACTAGAAATTGTAATAATAAAATTATGAAAGAAGGTGACGCAGTGGTTGAATTAGACCAGATGAAAACAGAAATTCTGACCTACGAAACTCCATTAGCGGAAGTGAGGGATTCACTTTGACCTGGCTAGCAAGTCAAAGCGGATTGAAGAATTAGAGATGGAAATGGAGGCTCCCGGTTTTTGGGATGACCCGGACAAATCCAATCTGAAAATGAAGGAATTGAAAAATTTAAAAGATACTGTAGGACAGTATGATAAGCTTGCCACTCAGTATGAGGATATCCTGACCTTGATTGAAATGGGTTACGAGGAAAATGATGAGTCTCTGGTGGCAGAGATTCGCAGCGAATTGGATGAATTTATTACAGAGTTTGAGGAACTGCGTCTCAGTACCTTGCTTGCAGGGGAATATGATAAAAATGATGCCATTTTGAAATTAAATGCCGGTGCCGGTGGTACAGAAAGCTGTGATTGGTGCAGTATGCTTTACAGAATGTACACCAGATGGGCGGAGAGAAAAGGCTTTACCATTGAAGTCCTTGACTATCTGGATGGGGATGAAGCAGGTATTAAGTCCGTAACCTTCCAGGTGAATGGTATCAATGCCTATGGTTATTTGAAATCTGAAAAGGGTGTGCATCGTTTGGTGCGTATTTCCCCCTTTAATGCCCAGGGTAAGCGACAGACCTCTTTTGTGTCTTTGGATGTTATGCCGGATATTGAAGAGGATTTGGATGTGGAAATCGATGAGAAGGATTTGCGAATTGATACCTACCGAAGCAGTGGTGCCGGTGGACAGCATATCAATAAGACATCCTCTGCAATTCGTATTACCCACATTCCTACGGGAACGGTAGTACAGTGTCAGAATGAGCGTAGCCAGTTCCAAAATAAGGATAAGGCAATGCAGATGCTGAAAGCCAAGCTGTATCTGCTAAAGCAGGAAGCAAATGTAGAAAAGCTTTCCGATATCCGTGGTGAGGTAAAGGAAATTGGCTGGGGTAACCAGATTCGTTCCTATGTTATGCAGCCCTATACCATGGTAAAGGATCATCGCACAGATGTGGAGACAGGAAATGTGGATGCGGTTATGGACGGAAGTCTCGATTTATTTATCAATGGCTATTTAAAGTGGCTCAGTGTGTCCCAGTCGGGAAAGGCAGAGTAAAATAAGAAAAATAATATAAGCATAAACAAGATAAAAAGGTTCTTTGTATGGCGAGTAGAAATACTTACCAACAAAGAACCTTTTAAAATGAAAACCTTTATGAATCAGAAGCAGTATCCCCGGATTTCATAATATCTAGAAAATACAGTGCCATAGTTATATTCATATAAGGGGTAATCCAAAGATTACCGATGCCAAAGCTTAACACTCCCAAAATCATAAGGGGCAGAAAACTAAGCTGAAGCTTAAATAATTTCCATTTGCGTCCTTTCATAAGACGTATGCTTAAGGAAAGAAGCTCCTTGGGACTTCTGGTAGGAAAGTCCAGTAATAGGAAAAACGCCTGTGAAAGACTTAGGGAAATGGGAACATACACTGCCATTCCCGCAACCATGGCAATTATCATGCAAATATCCCAATTGCCCGGAATTTTATTGCTGTAGAGAAAATAAAAAATATCATAGGGCAACAGGCAAACTGAACTAATCAGTACAGTTACGGTTGATAATGCCAAAGATTTCTTGTATAGATATTGAAACCCATAATAAAGATTGCCCAGGGTGGCATTACGTCCGCTTGCCAAATTTAAAAAATATAAGGAAATTCCCGTATTAAAAATGCCTGTGAAGACGGAGCAAAGTAGTGTCAGCAGATATTGTAACAGACCGATACCTAGGATGGCACTTATACTTAATTTGCCGGTGTCCACATCACCTGTTGTTACAAGGGATATGGATAAGGTCAAAGTTGATATTACAGTACTGATTAAAAAAGTGATTCCAAAAACAATACCTGTATTCAGTAAAGTAAGTATGGCAGAATTGCCAAATCTTCCTGCCAGCCTGTCCTTGGCATAATCTTTTATTTCTGCAATGGATTGATATTGATTCATTAATAAAACACTCCAATAGTTCTAGTTTTATAAGGAATAATCTGCATTCATTCCCTTGTATTTCAGATTGTCGGTGGCTTTTAAATCCTGCTGATAGGGATTTTCTTCATTATAATATTTTATCTGTGTATGGGTAGTTCCTCCGGCAACATAGGAGCGCCCACATTCCGGACAAACAGCAGTTTTTAAGGATACATTAGCAGCTAAAACTTTTCCATTATTCTTGGCTGCTTTGGTATAGGCATTATTAACATGCTCCTGCTCATGAGCACGAACAGCAGTGGCAGCTCTTTCCGGTGAAATACGGGAAGGAGTTTTAAAGGAAACCATTTCATCGGAGCCATCCACATATTTACGATTTTTGCAGGTCTGACATTCACCGTCGGGATTCTGCCCCATTGCCGGATTTGTTCCCGAAGCCTGTGAAGAGCCGGTTATGGTATTACCATAGGGATAGCTTCCGTATCCACGCAAACTATTATTAATATTGGATAGATTCATCATATGCATACCTCCTGTTTATTGAATAGAATAACGTTCTAAAAATTCATCAAAGCTTTCACCGTATAACATTTCATATGTGGCATTCACCTGGTCATAGACCATAGGGTCGTTGAATACCATAAAGAAGGAATAAACCGTCATCAGGATGCCTAGTAAAATGCCCACGCAGCCAAGCCAGATACCTGTGATACTCATGCCGGGCATATTTTTTCCGCGGCGTTTGGAAAGTGTTGCAAAAAGAATACTTAGAGCACCAAAGGGAAGGGAAAGAATTCCGGCGCAGCAGGCAAGGATGGCAATGACTCCACATATCATGGAGGCAATGGAAAAAGCACTGGTACTATTTTCCTGAGGCGTTATATTTATGTTATCTGAACTAGAGTAATATTCCATGTATCTGAATACTCCTTCGCATATTTGTCTAAATTTACTTTACCATTTTTCGGCAGAATACGCAAATAGATACCAATAAAAATACATAAAAAGATTATAAACTTGAAAAATCATAGGTCTTTCCCTTATAATAGAGACTGAGAGAAAATGCGAGAAAGGCATGGTTAGAAAAAATGGATATTTTACAAACTCTGAAAGAAGAATTACAGGTTGAAAAATGGCAGGTTGAGGCAGCGGTCAAGCTGATTGATGAGGGTAATACCATCCCCTTTATTTCCCGTTACCGTAAAGAGGTAACAGGTTCATTGAATGACGAACAGCTACGTAACCTTCATGAGCGCCTTACCTATCTGCGTAATCTTGAGGATAAAAAGGAGCAGGTACTTAAGAGCATTGAGGAGCAGGGAAAGCTTACAGAAGAATTAAAGGAAAAGATTCTTGCGGCACAGACCCTTGTGGTGGTAGAGGATTTATATCGTCCTTATCGTCCTAAGAGAAAGACTCGTGCCAGTGTGGCAAAGGAAAAAGGGCTGGAGCCTTTGGCAGAATATATTTTGGCGCAGAATGCAACTGCTCCTATAGAGGAGGAAGCAGCCAAATATGTAACGGATCCGGATGTGGAAGCGGACAAGCTGGTTAAAAATGTGGCAGATGCATTGCAGGGGGCTTTGGATATTATTGCGGAGAGCATTTCCGATGAAGCGGATTATCGTTTATATATCAGAAACATTACCATAGAAGAAGGTATTGTAAGCAGTACCGCCAAGGATGAAAAGGCGGAAAGTGTATATGAGATGTATTATAATTTTGAGGAGCCTGTAAAGAAAATTGCAGGACACAGAGTACTGGCATTAAACCGCGGTGAAGCGGAAAAAATGCTGACAGTAAAGGTAAATGCACCGGAAGAACGCATTTTACGTTATTTGGAAAAGATGCTTCTTACCTCCGAAAATGAATATACAACTCCTGTGATTAAAAGTGCAATCGAAGATAGCTATAACAGATTAATTGCTCCTGCCATTGAGCGTGAAATCAGAAATGATTTAACAGAGAAAGCAGAGGATGGAGCTATCAATGTATTTGGTAAGAATCTGGAACAGCTTTTGTTACAGCCCCCTATTGCAGGAAAGGTGGTTTTGGGATGGGATCCCGCTTTCCGTACCGGCTGTAAGCTTGCAGTGGTAGATCCCACCGGTAAGGTATTGGATACCAAGGTAATCTATCCTACCGCTCCTCAGAATAAGGTGGAAGAGTCCAAGGCAGAATTAAAGAAAATTATAAAAAAATATAATGTGGATTTGATTTCTGTGGGAAATGGTACTGCATCCAGAGAGTCCGAGCAGGTAATTGTTGAGCTTTTAAAGGAATTGGACAGACCTGTGCAATATGTGATTGTAAATGAAGCAGGTGCATCCGTATATTCTGCAAGTAAACTTGCAACAGAGGAATTCCCCAACTTTGATGTGGGACAGAGAAGTGCTGCTTCCATTGCCCGCAGATTGCAGGATCCTTTGGCAGAATTGGTAAAAATTGATCCCAAATCCATCGGTGTAGGTCAGTATCAGCATGATATGAATCAAAAGAAGCTTAGTGATGCCCTAAATGGTGTGGTGGAGGATAGTGTAAATAAGGTAGGTGTGGATTTAAACACCGCTTCCGCCTCCCTATTGGAGTATATTTCCGGTATCAACAAAACCATTGCCAAAAATATTGTGGATTACAGAGAGACCAACGGCAGATTTACCAGCAGAAAGCAGCTGCTTAAGGTTCCTAAATTGGGTCCTAAGGCTTTTGAACAATGTGCCGGCTTTATGCGTATTACGGACGGGGAGAATCCTTTGGATGCCACCAGTGTACATCCCGAATCCTATGAGGCGGCAGAAAAGCTTTTAGATAAGCTGGGACTGACCATGGAGGATGTAAAGGAAGCTCAGAAGCGTGCGGCAGAGCAAAAAGTAGCGGACAAACAAAATGCCGGCAAGAATGCACCGGAGAAAAAAGCACCCAAAAAGCCTGTGCAGAAGCAGGTACAGGTGCGCAATACCAACACAGCTATGGGAAAAGCGCTTGCAGCTGCCATGGGTGGCGTAGTGTTGGACGGTGATGCAGCCAAAGGACAGAATGGTAAAAATACCAAGGTTACCGATGGGCAGACTGCAAACAATGGAAATGCAGCAGATATGAGTGCAGCAGTATCCAGCTTGGAAAAGCGCATTAAGAATAAAAAGCTGTTAGCTGAGGAGCTGGGAATCGGCGAAATTACTCTGACAGATATTTTGAAGGAGCTGGAAAAGCCTGCCCGTGACCCCAGAGACGATATGCCCAAGCCAATCCTGCGTAGTGATGTATTGGATATGAAGGATTTGAAGCCCGGTATGATACTGAAGGGAACTGTCCGTAATGTAATTGACTTCGGTGTGTTTGTGGATATCGGTGTACATCAGGATGGTTTGGTGCACATTTCTCAGATTACCGAACGATTTATCAAGCATCCATTGGAGGCTGTCAGCGTAGGTGATGTGGTGGATGTACAGGTAATGACTGTGGATGTACCCAAGAAGAGAATCGGACTGACCATGAAAATTCAGAAAAACTAAAGCTGACACAAATGTCAGAGAATCCCAAGATACTAAGGGAGCAGAGAAAACAAGGATTTTTCTGCTCCCTTGTTTTTATAACCAAAAAGATTACTCACGAAAATCAATTCTATAGAAAATCTTTAGATTTATATCCACATTTTTTTAATAAAACAAATATATCATATAAAGGTGTTGACAAATATAATTGATTATTGTATTATGCGAGTAGTACAACAATACAGTAACACAGTTGTGCCGGCATGAACAAAGCTTATGCAGGAGGGAAGTATTATGGAGAAAGGAACAGTAAGATGGGCGTATTAGTTGAAATTCAGGATATGTGCAAGATTTACAACCCGGGAGAAAATGAAGTCAGGGCATTGGATCATGTTTCTGTATCAATTAATCAAGGTGAGTTTGTAGCAATTATCGGTCAGTCCGGTAGTGGAAAATCCACATTAATGAATATGCTGGGATGTTTGGATGTACCTACCAGTGGGAAGTACATATTGAATGGTCAGGATGTTTCATCCCTTGATGATGATGAATTGTCCGATATCAGAAATCAGGAAATAGGATTTATTTTCCAAGGGTTTAATCTGATTCCCAATCTTACTGCGTTGGAAAATGTAGAGCTTCCTTTGATATATAGAGGGGTCAGCAAGGGGGAACGAAATGAACTTTCCATAAAGGCATTACAAAAGGTGGGATTGTCCCATCGAATTCATCATAAGCCTTCGGAAATGTCCGGTGGTCAGCAGCAGAGAGTAGCCATTGCCAGAGCCATTGCTCAGGCACCACCTGTGATTTTGGCGGATGAGCCCACGGGTAATCTGGATTCTCATTCCACTCAGGAGATTATGGAGATTTTAAAGGAGCTGCATCGGGAAGGGCGCACCGTGATTCTCATTACCCATGATAATGAAATTGCAGAGAGGGCTAAGCGGGTCATCAAGATAAAAGACGGCAGAATCGAGCATGATTCTGCTGCAGAAATAAAAAATCCCATGAAGCAGGAGCCTTTGGAAGAAATAGAATTACTACAGATATAATAGGAGCTTGAAGGAGTAAAATAATGAAAATAGGGCTAAAAAGAAAGAAACAGGAATTGGAAAATACACAGCTTGCAGAAACAGTAAAAAAGCCAAAGAAGAAAAAGAAAGTACGTGTAATCGTATGTATTATTCTGGTAGTAATTATTGTAATTATGGCAGTGAGTTGTTCCATGGCACCGGAAGCAGGTGCATTAGTAACCACTACCGTAGCTACTCGGGGAGATTTACAGGAAAGCATCAGCACCAGCGGTACAGTTTCCAGTGAACATCAGGAAGTGATATTTGCACAGGTTGGAGGCAAGCTGGAGGCTGTGAATATCTCAGCAGGGGATGATGTAAAAGCCGGGGATATCCTAATCGGCTATGATATGGATGAGGCGGAAGACAGATTAAAGCAGGCATCCCTACAGCAGGATAAAAGCGAGGCAAGTTATCAGGCGATAATGGCGGATAACAGCAAGAGTCAGGCAAAGCTCTCCGAGGCAAATACCAATCTGGGTGTGCTGGAACAGCAGATAACGGATTGGAAGGCTCATTTAAAAAACTTGGAAGAGGAGCTTAGTGATTATCAGAGAGAAACCGGCAATAATCTGGCTGCCGAAAGCTTTCATTTAACAGAAGAAAGTACGGAGTTACAGGATGAAATAAAATCCCTTGATAAGACGGCACCGGATTATCAGACGAAGCTGGATGAACTGCAAAAGGAACTTTCGGAAGTAAGTGAGGATATTGCCTACAATCAGTTTTTACAACAGACCTACAATTCCAGTGATTATGTGGCAGAACTTCAAAAGGAAATTTCCAGAGTCAGCGAAGAATTGGCTGGTTTTGAAGAATATAAAGCAAAAATGGAAAGCCAGAAGGCAAGTAGTGAGAATGTTGTCATGGATTCCTATGATAAGGAACAGTACGTGGCAGATAAAGAATTATCTGTTATGAGCTACAAGACTGCGGAGGAGGCTTACGAAATTGCAAAACAGGGTGTGGTTGCAGGCTTTGACGGCATTGTAATGGAGTGCAGTGCAGTACAGGGAGCAACCATCACAGAGGGAATGCAGCTTTTGACCCTTGCCAGCAGTGAAGAACTTAAGGTAACCTTCAGTGCCTCCAAGCATGATGTAGAAAAGCTGGAGGAGGGACAAAAGGCGAAGGTTACCATTTCCGGCAATACCTATGATGGTATTGTAAATAAAATTGACAGAATGGCTACTATGAATGCCTCCAATACGCCAATGGTAGGAGTAGAAGTACATATCACCAACCCGGACAATAAGATTATTTTGGGAATGGAGGCACGTTTAGAGATTTATACTAACAAGGTTGAGAATGCATTATTGATTCCTGTAGAGGCGATTAATGCGGATAAGGATGGCGATTTCCTTTATATAGCAGAAAATGGCATGGTGGTAAGAAAGCCCATTGTCTGCGGTATTTCTTCTGATACTCATACAGAAGTAATAGAAGGTATCACAGAACAGGATGAAATAATTGTATCTTCTTTGACAGGAGTTGAGGAGGGTATGCCGGTGACTATTATGCCGGAAGAATAGGAAGGAAAACAAATATGACACAGGTTTGGGAATATGTAAAAATAGCCCTGATGAATATCCGAAGCAATAAAGGGCGTTCCTTTTTGACCATGCTGGGAATTATTATTGGTATTTCCTCCGTCATTATGATTATTTCCATAGGTAACGGTGTTAAGGGTGGTATTAACAGTGAATTAAATGCCATGGCAGGAGGACAGCTTTATATCTACTCCTATGGAAATAATGATGAAGGCATACAGGTGGAATTTACAGAGGATGATATTACCGCAATCATGGAAAAAGTACCCCATGTCAAAGCAGTAACCCCTCAATGGGGATTTAGCGGTGGCATTGCAACCGGCAGAAAAGGTGATTTTAAGGCCTCTGCAACCTTTGGTATGGCGGGAATGGAATATTCCAGTAATGATCCTATTATTAAAGGAAGATATTTTACGGAGAGCGATTATTATTCTGCAAATAAGGTTTGTGTTCTCACAGAAAGCAGTGCAAAGCTATTGTTTGGTACTACCAATGTAGTGGGAATGACCTTTGATTTTACGTTATATGGAACAACACAGGAATTTACCATTATTGGTATCAGGCAGGATAATGCATCCATGTTATCCGGTTTGATGGTAAGTGATACGGTATCCCTGGAGGCACCACTGTCAGTAGTGTCATCTTCTTATGGCTTTTATGTCACTTTGTCAGACCTGCTGATAATCAGTGATAGCGCGGAATATGCGACACAGGTGGCAGAAGATTGTGTCCGTCTCATGGAGAATAGACACAATGTTCGTGGAAAAAATGCAATTCAAGTGGAAAACTTTAATGACTATATGAGTCAAATGGATCAGATACTCAGCTATATCACAGTATTCGTTGTGTTTGTTGCAGCAATTTCTTTATTGGTTGGTGGAATCGGTGTTATGAATATTATGCTGGTATCCGTAACGGAGCGGACCAGAGAAATCGGTATCCGTAAAGCATTGGGGGCAAGAACCGGTTCCATCCTGCTGCAGTTTTTGTCGGAGTCGGCAATTATTACATTATTAGGTGGTATTATTGGAATTATTATCGGAGTAGTAGGTGCATGGGGTGTCTGTTCCCTTATCGGATTTACTGCTAAGGTAAATTTAAGTACTGTTTTGGGTGCCAGCTTCTTTTCTTCGGCGGTGGGAATTTTCTTTGGAATTTATCCTGCAAGAAAGGCTGCAAAATTAAGTCCTATTGAGGCATTACGCCATGAATAAATAGAACTTGCTTTTTCCATTATTTTATATTAAGATAGTTTTTATGAAAGCACCTACCATGTAGGTGCTTTTTCAAAGTGTTTACAAAGCGTAGGAAATGATGTTTTGAATACAATAAAGCAGGAAAGGATTTATAATAGACTATGGTAGAATTGGATGTAAAAATCAGTGCTGGCGATTTGTATGATTACATGCTAAGACATGCCTATAATAGTGCATCGGGGTTGTTGGGCAGTGCATTTGGGGCAGTTTTTATCCTGTTTGCCCTTTCTACAAAGCAGTGGTTATTTCTTATTTTTGGAATTGTATTACTTTTATATCTTCCCTGGACCTATTTTATTAAGAGCAGGCAGCAGGCATTGAATAATCCGGCATTCAAACTGCCGCTTCATTATGTATTGGATGAAAAGGGACTTACTGTTTCACAGGGAGAGGAAAGTGGTACGGTAGCCTGGGAGGATATGGTAAAAGCAGTTTCTACCGGTAGAAGTATTATACTTTACACCTCAAAAATTAACGCAACTATTTTGCCCAAGAATCAGATGGGAGATAAAAAGGCGGCTGTGATTGAAATGATTTCTATTCATATGCCACCGGCAAAGGTAAAAATTAAAGAATAGAAATTCAACGAAGTGAAATCGGATAAACTGTAGGAAATAAGAGTGAAAAAGTATGAATCAGAATACAAATCAACAAATAATAGAAACCTATACTGCTCAGGAAACCTTTGATTTTGGAGTTCGCATAGGGCAGGAAAGTAAGCCCGGACAGGTTTATACCCTGATAGGAGATTTAGGAGTGGGGAAGACCGTATTTACTCAGGGAGTTGCAAAGGGACTTGGAATTACAGAACCGGTAAACAGTCCTACTTTTACTATCGTACAGGTTTATGAGGAAGGAAAAATGCCTTTTTATCATTTTGACGTGTATCGTATCGGTGATGTGGAAGAAATGGATGAAATCGGCTATGAGGATTATTTTTATGGAGAGGGTCTATGTCTGATTGAATGGGCAAACCTGATTGAAGAAATATTACCGGAGCATTATAGTCGGATTACCATAGAAAAAGACTTGGAAAAGGGCTTTGATTACCGTAAAATAATTATAGAAGAAATATAAGAGAGCGAGGCAGAAGGCATGAAGATTCTTGGCTTAGACAGTTCCGGACTTGTGGCAAGTGCAGCTATCGTGGAAGATGGCATACTGCTGGCGGAATACACCACCAATTACAAAAAGACACATTCTCAGACCTTACTTCCCATGTTGGATGAAATCAGAAAAATGATTGATTTGAATCTGGCAGAGGTGGATGCCATTGCCATTGCATCCGGTCCCGGTTCCTTTACCGGTTTGCGAATTGGTGCAGCAACTGCCAAAGGTCTTGGTTTGGCATTGGATAAGCCTTTGGTGGAAGTACCTACTTTGGAGGGACTTGCTTATAATCTGTGCGGATGTAAGCAGCTTGTTTGTCCGCTTATGGATGCCAGAAGAAATCAGGTTTATACCGGAATTTATGAATTTGTAAAGGGAAATCAGGAATATGAGCTTGGGATTGTAGAGTCTCAATGTGCAGTGGATATTACGGAGATAATCGCTAAATTAAACGAAAAGGACAGGGAAGTGATTTTTCTGGGGGATGGTGTTCCTGTTTATCAAAAGGTAATTGAGGAAAAACTACAGGTACCTTATTCCTTTGCCCCGGCAAATAATAATCGTCAGCGGGCTGCCAGTATCGCCGCTTTGGGTGCTATATATTATAAGGTAGGAAAAACAGTAAGTGCAGCAGCCCATCAGCCGGAGTATCTGCGTAAGAGTCAGGCAGAGCGGGAGCAGGAAGAAAAATTGAGACAGGAAAGAACAGAAATACAGTAATGACTATTAATATAGAAGAAATAGAAATCAGAGAATTACAGGATACAGATATAGAAGCAGTAAGTGCAATTGAAGCAGCCTCTTTTAGTATGCCCTGGTCGCCCAATGATTTTCGGGATTTGCTGAGTCGGAATTATTGCTATTATTTAGTTGCCATAGTGGACGGCGAGGTGGCGGGATGTGCAGGATTGACCGATATATGTAATGAAGGGAATATTGACAATGTAGTGGTAGCAGAAAAATTCCGTGGACAAGGAATTGCAACTGCACTTTTGAAAGAACTGATTTCCCGGGGAGAAAGCAGAGGAATTAATGCCTTTACATTGGAGGTACGTGTCAGTAACGAAGCCGCCATTCATGTATATGAAAATCTTGGCTTTGTATCCGAGGGGATTCGTCCGAGATTTTATGAAAAGCCTATAGAAGACGCCATGATTATGTGGAGACGATAGGCAACAATTTCCACCATCACAAGGAGAAATATCCTTTATAATAGAAGAGCTACGTTGGATAATGCAGATGGAGGGAAAAATGCGTAAATACGAGAATGAACAGGAAGAAAAGCTGGTTCGGGTAGTCTGTAATCAGTGTAAAAAAAAATTAAAAGTAGAAGACGGCTATTTGAAGGAAGGCTGCTTTCGGGTAGATTATACCTTTGGATATTTTAGTCGTAAGGATGGAACAAGACAGCAGTTTGATTTGTGTGAGGATTGCTATGACAATTGGGTAAAACAATTTCCCATACCTATTGAGGAGTGTCAGAATAACGAGCTGCTCTAAATAAATGCAGAAAGGCATGGAAGCGATGTTAGATGTGTGTTTGCTGGGAACCGGGGGCATGATGCCCTTGCCATATAGATGGCTTACCTCCCTGATGATGAGATATAACGGAAAAAGTATTATGATTGATTGTGGTGAGGGTACTCAGATTGCCATGAAGGAAAAAGGCTGGAGTCCCAAGCCCATTGACATTATCTGTTTTACTCATTATCATGCAGACCATATCAGCGGACTTCCGGGGATGCTACTGACCATGGGAAATGCGGAGCGTACAGAGCCGCTTTTGCTGATTGGTCCTAAGGGCTTAACAAAGGTGGTAAGCGCCCTTCGCATTATAGCACCGGAGCTACCCTTTGAAATAAAATGTATGGAAATTTCAGAAAGCTCTCAGACCTTTTCCTTTGATGGTTTTCGCATAGAAGCTTTTCGGGTGAATCATAATGTGGTGTGTTATGGTTATAGTATGATAATAGACAGGCAGGGAAAGTTTGATAAGGAAAGAGCAGTGGCAGCACAGATTCCCATGCCGCTTTGGAGTAAGCTGCAAAAAGGTGAAACCATAGAAGAGGATGGCAAAGTGTATACGCCGGATATGGTTTTGGGGGCTGACAGAAAGGGCTTAAAGGTAACCTATTGCACCGATACCCGTCCCACAGAAAGTATTGTACAGAATGCAGTGGGGGCAGATTTGCTGATATTGGAAGGTATGTATGGTGAGCCGGATAAGTTAATCAAAGCAAAAGAATATAAGCATATGACCATGTATGAGGCGGCTAAAATTGCCAAACAGGCAGAGGTACCCCAGTTATGGCTTACTCATTATAGTCCTTCCCTGATTCGACCGGAGGAGTATATGGAAGAGGTTCGCAAAATTTTCCGGAATGCTATTGCCGCAAAGGATGGCAGAACTATAGAACTTAATTTTACAGAAGATTAAAGAGGCAAAATAGAAAGGAGTGGGGATTCCTATGAAAAAATCAACGACCAGAGTAACTATCATTATTCTTATCGGTATTATAGGTATTGTGTCTTATTATACCTATCTGTCCAATCGTTCCAAGGAGGAGCAACAGGAAGCTACGTTAAGTGCCGTACAGCTTGTGTTGAGTAAAGATTTAGAAAAGGATTATCCTCCCACACCCAGAGAAGTGATTAAATACTATAATGAAATTTTAGATTGCTTCTATAATGAAGAGGCGACGAAAGAAGAAATAGAAGATTTGGGAAATAAAGCAAGAGAGCTGTATGATGACGAGCTTGTGGCAAATAATGAGCTAGGCACCTATCAGATGGCTTTGCGATCCGAGGTGGAGGATTTTAAGAAAAATAATCGTAAAATTCTTCGCTTTGCACCTGCCTCTAGTATCAACGTGGAGGAATTTACCGAGGATGGTTATTCCTTCGCACGTATATTATGTGGCTATACCATTACGGAAGATGGAGTGAATTTTTCTTCCGACCAGGTTTATCTTTTGCGTAAGGATGCAAATAAAAGGTGGAAAATTTATGGCTGGAAGCCTTCCAGTGAAGTGAATCCGGAGCAGAAGGAGCAGTAAGCATGGAAACAAATCAAAAGGATATTTTAATTTTGGCAATAGAAAGCTCCTGCGATGAAACAGCAGCTTCGGTGGTAAAGAACGGAAGGGAAGTACTTTCCAATGTAATTTCCTCCCAAATTGCACTGCATACTCTGTATGGTGGAGTGGTGCCGGAAATTGCATCCAGAAAGCATATTGAAAAGATTAATCAGGTTATAGAAGAAGCCCTGAAGGAGGCGAAGGTAACATTACAGGATATTACAGCTATTGCGGTTACCTACGGACCGGGGCTGGTGGGAGCTCTTTTGGTGGGAGTATCTGCCGCAAAGGCAATCAGCTTTGCAACAGGCATTCCCTTGATTGGAGTTCATCATATTGAAGGACATATCAGTGCCAATTTTATAGAAAATAAAGAACTGGAGCCCCCTTTTATCTGTCTGGTGGCGTCCGGTGGACATTCTCATTTGGTGGTGGTAAAGGATTACGGGGAGTATGAGATTATCGGCAGAACCCGTGATGATGCAGCAGGAGAAGCCTTTGACAAGGTGGCTCGCGCCATTGGGTTGGGATATCCCGGTGGTCCAAAGATAGATAAGCTTTCCAAGGAAGGGAATCCTGATGCCATTCATTTTCCAAGGGCGGTGGTGCAGGAAAATGAATATGATTTCAGCTTTAGTGGCTTGAAATCGGCGGCACTGAATTATTTAAATGGTTGTCAAATGAAGGGAGAGCCTGTAAATAATGCGGATGTGGCAGCGTCCTTCCAAAAAGCGGTAATTGATGTGCTGGTAGACCATTCCTTAGCGGCTGTAAAGAATTATGGCTTTGATAAATTTGCCATAGCCGGTGGGGTGGCATCCAATTCTTCCCTGAGGGCAGCTTTTGAAGAACGTTGCAACAAAGAGGGAATAAAGTTCTATCATCCGTCTCCGATTTTCTGTACCGATAATGCAGCTATGATTGGTGTGGCAGGCTATTATGAATACCTGAAAGGTGTTCGAAGTGGTTATGATTTGAATGCGGTACCGAATTTGAGATTGGGAGAGCGATGAGAAATATGATAAAAAAGAGATGTACGGCTGTGGTTTTGGCAGCAGGCAGCGGTAGCCGTATGAAAAGTAATGTGGCTAAGCAATACATGCTAATTAAGGATAAGCCCCTTATCTGGTATGCCCTTCATGCAGTGGAAGAATCTCAAGTGATTGACGACTGTATTTTGGTAACCGGAGAAGCGGATATTCCCTATATGCAAAAGGAAGTAGTGGAAAAATATGATTTTAGCAAGGTTGCTTTGATTATAGCCGGAGGCGCAGAGCGATATTTGTCCGTGGCAAATGCCATGGAGGCAATTGGGGCGGGAAAACTATCAATACCCAATGAAGATGGATATGTATTTATTCATGATGGGGCAAGACCGTTTCTGACAGAAAAAATTTTGGAGGATACCTACAAGGCTGTGGAACAGTGCCATGCATGTGTGGCGGCAGTCCCAAGCAAGGATACCATTAAAATTGCTGATGAAAATGGATTTGCTGTTACTACTCCTGACAGACGATTGGTGTGGAGTATCCAGACTCCCCAAGTGTTTGATACAAAGCTGATTGTGAAAGCATATGCAACATTAAAAGAAAAGCTGCCGGAAATGGCAAGAAAAGGAATTTCTGTGACGGATGACGCCAGCGTGGTAGAGCTTTTTACTGACCAAAAAGTAAAATTAGTAGAAGCGTCCTATGAAAATATTAAAATTACAACTCCGGAAGATATCAAAACAGCAGAAGCATTTATGAAATAAATAGTCATAATGCTTCTGCTGTTTATTATTTTGCAGTATCACGCATGCTGCTTGGAGTCACACCATATACCTTCTTAAAAGCACGTCTAAAGGAATTGGCGTTATTATAACCCACGGCAATATACAATTCGTTTAAGCTGATATCCGTTTCTCTGATAAGCCTTGCAGCTTCTGTCATACGAATATTTTCCAAATAGGTAGAGAAATTTACCCCGGTTTTTTCTTTAAACATATGGGAGAAATAACTCTCAGAAATCTGAAATTCATCGGAAATCTTGTTTAGTCCCAAGGAAGGATCCTGATAGTTCTTTGCTATATATTTCTCTATAGTGGCAGCCAGATTGTTATCCTCGGATTCGTTGGTAAATAAATCGCACAGTGTTAAAGCAATATCTTCGCAGAGCTTAAAGGATAAATGCTCATTAAAAAGTTCATCCAGCTTCTTTACTGCCTCCGGGTCCGTATTGGATGGCAGGGCAAATCGAGCCTTAAGTAGTGTATTACGGATATCGGAAAGCAAATACTTCAAAAGATTGATGGGCAGGGAACGCTCCTCAATATTTTCCTGATGAATCAGGTTAAACAGCTCCAGTACCTGTGGTGTATTTCCGCTGGAAATAAAGTGAATCAGCTTAGTGGAAATCTCCGGAGGGTAATAAAATACATCGGATTTCTTCTTAATAAATTCGTAAGGGAAGAAAATATAATTCTTGGTGGTATAGCTTACCGCTTCTGTAGCCTGTTGGTAGGATTCCCATACATTCATCAAGGAATCCGTATTGCGTCCGATTCCTGCAAAAAGCCAAATATCGTAGGTATCCAGCATGTAATCGTGGAGTCTGGAAATCACACTGCCGATTTCCAAAACAAAATCCTTTTCCTTATCCGCGTCACAACGAAGTAAGATGGAATAGGTTCTTTCCGAAGGACTGAAATAATACAAAGGAGTATCCAGGAAATTTTTTAATGCATTAGTAATAATAGTTTGCAATTCTTCCGGACTGCTGATGCTACTGGGCAGGATTTCCGTGTTATCCCCGGAATTATTATAAATCACCACATATAATACATTATAATAAGAAGGTGCCCCCCCTAAATCCAGGTAATCATGAATATAGGTGGCTTCTTCTTCGGATTTGACTGCACCGGACAATAATTGTCTTACATAGGAGGTACAAATAATGGGGCGCTGATTGTCCACAACCTCCTGTAAGAGATTTTGTGCCTCCACTGCCTCATGAAGCTCCTGTCCCAATTCGATAATGGGCTGGATATTTCTGCGGGAGAAATGATATACCAGGAACCCGCCGCCTATAATTACCAGTGCAAAAACCAATAAGAAAATATAGTGTAGAGTTTCTGTGTTTACCGTTTCCTCAAAGGGGGGAAAACTATAATAATAGGTATAGCCTGTATTATCAGAAAAATATTTTCCGATGGTTGCTTTTACCTTACCATTATCATAGGAAGAAAAACCACTGTTAAAATTTAATGCCAGAACAGAATCTACATCATAAGCATGCCTTTCGTTTATGGAAAGAACAATGCTGCCATCCTCGGCTACCACTGTAAGGAAGCCGTTTCCGGGGGCTGTGATACAGTCAAAGAGCTCATTTAACCTGTCGGGGTCAAAAATAAAGCTGACGGTGGCATTGGCATCCATATAAAATAAATCATTCATATTAATAATGTACATATAAAAATCCCATTCCGCGGTGGGATAGGAGGAAAAATCCTCGAAAAGTAAAAATCGTTTATGGAAATCACTATTGGTCTGACATGTTATCCATGCCTCTTCCTCTTCCAGGGGATAGCTTTGTATAGATTCATAAAAACGCTGCCTGGTCAAAAGGTGGGTGCCGTTTAAAATATAATCGGTAAGGGGGAAATAGCAAAAGCTCTCTTTAATAGGAAGCAGGGACTCCAAATAAATGTCGGTAGCCAGCCGGTTTTGTAAATCAGTACCTTGTTCAATAAAAGTGGTATCACTTTGTTCCATATTCATAATTTTTCGGAAAGAATTTTCCTGTAGTAATTGACGGCAATATACTTCCATAATATGTAAATCTGTTTCAAATAGCTCCACGTTATTTATAAGAGTGGTTTCCTTTTGTAAATTGTATGAATCATGAGTGTTATCTAAGGTGGATTGATAGATAAACAAAAATAAAACAAGAATTGCCAATAGGAAAATACTGTAAGAGGTTACCATTTTTAACATGCCGGAATTATTGCCATTTGTGGAATTTGTATTCTTTACTGCCTTTTTTCTATTCAAAATCATGAAGGTTTTCTCCCAAAGTTCACTTTTGTCCTTAAATATGTCATAACAAATTATGCACATTATAACAGTTTTGTACAAAAAAAACAACATGTAAGCCCTTACAAAAACCTAGGAAAATAAAGGGTTTGCAAAATTTGCACGCAAAAATTGCATGTCATAGCAAAAATTGTAACTTGTTTTTTTGGTGGGGGGATGGTAAGGTAAGCACATCGACGGGAACACATCCCGACGATGAAAACAAAATACTTATTTAATATTTTTAGGGAGGAAAGAAATGAAAAAGAAAGTATTATCCGTACTTTTAGCTTCTGCAATGGTTATGTCTATGGCAGCATGCGGAAGCAAAGAAGAAGCTCCTGCAGCTAACAATAATGAGAGTAGCGCAGCAGCACCCGCAGCAAGCAGCGAAGCAGCTCCTGCAGCAAGCAGTGAGGCAGCACCTGCTGAATACCAGCTCACTGAGCCTATTAAGGTAGTAGTTAACGGTACTGTTAACTATGTTAAGGAAGACAGTGGTAAGGAAGAATTTATTGCAGCTTTGAATGAAGCAGTATCTGAGTATATGGGTTATGATGTAACTTTCGACTTTACTCAGCTTGACCACTCCGGTTATGTAGATGCAGTTGGTCGTCTGTTCGCAGGTGGCGATTATCCAGACGTTATGGTTATGTCCGCTGATATGTTCAAGCAGTATGCTCCTACCGGACTTCTTTGGGATATGTCTGAAGCATATGACAATGCAGAATTCCATGCACGTATGACTCTTCCTGCAATCAATGAGAATCTGAAGGATGAAAATGGTGCTCTGTATGGTTTCGCTTCTGGTTATGGTAACGGATGTATTACCTATGTTAAGCAGTCTTGGTTGGATGCAGTTGGCATGAAGGCTGAAGACATCAAGACTTATGATGATTTCTATAATATGTTAACCGCATTTACTACCGGTGACCCCGATGGAAACGGTGTTGATGGTGATACCTATGGTTTCATCTCCGCAGGTTTATTAGGAAACGAAGCACCTTTCATTAACTATACTTCCGCATTCTGGCAGGATTCTTATCCCGCAATTCTTCAGGGCGAAGATGGTGTATGGTATGATGGATTCCAGACCGATGCAACCAAGCAGGCACTGTTAAGATTACAGAAGGCATATGCTGATGGCGTTATCGACCCTGAATCCTATACCTTTGGTACCAAGGCAGCTCGTGAGAAATATTGGTCCGCTGACCAGACCGGTTCCGCAGGTGTATTTGAATATTGGGCAGGTTCTTGGACTGAGAACATTTACAACAACTTAGAGAAGAATGGTGTAATTACTGATTTGGTTAGCCTTCCTCCTATTGCAGAAGTAGGCGCATACCTTAACAGAGAGGCTCCTGTATGGGTTATCATTGATGACGGTGATGGAGACAACGCTCGTGAGAACGCTATCTTCAAGGCATTCTGTGAGTCCATGCTTGATGGTGACAAGATTCAGACTCTTTGGACATATGGTGTAGAAGATGTTCACTGGTCTCTTAAGGCTGAGTCCATTACCTCCGGTTCTGGTGAAAAGGAAAAGACTGTAGAGTACAAGGAAGGTGAATTCCACTTCCGTAATACTTTTGCAGATCCTACTCAGTTGTTCAAGAAGAATAACATCGACAACGCACTTGTTGTTTCTCCTTTGACCAATGGTTATTCAGATTCTAGTGATATGGTTGATGCAGCTAACAAGTTCTTTACTGAGAACTGTGTAGACGCTCCTGTTTCTCCTGCTTCTGAGACTCTTACCAATGAAAGTGGTAACATCCATGATGCTAAGATGGCAGCTATCTCTGCTGTAGTTATCGAAGGCGGCGATGTTGATGCAGCAATGGAAACCTATGTAAATACTGTAGGTGCTACTGTTGAGCAGATTCTGTCCGAGTTAAACGGCTAATATTTGCTGATAGCACAGCTTTGATGCTGTGATGTATAGACTGTCCTGTTTCAGGGGACTTTCCCCCAAAGAAGCAGGACAGTTCTTTCCTAAAGAAGTTTTACCCCTTATTAAGCATGTAAGTATGAGGAAGAAAGGAAGAGGATGGTATGTTCGAAAAGAAAAAAATTATTACCTCTACCGGAGTGGAAGTGCGTAAGAAGCCCCTTGGACTTCGTATATGGACCAATCGCGGATACTATGTTATGTTCTTACCGGTAGCTATTTTTGTACTGATTTTGAACTATTGGCCATTGCTTGGCGTACGTTTTGCATTTTATAACTATAAGCCTGTTGGTGAGCCTGTTTTTAATGGCTTTGAAAATTTTACCAAGCTGTTTGCAACAGATGCTTTTTGGGTAGCATTTAAAAACACCTTGGAGTTAAGTATTATGAAATTGTTAATTACCACAGCCACTGCGGTGATTGTATCAATTTTCTTAAATGAAATGGGAAATTTGCTTGCAAAGAAGGCTTTGCAGACTATTATATATCTGCCCCACTTTATGTCATGGGCGGTAGTAGCAGCTGTTGCCAGCCTGTTCTTATCCCCTTCCGTAACCGGTATGGTAAACGGTATGTTGAGAGACTGGGGTATTCTTGGTGAAGCAGATAAGAATATTTACTTCCTGGCAAATAAGGATATGTGGAGACCCATCTTCTACATAATCAATATCTGGAAGGAAACCGGTTGGGGAACCATCATTTTCCTGGCTACACTTTCCGGTATTAACCCTGAGCTTTATGAAGCTGCGGATATCGACGGAGCAACCCGTTTCCAGAAGATGCGTTTCATTACAATGCCTGCTTTAGCAAATACCATCTTGACCGTATTGATTCTGAATCTTGCAAAGGTTCTGAACATGTTCGAGTCCGTATTTGTACTTTACAACAATGCTGTATTCGAAGTGGCTGACGTTATCAGTACTTACATTTATCGTCAGACTTTCGCTGTTGCATTGCCTAACTATGGTTATTCCACTGCGGTTGGTCTGTTCCGTTCCTTGGTTGGTTGCTTACTCTTTGTAATCTGTAACTGGCTGAGTAAGAAAGTTCGCGGCCGCGGTATTGTATAGGAGGTGCGGATATGGCTGAGAAAGCAGTTTATCGTCAGAAAAAGAAAAAAATTAAGCTTTTTGATATTGTAAATTATATTGTATTTATTTTATTGGGACTGATTATTTTAGTGCCTATCTGGAAGGTAGTAGTTGACTCCTTGAATGAAGTTGGTATTTATCAGTTCAGATTATGGCCCGAGCAGTTTACCTTGGGTGCATATAAGACCATTTTGGAAGAGCAGACCTTGATTAGACCTTTTATTAACTCTGTAGTCACTACTGTTGTAGGTGCATTGCTTGGTCTGACCTTATCCACTTTAGGTGGTTATGTATTAATTCAGTTTGATATGCCCGGACGTGGCTTGTTTGCAACCTTCCTGACCATCACCATGATTTTCTCCGGTGGTATGATTCCTGAGTATTTAGTTATGAAGGAATTGGGTTTGGTTAATAACATGTGGATTTTGGTTGTGAAGCATGGTATGTCCGTTTATAATCTGGTATTAATGAGAAACTTCTTTGAAGGTATTCCTGCATCCCTGTATGAATCCGCTCGTATTGACGGATGTACCCCTATGGGTATCTTCTTTAGAATCGTACTTCCTCTGTCTAAGGCAGCATTGGCTTCCATCGGTCTGATGTTTGCAGTAGGTGTATGGAATGACTACTCCACCGTTAAGATTTACATTACTGATCCTTTACAGGTTAACTTCCAGTATAAGTTGATGGTAATGGTTGCGGATGGTGATACGCCCAATACGTCTTATGGAGTATCCCAGACTACCTTGCACAATGCAGGTATTATTATGGCAATCCTTCCTTTCATGATGCTGTATCCTTTCCTGCAGAAGTATTTCGTTAAGGGTGTAAATATCGGTGCTGTAAAAGAGTAATCGAAATTTAATAAGTTATATTACAAGGGAAACTTCGGTTTCCCTTGTTTTGAAAATGAGTGGAGGCTAAAAATGAATAAAATATTTTGGGCTGCTGATTCCACTGTGCAGACCAATGATTATACCACATATCCCCAGACCGGAATCGGTCAGGTTTTTCCTTTATTTATAAAGAAGGAATATTGTGTGGAAAATCATGCCAAGAACGGCAGAAGTACAAAAAGCTTTATCGATGAGGGCAGGTTGCAGGCTATTGAGGAAAAAATAGGTGCAGGAGATTTCTTATTTATTCAGTTTGGACATAATGATGAAAAGAAGGAAGACCCTACCCGTTATACGGAACCCTTTTCTTCCTATATGGATAATTTGGAGACATTTATAAAAGTAGCCAGGGATCACAGTGCATATCCTGTTTTGATTACTCCGTTGGAGCGCAGATGCTTTCGGGATGATAAGCATTTGGGGTTAGGAGCACATTCTGACTATGTGGCTGCTATGAAGCAGACTGCCGAAAAAAACAATGTACCATTGGTTGACTTGTATAGTATGAGTCGCATGGAACTGAAAAAGGCGGGCGAAGAGGCTAGCCGCAATTGGTATATGTATTTCCCTAAGGGAGCCTATTGGAATCGTCAGGAGAAGTCCGAGGACAATACACATCTGCGACATGAAGGTGCAGTTCGTTTTGCAAGTTTAATTGCAAAGGGGCTTCATGAGCTAGGCGGTATCTATGGAAAAATGTTATTGGACGGAATAGAATTTGAATAGTTGCTTTGGTTTCAAAAATTATTTTTGGGAATTATATTGTAAAGTAGAGAATAAGTGTTTATATGATAATGTATATATAATATAAACAATTTTAACATTTAGAACATTTCGCTATATTTATATGAGAAATGTTCTTTTGTTTATAAAGAAAAAAGCGCGCAGAAGCTGATAAAATGGGGGTTTTTCAAGATTACAAAAAAAAATAAAAAAATTGTGTAAAAAGTTGTTGACAATAGTATAATCTTTTGTTAGAATAATCCTTGCCGCTGAACGAGTGGCACACGCTTGGAGAGATATCGAAGTGGTCATAACGAGGCGGTCTTGAAAACCGTTTGTCCGCAAGGGCGCGTGGGTTCGAATCCCACTCTCTCCGTTTGGAGACAATGTGGGATTACCAAATTGGTAGAACATGACATATCTCTCCGCCGTAACCTGATATAGTTTTTATAATCAGCTTTTGCATGGAGAAGTACCCAAGAGGCTGAAGGGACACCCCTGGAAAGGGTGCAGGTCGTTAATAGCGGCGCGAGGGTTCAAATCCCTCCTTCTCCGTTCGGTTATATGATAACCGATATGAACCTTGAAAAATGAACAACAATGCAACCCTGAAAAATTCCAAAAGAGAGTTGAAACCAAACAACTCATCTGGAGATTTCAGAGAAACAAATTGAGAACAGGATTTGAGAGTGAGAACTTGAGAATCCACCCAAACAAAACAGTAATGCCAGATAAAACTGGCAGGATAAACTTTTCAACATG
>JAGAMG010000019.1 GCA_017624835.1 Lachnospiraceae bacterium
ATATTTGACGTCTCCGTCCCCAAATCAGCTACAATCTTCTACACCATTTACTACACCATTTCGGTGTGAAATTACACCAATTTGCGATAAATTACGATACATCTGTCTTTTTGGCAAAAGCCTGCAAGCCCTTGAAAACACAGGATTCTTCGACATTTCAGGAAGTCTGGAAATCAAACAACCATAAACTCAATAAATTCCTGCTTGTACTGTTCCATGCTTCTATTCCTCCTATATTTCTGGGCTTATAAGTCACTTTTCCTATTTTGTTCTATTTCGGTTTTTAGTCTAACATAAAACTTTTGTTTTTTCAATCAGTTTTAGCTTCCACCATCCCCTTCACATACTCATAAATATATTTCCCCGCATCTTCCCCATACTGTTCAATTATTTTTACAATGGCACTGCCTACAATCACACCATCTGCCATAGCAGCATACCTTGCGGCCTGCTCGGGGGTGTTAATTCCAAAGCCCACTGCCACAGGGGTATCCGTTACCGCCCTGATTTCTTCTATTATTCCGCCGACGTCCGTGGTTATTTCATTGCGCACTCCGGTAACTCCCATGGAAGATACCAGATAAATATATCCCTTTGCCCTGCCGGCAATCATACGGATTCGTTCCCTGCTGGTGGGGGCAATCAGGGATATGATATCCACATCGTATTTTTCTGCAATCGGCTCCAGTTCTCCCCGTTCCTCAAAGGGCATATCGGGAATGATAATGCCGCTGATACCCACTTCATTACACTTTTTGCAGAAGGCTTCATAACCATACTTAAAGACAGGATTCAGATAAGTAAGGAATACCAGAGGCACATCCACCTTCCGGCTGACCCTTGCAACCATATCAAATACCATATCCGTGGTACAGCCCCCCGGTGCGGACAATGCCCTTACATTGGCACTTTGAATAACCGGTCCCTCCGCAATGGGGTCGGAAAATGGGATGCCGATTTCAATTAAAGCAGCTCCTGCCCTAGCCATTTCCACAATGAATTCTTCTGTTTTTTCCAAAGACGGATCCCCTGCCGTTAAAAATCCGATAAATGCTTTTTTATTTGTAAATGCTTCCGTTATTTTACTCATATAAATCCACTCCTCTATATCTTGCAATTGCTGCTACATCCTTATCTCCCCGTCCTGACAGACAGCATATGATTATCTGGTCTTTTTTCATTTTGGGAGCAATTTTCATTAAATGCGCTACCGCATGAGAGCTTTCAATTGCTGCAATAATTCCTTCTGTTCGTGCAATATATTCAAAAGCTGCAACTGCCTCCTCATCCGTCACGGGAACATATTGTGCCCTGCCTGTATCATGCAGGTTTGCATGCTCTGGACCGATTCCCGGGTAGTCAAGTCCCGCTGAAATGGAATAAACCGGAGCAATCTGTCCGTATTTATCCTGACAAAAATAGGATTTCATACCGTGGAATACCCCTTCCGTTCCGGTAGCAATGGTAGCAGCTGTCTTTTCTGTGTCAACACCAAGTCCTGCTGCCTCACAGCCAATGAGCTTTACCGATTCATCCTGAATAAATTCATAGAACATTCCCATAGCATTGCTGCCACCGCCCACACAGGCCATTACCACATCCGGCAGCTTCCCTTCCTTTTTCAGAATCTGTGCCCTTGCCTCCCGACTGATAACGCTCTGGAAATCCCGGACAATCATGGGGAAGGGATGGGGGCCCATAACGGAACCTAACACATAAAGAGTATCCTCCACCCTCTTAGTCCACTCTCTCATACATTCATTTACAGCATCCTTTAAGGTCTGGGTACCGCTTTCCACAGGATGTACTTTTGCCCCCAAAAGCTCCATGCGGTACACATTTAATGCCTGCCGTATGGTATCCTCCTTTCCCATGAAAATTTCACATTCCAGACCCAAAAGAGCTGCTGCCGTAGCTGTTGCCACCCCATGCTGTCCTGCCCCTGTCTCTGCAATAATTCTGGTTTTTCCCATCTTCTTGGCAAGAAGTGCCTGCCCCAGTACATTGTTAATTTTGTGGGAACCGGTGTGATTTAAATCCTCTCGCTTAAAGTAAATCTTTGCTCCCCCCAGGTCCTTAGTCATTTTTTCCGCATAATAAAGAAGGGAAGGTCTTCCTGCATATTCCTTTAATAAAGTGTCCAGTTCCCTGTTAAAATCCGGGTCTTTTTTATAAAATTCATATGCCTCTTCCAGCTTGTTTACTTCATTCATCAGAGTTTCCGGAATATACTGTCCTCCGTGAATACCATATCTTCCTTTTGCCATTTCTTTGCCTCCATTATCCTTTTATTTTATCTTCCTTACCTTATTTACCATAGCAAGAATCTTTTCACTGTCCTTATATCCATTTGTTTCCACGGCACTGCTTACATCCACCCCAAAAGGACTGCACAGTGCCAAAGCTTTCTCCACATTCTCACAGTTAATTCCTCCTGCCAAAAAGATGGGCTTTGTTATCTTCTTCTCCACGTTCTGCAAAAGCTTCCAATCAAAACATTCTCCGGTTCCGCCGTATCCTGTTTGGGAAAAAGTATCAAAAAGCAGGTAATCTGCGGATAGCTCCTGTGCCCGGAGAATATCCTCTTCTCCTGCCACCCGGACTGCCTTGATTATAACCGCATCCTTGATAAGCGACTTTAACTGTTTTATATACTCCTCATCTTCCTCTCCGTGAAGCTGAACCATATCAATGATTCCTTCCTGCACCAATTCGGCTATTATTCTCGGAGCTTCATTTACAAAAACTCCCACTGCCGTAATGTCAGGTTTCAAAAGTGCCCGTAGCTCCTTTGCCTGTTCCTTAGTCACCCTCCGGCGACTCCCGGTAAAGACGAAACCAATGTAATCCGGCTTGCACTGATTTACATAGGCAATATCCTCTACTCTGCGAAGTCCACAAATTTTAATCTTTGCCATGGCACACCTCCGTTTTCTCCGGGCACTGCCCTTTTGCGCAGTGTGCCCCACCCCGGGAGAGCGCTCCCAGCATTTTTGCTTTATCACTGCTTCGCATCAGTGTTTCTCCGATAAGTACTGCATTAGTTCCGTTCCTCCTTAGGATTTCCACATCATCCGCTGTTTCGATTCCGCTTTCCGAGACAAACACTATCTCTTTTGGTACGAAAGACCTTAATCTCACACTATTGTTGATATCCACAGTAAAGGTCTTCAAATCCCGGTTATTGACACCGATAATTTCTGCCCCTGCTGCCAATGCACGCTTGATTTCCTCCTCATCATGGGTTTCCACCAACGCAGACAAACCAATACTGTGTGCGATTTGCAGGAAATCCTGCAATTTCTTATCCTCTAACAACCCACAGATGAGCAGTACTGCCGAAGCCCCCAGTAGCTTAGCTTCATAAATCTGATAGGCATCCACTATAAAATCCTTCCGAAGTACCGGTAGGGAAATACTCTCTGCAATTTTCTTCAGATACGTGTCCTTTCCCAGAAAATACTCCGGCTCCGTCAGAACGGACACTGCCGATGCTCCTGCCCTTTCGTAGTCCTTTGCAATTTCCAGATAGGGAAATTCTTCTGCTATCAAGCCCTTTGACGGAGAAGCTTTCTTTACCTCACAGATAAAATTGATACCTTCCCTTTCCAGAGCTTTCTTGAAGGGAAAGGAAAATCCACTATTTTCTTTACATTCCTTCTTAGCAAACAGCTCTGCCTGTTCTTTTATTGTTTCAAAAGGGACTTTTTGCTTTTTGGCTTCTATATCTACTCTTCGCTTTTCTGCAATTTCATTTAATATATTCATATAACTTCTCCCGACCGATTACTTAAGGCAATAAACTTCTCCAGTTGCTTAAGCGCCCTGCCGCTGTCAATTGCCGTTCTCGCAATTTCAATGCCCTCCTGAATGGAGCACCCCTTCGCAATATGAATGGCAGCACCTGCATTTAGAATTACCGCATCCCTTTTAGGACCCTTTTCCCCCTCCAGAATCCTTCCGGCAATGGCTGCGTTTTCTTCCGGGGTTCCACCAACCAATTCTTCCTTTTTACATCTTGTAAAGCCGTAATCCTCCGGTTTCATTTCATAGGACTTGAAGGTACCGTTTATAGCTTCACATACAAAGGTAGGTGCACTGAGGGAAATTTCATCAATGTTATCCTCCCCATACACCACCATTGCACTTTTCACTCCCAAATTTACCAGCACTCTGGCAAGAGGCTCTACCAAGTCTTTTCCATATACCCCCAAAAGCTGCATGCTGGCTCCTGCGGGATTTGCCAAAGGTCCCAGACAATTGAATAGAGTACGCACACCCATTTCCTTACGGACACCACCCACAAATCTCATGGCGGTATGGTATTTCTGGGCAAACAGGAAGCAGATATTCAATTCCTTTAGAAGCTCTGCGCTCTCCTCCGGAGACAAATCAATTTTTACCCCCAATGCTTCCAGACAGTCCGCGGTACCGCATTTGCTGGAGGCTGCCCGATTCCCATGCTTTGCCACAGGAATGCCCACAGAAGATACCACAATGGATGCCAATGTGGAAATATTAATAGTATTAGCTCCGTCCCCTCCGGTTCCTACAATTTCCAACACATCCATGTCATTTAAAAATCGCTCACAGTGCTGTCTCATGACTCTTGCAGCAGAGGTAATTTCTTCAATGGTTTCCCCCTTCATGTTTAATGCCGTCAGGAAGGAAGCCTTTTGGGCATCCGTAGCAATCCCCTCCATAATTTCATTCATAACTGCTGTCATCATCTCATCACTTAAATTTTCTCTATTAACTACCCTTGCAATTGCCTCTTTAATCATTTTCTTTTCCACCTTTTCTTCACAAACTTATTTTCTTATAATTAATATCCATAAAATTTTTCAGGATTTGTTTTCCATCCGGTGTCAAAATGGATTCAGGATGAAACTGTAGTCCATACACCGGATAACGCTTATGCTCTACCGCCATAATTTCTCCATCCTGTGCTACAGCAGTTACCATTAATTCATCAGGAATCGTTTCCCGCTTTGCCGCTAGGGAATGATATCTTGCAACTCTTATGTTCTCATTCAGCCCCCAAAATAGCTTGCTATTGGTATCCACTTTCGTATGGGACTGTTTTCCGTGCATTAAAGTAGTAGCATAGGTTACGGTTGCTCCATACACCTGACAGATTGCCTGATGTCCCAAACATACACCTAATATGGGAATTGTCCCTCCCAATTCTTTTACCACCGCCTCACAGATTCCGGCTTTTTCCGGTTTGCCGGGCCCCGGTGAAAGAATGATATGAGTAGGATTTAACTGCCTGATTTGGGCAACTGTCATTTCATCATTTCGTACCACTTTAATCTCCGGAGTAATTTCCCCCACTAATTGATAAAGGTTATAGGAAAAGCTATCATAATTATCAAGCAATAATACCATTTACACATCCTCCTCCCCTGCCGCAAGTGCATTCATAACCGCTTGAGCCTTGTTTATGCATTCCTGATATTCCTTTTGAGGAATGCTGTCTGCCACAATCCCGGCGCCTGACCTGACAAACACTTTTCCGTTTTTTTGAAAAGCAATTCTTATGGCAATGCAGGCATCCATGTTTCCTGTAAAGTCCAGATAGCCGATTGCTCCCCCATAAATGCCTCTCTTATTTTGTTCCAGTTCATCAATAATTTCTATTGCTCGTATCTTCGGTGCACCGGACAAGGTTCCGGCAGGCAATACCGCATCTATTGCATCCAGTGCCGTTTTATCTTCCCGGATTTCTCCCCTCACAGTAGAACCGATATGCATTACATGGGAATATCGCTCAATTGCCATATATTTTTCCACTGCTACAGTACCGAATTTACTGATTTTCCCCAGGTCATTTCTACCCAAGTCCACCAGCATATTGTGTTCTGCCAGCTCCTTCTCATCTGCCAACAATTCTTTTTCTAAACGGATATCCTCTTCCGTATCTTTTCCTCTTTGTCTTGTTCCCGCTAAGGGGAATGTATGAAGTGTTCCGTTTTCCAGCTTTACCAAGGTCTCCGGTGATGCCCCTGCCACCTCCAGTTCATTGGAACTAAAGTAAAACATATAGGGGGAAGGGTTGGTGATTCTAAGTATCCGATAGGCATTTAACAGACTGCCTTCAAAATCTGCATCCAATCGGTTGGATAAAACTACCTGAAAAATATCTCCTTCGTAAATATACTGCTTTGCCTTTGCAACCATGCTGCAATATTCTTCTTCCTGAAACAGCTTTCTAAATTCCGACTTAAGTCTTCCGGGACTTACGATAATGGGGTCTCCTTCTTTTATCAGGGTAATGATTCTTCTGATTTCCTCTGTTGCCTTTTGGTATTCCTTCTCCAGATTCTCCACTTTGGCATTTACAATTATCACTATCTTTTGCCTGAGATTATCAAAGGCAATTACCTTATCAAACAACATCAAATCTACATCCATGAAACCTTCCTCATCTTTGGCATCCAGCGTAAGAGAGGGTTCACTGTATTTTACATAATCATAAGAGAAATATCCTACCAGACCTCCGGTAAAGGGTGGTAACCCCGGAACCTGCGGACTCCTATATGCTTCCATAATTTCCCGGATTACTTTTCCCGGATGGGAAGTTTCTGTTTGCAGGATTTCTCTCCCGTTTTCATTGGTTGTCTTAATGGTCACAACGCCATCTGTGCAGGAAATTTCCAGGGTTGGTTCATAGCCCAAAAAAGTGTATCTGCCCCAACGTTTTTGTTCTTCCACGCTCTCTAACATGTAACAGTGGGAGCTGACCCCTTTTAGAATTTTCAATACCTCCATGGGGGTTCTGATGTCCGCCATGATTTCCTCACTGATGGGGATGACTTTGAATCCATGGGTTAATTTTTTTGCTTGGTTTAATGTAATCATATTTCCTCCTTTTTCCACACAAAAAACCGCCCTTAACAATAGCCTACACTATTGTCAAGGACGGTAACTATACATAAAAATATAACAGAATACCGCGGTGCCACCTTGCTTTGTGGAATCCACACTCTCATCAGAATACTAACATATTCCCGGCAACTGACGCATACCCTCGCGTCGTAGAATACTCGGGAATTGCTTCCCTTTGACTACGCCCTCAGTGGTCCATTTAATAAATAGCATTCTGCCGGTTCTCAGCAATCCCGGCTCTCTGTAAGTGCCCTGTTTATTTTTATCTCCACTTCAACGGTTTGGCTTTATGAAATTTGAATTTATTATACTGCTATTATAGTATATGTCAAGTGTTTTTTTCGGTGACCTATTATTTTTTTCGGTGACCTATTATTTTTCTCATTAATATCTTTACATATTCTCCACATACTTCTTAATATTGGAAACATTCACATATCTTTTAGGCACACCTTCGGTTACCACCACCAAAGTAGGTGCCTGCATTACACTGTAACGACTGGTCAGCTCGGGATTGTCCTCCGCATCAATCACTTCGTAATCCACATCCTGAAGATACTCCTTCGCCAGCTTGCAGTTGGGACAGGTTTTGGTAGTAAACAAATAAGTTACATTCTGAACATCTGTCGTATTTTCTGCACCATTTGCAGCGTATTCACCTGCTCCGTTTCCTGCAACATTATCTGCCGTAACCGCCGCTGCACTGTCTATTTTCCTCTCCCCTGAACGCTTCAATTTAGAATTTTGCACATCATACTCCGTACGATTCGCATACTCCTGAAGCTTTCCGTCATTCCAATTCTGTACCGGACGATAATAGCCTGTAATACGGCTGTAAACCTCTGTCTTGGAACCACAGTGCGGACATTCCTTTACCTCTCCTGCCAAATAACCATGCTCCTTACAAATGGAATAGGTGGGAGACAGGGTATAATAAGGCAGCTTGTAATTAGTTGCAATGGCACGAACCAAAGCTGCCGCAGCCTTCCAATCGGGAAGCTTTTCTCCTAAGAATGCATGGAATACCGTGCCGGAAGTATACAAAGTCTGCAATTCATCCTGAATATCCAAGGCATCAAAGATATCCACGGTGTAATCCACCGGCAAATGAGAGGAATTGGTGTAATAAGGAGTATCCCCTGCCTTGCCTGCAGTCTTAATTGCCGGCCAACGTTTCCTGTCATGCTTTGCCAGACGATAGGTGGTACTCTCCGCCGGGGTAGCCTCCAAATTATATAAGTCACCATACTTCTCCTGATAATCGGAAAGACGGGTTCTCATATGATTTAAAACCTCTTTGGTAAATTCCTGAGTTTCCTTACTGCTCATGTCTGCACGAAGCCAATTTGCATTTAACCCCACCTCATTCATACCAATCAAACCAATGGTGGAAAAATGGTTATCAAAGGAGCCCAAATATCTCTTGGTATAGGGATAAAGTCCTTCATCTAAAAGCTTGGAAATCACCCCCCTCTTAATTTTCAGGGAACGGGCTGCTATATCCAGCATACGGTTTAATCGAGTATAAAACTCATCCTTATTGGCAGACAAATAGGCAATACGGGGCATGTTAATAGTAACTACCCCCACACTTCCGGTACTTTCACCGGAGCCAAAGAAGCCACCTGTTTTCTTGCGAAGCTCACGCAAATCCAAACGCAGACGACAGCACATACTACGCACATCACTGGGCTGCATGTCAGAATTAATATAGTTGGAAAAATAAGGTGTCCCATATTTTGCTGTCATTTCAAACAGCAATCTGTTATTTTCCGTGTCGGACCAATCAAAATCTCTGGTAATGGAATAAGTGGGAATGGGATATTGGAACCCGCGACCATTGGAATCGCCTTCAATCATGGTTTCAATAAATGCTTTATTGACCATGTCCATTTCCTTTTTACAATCCTTATATTTAAAATCCATTTCCTTGCCGCCTACAATGGCAGGAAGCTCTGCCAAGTCATCCGGCACCGTCCAATCCAAAGTAATATTGGAAAAGGGTGCCTGAGTTCCCCAACGGCTGGGGGTATTAACACCATATATAAATGCCTCAATGCATTTCTTTACTTCGGGATAAGTTAAATTGTCCACCTTTACAAAAGGAGCAAGGTAAGTATCAAAGGAAGAAAATGCCTGTGCACCTGCCCATTCATTCTGCATAATTCCCAAAAAATTTACCATCTGATTACAAAGCACGGAAAGATGCTTTGCAGGAGCAGATGTAATCTTGCCGGTAATTCCTCCAAGTCCTTCGGTAATCAACTGCTTTAAAGACCAGCCTGCACAATAACCGGTCAGCATGGACAAATCATGAATATGAATATCTGCATTCCTATGTGCCTCTGCAATTTCCTCATCATAAATTTCAGAAAGCCAATAATTGGCAGTAACCGCACCGGAATTACTCAAAATCAAACCACCTACAGAGTAGGTAACCGTAGAATTTTCCTTTACACGCCAATCCTCAACCTTTACATAGCTGTTTACCACATCCTTATAATCAAGAATAGTGGACTTCATAGTACGCATCTTTTCACGCTGCTTGCGGTACAGAATATAAGCCTTAGCTACCTCTTCATAGCCGGCCTGTCCCAAAACACGTTCTACACTGTCCTGAATATCCTCCACATGAATCTCACCCTCCACCAGCTTTGACTGAAAATCAGCGGTGACACGCAGAGCCAACAAATCTACAATGTCATTATTATAAGTCATTTCTGTAGCATTAAATGCCTTCATAATGACATCGTTGATTTTGGTCAACGTAAAATCTGTTCTTGAACCGTCTCTCTTAATTACCTGAAACATTCCGTACCTCCAAAACTTCTCTTCCGTTTCATGCTGTGAAAACACATTTGCTTTTATTTTATCATTGGCACCTCTTAAAGTCAACGAAACGCCACTAGATATTGTGTTTTCTTTTTGCTATGTACATTATATCTTGTATACACACAAAAATATATGGTTCTTTCATCCCACACCTTTTCTCTTTCCTGTCCCACATCACGCCATTAAACCTTTTCTAAAATCAAAAAGAGCGCCATTTTAGTTATCCTAAAATATCACGCCCCGTTTTAGATGTTTTTCTTTAATTTTATTGACTTTCTGAAATATTAAAACATCCCATTTCAAATACTATAAAATATGCCTGTAAAGAAGCACTCACCTTTACAAATTCAGGAAAGGATGGTTACTATAATGGATTTCGGTCAAATACTTACCAATCTCCGTGAAGAAAAAGGAATCTACCAAAAAGAATTGGCAATTTATTTAAATGTAACCATCAGTACCATTTCCAATTATGAAAATGGTGTACACCTTCCCGACCTTAACACGCTCTGTCTCATCGCTGACTATTTCGGCGTTACCACAGATTATCTGTTGGGTCGTTCTTCTTATGTGTTCAATCCCGATACCTTAGCCCGTCCTTTGAGCAAGGATTATACCGTTGCCGACTTCCTTAACACCACCTTAAGCCTGCCTCAGAGAGAAGTTCACTCCGTTTTGGATTATGTGGAATATTTGAAGTCTCGCAAGAAATAATTATCCAAAAATTATCTTGTGGATAAAAAGTCTTTTTCTCGCTTTGCCTTTTCGTCATCCGGATAGGTCTTCAAATAGCTATCAAGTAATACAGCAGCTTTCTGGTAATCTCCCAAATGCTCATATGCCACAATTTCATTAAAGGACAAGATTTGCAGATAGCCACTGTCTTCAATCTCTTTTCCCGCTTGAAATGCCTCCAAAGCTTTTTGATATTCTCCCAGCTCCATTTCACATAAACCTAATTGATTGTAAAGCTCCGCATTTCCCTTTTCCTTACTCAAAAAACTGTTATAAACACTGGCGGCATAATTATAGTCACCGGTAGCTTCATAAGCCTTGCCCAAATACAAATAACTTTCCGCTCCGCCCTTTTCCTTTGCTTCCTCCAAGGCTATATACGCCTTCTGATACTCTCCTAAATGATAATAAATTCGTCCGCTGTCGTAGGCATTCATTCCCTTTGCATCATTGGTCAATGCATTTTGCAAATATTCCTGCCCTACCTCTTTATAGCCATAATGCGTCAAAAGCTCGTAAATTTCTATCAGCCTTTCATAGTCCTTTGCATCCATGCTGATTACTTTGTCAAAATCTGCCTTGGCTCCCTCATAATCATTCAACGCAAGTCTTACACTCCCACGCAAAAAATAGGCATCCTCTTCCTGTGGTCTGAGGGCTAGAATTGCATCATAGGCAGCTTCCGCCTCGCTATGCTGCCCATTCTTAATATAAGCTGCTGCCAGATAATAATTCAAATCAAAATCAACGGCTTCTATCAAACCATTACTGGAAGCTAATGCCTCCTTAAAGCAACTGATTGCTTCTTCATATTCGGTAAGTCCCATATGGGCAATTCCCCTGCCCCTGGCAATCAGACGTTCATTTTCCTCTGCCTCTTGTGCCGCATCAAATACCGTTAATGCCTCGGCATAATCCAACGCCTTTACAAGCTCCATCGCTTCTTTTGTTTTTGCAGTGGCTGCACCACATCCGGTCAGCATTAAACTCGCAAAAACTCCGGCCAAAACCCCTTGCAGCTTTCTCTTATTGTTAAAAAGCATAAAAAACCTCTCTTATTATTCTGAAAGTAATTACTCAGAAAGATCTGATGTACAATGAGGACATTTCACTGCATCTATTGCAATCTCACTCTTACAATACATACATTTCTTTGTAGTAGGTGCTGCCGGTTTTTCCTCTTTCTTTTTCATTTTATCACCCAATTTATTAATGAACTTCACCAGGCAGAAAATTACAAGTGCAGTAATCAGAAAATTTAATATCGCGGTAATAAAATTACCATAGGCAAGTACCGGCGCGTTTTCGCCACTTCCTAAGGTTACTGTCAAATGGGAAAAATCCGTACCACCAAAAATTCCCAAAAGCGGGGTCAAAATATCCTGATTTAAGGAAGTTACGATAGAGGTGAATGCTCCACCTACAATAACACCCACTGCCATATCCATTACATTTCCGCGTAAAATAAATTTCTTGAATTCTCCGATAAATCCGTTTCCCTTGCTCATCGCCTTTATCCTCCATGCATATCCTAATATATTTTTATTCCACTTGCTATCAGTTAACTTTCTCGCTAACATTATTCTCTCTAACATGAGATAGGTAGTTCTTCTCACTAAAGAACATCCCTGCATACATGATAGCATATCTTAATCATTATCGCTATAGATATTTGGTTTGCATTGTCAGAAAATATGTTTTATACTCATATGTGATAAATATGAAATCAAATATTTCTTATGCGTTTTGCACAGATTAAGGAACAGGAGTAAATACATGCAGCGTATTAATGATGACATTCGCCAGCAAAATTTTAAACAGGTTTACTTACTTTACGGTGAAGAACGGTATCTGCGTAAGCAATACACCGACCGCCTTCGTAAGGCACTTTGTCAGGAAGATGACCAAATGAATAGTCATTTCTATGAGGGAAAGGATGTTCCTGTGGGTGAAATCATTGACTTAGCCGAAACCCTTCCTTTTTTGGCAGAACGCAGAGTTATTTTTATCAGCAACAGCGGTCTTTTTAAATCCGGCGGCGAGAAGATGGCAGAATATCTTACTGCCCCTAACGAAACTACCTTTTTTGTATTTACGGAAAGTGAAGTGGACAAGCGCAGTAAGCTCTACAAAACCGTACAGTCCAAGGGATATGTTTCCGAATTTTCCATGCAGGATGAAAACACTTTAAAACGCTGGATTGCCGGTATTTTGGGCAAAGAAGGCAAGAAAATTACAGAAAACACCGTACAACTCTTTCTTACCAAAACCGGCACGGATATGGAAAATATTCAAATGGAGCTGGAAAAGCTTATCTGCTACTGCATGGATAAAGATGTGATTACCAATGAAGACGTGGAAACCATTTGCACTAATCGCATTACCAATCACATTTTTGATATGATTAACGCTATTGCAGACAAACAGCAACAGACAGCCTTGCAGCTTTACTATGATTTGCTGGCACTAAAGGAGCCCCCCATGCGAATCCTTTTCCTGATTGCCAGACAATGCAATATGCTCCTTCAGGTAAAGGAAATGAAAGCCCGGGGCTATGACAACAAAACCATTGGCTCCAAAATCGGTGTTCCCCCTTTCATTGCCGGCAAATATGTAACTCAGGCTGCCCGCTTTAAAACAGCTGACTTGCGAAAAGCCGTAACCCAATGCGTGGAAGCCGAAGAAGCCGTAAAAACAGGTCACATGAATGATATTATGAGTGTGGAGGTTTTGATTGTTTCCGTACTGTAAATCTGTCTCGGGAAATTCCCTATAAAGTAACGAACTCCCCTGTAAAATACTTCTTGCAGGGGAGTTAGTTGTAAGGGATGTATTCTTCTCGCTATTCCGCGCAAAATACCTTTTTTACCAATCCATCCAAAGCCTTGGTACTAAGCGGATATTGCTTTGTCTCATGGGTAATAAACAACTTTACTCCAAGATAGATTCCATTTTTTTCGTATGTATTGAGCTTGAACATTGCACTATCCACATAGTCACTGTCATCCATCATTCCAAAATGTTCCAAATACACTTCCTCTCTTTCAGGCATCTTCAAAATTGTAAAATCCGGATAAATGGTTCTATTCCCTGCCAGCTTAAGAGGATACTCATATCGATATGGTATTCCCAGCAGATACAGCTTATCCGCAATAATTTTCTCTGATTTTGAGCGGACTCGTTCCCCTTTTTCTGTGAGGATTTCTTGCATGTCATCATCAAATGTTTTTCCCTGATATTCTATCGCCTGCCATTTTTTTATATATTCCTCATCAGATATTTCTGGTGCACACACCAAATTTCTACGAAATTGATTAGTGTGCTCAAATACATGTTTTAATGACGTTTCCTTATATTTCTTCAAAAAAATTGTAATTGCCTTTCTTCTTTCTTCTGCTTGCTTTACTACGCGCATATCATAATCTCTCTGCGCAATTCTCCTTGCCAATTCCTCTTCACTCTTTTTTAGATATCTGCCGTTCTTTAGCTTTACATCACCCCCTTTATAATAATACTCCACACCGGTTCGCTTTTTTGCAATGCGTAAATGCCCCTTAGGCGCGGACTTAAGTCGGGCATAAGCTTCAGATAAAATTATTTCAATTTGTTTCTTTTCTTCACTTAACACTGTCTCAATTGTTTTCATACATAAATCTCCTACTTTTCCTATTAATTCTAAATCTAGTCGGGTATTTTTCAGCTTCTTAATATAATTATTTTTCTGTTTTACCCCATCTTTCTGATTTTTTCCCCATCTAGTCGGGCTATTTCTCCTCTTACTTCCTCTAATCAACCACTTTATGCCCAACTTTTTTCACATTTCTGCTTGCCTGGTCGGGCAACAACTCCTTTTTCTTCCTCTAAGCAGTCACTTCCTTCCCCACCTTTACTACATTTCTGACTTCTAGTCGGGCTGCGCCTCCTCTTCCCCCCTTCAACCAATCTCTTTCAGCCCGACCTTTCACTCATTTTCGTTTATCTGGTCGGGCTAACACTTCACAACCTTTCCCAAAAGTTATTTTTTCCCCACCAACATATCTATCACCTATTTTTTCCACCCCCACATTCTCACTTTTTCTCCAATTTCCACAGTAATTGCCCCATTCTCCGGTGTTGTAACCACCTCAACCTGTGCCTTATCAAGTCTCTCTAACACTTCCCTGTGGGGATGTCCGTAGGAATTATCACTTCCGCAGGAAATTACCGCCAGTTCAGGTCTCAACTGCTGCAATAATTCATCACCTGTAGCATTTCTGGAGCCATGATGCGCTACCTTTAAAATACTAACCTCTTCAATCTCTTCCTCTCGCAATCGCTCCACCAGCATTTCCTCCCCTACCGCTTCTGTATCTCCGGTAAGCAAAAGTGTGACCTCCTCCTTTAGCTTAATATAAAAGCATTGTGAATAAGCATTAGCATCTGTAGCAAGCTCTCCTTTGGGCGGATGAAGACATAAAAATTTATTTCCATCCACTTCCCAATAATCCCCTGCTCCTATCACGGTGACAGGAATTTGCCCCTCCACCGCATCCAATAGTTCCTGCCACCCATTTTCTCCAACACTTCCATTCTCTACAACTTTTCCACTCTCTACAGCATTTCCATCCATTCCTTCTTTGTCATTCTTTTCATTCTTTCCACTGCCATCCTCCTCACTTACAGTTTCTGAAACAAAAATCTGCCCAATCGTAATTCTCCATTCTTCCCGATTTTGCAATAGTTCCATGATTCCATTGCAATGGTCCTTATCCGGGTGGGACAGGAACACTCCGTCAATATGATTGATGCCATAATACTTCAAATATGGTTGTAAGACATACTTCCCTATCTGCCTACGACTGGTACTTCCACAATCAAATAAGTACACTTCCCCGGATTCCAACTGCACACAAATACAATCCCCCTGACCTACATCCAAAAAAGTAATACTTGTTTTCGTCGGAAAATGAAATCCCAAGATAGCCACAGACAGCAACATTGCGAGATAAGAGCCAAACCGCGTGTTCTTCCTCTCCTGCAAGCAATTCTGTCCAAACACTATCCCAAGCCACACCAGATAATAAAGTATTACCTGCCAAGGCTCAGGTCTTCCGGGATTCCATAATGCTCCCGGAATATTTCCAAAAACATTACACAGCCACTCATATCCAGTTAAAATCAGACAATCTATGATCCCTACAACTCCCAGTCCCGGTATCAGCATTGCACACAATCCCGATAACATTACCAGGGACATAAAAGGGAGTACAAACAAATTTAAAAACATCGAGTAGATTGGTATCTCATAATAAAACCACAGCTGAATGGGTAATGTTGTAAATGTAATGGACAAGCTCGCCAGCAGGGAATCCTTAAATTTTTCAAGTCCACAATCATTTTTAACCATTCCAAACAACCAGTTCACCACTTCCACACTCTCTCCTTTTATAATCAGCCTATCCTTCCCCACAGTTCCACTCACCACCTTTACCAACGCCGGATAAAACACTCCTATTCCCAAGATAGAACCATAGGACAACAGAAAGCCTGCATTCTTTAAATTATTGGGATTTATGCCCACCATAACTGCACCGCATACTCCCAAAGCAGTGAGCATGTCATAGGTTCTTCCGCAAATCTCTGCAAGCATCCTTATCAAAAACATACCAATGGCGCGACAGGCAGAAACACTCATTCCCGTCATCATTCCATATAGTATTAGCACCACCCCACCACATACTGCCGCCAGCCACACAGGACAACCTGCTTTTCGTAGCAAACGAAACAGGCTCATGCCGATTATGGTAATATGCAGACCGGAAATGCTTAAAATATGTATAATTCCATTATCCCGATACAGCCTTTCTGTAGTCTCATCCAACTCACTTTTATCCCCCAAAAGCATAGCCGTCATAATGGATGCCTGCTTTGCCGGAAATATTTCATATAGGCGATTTCTAAAATAGTATCTCATTTGAAAGAGTCCTTCCTGCAAATGAGAATACTGACTTTTTTCTTCCACAACGGTTATTTTCTTCAACCGCCCTCCTATCCCAAGAGTTTGATAATATCCGGCGGCATCAAACTCTCCCGGATTGGTGGCATGCAAAAAACACTGATAGCTTCCCTTTATTACTACTTCACTGCCAATCAAGGGAGCCTCTGTGTCATAATCACATATTAACTTTTGTTTGATTTGAAATTTATGCTGCTGAGTTGCAGCCTGATAAGTAATAGAAACAGAATCTAAATAAAAACTTTTTATATCCTTGCGGTAAACATGGCCTGAAACCATAACCTCCGTGCCATCCGGTATTTCCACGGGCAGCTCTGTATCCTTTTCATACAGGCTGCCCATATAAGATAGCACTCCAAATAGAATTACCAGACACATGCACACCGCCATAAGCGGTCTGCGCATAATTCTTCTCCTTCTTATTTCTCCAGGGTAGTAACATTATCCAGATTTCTCTCAAAGGTGGAAGTACTGAAATTTGCCGGAACCTCTCCATTAATCAGTATCTGTACCTTATTGACATTGCTCAGTTCCACCAGAGAATTGACAAGGGAATACACTGCCAACTCTGTGGAAACATTATTTACCACAGTCAGGAAACCGGAATCCAGATTCACATAGCAAATGCCATCCTTGGTCATTACATTAATAATTTTGGTCTGAGGATTTACGGAAGGATATAAGCCTGCAATCTGCCCACTTGGACCGGCTATCACTTCTTCTACCACAAAACGTTCCAAAGAAGTATTGGTAGAATAATGCTTTTCCCTATATGCTGCAATCAGCTTGTCCCCTGTTTCATTGGCAAAATACAGCTTTACCTTAGTAAGCTCATAGGTGTTGATTGCATTTCCGTCATTATCAATAAACTGATCAGCACTCATCCAACTTACCAATTCTCCCGCTGCATCAAAAAGCTGATTTCCTTCCACAGTAATTCCCACATAATTTACCCCCTCCACCTGAGTAAGGGTTCTCACAATCGCTGCTCTAACCAGAATTTCTGTCATGGGCGACAGGTTTTTATATGCTTTATCTACATCCAGCATAACCTTTCCGTCCTCCCATTCCATATCCAGTACTTGAAATCCCATGGAAAATGGTGCTTTATATTCCAATTTTTCCGGCACTGTGGCAAGACAGTTCATAAGCTCCTCAAGCACGTTTTCCGGTTCGGAAGCTTTCATCTCATAAGCATGCATCTCCACCTTGGTTTCGGAATTACTTACATAATAAACCTGATATAAATTTTCTGTATTAGGCTCCTTGGCAGTACATCCTGCGATGCACAAAACGCCAATCAGGAGCAGCAAAATTCTGCTAAATTTTTTCATATTTTTAACCTTTATGGGCACTTTTTATCTTGAATCTAAGAGGATATATAATTCAATGGAATTTTAACCAAAAAGCTGGTTCCCTCTCCTTCCCTGCTGGTAACGGTAATGGAACCTCTGTGCATTAACACAGCGTTTTTGGTAATGGCAAGACCCAAGCCGGTTCCTCCTATCTCACGAGAATGGGATTTATCCACTCGGTAAAATCTCTCATAAATATGTGCCAGAGAGTCCTCCGGGATTCCGATTCCGCTATCGCTGACCTCAAAAGTAAAATATTGATGATCCGCATCCAAAAGCACCTTCACCCAGCCATGCTCCTTATTATACTTAATGGAATTTTCCACCAGATTCGTCATTACCAAGGATATCTTTACCTCATCCACCTCGGCAATAACCGGTCGGATACTCTCAAACACCACTTCCACATCTTTTTTACGGGCAATGGGGCGAAGTCTTTTTAAAATCAACTCTGCCAGCTCATTAATGTTGAGAGAAGCAATATTTAATTCCTGCGCACGTTTGTCCATTTTTACCAATGCTAATAAATCCGTAATAATCTGATTCTCACGGTCAATTTCCGAAACAATATCCTCCATAAATTCCCGATAAAGCTCTGCCGGCGCATTCTCCTGACTCAGCAATGAATCAGCCAACACTTTTATAGAAGTCATAGGGGTTTTTAGCTCATGAGACACATTGGCAACAAATTCCTGTCTGGAGTCATCCAACGCTTTCATCCGCTTAAGCAATTGGTTAAAGGCATCTACGATATGTACTGTTTCCACATAATCCGGTACGGAAATACTCTCATCGCTATAGCCCGCCTTTACCTCATTAATTGCCTCCGTTACCCTGCTAAAAGGCTTGGTTAATACAGTGGACAGCACCCACGCACAGGCAATGATAATCATAATCATAAGGATTTCCAAAAGAAATGCCTTACGATTCAATATCTCCATGGTTTCCACAATACTGGTGGTTGCAATACTGGTAAGCATTACTCCCTGTATCTGGTTTGCATCCGCCTTTGCCCCCTCACCGACATTTGCGGTATTGGTGGCTACCGTATTGGTAATGGGTGTGGTCAATTCAATATATCCGAATTCCGGTGCATAATGAGCTGTATTTTGTCCTTGAAAACACTTAATTACTTCCTCTGAAATAATGGTTTTCCCTTCACTGATACCATAGGTATCCGTAACCACCTTCAGATTCTTGTTAATAATCATCACACGACCTTCGTAAAGATTGGAGAGCATTTCCAACTCTGCATCAATAACCTCTTTAGAATTACGATAGGTCTGTTCCTCAGACATATAATTCATAAGATAATTGTTGCCAATCAAATGATTGGCAAGTATCATAAGCTGGTTCTGCACCTCGGTAATACGATGCCCCACGGCTCTCTCCTCATAATTATTTACAATACCATAGCGCATTACCACACTTGGCACAATACCAACTACCAAAACAATTACAAAGATTCTCGCACGCAGGCTTCGAAGCATTACCATCTGCTCCAGCTTTTCCCATATTTTTGTATTCATAGTAACCTTCCAAATCTTTCAGCGGCTTCTTTTATTCATTGCAAAAATAATAACCTACTCCCCATTTTGTATGCACATATTTGGGTTCACTGGGATGAGCCTCTATCTTTTCACGCAGTCTTCTGATATGAACATCCACAGTCCGCACGTCTCCGGGGTAATCCGCTCCCCAAACCAGCTTCAAAAGACTTTCTCTGCTATAAACCTTGTTGGGATTTAACATCAAAAGCTCCAGCACCTCAAATTCCTTAGCAGTTAACCCAATTTCCTTTCCTGCAATGAAAGCTCTTCTGCCCTCACAATCCAGACGCATATCTCCGCTTTCAATCACATTAGTAGTCTCCTTAGCATTTCCCTTAGGTTCCATACGTCGCATAATTGCTTTAATTCTTGCCTTTACCTCCAGGATATTAAAAGGCTTAGTTATGTAATCATCTGCACCATATTCCAATCCCAGAATCTTATCCATATCCTCGCCCTTTGCGGTCAACATAATAATGGGCACATCGGAAAACTCCCGAATCTGCTGACATACCTCATATCCCGTCAGCTTAGGAAGCATCACATCCAAAAGAATAATGTCATATTGATTGTTACGGGCAAGCTCCACTGCTTCCTCCCCGTCATATGCACAATCCACCACCATATTATCCTGCTCCAGGCTAAACCGGATACCTTTCACAATCAACTTTTCATCATCCACAACCAAAACTTTCTTTTCAGCCATTTCCTCTCTGCCCTTTCTATCTCCCTCAGTACGCTCTACCGTACCATAATCCTATCACTAATTTTCTCAAAAGCACTTTGTTTGATTCCGGATACCTGCATAATATCCTCTATCCTTTGAAAAGCACCATGCTCCTCACGATACGTTATAATATCCTGCGCCCTTGCTTCCCCGATTCCCGGCAAGGTACACAGAAGTGAAACATCCGCGGTATTAATATTTACTTTACCGCTCTCCTGTGCAGCATCCTGACCGCCCTGTTTCCCCGACTCCATTCCGGATAACAAGCCTCCGTTTCCGCTAAGAAGCGCCTCTACTTCCTCTATGGTGGGAAAGTAAAGCTGTTGCCCATCCTCTACTTTGGATGCAAGATTTACATAATCCTCTGCAGCACTCTCCGCAAAGCCACCGGCCGCTAAAAGTGCAGTCTCCACACGACTTCCCCGGGGTAACTCCACCACTCCCGGAGACACCACTGCACCGCAGACATGCACATATATCATTTCCCGGACATCAGCACTGCGTTCGGACAATTCGCCGGCTACTTCCATACTTCCCGCCGAATCGTCTGTGGAAGATGCACTCAAACCATCCTCCGGCTCCGTTTCAGATTCCTTAATCTCCTGCCGGTTTTCCTGCCCCAACAACACAATTGCCTTATCTTGGGAGCCGCATCCCGCAAGTAAAAACAAATACAAAAACCCTGCGGCAATACTTACCGCTTTTGCCGCAATTTTACTATTATATATCCACTTTTTCTTTTTACTCATCATAGACCCTTTCATCGCGATAACAGTATCGCCAATAAAAAGGATTGCCTCTCTATGCCGGTAATTTTAATTGTAAAGTAATTACCCTTATTTTACAAGTAAGTTTCTTGAAATGGATTCCTTAAGATTTCTTAAAAATCACAATTCCCACAATGGCAATTGCCATACCTAAAGCCTTTCTCCATTCCCATGGCTGCTTCTCTGCTCCAAACATACCAAACAGCTCTATAATATATGCCACAATCAGCTGGGCTATCACTATCAGCATAACTGCTTTGGCAGGTCCTAACAGTTCCATACTTTTGATTACCGTATAAGTAATAAAGGCTCCGATAGCGCCGCCAAGCAGCATATACTTGGGTTGTACCTGAAATACCTGCATCAGTGAATTTTTTTCTGTCAGAAACCATGCCCCCAGACACACCAAAAGGGCTGTAAACTGTACAAATGCACTGGCAGCCCAAATACCGGAAGCCTTAGTTACCTGAGTATTAAAAACACCCTGAACACTCATCAACGCCCCCGAAATCAACGCAATCAAAAAACCAATCATGGAAAATACCGCCTTTCTTTTTTATCTGCTAGTATTTTATCCCATGATTGGTTTCTTATTCATTTACTATCGTTTACTTGGCCTCGCCTATCTGTAGAGCCATGTTATCCGCTAACTCCTGTACTAACTCAGCCACATCGCCTCCGTTCCAAACCTTGGAAAACAAAATTTCCAACTGAAGCCAGAAATTCCCGGTTTCCATCATTTTGGGCAACGGAACACTGTCTGCATATTCTGCAAAAAAACTCTGCACCTGCGCCTGTTCCTTATTCACATTCTTATTAGCGGACATTTTTCCGGTTCTCTCATACAGAGTATTTGCATACTCGTCTACCAAATAAGCAGCAAACTGATTGGCAAGCTCCGCATGCTCCGAATAACCATTTACAACGATTCCATTGGTTACGGACATGGAACGACTTTTCAATTCCTCACTGATATCCGGCATCACGGTAATACCGTAATCAAATGCCAATATTCCTTCTTCCTTGGCTTTCGCTAATTTAGCTACCACATCCGAGGTTCCGATGGTAAATACGGTTTTACCGTCAATAAAATCCTGTACCACAGAATCATAGGTTATGGTATCGGACTCAATGGAAAAGAATTGATTTAAGGCTTTATATACCTCTAAACACTTTATGGTTTCTTCATTGTTAATGTTGGTCTTTTCTGCTACCTCTCCGGTGTCCCCACCTACAATCATGTAATTACCTACAATCCAGTAATTATAAAAAATGTCCGAAACATCCCATTTCATAATACCTTCCACTCCTTCCGGAACATCAAAGGTATCTGCCACGTTTAGAATTTCATCCACGGTATGGGGTACTACATCCTCTAAATATTCTACAGTCTTGGCATCCACTGCTGCCTGATCCAGATTAGCGCCTCCTATGGGTTCTCCTGTATTTTCATCAATACCGGCACTGCCCTCACTGGCGACTGCCTTTTCCGCCTGCTGCTTTGCCCAAGTTTCCAAATAAGTCTGATTATATACAAATGCACTGGTCTCATAATACATGGGATAAGCAATGTATTTTCCCTCATAGGAAACCGCATCCAATGCTGCCTTAGGGAAATTTTCCTGCGTACAGACATTTTCGCTATCCATTATTTCCGTTGCAAGGGTTGCCAAATAAGCTTTTTCTAAGGAATCGTTACTAATCAGATAAGCATCCGGTGTCTGTTCCGAATGCATGGTAGCTTTATTGATTGCTTCCAGATACTCACTATCATCGGTCAGTACAGGTATTACCCTGACTCCCTCTTTTTCTCCAAAGGTTACCGCCGCACTGCTAATATAATTGGTTAAGGTATCGTCAGAATACCAAAAATAAATGGTTTCCTTGTCATCAAACCAAGACAACTCTGTCTCCGATTCTTCTTTACTGCTCATTTCCAAGGTACTTCCATATACCGCAGCAGCAGCCATGGCAAGCACAGCTGCTGTTGCAAAAAATCTTGATTTTAAATGCATAAAGTTAACTCCAAATACAATCATCCAAAATGGTAATCATCTCATCCACATGCTCTTTGGTAATAATGAGAGGAGGAACAAAACGAACAATATTTGCTCCTGCATTAATCAGGATTAAGCCCTTTTCCAAAGCCTTATTGATTACCTCTGCCACAGGACGGTTAAATACCAAGCCCTGCATCAGCCCTGCACCACGACGTTCTGTAATACAGTCATACTTTGCTGCCAGTTCGTCAAGACGCTGTTCCAAATAAGGAGCCACCTCTCTCACATGTTCTATTATATGGTCCTTCTCAAATAAATCAAGAACTTTTTCTACTGCTGCTCCTGCCAAAGGATTTCCACCATAGGTGGTTCCGTGGTCTCCTGCAACCAGCGAGTTCTGTCCCACATGCTCCGTCATCAGGAAGGCTCCTACCGGCACGCCACAGCCCAAAGCCTTTGCAGTAGTCATAATATCCGGCTTCACACCATACTTCTGCCAAGCATACATATATCCTGTTCTGCCCACGCCACACTGGATTTCATCCAAAATCAGCAGGATATCCTTTTCATCACAAAGGGCACGCACACTCTTAAGGAATTCTTCCGTTGCAGGCAGCATACCACCTTCACCCTGCACGGTTTCCATAATAATGGCACAGGTCTTATCGGTTACATTTGCAAGTACACTGTCAAAATCATTCAAATCCGCAAACTTAATATTGCCAATCATGGGCTCAAAGGCCTCACGATACTTAGGATTACCTGTCACGGACAAAGCTCCCATGGTTCTGCCATGGAAGGAATGATTCATGGCAATGATTTCATGGTCAGTATGCCCATCCTTCAAATATGCATACTTTCTTGCAGCCTTAATTGCACCCTCAATTGCCTCTGCACCGGAATTGGTAAAGAAGATTCTATCCATACCGGAAGCTGCCTTCAGCTTCTTAGCCGCCTCAATGGTGGGTACATTGTAATAGTAATTAGAGGTGTGAATCAACTTATCAATCTGATTTTTCAGGGCATTGTTATATTCCTCATTGCCATAGCCCAAAGCAAATACTGCAATACCTGCACAGAAATCAAGGTATTTCTTACCATCCATGTCGTACAAATAAACGCCCTCGCCCTTATCCAGTACAATCTGATAACGATTATAGGTATGAAGCAGAGCCTGCTCCGCTTCTTCTATGTATTCTTTCATGCTCATAGCTTTATTCTCCATTTCAAAAAATAGATTTAACCCAGGTTTAGAATTTGTCTCTCTGCACTCCGGTTACCAAATCATCCTCATCGGACACCATTGCTGTCCCAACCCCATGCTTGGTAAAAATCTCCAAAAGCAGGCAGTGGGGAATTCTTCCGTCCAAAATATGTACACGGCTTACACCGCTCTTAATAGCGGAGGTACAGTTGGTCAGCTTAGGAAGCATACCGCCTCCGATGTAACCGCCATTGATTAACTCCTCCGCCTCGGATGCAGTAATTCTGGAAATAAAGGAGGATTTATCATTGATATCCTTGTATAAACCTTCAATATCTGTCAGGAATGCCAGCTTTTCAGCCTGAACAGCCTTAGCAATGGCACATGCTGCATCGTCCGCATTGATATTGTAGGTCAGGAAATTCTCATCCAGTCCGATAGGTGCAACGATGGGTAAGAAATCCTTCTCCAGCAAATCATAAAGAACCTTAGGATTTACATTGGTAATCTCACCTACAAAGCCAATATCCTGACCGTCGGAATATTTCTTTTCCACCTGTAAGAGATTGCCATCCTTACCGCTGATACCGACAGCCTTAACGCCCAACTCTTCTACCATGGTAACCAGCTGCTTATTTACCTTATTCAATACCATTTCTGCAATTTCCATGGTTTCTTCATCGGTAACACGCAGACCATTGATGAACTTTGCTTCCTTGCCTACCTTTCCAACCCAACGGCTGATTTCCTTACCGCCGCCGTGAACGATAATGGGCTTGAAGCCAACCAGCTTAAGGAGCGTTACATCCTTGATAACGTTTCTCTGTAATTCCTCGTTGCTCATAGCACTTCCGCCGTATTTTACAACGATAATCTTACGGTTAAATCTCTGTATATAAGGAAGTGCCTCGATAAGCACCTCTGCCTTCTCTAATACCTTTTCCATATCCTTTTCCATGATTTCCCTCACTTTCTGATTTTTCTTATCTCAAAATCTAAATCATAAATTTCTTCTGTACTATATAATTTTAAATTATATTATTGTAAGTCTTCCTTCGTAATTTCAATGGAAGGATAATGGGATGAGTTCGTCAAGTCAGTATCCAACGGCACACTATAAACCATATAATACTTTTCAGGGTTACCCTCTGCAAGCTCCTGCATTTTCTGCTCCGCTAATACCTTATCATTGGTAGCAAATACTACTGACACCACACCAACCTTATCACCATTGGCTTCTTCCACATTACCACACAAAATTAATTTCAAGGGGGCATCTCCATTCAGCCCCATCTGAACATAATCCTGATATTCCAAGTTATCCCCTCCACTATGCTTTTTCTTATGCATTAATTATTAAGAACGATAATCCGCATTAATCTTTACATAATCATAGGTCAAATCGCAGCCCCATGCAGTTGCTGACTCGCTACCCTCATGCATATCCACAAAAATCGTGACCTCGTCAGCTTTCATAATCTTTACTGCCAATTCTTCATCAAAGACAATGGGAGTTCCCTTATCAAATACCTGTAAGCGTCCTTCCTTGCTTTCAAAGAAGAGCTCCACATCATTCTGGTCGAACTGCGCTCCGGAATATCCCATTGCGCACAAGAAACGTCCAAAATTAGCATCACAGCCATAAATTGCTGCTTTTGACAGATTACTTGCTACAATTGCGCGGGACAATGTTCTTGCATCCTCTTTACTCTTGGCATTTACTACCTTTGCCTCAAAGAGCTTGGTTGCACCTTCTCCGTCAGCTGCCATTTTCTTTGCTAAAAACTCACAGATGTAGTACAAAGCATCTACGAAAATCTGATAATTTTCTCCCTTTTCCGTAATCATGTCATTGCCAGCCAGTCCGTTTGCCATTACCAAAAGGCTATCATTGGTGGAGGTATCGCCATCCACAGTAATCATGTTGAAGGTATCCTTAACAATCTGACTTAAAGCCTCCTGCAACAGATTCTTTTCAATGGCAAGGTCCGTGGTCACAAAGCCCAGCATGGTACACATATTGGGATGAATCATACCGGAGCCCTTGCACATACCGCCGATGGTAACAGTCTTGCCACCGATTTCTACTTCCATTGCAATCTCTTTATGTACGGTATCGGTGGTCATAATTGCCTTTGCTGCTTCCAGACCTGCCTCTAAGGTGTCAGCCTTGGCAGCTACTAATTTTTCAATACCTGCGGTAATTCTGTCCATGGGAAGCTGCATACCGATAACACCGGTGGATGCTACCAATACTGCCTCTGCGGGAATGCCCAAAAGCTTTCCTGCACACTTTGCTTCCTCCTCACAAATATCCATGCCCTGCTTACCGGTACATGCATTTGCCACACCGGAATTTACGACAATTGCCTGGGCAAAAGGAGATGTTTCCACTACATTTTTGTCCCAAAGTACAGGAGCTGCCTTTACTACATTAGTGGTAAAAGTTCCTGCCACCTTACAGGGCACGGTACTTGCCACAAGAGCCATGTCTTTACGATTCTGATATTTAATAGCAGCCTCTACGCCTGCTGCCATAAAGCCTTTTGCTGCGGTTACACCACCGGGTATCTGTTTCATAATATGTACCTCCTATTCACACTACTATTGATTAAACGCTGTAATATTTTCCTCATTTAAGGTAAAGTCATAGTAATTCAAATCCTGGCGCTTGGTCCAGCCGATGCAGTTCCAGAATGCATTTCCCACATCATTCTTGGTAAATGCAATGAGACTTACCTTATTAATATCCTCTGCCTTCAGAGCATTCATACAGTGAACTACCATCGCCTTACCAATTCCCATTCTTCGGTAATCCGCATGAACGCATACATGGTACAGGCACCCTCTTCGTCCGTCATGTCCGCAGAGAATCCCTCCAACAATGGAACCGTCCTCTGCTACTGCTACCACACTGGTTTCCGGATTTCTCTTCAAAAATCTTTCCACGCCAATACGGGAATCATCAATGCTTCGGATACCAAATCCCTTAATGGTCATCCAGAGAGCACGAAGCCCATCATAATCTTCAATTGTCATGGTGCGAATGGTAAACTGTTTGTTGCTCATAATTCTTTACTTCCTTATTTCTTATCTTCTCTATTGATATCTTCTCTATTGATACGTTCTGTCTGTTTTCCTGTCATTTCGTCCCTGTCAAAACTTTATTTACGGGAAACAAGGCACTAACTCCAATCCTTCACTCTCTTTCAAGCCAAAGAGAATATTCATATTCTGTACTGCCTGACCTGCTGCACCCTTTACCAGATTGTCAAGGGCACCCATCATAATGATACGTCCGGTACGCTCATCAATCACAAAGTTGATATCCACATAGTTACTGCCTTCCACCCATTTGGTTTCCGGACATACACCCTTATCCAGCACACGGACAAACTTTTCTTCCTTATAATATTTATCGTAAACTGCCTTTACTTCCTCATAGGTAGGTAAACTGCCATCGGCTTTTTTCTTAAGAGTCGCATACTCTGTTGCCAGAATACCGCGATTCATGGGAACCAGATGAGGGGTAAAGTTAATGGTTACATTACAGTTTCCAGCATAACCAAGCTGCTCCTCAATCTCAGGAGTATGACGATGACTTGCCACACCGTAAGCCTTAATATTCTCATTTACTTCACAGAACAGATTGGGCACCTTTGCACCACGTCCTGCGCCGGAGGTTCCTGATTTTGCATCCACAATCAAGGTATCCACATCAATCAGACCTTCCTTTACCAAGGGATATGCTGTCAAAATGGAACAGGTTGTATAACATCCGGGATTTGCAACCAGACGGGTCTTATCCGTAATCTTTCCACGGTTAACCTCACAAAGTCCGTATACTGCTTCCTCAATAAACTGAGGGGACTTATGCTCAATTCCATACCATTTCTCGTAGGTTGCCACGTCCTTAATACGGTAATCTGCGGACAAGTCCACAATCTTTACCTTGGATAATATTTCTTCTGTCAAAAGACCTGCCAAAAATCCCTGGGGAGTAGCAGTGAAAATCACATCCACCTGCTCTGCCAGTTCCTGTAGATTATCATCCTTGCAGATGTCCTCCACAATTTCAAACATATTCTGGTAAACCTCATAATACTTCTTATCTATGTAGCTTCTGGAACCGTACCATACAATCTCCGCTTCCTTATGATTCATTAAAATTCTTACAAGCTCGCCGCCGGCATATCCGGTAGCACCAATAATTCCTACCTTAATCATATTAATCCTCCATTCTTGCTCCCTCTCCGAAACTTGGGCGCAAGCACAAATTTTCACCTTTTCTTACTTAATAAAAACCTTGTTAAAAAAATGTATCTTTTGTAATAATACCACTTTTTGCATAAATGTCCACTGTTTTTTTCATTTTTATGCAAAAATTTTTATTATGGTTGTATTTTTATGCATTTTTGCATGTATAAATCGCTTATTATTGTATATTTATTCCTTTTAGTGTATATTTACAAGTTGGTATGTTGACATCGTATATTGTATATGCTATATTTTGATTATTAATAAAAAAACATTCAACTCGAATTATTTTAATCAATCTATATAATTCTGTTTCAAAAATCAAAACCTAATTTCCGTTTTTTATTTTCAAATAAAGGAAGTACCCCATGCAAATAATTGGATATATTACACCACAAGTTATAAATACTTTAGGGTTAGAGTTCTGTCCCAATACTCCTATATATATTGGAGAATCAAATATAGAACATATTAAAAATCGCCATCCCTATGAATATGAAAAATATTTCTCAGAAATAGAAAATATAATAAATTCACCGGACTATGTAGGCAAAAATCCAAAGGATTCTTCTCTGCTCTTTGTAAAGCTATACAAAATAGCAAATGAATACCTTCGTGTTGCTATCAAGGTTTCAGCAAGTGGTAAATGTTTTGCTAAAACCTTGCATTTATTGAGTACATGTAATGCAGAACGTTATATAGAAAAAGGTACACTCAAAAAGATTGAAAAAAGAGATTAAAACCCTTGACACCATACCTAAATCATGTATAATTAGCTTACACCAAACATAAAATATTTTGAATGAAATCTGAGGACGGAACAGGCGGCCGTCGCCCTTGTTAGGAGATGTGGATTGTCACCCACCTATTTCATTCAGCTATGTTGGCAGATAACTTCGGTTATCTGCCTTTTTTATATTCTTTTGTTTTTCTTTGAATAATTTAGACATTTGTGATGAGTGCTTTGACAGTAGTTTTCTTTGTTTTATGCATATTTATGCGCATGCACTTTTGTTTTATGCAAACATGTGCATATTTTAATGTTTTTTATTCATAAAAAGAAATATTTTATGCAACTTTTCTGCTTGCAATTCCTTAAAGAATGTTGTATAGTAGTTTCAGATTGAAAAAAACACATAAATATACATATTTTATATGGAGGCATTTCACATGAAAGAGAAAGTTATTTTAGCTTATTCCGGTGGTCTTGATACTACCGCAATCATTCCTTGGTTAAAGGAAAACTTCGATTATGAAGTAATCTGTGTCTGCGTTGACTGTGGTCAGGCAGAGGAATTGGATGGTCTTGAAGAAAGAGCAAAGTTCTGTGGCGCATCCAAGCTTTACATTGAAAATGTAATTGATGAGTTCTGCGATGAATATGTTGTTCCCTGTGTACAGGCTAACGCTATTTATGAGAACAAATATCTCTTAGGTACTTCCATGGCAAGACCTTTGATTGCTAAGAAGTTAGTTGAAATCGCCAGAAAAGAAGGTGCTACTGCTATTTGCCACGGTGCTACCGGTAAGGGAAATGATCAGATTCGTTTTGAGTTAGGCATTAAGGCTCTGGCTCCTGATATTAAGATTATTGCTGCATGGAGAAATGACAAGTGGGATATGGATTCCCGTGAGTCTGAAATTGCATACTGCCAGGCACATGGTATTAACCTTCCTTTCTCCGCTGATACTTCCTACAGCCGTGATCGTAACATCTGGCACATCAGTCATGAAGGTCTTGAGTTGGAGGATCCTGCAAATGAGCCTAACTTTGACCATCTGTTAGTATTGGGAACCACTCCTGAGAAGGCTCCCGAAGAAGGCGAATATGTAACCATGACCTTTGAAAAGGGTGTTCCTACTTCCGTTAACGGTAAGAAAATGAAGGTTTCTGAAATTATCAGCACTTTAAATGAGCTGGGCGGCAAGCATGGTATCGGTATCATCGATATCGTTGAAAACCGTGTTGTAGGTATGAAGTCCCGTGGTGTATACGAGACTCCCGGTGGAACCATCCTTATGGAAGCACATCAGCAGTTAGAGGAGCTTATTTTAGACCGTGACACTTACGCTTTGAAGAAGGAAATGGGCAGCAAATTTGCAAGCCTTGTATACGAAGGAAAATGGTTCACTCCTCTTCGTGAAGCAGAGCAGGCATTCATTGAGAAGACTCAGGAATATGTAACCGGTGAAGTTAAGTTCAAGCTCTACAAAGGCAACATTATCAAGGCCGGTACTACTTCTCCTTACTCTCTGTACAATGAGAGCATTGCTTCCTTTACTACCGGTGATTTATATGATCATCATGATGCAGAAGGCTTTATCAACCTGTTTGGATTGTCCTGCAAGGTTCGTGCTATGAAGATGCAGGAGCAGGGTGAGAAGTTGATTTAAGTTTTTGTGTTGAATGTTCCGGGCGTCTAGCCACTATATGCTATCGCAACGCGCTTTCGCTCCGTGAAAAACGTAGCGGTACTAAGCTCGGATGCGCCTCTTTGAGGCTGTCCTCGCTAAGTGCCGACGTTTTTCAAGGGTTGCTTATAGCATATAGCGACTAGGCGCCCTGCTTTTTTCAACGGCTAAAAAACAAGCTTAAATCAACTATTTAAAATCAAAAGGTTGTAAGCGAAGCGTGTGGAATGTAGCTTAAGGGGTGGATGCATTAGGTGTATTAAATGGCGATTTTGGCATTACTGTGATTATGGATATAATTGGAGAAAATTGGAATGGATAGAATTGGTGGTATTGTTTTGGTTGTGGTAATCGGTTATTTGGTGGTAATTAATTTGATTGGGTTTGTTATTATGGGGGTTGATAAGAAAAGGGCTATTAAGGGGGCTTGGAGGATTTCGGAGGCTTCACTTTTTATGACTGCAGTGCTGGGTGGTAGTCTTGGTTGTATATTGGGAATGCAGAAATTTCGTCATAAGACGAAGCATTGGTATTTTAAGTATGGGATGCCGGGGATTTTAGGGGTGCAAATTTTGATTGTTGCTTTTTTGTGCTTTTCGTAATGTAAGATTTATGGTAAAATGTAACTATCCAAAGGATAATTTGGCGCCTTGGGATAGTTATTTTTTTACAAAAAAAGGGATGATTTTATGCATATTGCAATTTGTGATGACAATATAGCAGACAGAAAACAAATGGAGCGGTTGTTATCCAGAGAATCTGACAAAAGACTTTCCTCCACCGGCAATCTTTATATTGATTCTTACGGAAATGCCAAGGCTCTTTTAGAGGCAACTCTTACTTATGATGCTTATTATATTGATATGTGTCGGACAGAAGGAATCACTGGAATGGATATGGTTATGACACTAACTGAGAAAGGAATTGTTTCTCCTATGATTTTGTGTTGCTCTGATATTAATTATCGGGAGCAGACACTCCCTGAAAACATTCTTTCCCAAGGGAATATCAGTTACCTCGATAAACCGATTAAGGTTCCTGAGCTTTCCGAAAGTATTGACCGTGCTTTGGAAATCAAAAAACAAGCACCTGTTTTGATTGAGCTACGGGATGAAAAGCAAACCTATTACATCTCTGAGGAAGATTTTTTCTATGCGGTTGAAGACGAATTTCATGTATGGGTTACTCTTACTGACGGTCGCAAAATTCAGATTGCAGACTCCGCATTAAATCTTTTTGCGCAAATTGAGGGGCATCCTGTCTTTGTGGCACCTTCCGACAAAACAATCATTAATTGTCGTCATATTTCCAAGCTGAAATTCCGCAAAGCAATTATGTCGGATGGCACCGGATTTAAAATCCATAAGGATTGCATGCCCTATGTAAAGGAAATGTATACCCAATTGCATAATGGGTTCCAACCCCAACAAATTTAATAAGTCCCTATAAACTTATTAAATCCCATAATTAAATTAACAAACTTGACATTCAAAAAGGTCTGTAGCAATGATTTATTTCCTTGCTACAGACCTTCTCTGTTGATATCACTATCATTTTTCTGCTATGTTACTATGCATTTATCCTTTGATAAACTTGCAACAGTTCTTGCCTACTTATAGTTGCCGGACTTTTTATTAAACAATATTACTACACCTACAGATAGGAGTACTATCATAAAAGCAATCCACAGTTCTAATTGGCTGCTATCCCCTGTGTTGGGTACATTATCCTTGATTTTCCCTGTATTCTTTTCGGTATCGCTTTCTTCGGCATCATTTTCTTCAGACTCTGTCTCCTCCTCAGCATCACCAAAACCTCCATTTCCGGAATCCGGTTTCTGAGGCTGTCCCTGCTGTGGTTCATCCTTTGGAGTTTCGTCCTCAGCTGCAATCTCTTTCCAGCCAACCATAATCGGGGACAAACCGGTTACCTGGAACTGTAATCCTGCATCCGTCTTGGTTACAACAGGATTTTCCGTTGTTCCCGGAGTTTTTCCAAAATCAGAGGTTGTAAACATATGCACCACAGTAAACTCATGGGTATCCTTTCCTGTGCCTTCCGGATAAGGAAGGAGTACTGTCAGCTTACCACTTGCAGGCCAATGGTCTTTATCCGCTTTATCCCAGGTCTTTCCACCATCCGAACTGCATTGCAAGGTCACATCATAAACTAAAGTCTTATCTGCCACCACTTCCTGTTTCAGAATCTCCTGTTTCAATACTGTAGTGATCTTTTCCACTGTATTTAACAAAGGATTGTACTTAAAGGTTTCCGGCACAGTGGTTATTCCCTTTTCCATTTCCAGCTTGAAGTTTGCACCATTTACCTCAGTAGGTGTGGGCAGATTTTCTTTTTCTCCCTGACTGACAGTAAGAATCAATTCTGCCACGGTATCAGACTTATAATTTTTATCAGTAGTCTTTACCGTAAGAGTAATCTGCGCTCCCGCTTTTGCATCTGCCGGTATGGTATATACGCCTTCAAAGATACCATCTCCTTTTGCAATAAAGCTTACTCCCTCCAGGAAAATTGTTGCCGGATGGGTTGTATCTGCTGCCTGAAGTTCCTTCTTATTTTGAGCAGTCACTGTCAATTTTACCTGACTACCAGCTTTTTGCGTTACTACATTACTATTGATTGTAAGGGTTGCTTCTGCCTCTGTAATGGTAAACATGGATGCATCCTCAGCAAGCTTAATGGTATAATTACCATTTGTCAATCCACTTACATCATAGCCATAATTTCCAACCTTTTCACCCACTACTCTTTTTAAGGAACCGCTTATACTATCTCCGGTTAATAATCCCTCTGCCTGATATGCAATCGCAGGGTCAAGAGAACCATATACCTTAGTATACGTTTTATCCGGGCTAATAGTAACATTTTTAGGTACAATTACTGCGCCAGCTCCGGAAGCTGTATCTGCAATGGTGTAATTTTCATTTACAGCTTCCCCTGCTGCCAATTTAATACCGGATGCTGTAATTGTCTTATTGGTACCTGCATTGTAATCCGCATATTGGAACACAACATTACTATTGTCTAAAACAGCTGTTTCACTTCCCACGCAACCGGAAATGATTAATTGAGGCTGTTCTGTTCCACTGACTGTAGTAGTTCTATCATATTCCTTTGTTACTCCTCTCACACTTACCTGTACCGTAAGCGCCTTGGGATTTACTTGGAATGTGGCGGTTTTGGTTCCGATTTGTTCATCATCCTCATAAGCATACTTAACCAGATAAGTACCTGCCGGCAGATAACCGGAACTATTCTGTAATGCCTCCAATGTCTGATAAGCATCCTCACCCTGCTTTTTATAAGTAAAGACTTCTACCGGCTGCCCCTGTGCAGTTCCTGTAAGGCTACCTGCTGGTGCAGGACTCGTACCATAGGGCATATCTGCTATGGTCAATGTAAGCTTATCATCCACCACATACTTATCCACAACTTGAATTGTTACAGCCGCTGTAATATCTTCATGAGTATCACTGGTTACTGTAACTTCAATTTGAGCGGTATCATCCACATTTGCATTTGTCAAAGTGCCTAAGGTATAACTAATGCTTCCCGCTGTAAAGGTAACACCACTTAGGATATTATTGCTATCCGTCTTTTCTGTGGCAGCAGTAATCCTGGGATTTCCTACATTGGTCAGCAGCAGTTCTGCAAGCTGTAGCTCGCCGGTGCTTTCGGTATAACGCACCTTTTTCTCTGCTGAAATTCCGGTTAATGCTGCTGCTTTAGCAATGGTATAGGCTTGTTCTGTTACCGTACCGGTCAAGGTATAATTCACTGCCTTTGCTCCGGTAAGTGCCACCGCCTTTGCAGTATGGGTTCCTACCGCGGTTTGATTGCCATTTTCAACGGTTACCTGCACTGCATCATTATTTAAAAGATTGGATACTGTAGCCGTAACTTCCTGCCCATCCCCATAGGTTCTGCCGGTATGTCCTGACCAGCTAAGGGTTACGGGAAGCGGATTTATAGTTAAGCTACCGGGTACTACCGTAATGTTATAGTTGGATGCCACTACATTTTCCATACTTGCAGTAATGGTATAGGTACCTGTCACATCACCATATTGTACATAATTGGTGGAATATACAGGTGCGCCGCTTACCACGGCATCCGTCTCTCCATTTACAAATCCGCTATATACAACACTGTTAATTAATACACTAGGGTTATCTCCATAGGTAAGAGTTTGATTCTGTACCGTTGCGGTTAAAGGTAATTGTTGAATTTCAAATTCTTTTGTACTATTTACAGTTGTTCCCAATACGGTATTTGCAGTAATTTTTACCACATATGTTCCTGCATTGCTCGGCGCAGAGGCTAATGCATTTACTAAATCAGACTTCGCATACCAAGCTACCTCCGCATTGCTGCAATCAGTAAGGGTATAAGTAATATCATTGTCAGTACCTGTGCCAATAGTTACTGCTGCACCATCATATACAATGGAATTTTTTGCAGTAATCGTAATACCTGCATCAAGGATTGTAAGTGTTCCTGGCACATAACTAATATTATAGTTTGCTGTTACATCCTCATTGTTCGCACCACGTACAATCTTAGCACCGGATGCGGTTATCTTCTTTGTAGCAGTGTCCGCTGTCAAAGTAATGGCATTCAAATTATGCTCTGCTGCCGAACTATCTGCCAATGTCTCAGAATAAGTTACATTAGAAGTTCCCTGCGCAATAGCACCGCCCTTATTGATGGTCTGATCACTTGCCGTAATGGTCAAAGTGCGCTTACCAATGGCGAAGGTACCGGAAGCTGCTCCGGTATAGGTAGGATTGCTGTCCGATGCGGTAATGGTTATATTTGCAAGATTTCCTGCATCTGTATTATTGGCATAGCTGATAGAATAATCAGTGTTGTTTAATGCAATTTCATTTCCATTTAAAGTAACTGTCAAATCACTTACAGAAGGCTCCTTTGCTAATCCGTCATAGGTATAAGAAACGCCATTCTTCAAAGCAACGGTTGCTCCTGCCAGACTCTCTTTTGCAGTGGTTACTGTCAAGTCTTCTCCACCTGACATGCTGAAACTATTTCCTGCATTGTCCTCTACTACAATCTTAAAGGTATATGTAGTATTGGGCTCCATACCAGTAACCGTAAAGGTTCCACTATCAGTTCCACCATCATTAGTAGGAACAAATGCTCCAATAATAGGAGCAGCCCCATCTGCATTGGTACAGGTTAAGGTATACTTCGCAATTCCGGACAAATCATCCGATGCTGTTACAGATAAAATCGCACTATTATAAGTTATTTCATCAAATGCTACACTGGGTCTCTGCGGTGGTACGCTATCTGTATTTACAGTTCCGATATATGTTTTCGCTACTACACTTGAATCTGAATCTGATTTTAACCAATAAGGAATACTGGTATGTGTACCGTTTGCAATACTCACCTGGGCTGCAAAAGTTCCGTTTTCCGTATCTGAGATTGTATATCCGGTGGGTGCAACCAAATATGCCTCCTTGTACCAACCATTATTTCCCGGAGTAGCCGGATTAAGAGTTGCATCAGGAATGGTTGGCTGTGTAGGGTCTGTAACGGTGAGGGTAATGGTTTCGGTTACACTACCTTGCTCTGTGGTATCTGCTGTGATTTTTATGGTGTAGGTACCGGGGGCGATGTCGGAATGAGTTGCATGTGGCTCAATACATTTACAGAATACTAAAACATCTATTACCTCATCCTCGGATACGTCAGCAATACTACCATAAATATTTATTCCCAAATCAGATACACAATAATTATAGTCTATACTAGTATCTATATCTGTAGCTATATATTTCGTTTCAGTCAAGTAAAAGTTGGCACTATACCTATTTTCTCTTTTACAATGTATTTTTTCATTTTTATCTATACACTAATTGTGTAAATTCTTTGTTATCAAAAATCTTTAGAAATGCTTTCCGGCTAAATGTCATTGCTGC